>NZ_JBHXRR010000014.1:0-2815 GCF_042716665.1 Nocardia sp. NPDC058658
CCAGGACGTCCACCAGGCTCGAAGAACAAGCACCGAGCACCCCGTCCGGCGGTCGGCAAACCCACCGACACCGAAACCCCAGGTTAAAAACCAAGATGAGGACATGGTGATCTTGATCGGAAGACGGCAATCGCCGCGTCGGAGTTCCGGCGCGGCGATTGGGCGTCAGCTGGGGTCGATGCCGTAGAGGCGGGCCCAGTTTTCGCGGCTGGTGAGTTCGGGGACTGCGGCTCGGTATTCGGCCTGGAGGGCCGGGAGGTCCTTGCGGAGTTTGCGCAGGGTGCGGTAGGTGCGGATCAAAAGTGCGCGGGCGCGGGCCTTGTCGCGGCGGCGGACTCGGACGCCGGACTGGGAGGCGTCGGTGACGACCACGTGGTCGAACAGGCCGACGTGCCACCAGTGGGCGTCCTCGCGGGTGACGCCGATGAGGCCGGGCTGGGTGCGGCCGGTCCACTGGGTGATCGCGCGCTTGATCAGGACCAGGGTGATGCGGCTGGGTTCGCCGCTGGCTCGGCGCACGGAGATCTCGGCCGAGTTCACCGGCGGGGTGGCTGCGGGGTGCTTGATGGTTTCGGGGTAGTCGTTGCGGGTGGAGCGGGCAGCGGCGAGGGCGTCGATGCCGCCGTCGCGCAACGTCTTCGGGCCCTTCATGAAGTCTTCGATGCCCTGCAGCGTGGTGTGGACAAGGCCGTACTGCATGCCGACGAGGTGCTCGGCGATGTAGCGGAAGAACTCACGGGTGATCGCCTTGCCGTCGAGATCGGTGTGCAGGGCGCCGACGATGAGCGAGTTACGGGTGGAGAAGTAGCGGGCCCAGTCGTCGTAGTCCTTCCAGTAGAAGTCGGCGTGCCATACGGCCGCGTTGGGGAGCGTGACGGTGACGAAACCGTGCTCGCGCGCGCGGATGCCGTATTCCACGTCGTCCCACTGGAAGAAGATCGGGACCGGAAGGCCGATCTTCTTCACGACCTCGGCCGGGATGAGGCAGGTCCACCAGGCGTTGTAGCCGGCATCGACCCGACGTTCCTGGTTCTTCTTGAGCATGGAGGTGTTGCGCAGCGCCTTGGGCACCTTCTGGCCGTGCTTGAGCTCGCCGAGGTGCACCTCTTCGGCGCCGACATTGAGGAAGTCGGGGTTCAAAAGGAACAGCATCTGCGCGCCGACCAGGGTCGGTTCGACCGTGAGGTTGGCGAAGGCCTGGAGGCGCAGAACGGTTTCGGGCTCGCAGAGGATGTCGTCGTCCATCAGGATGACATCGGCGTGCTCGTTGGCGGCCGATACCTCGTAGAGGCCACGGGTGAAGCCACCCGCACCGCCGAGGTTCGGCTGACGGATGTAACGCAGCTTGTCGCCGAAGGAAGGACGGACCTGCTGGAACAGCGGCCGGTCCTCGACCAGGTCGGTGCCCTGATCCACCACGTACACCGCGTCGATCGCGGCCAGCACAGTCGCGTCCGAGGCCAGCGCGGCCACGGTGTGCGCGCAGTCCTCGGCCCGGTTGAAGGTGCAGATCGCGATCGCGACCGGGCGCACCGTCTCGGGCGCCTTGGCGGTCCAGGCCAGCTCGGTGATGTCGAGTTCGCCCCCGACGGCGTCGAACTCGAGCCACAGCGCGCCACCGTCGACGTACTGATCCAGCGGCGCGGACAGCGAGACGACACCACTGCTGGTCGCCACCAGCGACGCGATGATGCGACGGTGCCCGGCGATATCGGAGGCGACCAGGCGCACGTTGGCCTTGTTGCCGACCACCAGATGCGCACCGACCGACACCTCGGTGACGGTGGTCCAGCGCTGCCAGTAGCTGGCGGCCAACCGGCCGAAGTAGGTGTTGGTGTGCGCGGTGGCGCCCTTTGGCAGGTGCAGCGAGTGCCGCTCGCGAATCGCGGCACCCCCCTTGACGACCGCGTAGAGGTCATCGCTCACCCGCGCCGACGGCCCGGTGAAGATGCCCCTGGCCAGCACGAGCCGGTCGGGCGCTGAGTGAACGCCGCGCAGCGATGCGGGCGCGGCCTCGCGCCGATCGTTCGATTCGGTCACGGCTTTGGTAGCCGACTGCTCCATGAAGTCCTCGAAATTCTCGGTATCGACTGCGCCGGCGCAAGCAGGCACGTATAGAAAGGCGCGGCGGGCGGGGCGAGGATATCAATCGCGCGGGCCCCTCGCGTCGTCAGTGAGGTGTTGGCGCACTCCGCGCGTGTTGCTCATCGCTTGCCGACGAGCCGGTGAAAACGAATTTGCTGTAGGCCCAATAGCGGAATATCACCGCCATGGTCTGGCCCACGACGGTGGCGGAAATGTTGTCCGCCAGCGGCGACGACAGATCCAGCACATAACGGGAAAAGCCGAGGCAGCCGAGTTGCAGGAGGATCGCTACGACATTCACGATCGCGTACAGCAGATATTCGCGGCCGGGGCTGTCGGACTTGCGATGGGAGTAGGTCCACCACTTGTTGCCGAAGTAGGTGACCACCGTCGCCACCACGATCGCGATGATCTTGGCGAGCAACGGAAAGTGATAGAGCACACCTTCGGAGAACCCGAATCCGCCGCCCCAGAACACCAGCAGGTTGTACGTCCCGGCATCGACGAGAAACCCGATCGCCCCGACAACGAGGAATGCCATACCTTGCCGCAACCCCGCCACCACCCTGGACACAAGGGGAACAGCAGGCGGTTCAACTGATGGCGACACGCCATGACGGTAGCCAACCACCACCCCCGACCCATAGGGAGGGGCGGCCACGAAGTGGCCGGTCGCGGCCGGGTCGCCGGTTAGCCGCCGTTGCGATGCGACGAAGGAGCAAGCAACGGC
>NZ_JBHXRR010000014.1:2825-141822 GCF_042716665.1 Nocardia sp. NPDC058658
GTGGCGCGGCGGTTGCGTTGCGGCTTGGGAGCAAGCAACGGCGGCTAACCGGCGGCCCCTTGGGGCCGCGACTCGAGCGCGCCAGCGCTCCAATAAACACAGCGTATACAGCCTGGGACTACCAACACCCGAGGCTCTGCCAGTCAAAGGGCCCATCAACGATGGCGCCGGACACCCGGACCCTGCTCAACAACAATCCTGTAGCCTCCCGGTGTCTTACTTGCTGCCTAACACCGAGGACTGACCCAGGTGGACTCCACCGAGCTTCGCATTGCCGCCGTGGTCCCCTGCCACAATGAAGAGGCCGCCGTCGCCAAGGTCGTCGCCGACCTCAAGGCCGCCGTGCCGGGGATCGTCGTCTACGTCTACGACAACCTGAGCACCGACCGCACCGCCGAACGCGCCCGCGAGGCCGGGGCGATCGTGCGCTACGAGAACACCAAGGGCAAGGGCAATGTCGTGCGCCGCGCCTTCGCCGATATCGACGCCGACGTGTACCTGATGATCGACGGCGACGACACCTACGAGGCGTCGGCCGCACCGCTGATGATCAAGACCCTGCTCGAGGGCCCCTACGACCACATCCTCGGCGTGCGCAAGCAGGACGACTCCGATTCCAGCGCCTACCGCAGCGGCCACGAGACCGGCAACAAGGTGCTCAACGGCGTGGTCGGCAAGGTGTTCGGCGAGAACGTCGAAGACATGCTGAGCGGGTTCCGGGTGTTCTCGCGCCGGTTCGTGAAGAGCTTCCCGGCCGTGTCGCGCGAGTTCGAGATCGAGACCGAGCTGACCGTGCACTCGCTGCACCTGCGCGTGCCGCAGACCTCGGTGTCGGTCGGCTTCCGCGACCGTCCCGCAGGCAGCGAATCCAAGCTGCGCACCTACCGCGACGGCACCAAGATTCTCGCGCTGATCCTCGGCTTGGCCCGCCACGAACGCCCCGTCGCGTTCTACGGCCTGTTCGGCACCGTGGCCTGGCTGGTCTCGGTGATCCTCACCGTGCCGATCGTGATCGAGTTCTACAACACCCACGAGGTGGCGCGGTTCCCGACGCTGTTCCTCGCCTTCACGCTGCTGCTGCTCGGCAGCCTCGCGTGGACCGCCGGGTTGATCCTGGACGGCATCCGCCGCTCGCGGCACGAGACCGCGCGGCTTGTCTACCTGCGTTATTCGGCCGCCGGGGTGAGCGAGGACATCGGGGCCGGAGAGCGTCGGTGACCACCACGACCGAACCCACTGTCGAGATCGCCGAAACCCCCGCACGCAAGGATCGAGCACTGAAACCGGTGCGCGCGGTGACCCAGCGGTTCGGTGCGGCGACGGTCGCGTTCGCGGTGGTCGCCACCGTGTTCGGCGCGCTGTTCGCCGTGCTCACGCCCGCGTTCTGGGGCCACGACGAGATCACCCAGTTCGGTCGCGCCTACCAGGTCGCGCACGGCGGGGTGTTCCCGCAGCGCATCGTCGACGATCGCGGTGTTGCCTACGGCGGGCAGATCCCGGTCAGCGTCGACGAGCTGATGGGCTACGCCTTCAAGGACTACGGCGACAACCCAGAAGAGCCCGGCGCGATGGTGGCCGACCCCGGCGCCTACGACCGGCTCGGCGCCGCCGAGATCTCGGACAAGACCCGGCAGATGTGGTTCACCAACACCGCCGCCTACTCGCCGGTGCCGTATGTGCCTGCGGCCGTTGGCATTCGGTTGGGTGAGGCGCTGGGGCTGAATGTGGGCGGCATGTATTTGCTGACCCGGTTCGCCGGGCTGTTCGCCTATCTGGCGGTTGTCGGATTCGGGCTCTACGCGCTGCGTGAACGGCGTTCGCAGTGGCTGGTTTTCACCGTCGCGGTGTTGCCGATCGCACTGTTCCAGGCGGGCACCGTCACCGCGGATACGCTCACCAACGCGCTCGCCATCATGGTGTCGGCGCTGCTGCTGAAAGCGCTTTTCGTCGGTGATCGATTGCACCGCACCGAAACCGCCGCGCTGCTCGCCGCGACCATCGCGCTGCCGCTGAGTAAACCGACCTATGTGCTGCTGGCGATGCTCGTTGTCGTAGTGCCCGCCGACCGGCTCGGTTTCACCGGAAAACTGAAATTCCTCCCGTGGGCATTCGCGGTGACCGGCGGTGTGCTTTTCCTCGCCTGGACCAAGATCGCCGCACCCACCGGCGACGGCATGGGCCTGATGCGGCCGCCGCACCAGTGGGGTCAGGTTCGGCCCGGCGATCAGCTGAAGGGAATCATCGGCGACCCTGTGCAATTCGTGCACGTGTTCGGCGAGAGTATCGCGCTGCGCGACCATCGCTGGTTCAACCAGTTCTTCGGTGAACTCGGTTTCGCGTATGTGGATGTGCCCGCGCTGTCGATGCTGGCGTGCCTGCTCGCGTTCGCGGTGAGTTTCGGGATCGTCGACCGGATGAGTACTGCCACAGCCACTTTCCGGCGCACGCTGATCGTGGCGCTGGTTGTTCTCGCGAGTGTGGCGATGATCTATGTGACGCTGTACCTGTCGTTCACGCCGGTCGATTACTACATCATCGACGGTGTGCAGGGCCGGTATTTCGTGCCGCTGGCGATCATGGGACTTGCCGTACTCGCTCGGATGGTGCCGCTGCGGCTCACGAATTCCGACGGGGTGATTCCGACCCGAGGGACCGGGATCACCATCGCCTGCGCGTCGACTTTCGCGCTTATCGCAACTGCCGCAACGTATTACACCGTCGTCTGGGGATAATTCCCCAGACGACGGTGGGAATTACAGCGTCTTCTCCCCTGCGGCCGCGTAGGCGCGTTCGGTATCGGCCTTTTTCGGGCGCCACCAGTCCTCGTTGTCGCGGTACCAGGCGACGGTGTCGGCCAGGCCCGCGCGGAAGTCCGCGTAGCGCGGTGACCAGCCGAGTTCGGAGCGCAGCAGGCTCGCGTCGATGGCGTAGCGCTGGTCGTGGCCGGGGCGATCGGTCACGTGATCGAAATCGGTCGGCTCGCGATCGAAAGCTTGCAGAATGAGTTGCACGACAGTGAGATTGTCGAGTTCGCCCTGCGCGCCGATCAGGTAGGTCTGACCGGTTCGGCCGCGCTCGAGAATGTCCCAGACCGCGCGATTGTGGTCGTCGACGTGGATCCAGTCGCGCACCTGATGACCGGCGCCGTACAGGCGTGGGCGCACACCGTCGATCAGATTGGTGATCTGGCGGGGGATGAATTTCTCCACGTGCTGATACGGGCCGTAATTGTTGGAGCAGTTCGACAGGGTCGCGCGGACACCGAAAGACCTGGTCCAGGCGCGAACCAGCATGTCGCTGCCCGCTTTGGTCGCCGAATACGGGCTCGACGGGTTGTAGGCGGTGGATTCGGTGAAAGCGGGCTCGTCGGGGGTGAGATCGCCGTAGACCTCGTCGGTGGAGACGTGGTGGTAGCGCACGTCGTGGCGGCGCACCGCCTGCAGCAGCGAGTAGGTGCCGACGATATTGGTCTGCACGAACGGCCACGGCTCGGCCAGGGAGTTGTCGTTGTGGGATTCGGCCGCGAAATGCACGACCGCGTCGACGCCGCTGACCAGATTGTCGACCAGGTCGAGATCGGCGATATCGCCGTGCACGAATTCGATCCGATCCGCGACCGGATCCAGTGACGCGCGGTTGCCCGCGTAAGTGAGTGCGTCGAGCACGGTCACTTGGACATCCGGGCGCGTGGCCACAGTCTGCTGGACGAAATTGGCACCGATGAACCCGGCCCCGCCGGTTACGAGCACTCGCACTCGGTCAACGATACGTGTATTCCGCGAGCCCTCGCGACGAATGTGGCACCGTAATGCGTTGCGGGAACGTCTCCGAGCTGAGATCGGGCATCTATTTACACCGTGATCTCCATCACACTACTTGCAAGTAGGTTAAGACTCAGAGTTGGTTTTCCTGAGAAAAACCCCGGTCAACGCTCAGGTTTCTATCAGCGCACCAGTGTCGGGGTACCGATGGTGAACATAACTTGAACTAACAGTCACAGCGGGTTCACCTCTGGTTAGCTGCGGAGGCTTTTGATCTACACGTCCCCTCCGCACCGCTCCAACTTTGAGGTTCACCAAAAATGCTGATGAGGAAATTCGCCGCCACGTCGGCGCTGCTGATCGCCGCTATGGGCGTCGCCGCCGGTACCGCGCACGCCGATGAGGCCCCTGCCCCGGTCCAGTACACCGCCACCACCACCGAGACCGAGTCGATCATCACGGTCGAGCAGGGCTCGCTGGCGATCGAAGACGGCGCCCTGAAGATCAAGAACAACGTTGGCACCACCATCGCCGGCACCCCCTTGACCTTCCGCCTCGATGACTTCGAGCTGCCGATCGCCGCCGAGCTCACTGGCAACACCGTCAAGCTCGCCCCCGTGGCCGACGTGACGAAGGCTGTCTACAAGCCCGTCGCCCTTCCGTACGAGGACAAGGCTCCTTGGAAGAACGAGTACGAGCGTGAGCAGGCTGCCTGGAGCCGTCTGACCTCCACCATCTCCATGGGCGCCACCATCGGCACCCTCGTCGGCGGCATCGGCGGCGCGGCTGCCGGCTGCGTCATCGGTGCGGGCATCGGCCTGGTCCTGACCGGCGCTCTGCTGACCCTGTTCGGCGCCGGCCCCATCGCGGGTTGCGTCGCGGGTGCGGCTGCTGTCGGCTTCCTCGGTGTTCTCGCCGGTCAGATCTTCGTGACCGCGCCGTTCGCCATCGGTGCCGCGATTCAGTACTTCAGCACCATCGCGGGCCCGGCGCCCGTTGCCCCGGCCAAGTAATTCGCCGTAGCACAGAGGTCAAGTGCCCCCGCTCGGGAGGAATCCTGACGGGGGCACTGCTCTGTATACATCGGTCATGTACCGGCGGGCCCCGAGTCCGCACTGTTTTCTGATGAGGAGAAACCTGTGAAGAAGTTCCGTCTGGTCGGCGCTGCCGTGGTCATGGCGTCTGGTCTGATGCTGGGCATGTCCGGCACCGCAGCAGCAGCCGAAACCACCCCCACCCCGGCTCCCGCCACCGGCTCCGCCGCCCCGAACACCGGCTCCGCGCTCGCGAAGCTGCTCGAGGGCAGCTTCTTCGGTATCGGCGCGGTCGCCGAGACCCCGGCTCCGGTCCCCGCCACCGGCTCGGGCGCCCCGAACACCGGCTCGGCCGTCGACAAGATCCTGAACCCGCCGAAGCCGGCCACTGTCGCGGAGACCCCGGTCCCGGCCCCCGCCACCGGCTCCAGCGCCCCGAACACCGGCTCGGCCGTCGACAAGATCCTGAACCCGCCGAAGCCGGCCACTGTCGCGGAGACCCCGCTGACCGGCTCGGGCGCCCCGAACACCGGTTCCGCGCTCGCGAAGTAATTTCTCCGTAGCTCGAAGGACAGCGGCCCCCGCTCAGAGAGATCTGAGCGGGGGCCGCTTCTGCGTTCTCGGACCAAGGGCCAGGGGCCTACGACATCGCAGGCCCCCCGACCCGAGTCGGCTCGTCCGGCCGATCGCGATCAGGACCGTTCGAGCCGCTTCAGTCGGCCTAAATGACACCGGCGCGAAGCGTTCCTCAGCCGCGCACGGCCGGAGCGAATGCGGAGGTACGCCTTAGGCCGTGCGGGCCCGCTGGGCCGGTTCCACGGCGCTACGGACGAACTTCGCTACCCGGCCCAGGGCCGAGCGGCTCTCAGGCATGCCAGGCACGATGCTCATGAAGGCGTGGACCTGTCCGCGCCACAGTTCCAGGGTGTTGGGGACGCCCGCTGCGGTGAGGCGGTGGACCATCAGTTCGCTGTCGTAGCGCAGTAGTTCGTCTTCGGCGGCGATGAGCAGGACCGGGGGCATGCCGGTCAGGTCGGCGTTCACCGGTGACAGGGCGGGATCGAGGGGGCCTTCGTGCTCGGCACCGAGGTGGACGACTGCCTCGAGCCCCTTCAGCGGGATGTAGGCGTCCCGGTTGACGTTGACGTACCCCGCCTTGGCCCGGTAGTCCAGGTCGAGCAGCGGGCTCAGCCCAACGAGGCCGGCGGGCAGTGGCAGGCCGAGTTCGCGGGCGCGGATCGCGGTGGCGAAGGTGAGGAAGCCGCCTGCCGAGTCGCCGGCGATCACGATGCGGGCGGGGTCGGCGCCGTGGCGCAGCAGCCAGCGGTAGGCGAGGACGCAGTCGTCGATGGAGGCGTCGATCGAACCGGGGAGCTGCCGGTATTCGACATTGAGGACGGGTAGTCCGGTGCGCCGGGCGATGCCTGCCGCGATCGGGCGGTGGGTGCGCAGACCGCAGACCGCGAAACCGCCGCCGTGCAGGTAGAGCACCGCGCCGTGGCGAAGGGCGCGCGAGCCGCCCGCGGGGCGCAGCATTTCCATCAGGAACCCGTCGAGCTTGATCTGCTCGCGTTCCACACCCTGCGGTTCGGGGTGCAGCCGGGCCAGCAGGTCCACCGCGACGGCGCCGATCGGAATGGTGGCCCGGTTGATGGGCACGGTGCGCAGCAGCGGCCCGACCAGTCCGAGGCAGGCGCCCATGAGCACGCGTGAGGCGGTGCTGGTCCGGCCGGAGTTGACGATGATGCCCGGCTCCGGCCTGGCGGTGGCGATCGCAGCCACGGGCGCGAGCCCGCCCATCACTCCGGTGATCTTCGTGGCAACCATCGCGCACCTACCTTTACCGCTGGCGCGTCGACCCCTGACCAGGCGAGAACCCCCGGAGCGGATGTCGGCGCTGACATCTAACACAGTGATGTTTCACACATCGGGGCTCACACAATCAGATGAGCACCGCGTCTGTCTCAGTTATCGCCCGACACGCCCGGTCACCAAACCTTCGTGATCAATTCGCCGACGTGTCGGAACCTCCCCGACTCCGGGGAGCAGGGAACTGGCAGACTTGCCACCTATGCGCGGAATCATCTTGGCGGGCGGCACCGGTTCACGGTTGCACCCGATCACGCGCGGGGTGAGCAAGCAGCTCGTCCCGGTCTACGACAAACCCATGGTCTACTACCCGCTGTCCACCCTCATGCTGGCAGGGATCGACGACATTCTGGTGATCACCACGCCGGAGGACGCCGACGCGTTTTCGCGCCTGCTCGGCGACGGCAGCCAGTTCGGCATCTCCATCAGCTATGTGGTGCAGGCCAACCCAGACGGTCTGGCCTGCGCGTTCGTCCTCGGCGCCGACCACATCGGCACCGAACCGGTGGCATTGGTGCTCGGCGACAACATCTTCCACGGCCCCGGCCTCGGCACCAGCCTGGAACGCTTCCACGACATCGACGGCGGCGCGGTGTTCGCCTACTGGGTGAAGGACCCGACCGCCTACGGCGTGGTCGAGTTCGACAAGCAGGGTCGCGCGATCTCCATCGAGGAGAAGCCGAAGGTCCCGCGCAGCAACCACGCCATCCCTGGCCTCTATTTCTACGACAACGACGTGGTGGAGATCGCCCGCGAGCTGAAGCCGTCGGCGCGCGGGGAGTACGAGATCACCGACATCAACCGCGCCTACCTCGACCAGGGCAGGCTCAGCGTCGACGTGCTGGCGCGCGGCACCGCCTGGCTCGACACCGGCACCTTCGACTCGCTGCTCGACGCCGCCAACTACGTGCGCACGATCGAGGAACGACAGGGACTCAAGATCGGCGTGCCGGAGGAAGTGGCGTGGCGACGCGGCCTGATCTCCGACGACCAGCTGTGCGAACTGGCCGAACCGATGGTGCGTTCGGGCTACGGCCGCTACCTGCTCGACCTGATCGACCGCGGAAAAGACTGGTAGCGCATGGAGTTTCGTGAACTGGCGATCCCCGGCGCCTGGGTGGTGACCCCGCGCCTGCTCGGCGACGATCGCGGGATGTTCTGTGAGTCGTTCAAGGCCTCGGAGTTCGAGAAGGCCACCGGGCGCCCGTTCGAACTGCACCAGGTGAACACCTCGGTCTCGGCGGCCGGGGTGCTGCGCGGGATCCACTACACCGAGGATCCGCCCGGTCAGGCCAAGTATGTGACCTGTGTGCGCGGGGCCTTCCTCGATGTGGTGGTCGACCTGCGGCCCGGCTCGCCCACCTACGGGCGCTGGGACAGTGTGCTGCTCGACGACGTGACCCGCCGCTCGGTGTTCCTGTCCGAGGGGCTCGGTCACGCCATCCTCTCGCTGGAGAACCGTTCGACGGTCACCTACCTGTGCTCGCTCGAGTACTCCCCCGAATTCGACCGTGACATGGACGCTTTCGATTCGCGCCTGGCCATCGACTGGCCGACCGAGGGCCGCGACGGTCGTCCGCTCACCTACATTCGCTCGGCGAAAGACGAAGCGGCGCCCAAGTTCTCCGCATAGACGAACGGCACCACCTACGAAAGGTGGTGCCGTTCAGCGTTGGTGACGATCAGGCCGGTTCGAGCACCTTCTCCTCGACGACCGGTCCGTCGACCACCGGCTTGCGGAACCGGGGCAGGAAAACCGTCAGCGCCAGCAGCGCACCGACGATGGTGACGCCCGCCGCGAACTCCAGACCCGGCCGGTAGGTATCGAGCATCTGCTGCGGGGTGGCACTCGTGCCGTGCCCGCCGGAGGTGACGATGGCGGTGGTCACCGCGAGCACGATGGCCGCGCCGACCTGCATGGACGTCTGCAGCACGCCGGCCGCCAGACCCTGTTCGTCGTCGTCGATACCGCTGGTGGCCTGCACATTGATGGCCGGGAACCCGACCCAGCCGATGCCGATCAGCAGGATGGCGGGCAGCAGCATGGTCCAGTAGTCCGGCGCGGTGTCGAGACGCAGGAACAGCAGGTAGCCGATCGCCATCACGCTCATGGTGACCGCGATGACCGGTCCGGTGCCGAATCGGTCGATCAGCTTCTCGGAGAAGAAGGCCGACGCGACGACCAGGATGCCGACCGGCAGCAGCGCCATCGCCAGCTTCAGCGCCGACCATTCCAGGGTGTCCTGCATGTAGAGCGTCACGATGAACTGCCAGGAGAAGTACGAACCGGCGACCGCGACGATGGCGAGGCTGGCCCGCAGCAGCGAGGCCTTGCGCAGGATGCCGAGGCGGATCAGCGGGTGCTTCACACGCTTCTCGGTGACCACGAACGCGGCGAACAGGGCGATCACGGCGAGGAACGATCCGATGGTGCGGCCTGAGGCCCAACCGACTTCCGGCGCGGTGACCACGGTGTAGACCAGCAACAACATGCCCGCGGTGGACAGCAGCGCCCCGAGTAGATCGTGTCCGCCCTCTTCGGCCTTACCGTCGCGCGGGATCAGCGCGAAGGCGGCGATCAGGGCGGCGATGGCGATCGGGACGGGCAGCAGGAAGGTCCAGCGCCAGCCGACGCCGGTCATCAGGCCGCCGAACAGCAGGCCCATGGAGTAGCCGCCCGCACCGAAGACGGTGTAGATCGACAGCGCCTTGTTGCGCGCTTTTCCTTCGGCGAAGGTGGTGGTGATGATCGACAGACCGGTCGGCGCGGTGAACGCGGCGGCCAGGCCCTTGATGAAGCGGGTGGCGATCAGCAGGGCTGGGTCGCTGACCAGGCCGCCGATGAGCGAGGCGACGGCGAACACGGCCAGCGCGATGAGGAAGACCTTGCGCCGGCCCAGCAGGTCGGCGGTGCGTCCACCCAGCAGCAGCAGGCCGCCGTAGCCGAGGATGTAGCCGCTGACGAGCCACTGCAGGGTGGAGGTGTCGAGGTCGAGTTCGGCGCCGATGGACGGCAGAGCGACACCGATCATCGAGACGTCGAGGCCGTCGAGGAAAAGGACGATGCACAGGGTGATCAGCAAGCCCCAGAGCCGGAGGGGCCATCTGGTGGGATCGGTCGCCTGATCTGCGGCCGAGAGCGAGGCTGTCGAAGTCATGCGAGGGACATTACATGCACACGCATTAATTGCCAACACATAAAATGCCGTTGCATGAAGATGCTTCGACCTCTAAGATGGGGCCCATGAATCCGGCCGAAACCACAGCTCGGCGCAACGAAGCGCCCCCCGAGCTGGTCGGTCAATGGCGCGAACTGCTCGGCAGGCATGCCGCCGTGAGTTGCGCGCTGGAGAAGGCGCTCCAAAGAGACCACGAGATCGGCCTCAGCGAATTCGAAACGCTGGACCGTCTGGTCGACGCGGCCTGTCAGAAGTACCGCATGACGGAACTGGCACACGACATCTACCTGAGCCAGAGCGCGCTGTCCCGCGCTGTGGCCAGGTTGGAACGCGACGGCCTCGTCGAACGCAGCATGTGCGATCTCGACCGCCGCGCCATCTTCGTCCAGCTCACCGACAAGGGCAGGGCGGTCTACGACCGGGCCCTGCCCACGCACCGTTCGGTGCTCGCCGGCTCCTGGGACAGCCCTACAGCGTGCCCGTAGCCGCCGCGGCGATATCGGTGAACGCGCGACGGTAGCGATCACAGTCGGCCGTCTTGTCGAGATAGTTGCTGCCCGCGAAGGTTTCCACGTAGACCACCGGCGGCTCCGGTCGATCCACCGAATCGTCGACCCCGAAGTCCAGGATCACGAACCGGCCCGATTCGAGCCCGGCGTGATAGCCGCAATCGCCGGGAACCACCTGGATGCGCACCGTTTCACGCTCGGCCAGCTCCCGTAATCGCGCGAGCTGGCCGGCCCGCACGCGCTCGTCACCGATCGCGCGGGTGAGCACCGGCTCGGCCAGCACCACGTCCAACCGCAACGGGGCATCGGCCCTGGTGACCAGCGCCTGCCTGGCCGCCAGCACCCGCAGCCTGCGCTCCAGCTCCGACTCGGTCAGCTCCGGAATCGTCTGCTCGAGCAGCGCTTTCGCGTAGTCCTCGGTCTGCAACAGCGCCGGGATCAGGCCGTCCTCGTAGAGGCAAAGGCCCGAGGCGGCTTCCTCGAGGCCGATGTAGACCTCGAAGCCCTCGGCGATCACGTCGCCGTAGCTCGTCCACCAACCCCGTGCTTTGGTTTCGCGAGCCAAGGCGGCCAGCGGTTCGACCAGATCGGTCGGCGCGCCGTACACCTTGCACATGGCTTCGACATCGAGGCTGCGCAACGACGTCTGCCCCGTTTCGATCCGCCAGATCTTCGCTTCCGACCACTCCAGTTGCGCCGCAGCGGTTCTCGTTGTCATCCGCGCACGATTGCGCAGGTCACGTAAGTGCCTGCCCAACTGCCTGCGTGGCATGGTCGAACCGGTGACGCCCTGTGGTGAAGCCATACTTCCCCCCTGTATCCGAACTCCGGCTCCGGAAAAGATCTTTCGGAAGCCGCCCTGCGCAGCCGACATATCGCCGGATCTGCGTACGGATTGTTTCACAATGAATCGGACACCGCGCAAGACCTATTTTTTCTTTCTGAACCGCCAGAACTGCACGGCTCGAACGTCTTCGGAGAGCTGGTTCACCGGCTCGGCCACATCAGAGAGCGCCTGGAACAGGTTGTCGGCCAGTTCGCTGATGTGCTCGACCCGCCCCGCCAACCGCGCTGCGTTGTCGGCGAATTCGAGCATCAACCGCACCGAAGCGGCGATGGTCAACCCCAGCGGAACCGCAACAAATACCGCCAACACCCCCAGAACGACGGAGGTTTTCCACATCAGCACCACGAATGCGACCGGCAGGCCGATGCCGAAGGACACAACGCCCAATACGTAGGCCAGTGGCAACAATGTCCTGGTCGCGGGCCTGCGGAACTGCACATCGAGCAGCGAACGGCCCGCTTCGGCCGCCCACTCCTTGGCCGAACCCGTGCTCCGGAACGGCTCCTCGAACCCCGAATCACGCGCGAGCTGCGCTTGGTAGGCGTCTTCGTTATCGCTTGCCGCCCGTGAACCCGTACGCTTCGCGTCGGTCTCTTTCCAAGAGAGCCACCGTGATTCGGCTTCGAACTCCTCGGCGTCGGCTTCGGGCGGCTCGGGCGTACCCGGCACTTCGGTCATGAGCCGAATCCTGCCCCGTTTCCGGCCCCACGCCAACCCGGAAGCGGTCGAACCTGCGATAGCGAAGGTTGCACGATTGAGACGAACCATACATTCTCGAATATTTTTTCGTAACGGCGTAACGAGTCGCCCGCCTCCCGCCGATACGCCCATGAACGCAGCAACGACAGCTCTTCGGAGCCAACGACAGCTCTTCGGGGAATGGAGAACACAGTGCGCACGACGTTTCCGACCACCACTACGGCCGCCGACAAAGGTGCCGCCGCGCAGGAGTACGCCGCGCGTGGATGGACGGTCGCCGAAACCATCAACGGCCTCTGCTTGATCACCGACGACGAGGTCTCGGCCATCGAGATCACCGGTGAGATCGCGGGCGAGGTCCGTCGCTTCCTGCGCGCCAACAACCTGTCCGGCCCCGTGATCGAGATCCCGGGCGCCGAGCGTCGCGAGATCCACCTGGTCACCGGCGTCCGCAAGGCCGCCATGGCGATCGAGGCCATGCGTGAAGCGGGCGTCATCGTGCACACCGACGGTGCCAGCATCCCGCTGCCGCCGACCCAGCTCGCCGCGGGCAGCGCCTCCTGGGGCGTCGCTCCCACCGAGGCTCGCTGGATCCCGCCGGTCGTCGCCCTCGGTGCGGCCGTTCGCTCGGCCATCGCCCGGTCCCGCAAGCAGAGCGGTGCGCGCAAGCTGACCGTGGCCTGCTGAGCCTGAAACTCACCGAACCCGCGATCCGACGCCTCCCCGACGTCGCCGATCGCGGGTTTTCGGCGTTTCCGGACATCGGCCGACCGACCTGCGCTAAGCATGGAGGATGGCTCCACGCTCGCTGCTCCGAACCTGTCCGCTGTGCGAGGCCGTCTGCGGGCTCACCGTCACCCTGGATGACGACGACCGGGTGTTGTCGGTGCGCGGCGACCGCGACGACCCGTTCAGCAAGGGATTTATCTGCCCGAAGGGCGCGAGCTTCGGCAAGCTCGACGACGATCCCGATCTGGTCCGCACCCCGCTGATCCGCGAGGGCGAGGGTTTCCGGGAAGCGAGCTGGGACGAGGCGTTCGATCTGATCGCGGCCGCGTTCGCCGAGATCCCCAAGGGCGCGTCCGCGGTCTACCTGGGCAATCCCAACGCACACACCGTCGCGGGCGCGCTCTATCTGCCCGTCCTGATCCGTGCGCTCAGCACCCGCCACCTCTACACCGCGAGCTCCGCCGATCAGATGCCCAAGCAGGTCGCGGCCGGACTCATGTTCGGCGACCCGCTGACCGTGCCGGTCCCCGACCTCGACCGCACCGACTACCTGCTGATGCTCGGTGCCAATCCGCTCGAATCCAACGGGTCGCTGTGCACCGCGCCGGACTTTCCCGGCCGCTTGAAGGCGCTGCGGGCTCGCGGCGGCAAGCTGGTGGTGGTCGATCCGCGCGAGACCAGAACCGCCGCGCTCGCCGACCAGCACCTGTTCATCCGGCCAGGTTCGGATGCGTATCTGCTGTTCGGGGTCGTGCACACGCTGTTCGACGAGGGTCTGACCGACGTGCGCGTCGACGTCGCCGGGCTCGACGAACTGCGCGCCGTCGCCATCGACTTCCCGCCCGAGGCGGTGGCCGAACGCACCGGGATCCCCGCCGACACCATCCGCACCCTCGCCCGCGAACTCGCCGCGGCGCCCACCGCCGCCGTCTACGCGCGGATCGGCACCTGCACCACCGAGTTCGGCACGCTCACCCAGTGGCTCGTCGACGCCGTGAACGCCCTCACCGGCAACCTCGACTCCCCCGGCGGCGCCATGTTCGCCGACGCGGCGGCGGGCGGGGTGGCGCGCAGCAGGCCGTTCCGGCTCGGCCGCTGGACCAGCCGGGTCCGCGAACTGCCCGAGGCGATGGGTGAGCTGCCCGTCGCCACCCTCGCCGACGAGATCGAAACCCCCGGCGAGGGCCAGATCAAGGCGCTGGTGACGGTGGCGGGCAATCCCGTGCTCTCCGCGCCGAGCGGTGCGCGGCTGGACGGGAGCCTGGCCGGGCTGGAGTTCATGGTCAGCGTGGATCGGTACGTCAACGAGACCACCCGGCACGCGAACGTGATCCTGCCGCCGCCGCGCTCGGTGCAGTCACCGCACTACGATTTCGCGCTGCTGCAGTTCGCGGTGCGCAATTACGCGCGCTATTCGCCGCCGCTGGTCCCGCTGGGCGAGCGGCCCTCGGAGGCGGCCGTGGTGGCCCGGCTGGCGGCCGCGGTGAGCGGTCAGCCGCATGCCGGGACGGGCGAGGCTAGCCCGATCGCGATGGTCGACGAACTCGTCATCGCGGGCACCCTGCACAAGGCCGGGATGAGCGAGCGTCGCGACGAGCTGACCGGCGCGAACACCACTGAACAGCGCCTGGACCTGATGGTCAAGCTCGGCCCGTACGGTGCGTGGAACGGCGGCGATCTGAGCCTGAAAACCCTGCTGGACAACCCGCACGGCATCGACCTCGGGCCGCTGCGGCCGCGCCTGCCCGGTGCCCTGCGCACCGCGTCGAAGACGGTCGAACTGGCCCCGCCGCAACTGCTCGCGGATGTGGCACGACTGCGGGGCGGGCTGGCTGATATCGCACCCGCGATGGTGCTGATCGGACGGCGTCAGCTGCGCTCCAACAACAGCTGGATGCACAACATCGCGGGACTTGTCGGCGGTTCCAACCGCTGCACGCTGCAGGTTCACCCCGAGGACGCGACCCGCCTCGGCCTCGGCGAACAGGCCGAGATCACCTCGGCGGCAGGCTCGTTGACGGTGCCCGTCGAGCTGACGCCGACGATCATGCCCGGGGTGGTGAGCCTGCCGCACGGCTGGGGCCACGGCGCGAGCACCACCCAGTCGGTCGCGCTGGCGCACGCCGGGGTGAATGCCAATGTGCTGACCGATGATTCGGTGGTCGACGCGGTCTCGGGCACGGCGGTGTTCAACGGGGTGCCGGTGACGGTAGGTCCAGCCTGATCGGTCCTGGTGCGGAAACCGTTGCGCAAACTCGGCTTTCATCCCATTCGCAACAATGGACACGCCCCACGGTCCATGAGAGTCCCCTAGACTGAATGAGATTGCGGTCACAGCGGGGGTTTCATCTCGAAACCCGCATCAACCGGTACGGCTAGCAGAGGGGACCTGATGCCCGAAAAGTTCGTCGGTAGCGACGGAGAACACGAGCTCCAGGAAACATTGGGTACCACCGAGCGGGCCGAGCGGTTCTACGACGACCAGGTGCTCGACTATCTGAACCCCACGATGATCGACTTCGTCGCCCGGATGGACATGGCCTTCATCGCCACCTCCGATTCGCACGGCGAATGTGACGCCAGCTTCCGCGCGGGCACCCCCGGATTCCTGCACGTGATCGACGATCGCACGATTGCGTACCCCGAATATCGAGGTAACGGCGTGATGGCCAGCCTGGGCAATGTGCTCGAGAACCCGCACGTCGGGATCCTGATGATCGACTTCGTCCGCGACCTCATCGGCCTGCACGTCAACGGGAAGGCCCGCATGGTCACCGATACCGAGTTGCGCGGCACCGTCGGCGATCTGCCACCCGCCGAGCGTGGCAAGAACGCGCAGGTGTGGGTGGTCGTCGACGTCGAAGAGGCCTATATCCACTGCCGCAAGCACATTCCGCAGATGGTTCCGGTGGCCCGTGACCAGCGCGAATGGGGCACCGACAATGTTCGGGCCAAAGGTGGCGACTACTTCGGCGTCAAGGCGGGCAAACGGACCCCGGCCGTCGCCGAGGCCAGCTGACCTACTTGATCTTGAAGATCACCACTCGCTGCACCACGAAGTTGATGACGGTTGCGGTGCCCTGGGCGACCACGAACGCCAGCGGTTGACGCCACCACTCGTCGGCCAATGCGAAGAACAGCGCCGCGTAGATCCCCACCTGCACGGCGAACGTCACCGCGTACAGCGCGACCACCGCGATGAACCGCGACCTGCTCGGCTCGGCCTTGAACGTCCACCGCCGGTTGATCAGGTACGCGGTGGTCGTGCCCGCGACGAAACTGATCACCTTCGCGAGGATCTCGGGCACGCCGAGCACATTCGACAGCAGTGTGAGCAGACCGAAGTCGACGATCGCCGAGAAACCACCGGTCAGCGTGAACCGCACAATCTGCGTCTTGAGGTCGACATCGGTTCCGCCGGGCTCGTCGACCAGGGGAATTTCGGCGGGCAGCGGCAGATGCGGTTGGGCTTGCACGTGAGGAAGACTACGAGACCGGCCGGGTGTCACGCTATGCATGTAGCCTCTTAGCCGATGTCTGAGAACATTTCGACCACCAACGATGACGCGTTCGCGCTACCGACGCGCACCCGCAAGCTCACCGGTTGGGGTCGCACCGCACCCACCTCCGCCGAAGTGCTCTCGACCAGCGATCCCGAGTTGATCGCCAAGGCCGTGAGCATGGTCGCGCAGGACAACGACTCGAAGCCGGCGCATCTGCGACGCGGCGTGATCGCGCGTGGCCTCGGCCGCTCGTACGGCGATCACGCCCAGAACGCGGGCGGCCTCGTCATCGACATGCCCGCGCTCAACCGCATCCACCGCATCGACCGCGATTCCCGCATGGTCGAGGTGGACGGCGGCGTGAGCCTTGACCAGCTGATGAAGGCCGCGCTGCCGTTCGGCCTGTGGGTTCCCGTGCTGCCCGGCACGCGCCAGGTGACCATCGGCGGCGCCATCGCCTCCGATATCCACGGCAAGAACCATCACAGCGAAGGCAGCTTCGGCAACCACGTTCGCTCGATCGACCTGCTCACCGCCGACGGTTCGGTGCGCACGATCTCGCCGAGCGAGGACGCCGAGCTGTTCTGGGCGACGGTCGGCGGCAACGGCCTGACCGGCATCATCCTGCGCGCGACCATCGAGATGGCGCCGACGGAGACCGCCTACTTCCTCAACGACGGCATCAAGACCTCCACGCTGGACGAGACCATCGCGGTCCACAGCGACGGCAGCGAGGCGAACTACACCTACTCGAGCGCGTGGTTCGACGTGATGAACCCGCTGCCGAAGCTGGGTCGCTCCTGCCTGACGCGCGGCCGTCTCGCCACCGTCGACGAGCTGCCCAAGAAGCTGCAGAAGAACCCGCTGAAGTTCGACGCGCCACAGCTGCTGACCGTGCCGAACATCTTCCCCAGCTGGTCGGCCAACCGGCTCTCCCTCGGCGCGGTCGGCGAGGCGTACTACGCCATGGGCGGCACCTACACCGGCAAGGTCCAGAACCTGACGCAGTTCTACCACCCGCTCGACATGATCTCGGACTGGAACCGCGCCTACGGGCCCGCCGGTTTCCTGCAGTACCAGTTCGTGGTGCCGACCGAGGCCGTCGAAGAGTTCAAGCGGATCATCATCGACATCCAGGCGTCGGGGCACATCTCGGCGCTGAACGTGTTCAAGCTGTTCGGTGAGGGCAACGCGGCACCGCTGAGCTTCCCGATGCCCGGCTGGAACATCTGCGTCGACTTCCCGATCCGCCGCGGCCTCAACGAGCTGGTCACCGACCTCGACCGGCGCGTGATGGAGTTCGGCGGCAGGCTCTACACCGCGAAGGACTCGCGCACCTCCGCCGAGAACTTTCACAAGATGTACCCGCGGATCGACGAGTGGATCAAGGTCCGCCGCAGCGTCGACCCGAATGGCGTTTTCATGTCCGATATGGCCAGGAGGCTGGAGCTCCAGTGATCAACGCAGTTGGCAACCCGCAGACCATCCTGCTCTTCGGTGGCACCTCCGAGATCGGTCTCGCGATCGTCGCCGAGTACCTGGCCAAGAGCCCCGCACGGGTGATCCTGGCGAACCTGCCCGGCGATCCGCTGCTCGAGAACGCCGTCACCCAGGTGAAGGCCGCGGGCGCGACCCAGGTCGACGTCATCGACTTCGACGCGCTCGACACCGAATCGCACCCCAAGGTCGTCGACTCGGCGTTCGCCGCCGGTGATGTCGACGTCGCGATCGTGGCGTTCGGTGTGCTCGGCGATGCCGAGGAGCTGTGGCAGAACCAGCGCAAGGCGGTCATGACCGTCGGCATCAACTACACCGCTGGTGTCTCGGTCGGCGTGCTGGTGGGCGAGAAGTTCAAGGCCCAGGGCCATGGCCGGATCATCGTGATGTCCTCGGTGGCCGGCGAGCGCGTGCGCCGCTCCAACTTCGTCTACGGCTCCACCAAGGCGGGCCTGGACGGCTTCTACCTCGGCCTCGGCGAAGCGCTGCGCCCCTTCGGCCCGCGCGTCACCGTCATCCGGCCGATGCAGGTCCGCACCTCGGCGACCAAGGCCCACTGGGAAGCCACCGGCTCCAAGGAAGCCCCCCTCACCGTCGACCCCTCCGACGTCGCTCGGCTCGCCGTCGCCGCATCCGAGAAGGGCACCGAGATCGTCTGGGCGCCGGGCGAGGCCCGCTTCCTGATGTCGGCCCTGCGCCACGTGCCGCGCCCCATCTTCCGCAAGCTGCCCATCTAGGCGCTCCTCCGCTCCGAACCACTGCCGCACCGTTGCTAACGGTGCGGCAGTTTCGTTTACCGGATCAGCTTCAATGGCTGCAACCCGCGAACACTCGAGGAGCCCGCATGTCACTCATTCAGCTGGAGATCAACCAGGACGCCCTCGCGCGCGCCATGCGTCTCGGCGGGCACCGAACCGCATCCGAGGCGGTTGCGGCCGCACTGGAGGAGTACAACAGGATTCACGCCCAAGACGCCGTATCGATGACATGCCACTGCCTGATCTCATCGACCGCTTGACCGAGGCCGAGCAGCGCGACCTGCGACCACTAGTGCTGCGCCTGCTCGGCGCCGCCCCGCAGCACCACTGACCGACCCGCTCCGTGGGCGTTCGGCCCGATGCCTGCTCCACTAGGCTGGCCCGGACCGTGGAGCAGAGTGAGCCGGAGGATTGCGCGCCGATGACGACCAATGACGAGGTGCGGGCGGGGCGCAGGATCTGGACCGGGGTCGGCGAGGGGGTCGCGGCGGCCGGGGTGGCGCTGATTGTGGCCGCGGTGGGGCTGTTCGCGTTTTCGGCGGTGCAGTGGCCCGCGTTCAACTCCTCCAATGTGACTCGTGCGCTGACCACGGTGGGGCAGGTTGTCGCTGTCGCGCTGCTGGTGGTGTCGGTGCTGTTGATCCGGCTGCGGAAGTGGCCTGTGGTCACGAAACTGCTTTCCTGGATCGGCATTTCGAGCTTTGTCACCGTCACCCTCGGGATGCCCCTGGCGGCGACGAAGCTGTATCTGTTCGGTGTTTCGGTGGATCAGGAATTCCGGACCGAGTACCTGACGCGGCTCACCGACAGTGCCGCGCTGCGCGACATGACCTATGTGGATCTGCCGCCGTTCTACCCGGCCGGGTGGTTCTGGATCGGCGGGCGCGTGGGCAATGTGCTCGGCATGGACGGCTGGGAAGTGTTCAAGCCGTACGCGATCGGGCTGCTCGCCATCGCCGCGACTGTCGCGCTGGTGTTGTGGATGCAGCTGGTTCGCGCGGATATGGCGGTGGGCGCGGCTGCCGCTGTCACAGCGATGACGGTGGCTTACGCCTCGCCGGAGGCTTATGGCGCGGTGCTCGTGGTGTTCATTCCGCCGGTGCTGGTGTTGGCGTGGGGTGCGTTGCATCGGCGGTCCGGCGGGTGGGGTGCGGTGCTCGGGACCGGGGTGTTCCTCGGGGTCGCGGCCTGTTTTTACACGCTCTACCTGGCGATCGCGGCGTTCACGGTGGTGGTCATGGCGGTCGTGGCGGCCGGTCTCGCTGTGCACGCGCAGCGGTTGGCGGGGCGTCACGGGGTCGGAGCCAGGGCGAACGTCGAGCCACTGGCTCAACCATCTACTGATGCCGGCTCGAGCAGTACGACCGGACAGGCGGTCGGCGATGCCGCGACGACGGCCGGCAACACCCGCGAGGCTGCCGGTTCGGTGTCCATAGCCGCGAATCAGGCTGCGTGGCGGGCAGGCATCCTGCCGCTGACGAAGCTGGTGGCAATCGGTGGTATAGCCGTCGCGCTCTCGCTTGTCGTGTGGACGCCGTTCCTGCTGAAGATGCTGGCAGGCGCGAAGATCCCCTCCGGCAGCGCATTCCACTACCTGCCTGCCTCCGGCGCACAGCTGGCGTTCCCGATGCTCGAGTTCTCGCTGCGCGGCGCCCTGTGCGTGATCGGCGTGCTGTGGCTCGTGGTTCGAGCCGGATCGTCCAGGCGCGCACAGGCATTGGCCCTCGGCGTCGTGTCGATCTACCTGTGGACGCTGCTGTCGATGCTGGCGACCGCAGCGGGTACCACCCTCCTGTCCTTCCGGCTCGAGCCCGTCCTGCTCGCATTACTCGCCGCAGCAGGCGTTTTCGGCTTCGTCGAAGGCGCCACCGCCATCTACCAGGCCCTGAACGAACCCGCCCCGATGCGAACCGCAGCCGCCGCGATCGCCGTCCTCGGCGCCATGGCCTTCGCCCAAACCATCCCCACCGTCCTCACCCACGAAATCGACACCGCCTACACCGACACCGACGGCAACGGCCAACGAGCCGACCAACGCAAACCCTCCGCCGTTTCCCACTACCGCGACATCGACGCCGCCATCCAAACCCAAACCGGCCGCCCCCGAGACGAATCGATCGTCCTCACCGCCGACACCACCTTCCTCGCCTACTACCCCTACTGGGGCTTCCAGGCCCTGACCTCCCACTACGCAAACCCCCTGTCGGACTTCAAATCCCGCGCCGCCACCATCGCCGACTGGAGCAAACTCCCCACCTCCCCCGCCCTCGTCGAAGCCCTCGCGAAGTCCCCCTGGCGAGCCCCCGACGCCTTCCTCTTCCGCACCGACGGCGACAACTACACCCTCCGCCTGGCCGAAGACGTCTACCCCAACGACCCCAACGTCAAGCGCTACACAGTCGCCTTCCCCAAGTCCCTCTTCACCGACCCCACCTTCACCACAACAGAATTCGGCCCCTTCACCCTGATCACGGTCCGCCGCTGATGTATTGGGATCCGATGCCGGTGATCGCCGCCTCCGAAGCTCGCTGAGCGACCCCGGGGTCCGAACCCCGGAATCATGCGTGCAGCAAATCAGGGAGCACCCTTGGCAGTCCCGGAGAAAGACCCGTCTTCTCCGGGCTCGACGCGCCGTACCGTCCCCACCTTGCTGATCCCCTTGTCGAAGGACCCGATTGCCGAATCGGGGTCAGCCTCAGCGAGAGCGACAAGATAGGCATCGGCGAACGACAGCCGATGATGCTCGTATACATCGACAGCCCTGATCAGGACGGCTGGGTCGTCGGTAGAGATGTTGCGCGAGCCGACGATTGCCCGTGTCAGTGCGGCCACCTCGGGCCTCGACACTCGGTAGACGCTCTGCAGCACGTACACCGTTTCTGCCACGATCAGGTCCGGCAGGTAGAACTCTTCTGACCGCGCGAGCATGGCGGTCGCGCGCCTGCCCATCTCCGGCGGATCCTGCGTGAAGTGCCGGACCAGGATATTCGTATCCAGGTAGACCGTCACGAATCCTGACCCTCCCGCCACTGCTGTGTCCAGGCAGCTTCTCGGATTTCCTCCCATGTGCGACCGCGAACCTGCGGCGGAACCGGCACGCTACCGGCGAGGTCGAGCAGGTCGGGTGTTTTGGCGAGCACCACGACGTTGCCCTCGACCCGGAAGTGAACGTTGTCGCCGGTGTGTAACTCCAGCGCTTCGCGTACGGCCTTCGGGACGGTGAGCTGCCCCTTGGATGTCAGACGAGCCAGTGCGTCCATATCAATCTCCTTACCTGGGTACAAAAGTAAGGATAGCGCGCTCAGGCGGTGGTGCGGCCGAGGTAGTGGAGGAGTTCTTCGGTTGGGTTGGTGGTCGATCCTTCGACGATCGAGGCGTAGGCGCCCCACTGGCGGAGGGGTTCGATGATTTCGGCGTCGGCGCCCGAACCCGGCGACGGGTGGATCGTGCGGGCGGCCGTGAGGAGGTGGGCCGACAGTTCATCGGTGAGGGGCGATGGCTGGCCGGTGGCGATGGCGATGTCCCAGGCGTGGACCGCCGCGTCGAGAGCGGCGAGGGTGGCTGCGACCGGGGTGGGGAGGTCGCCGTGTGGGAGAGGGGTTGGGACGGTGGCGGTTTCGGCAGAGACCGTCGCCCAGGCTTCGGCGGTTCGGTCGATGGCTTCGTAGACGAGGGCGATGGCGGTGCCGTCGATTTCACCGGACGGGTCGAAGGGGTTGTAGGTGGGGCCGGGGCCTACGCCGAGGGCGGCGGCGTAGGCGAGCTGGTCGCCTGCGGCGAGCTGGATCACCTGGGTGACGGTCCAGTCCGAGCAGGGTGTCGGCAGGTTCCACTGGTCGTCGGTGATGCCGGCGACGACGTCGCTGAGGGCCTGGTAGGAGGTGGCGACCACGTCGCGCCAGACGGTTTCGAGGGAGTCGTTGCTGTTCATGATGGAGCCTTTCGTAGTGGTGTTGACGACTCCAGCCTAGAAACCTATTAGGCTCGTTTCTTTCCTGATTTCGAACGAGGTGAAAATTGGCTGCGACAACCCCACGCGTACTGCGTCTGCTCGCCCTGTTGCAGGACCGCGCCTACACCGGCCGCGAGCTCGCCGACCGCCTCGACATCACCGAACGCACTGTGCGCAACGACATTTCACGACTACGCGAACTCGGCTATCCCGTACACGCGGAACGGGGTGCGGTCGGCGGCTACCGGCTCGGCCGTGGCGCGACCATGCCGCCGCTGCTCCTCGACGACGAGGAAGCCGTCGCCGTCGCACTGTCCATCGCGGTCGCCCACGACGGCTCGCTCGCGGTCTCCGATATCGGCGACCAGCTCAGCAGAGCCCTGCGCAAGATCGAACAGATCCTCCCGAAACGCCTGCAGCGCAAGGTTTCCGCTCTGCGCGACGCCACCGAAATCGGCCCCGCCACCACCGGCTCCCGCGAACCGGACGCACCGGTGGCCGCGGGCATCCTCACCACCCTCGCCGACGCCGTCCGCCGCACCACCGCGGTCACGATCGAAACTCCGGACGGCACAACAGAACTCGAGCCATACCGCTTGATCAACTGGCAGCGTCGCTGGTACCTGGTCGCCTACAGCATGAAAACCCATGACTGGACGGCACTTCCAGCTGCCACGATCACCCGTGCCGAGACCGAGACGCGCGTCTTCGCCCCACGCACCCTCCCGAACGACGACCTCGTCGCCTTCGTCATGCGCCACATCGCCTCCACCGCGTGGCGTGTCCACGCCCGCGTCACCGTCCTGGAACCCGCCGAGACGGTCATCGCCAGGATCAACCCGGCGGTCGGCGTGGTGGAGCCGATCGACGAGCACAGTTGCGTGCTGCTCACCGGCGCCGACGCGATGGAGACGATCGCGATCTACCTCAGCATGTTGATGATGGATTTCCGCGTCGACGGCCCGCCCGAACTGGTCGCGCATCTGCGCACCCTTGCCCGCCGCTACACCGAGTCGGTCGCGCCGTAGATCGTTTCCGTTCCGTGCCGGAACCAGGTGTTCATCCCGCTCGACGGCACTACACTGACGAGTGCGGCACGGTCGTCGCCGGCGGCTCACACAGGTCCCCGGCGGATGGCGTTGGAATCAGATCCTGCACGTCACGGGTCTCGCGCGACCCGCTACCGGAGGAGGACGTATGTCCGATCCGTTGCACACGAGGGTGTGTCTCACCGGCCTGAACTGCTCGTGCCCGAGCATCAGCGTCTTCCTTGTACCCGAACCGCTGGTGCTCGGCGGGCAGATGCTGCACCTGCTCGAACAGGCGCCGGTCACCGGCCGAATACCCGCCCCCGACATCGACCTGATCGACCTGATCCAGGCCGTCCGCACCCCACTGGACACCCGGGGGCTGGCCCGCGCGGAGCAGGTCGCGTTCACCGGACCGCGCCACGATCCGCCTGCCGCGCGTGAGATGCTGCACGACCATCTCATCGAAGAACCGTGGGGCCTCGATGTGGACGATCCGGACGAATTGACCCGGCTGGAGATGCTGCCCGAGCAACGCATCGGCGTACGGCGCATCGATGATTTCCAGGCACATTCGATCCGGCAGGCGATGGCGGCGGTGTACCGGTATTTCGCGATCGACCAGCGCATTCCGTTGATTTATCACGGTTTCGCCGATCCCCGCGATGGCTGGTTCGCCCTGCGCGCTTCGGCGGTGTAACAGATACCTGTGTTGATCGACACCCGGTAGCCACTGGTGTGCGGGCGCGCGATAGACCACAATATGTGCGGGCAGGGTGAACAAACCGCGCGGTCGGTGTCGCGCGGGGGGTACCCTGCGAAATGTTGGAAGTTCGGCCGACCGAAATCAGTTTTTGGTAGTGCTGATCGGTACGGATGCAGAGGTATTGCTATGACGCTCAGCCGACCGGAGCGGATCGAGGCCTTACTGGCGGGCCCACAGCGCCTGGCACGGGAACCTCAGCCGCGCGAGCAGCTCGAGTCACTCGGTGCGATCGAGCGGGTGATCATCGACACCACCATCGCCATGCTCTCGCCCGGCCAGAAGTTCGCACTGCTGTGGTCACTGCAGGTCGGCGAGCACGCGGTCGCCGGGGTGCAGATCAAAGAGCGCGACGGCACGGTCACCAACTTGATGCCACCCGCCGAGGTGCTCGAGTACCTCACCGATCACAAGCGCATGTCCTACGCCCCGGACACGGGTGCCTGGCTCAGCGCCGAGATCTTCATCGCGGGCCCTACCCGCTACAAGACCAACTACTCCACCGGCACCGTGGCGGACTGGATGCCGGAGGTCACGGCCGACGACCTCACCGCCGAATTCGCCGCCTTCCCGCGCCCCGACGCCGAGATCCCCGACTGGGCCCGCTCCCAGCTCGAATGGGCCACCCGCAAAACCGGCTAGACACCCGGATCAACCCGCTGACCTGCGACGTCCGACGGCCGCTCCCGATCACACGATCGGATCCCGTCGCCGTCGAAGGCGACGATGACCGGGCTCGCTCGGCGGGTCCGACCGAGCGGCGCCGACTCGCGCACAGGTTCGATGGATAGCATCACCCCCGTGCCGGACCGATCTGAACGTGCGTTCACCCGATACCGCCTGATCGCCCTTGTCTGCGGGCTGCTCGGGTTCGTGCTCGCCCTGCTCACTCCGCTGCTGCCGGTGCGCCAGGACCGCGCGACCCTGGATTGGCCGCAGGCGGGCGCGACGAGTGTCGAGGCGCCGCTGGTGTCGTATGTGCCGCAGCGGCTCGACGCGCAGCTGCCGTGCACGATGCTGGCCGCGCTGCCCGACAACGACGTGCGCGACTACGCCACCCCGCAGTCGACCACGCTGCTGACCACGATCCCGGTCGACTCCGGCCAGACCTCCCGAGGTCTGAGCGTCATCTCCCGCGACGGCGTGCTCACCGTGCAGGCCCGCGACGTGCCGATGCTGTCGGCGCCCCTTGAAGAGCTCACCAACTGCGACCGGATCAGCATCGTCTCGACGATCGAGGCGACGACCGTCGAGTTCGTCGGGGCGGCCCGCAAGGACGGCACCCCGTTCCGCAACACGGTCACCGTCGACAAGCGTCCGCAGATCGTCGGCGTCTACACCGACCTCGACGCGGCGGCCCTCACCGGCGCCCGGCTGCACGCCGACATCGACTCCCGCTTCACCTCCACCCCGACCACCCTGAAACTGGCGGCGATGATCGGCGCGGGCGTCTTCACCCTGCTCGCGCTGATCGCCCTGCACCTGCTCGACACCACCGACGGCCGCCGCGCCCGACACTTCCTGCCCCGGCACTGGTGGCGGATCACGCCCACCGATGTGGTGGTGGTCGCGACGCTGCTCGGCTGGCACGTGATCGGCGCCAACACCTCCGACGACGGCTACATCCTGAATATGGCGCGCGCGTCGGGCCCGTCGGGCTATATGGCGAACTACTACCGCTGGTTCGGGGTGCCGGAGGCGCCGTTCGGCTGGTCCTACGAGGTACTCGCCTGGATGACGAAGATCTCCGACGCCAGCCCGTGGATGCGCCTGCCCGCCCTCGCCGCCGGACTGGTCTGCTGGGCGGTGATCAGCCGAGAAGTGCTGCCGCGCTTGGGTGCTCGCGTGCGGCGCGACAAGGTGGCGCTGTGGACAGCCGGGCTGGTGTTCCTGGCCTTCTGGCTGCCCTACGACAACGGCCTTCGCCCCGAACCGCTGATCGCGGCGGGCGCGCTGCTCACCTGGTGCCTCATCGAACGCGCCATCGCCACCGCGCGATTGCTGCCCGCCGCGCTGGCGATTCTCGTCGCCGCGTTCTCGCTGGCAGCGGGGCCGACCGGCCTGATCTGCATCGCCGCGATGATCGCGGGCACCCGGCCGGTCATGCAGATCATCATCAAACGCGCACAGGGTCTGCGTCCGCGCCGCATCGCGGCGGACAGCGAAGTCGACCCGGCTGACGACCAGCTGACCAACGATGGCGCCGCGAAGCTGGGCCATGCGGATAGCTCGGATAGCTCGGATAGCTCGGATAGCGCAGCTGGCTCAGGCAGCACGGTCAACTCGGACAGCACCGCGGGCAACTCGCCTGGCACGGCCGACGTGAGCAGTCCAGGACAACGACTATCGCTGGGCGCCAAGATCTTCCGCTACGCCGCGCTCCTGGCCCCCGGCATCGCCGCAGGCACCCTGGTGCTCATCATCGTCTTCGCCGACCAGACGCTCGCCACGGTCATGGAGGCCACCCGCGTCCGCACCCTCGTGGGCCCGAACGTCGCCTGGTTCGACGAACGCACCCGCTGGGACTCCCTGTTCATGCTCTCCCCCGACGGCTCCCTCGCCCGCCGTTTCGGCGTGCTGGTGATGCTGCTGTGCCTGCTCGTCTGCATCCTGCAGGTCCTGCGCAAGGGCCGCATCCCCGGCACCGCACGCGGCCCGTCGGTGCGCATCCTCGGCATCGTCTTCGCGGCCCTGCTGCTGATGATGTGGACGCCCACCAAGTGGACCCACCACTTCGGCGTCTACGCGGGGCTGGCCGGTTCGCTCGCGGCGCTGGCCGCAGTTGCGGTGGGCACCAACGGGATCAAGGCCCCACGCAACCGAGCGCTGTTCACGGCGGCAGTGCTGTTCCTGCTCGCCATGACCTTCACCGGCTCCAACGGCTGGTGGTACGTGTCCAGTTTCGGCGTCCCGTTCTGGGACAAGGCGCCGATGGTGGCGGGCAAGGGTGTTTCGACGCTGTTCCTCGGCCTCAGCATCCTCGCCCTGCTGGTCGCCCTGTATTTCCATCTGCGCGCTCCCTACCGAAAGCCAAGGGAAACAGCACGTTTCGACCGCTTCGCCACCATGCCGCTGACCATCGCGGCCGCACTGCTGGTGCTGTTCGAGGTGGCGTCGATGGCCAAGGGCGCCATCACCCAGTACCCCGCGTACTCCATCGCGAAGTCGAATATCAATTCGCTGCAAGGCAATACGTGCGCCCTCGCCAATGATGTTCTGGTGGAGTCGAATACGGCCGATTCCCTGCTCACCCCCTACACCGGCTCCCCCGCCGACGGACTGAACGCCGAATCCACCGGCTTCACCCCCGACGGCGTAGCCGACGACCTCACCGCCGACGCCGACGAAACCGTGGTCGGCGGCGCCAACTCCGTCGACAAGGACTCCGCCAACAAAACCACCAAGACCACCGGCGCAGGCACAGGCGGCGGCACCAGCGCCGCACCCGGCATCAACGGCAGCACCGTCGCCCTCCCGTTCGGCCTCGACCCCGCCCGCACGCCGGTCCTCGGCTCCTTCCAGGAGGGCGTGCAGCAGCAGGCGAAGCTGACCTCGCAGTGGTATCGCGTCGACCTCAGCGACAGCGTGCGCCACGATCCCGCCTACCAGGCGCTCGTAGTCACCGCAGCCGGACGGATCCGCTACGTCGACACCGACGGCGTCGTGCACTACGGCCAGGACCTGCGCCTGGAATACGGGACCCGTGCGGCCGACGGTTCCGTCGACGTGACCGGCTCCGTCGCCCCACTCGACATCGGCCCGTCGCCGTCGTGGCGCAACCTGCGCGTCCCGATCGACCAGTTGCCCGAGGGCGTGAACGCGGTGCGCCTGGTCGCCGCCGACAACGACATCACCGGCAAGCAGTGGCTTGCGGTCACACCGCCGCGGCTGCCGAAACTGACCACCCTCGACTCGGTCGTCGGGCATCAGGACCCGGTGCTGCTGGACTGGCACGTCGGCCTCGCCTTCCCGTGCCAGCGCCCGTTCGAGCACCACGACGGCGTCGCGGAGGCCCCGAAGTGGCGGATTCTGCCCGACCGGGTCGGCTCGGACGCGTCCAATGCCTGGCAGGACGACATCGGCGGCGGACCGCTCGGGTGGACAAATCTGCTCTTGAAGGCCGAGACTGTGCCCACTTATCTCGACCACGATCTCGGCCGCGACTGGGGCTCGCTGGAACGGTTCACGCCGTATCAGCCCGCGCCGCCTGCCCAGATCGGGGTCACGGTGATCAATCAGTCGGGACGAGCGAAAGAACCGGCAATTCGGGCACAGTGATGTGCGGGACAGACTGTGGCAGCGTAAGGGCAGTGACCAGGCACTGGCGCATGTCTCTTACGAAAAACTCAGTGCCCGTTAGGGTTTCGATTACATGAAACACCTGTAAATGACAGCGTAAAGGACCTGTGCCTGCACGTTTGAGCACGTACGCTGGTGGGTATGACAGGAGCCTTCGATGACATGGATCTACGAGATCTCGTCGACTTGCTCAGCGACGACGAGAAGCAAGAACTACGACCGGCCGTAATGCGAGTACTGGAAAGACTGCCTTCACAAGAGGTTTTACGCCGCGACCTGAACCGTCGCATGCTCAACGTCTGACTCCTGCCGTATACGACCAAAAAGGCGCGAACCACACTATGTGGTCCGCGCCTTTTTTATTGGCGGCTGGCGCCGCGGTTCTCGGCGCTTAACTCCACCTCTTCCCTCCCTACGGGCACTCCTTCGTCGCACCCATCGGTGGAGTCCATCGGCGGAGGCGCGCCGAGAACAGAGCATCCGGGCTAGAAGACTCTCAAGGGTCCCGGGCTCCACAGTCCGCTGCGGGCCTCGGTGCCGGTGGTGAGCTCGGCGGGCGTGGCCTTCGCGTACTGGTCGTAGCGTTCCAGCGAACCCCAGTCCCGCGCCCAGTCGTCCTTCAGATAGGTCGGGATGGTGACCCGCGCCGCCAGCATCTGCGTCATGCCGAGCGGTCCACCGAATTCCTGCGCCTGCCAGGTGTCGGTCGACGAGATCGCCAGCGGACGGTCCGGCAGGATCCGGTAGTTCGGCACCTCGGCCACGCCGTTGCGGTGCGCGAACGGGCGCTGGCACGGGAACTGCAGCCCGACCGCCCAGTCGAGCAGCACCGGCTGATCGCGGCCGATGAAGGTATCGAGGCTCTGCAGCTTCGGCACGCGCGGCGGGGTGAAGGCCAGCCACTGGTCGCCGATCAGGATCGGGTCGTTGACCAGCACACGCACCGCGTTCGCCTCGACGGGCAGGTCGGCCATCGGCACGCGCAGGTTGCGCCACGACGGGGCAGGGCCGATATCGCGCGGCTGGTAGGCGCCGAGCACGTTGACGCTGCCGTCGGGGTTGCGGGTGCCGTATTCGACGAACAGCGCCTGGCCGTACTTGTCGGCGCCGGTGTCGTCCTTCGACGCGATGCGACCGGCCGCGCTGATCACCACCAGCGGCGACTCGTCGGAGCGTTCCGGCAGCCCGTACCAGGCCGATTCCAGGTGGGCGGGCTGCTGCATGCCCTCCTGGTAGGAGCCGAGGATCGGGGTCTGCGCCGGGTCGAGGCCGAACGGCAGCGCCACGGTGGAACCGTTGACGCCGCGTGCGCCCTCACCACCGCCGGTGCCCGCGCTCTCGCCCTCGGCGAAGGCCGCGCCGACCGACTGGTTGCTGGTGTTGCCGGTGCCCGGCTTCACCTCGACCGCGTCGGCCGACAGATCGCCCGGCACGCCGTTGGGGGTGAAGCCGACCGAGCCGGTGCCCGCGAGCGGGTCGTCCGGGTTGGTGAACGGGCGGGCCGGGTCGATGATCGGGTCGAGCCTGCCGCCGTTCGGGTCGGCTTCGACCAGCACATCGTTGGCGAGGCCGCACGAGTTGTTGCTCAGCGCGTCGATGTTGGAGCGGCCGAGCGAGTAGCCCGGGTACTGCTGCGTCGCGCCCTTGACCAGCGAGAGCACTTCGAACAGCACCATCAGCCCGACCACGATGGTCAGCGGGATGGCGGCGAACTTGCGAATCCGCCTGCCGCGCACGGTCTTCGCCGACGGCACGGGCTTCACATAGTCCTCGCGCAGCGCGTACCAGCCGACCAGCGCCAACGCCACGCCGAACAGGATCAGCATCACGGTGTTGGAGTTGAAACCGGCCACCGAGATGGTCTTGTCGAACCACGGCACGCCGTAACTCGACACGTACCAGTAGCCGTTGATGCCCGAGAACGACAGCGCGAGCACGAACAGCAACCCGGCCAGGAAGATCGCCCGGTTCTTGCGTGAACGCAGCGCGCTCTGCGACACCGCCACCGCCGTCACCGCCGCGAGCCCACCCGCGATGCCCGCGTAGGCACCGAAGTGGTGGGTCCACTTGGTGGGGTTGAACATCATGAAGAAGATCGTCCCGAAGACGATGCCCATCAGACGCCAGGTCGGACCCGACGCGATGCCGGGCACCTGACGGCGGCGCAGCAGCACCAGCAGCGTGGTGAACAGGCACAGCAGCATCACCAGGAAGGCGAAGCGCCGGGCCAGGGAGCCGTCGACGGTCTCGACGAACATGTAGTAGTAGCGCAGGTAGTCCTCGTACCAGGCCAGGTTCGGGCCGGTGGCCTGACGCACCCGGTTGGCTTCCTGGATACCGGCGAAGGTCTGGTCGCCGTAGACGACGGTGAGCACCAGCAGACCCGCCGACGCGATCGGGGCGAGCAGCGCGGTCGTGCCGAACTGGCGATGACGGTGCACGATGATCCGCACCAGTGGCCGGATGCCGGCAAGCAGTGCGGCCACACACATCAGACCGGTGGGCGCGGCGGCGAGGGTGAACGCCGCGATCAGCACCGCGATACCCGCGGGCAGCAGGCGACCGGTGGCGATGGCGCGTTCGATCGACACCCAGGTGAGCAGCGCGCCCAGCGCGACGATCGGCTCCGAGCGCAGGCCGTTGTCGAACGGCAGCCAGAACGCCAGGAACACCAGTCCGCCGGTCCACAGCGCCACCTGCGAGCGCTTCACCGCGTTACCGAGGCGCGGCACCACCTCGCGGCTGATCACCATCCAGCAGAGGATCGCGCAGAGCAGCGCAGGGACGCGCACCCACGGGCTGGCCGTGGAGATCTCGGCGAACACCTGGATCACGTAGTAGTACCAGCCGAACGGCGCCTCGGGAACGCCGTACCAGCGGAAGTAGTTGGCCGTGTAGCCCGCGTCGGGGGCCACGCGCACCATCGACAGGATGTAGCCGTCGTCGGAGGTATTCGCGCCGACGAAATGCCACACCAGCAGCGTGCCGATCACCGCGGCGTCGGCCCAGGTGGGCTTCAACCAGTTGCGCGGCAGGAAGCGGCGGTGCCCGCGCCCGTCACTGCCGTCGAGGCGACCGAGCGCGCCGAGCGCCAGCAGGGTGCACAGCACGGCCGCGACGATCGCGACCAGCTTGATCAGCGACGGACTCGACGAGAACCGCGTATCGATCGTCGAGGTCAGCGAAAGGCCCTGCGGCACCTCACCCTTCAGATCGGTGAACACGCCGACGATCTGCGGGCGCAAATCACCGGCGAGCTGACCCTGCACGGGCACCTGCACGGTCTCCATCACACCCGGCTGACCGGCGATCGGCCGCTCGATCTGCTTGGTCAGGCCAACGAACTCCGCACTCGTGCGCGACTGATCGGAACTGATGTGGATCGCCGAACACCCGTCCATCGCCGACCGCTCCGCAGACGCCACGACGGCATTGCGATCGACCACATCCACCGCGGTATCGGACACGCGCACGAACAGCGCCTCCAACGCCGCCCGATCACCCTGCGCCGGGGCGGTCGCCAGCAACATCCCGCCCTGCTCCGGCAGCGTCGACACGGCGCTACACGGAATCGACACATTCAGATCGATCGGCACCTGCGACATCAACGGCGCCTGAATATTGCCCAGCGTCCCGTTCTGCGGCCAGTTCAGCTGCGCGGTCGTCTGCGAGACCGGCAGGAACGGCGTGGCCACCGCGAACAGGGCACCGAGAATCCCGGCGACGATCGCGATCCATCGCGCGATCCGGAAGTCCTTCGCGGAGGCCACCGGCTCGACAGGAGGCTTGGTGAGAACAGCTGTTGCGGCGTCTGGCACGGTTCGACATGCTATCCCTCCCTCGGTACTTGCGAGGGGTCGCACGCCTCAGTAGTGCACTTCCCTAGACTCGACTCCATGACCAAGGTGAATCTCGAAACCAATTACGGACCGATCGTGCTCGAGTTGGACGACCAGGCCGCGCCGAACACGGTCGCCAACTTCGTCGACTACGTGAACTCGGGCCATTACGCCGGCACCGTGTTCCACCGCGTCATCCCCAACTTCATGGTGCAGGGCGGCGGCTTCGAACCCGGCCTGAAGCAGAAGCCGACCAAGGCCCCGATCCAGAACGAGGCCACCAACGGCCTCAAGAACGACAAGTACACCGTCGCGATGGCCCGCACCAACGACCCCCACTCGGCCACCGCCCAGTTCTTCATCAACATCGCCGACAACGCCTTCCTCAACCACTCCGCCCCCCAGGGCCAAGGCTGGGGCTACGCCGTTTTCGGCAAGGTGACCGACGGCTTCGAGGTTGTCGACAAGATCGCCGCCGTCAACACCGGCAGCGCGGGCCCCCACCAGGACGTCCCCGTCGACGACGTCATCATCGAATCCGCTTCTGTCGCTTAATCTTTTCGACACAGCATCCCGGGCCGCGCCGCCATTTCGGCGGTGCGGCCTTTGCGCTCGATAGCTGCGTTCACGCTACGGCCGCTGAGTAAGTAGTGCGCCGACTCCTTCCATCGACCGCACCCACGCCGCAGTCGGGCCGCAGCGAAGCTCGATCAGCTCGAGCAGCCGTGACAGATCTTCGCCTAGATTACGGTTGAATACCGGCTCGTGGTGAGCCACACGGTTGCGTAGCTTTCGAACGGCATCGAGGTCGGTATAGACCTGGCCGCGAAGCTGCCGGGCGGCGATCCCGGACGCATTCGGAAACAGCGCGATGATCTGGCCATCCCAGACACGTACGTCGTGACGGGATGTGAACATACTCTGCCAGAACGCGAACTTCAGCTCTGTGACTACGCTGCCGGTCGTCGCGTGACGTTTCCTCGTAGCAACCAGGTCCTTCTGCGGATTGTATGCAGGCCCGGTCTTCGACGGCAGGCTTCCTGTGAAGGTCGCGTTCCACGGCCAGTCCACCCCATACACTGCAGTCAACCCTTCCGAGACCGCATTGCGGGTGGTGACCTCAGCAAAGTGAGACGGAAGCATCAGTGCGGCCGACACGCGGGCATTCCACCCATAGAGGGCTAGCGCCTTTACAAGATTTCCACCGCTCGCAGCGATATATGTGCCTGCGCGAGGAGAGCTCAGCGCGTGGCAGATCGCGGCTTGGTCAGCAGGCTTTGCGAGGAGCACGGGGAGACTGTACGCTTGCTCCTACGAGTCGCGGGATTCGTGGGCCCAGGCCTCCCCCCGCGGACACACGATATTCCGAAGAGGACCTCGCAGCGCGGGGTCCTCTTCGCTGTCAGGTGCCTGCGTGTCGGTCACGATCGCAGTAGGCGAATGCCTTCCTTGCCGCATTGCCCATAGCAGTACTGACACTCCATGTCTTTCGGGTCGTCCACAGCTACAACCGCTTTCAATGGATACTCGCGATCTCGAACGCCACGCACCTTGCCGCAGATCGTCCTGTACGTGCCGTCGGTGGCGATGGGACGATGTACGACCAGGCAAGAAAAGACACAACTGGACTCAGGGAATGGTGGGAAGACCGTCCTGATGGGATCGGAAACTCGATCGGCTTGACCAATATGAAGCAGATCCAGTTCGATCAAACTGCGGCGAAATTTCCAGATCAATTCGAAGGTGAAGGCTGGTCGGATCTGGTCGGAAACGACGATTTGGCAATGAAGGCCACGGCGTACAATTTGAAACTCCTCACTGACGACTCCGCCGCACTGGCTACCCCTGACGTGAAGGCGAGTCAGCCGATTAATCAATTTCTCAGCTCCAGCTATAACGCCCTGGGCATCGAAGACCGATCGCGATCCGTCGCCGAGGGGGAATCTACTTTTCTCGGCAATGAAATAGAACATGGCCAGAGTACAGTAAAGCCAGAGGGCACTTTCGAGTTAGCGGATAGAATTCTTCGCGGGACGGGAGCCTACCGGTGAGAAATGACCGGAATGGGCGATCTCGGATTCAGTGGACAGTCGGAACCATCATCGTGATTATCACCCTTCTTGGCATCTCAGTCGTGAGCTTTCGCGAAATATGGCGAAATGGGCCCGGCGAGGCGCAGCGAATTGCCGAAGCTACGACGATTCAAGGGTTCTCACGCACCTCGGTTGTCGCCCTTCCGAATGATCAGCGAACGAGTGCGGTCGCATACTTCGTCGGTTCACCACCGAGGCCCGACATGCTCGCATCGACTTCGGTGCCAACAGTTACCCTCGAGCCACGCGAGGTCAGGCCAGAACTGCCAGCGGGACCGAAACGAGAAAGCACCGTTGTTGCCTTCGGACAGCGAGCAGACGAGTGCGGTGCTTCGATTTCTTTCCTTACACCGCCTAGCGTCGAACCAGGCAAAAAAGAATGGAACATAACGAAAGAACAACTTGCCGCGGTACATGCCGGAAGTCTGCTATTGATCAAACTGACTGTATTCAACTGCGGTCGGTAACCTACGGAACACTGAAGCATACGATCAGACTGGCCGCGCCTCGAAGGGTTTCGTGGCGGCCCGTTCGGGGTCTTGGTTTACAGCGGCAGCACGTGGTGCTTGCGGGGGTTGCGCTGGATCTTCTTGTCTTGGAGCAACTTCAGGGCTCGTCGGAGTTCGAGGCGGGTGGTGGCCGGTTCGATGATGGCGTCGATGAAACCGCGTTCGGCGGCTACCCAGGGGGTGGCTACGTTTTCGTTGTAGAAGTTGATCAGGTTCTGGCGGATGGCGGCGCGCTGGTCTTCGGGGGCTGCCGCGATTTGGGCTGCGCCTAGGAGACTGACGGCGCCTTCCGCGCCCATGACCGCGATGCGGGCGGTGGGCCAGGCGAGGTTGATGTCGGCGCCCAGTTGCTTGGAGCCCATGACCGCGTAGCCGCCGCCGTAGGACTTGCGGACCACCAGGGTGATCTTGGGGACCGAGGCCTCGACGTAGGAGAACAGGAAGCGGCCGCCGCGCTTGATGACGCCGACCTTCTCCTGTTCGACGCCGGGCAGGAAGCCGGGGGTGTCGACGACGAAGATCAGCGGGATCTCGAAGGCGTCGCACAGGCGCACGAAGTGCGAGGCCTTGTCGGAGGCGCGGGCGTCGAGGGCGCCCGCGGCGGCCATCGGCTGGTTGGCGACGACGCCGACGGTGCGGCCGTCGATGCGGGCGAAACCGGTGATGATGTTCTGGCCGGTGTCGGCGCTGATCTCCTTGAACTCACCGTCGTCGAAGATGCGCAGCAGGATGTCGTACATGTCGTAGCCGGCATTGTCGGAATCGGGCATGAACGAGTTCAGCTCGCGGTCGGAATCGGTGATCTCCGGTTCCAGACCGGGGTTCACCACCGGCGGCAGTTCCTGGCAGCTGCTCGGCATGTAACCCAGGTACTCGCGCACCCACTTGAACGCCGCCTCCTCGTCCTTGGCGACGTGGTGGATGTTGCCGTACTGGGCCTGCGTGCGCGCGCCACCGAGTTCCTCGAGGCTCACGTCCTCGCCGGTGACCTCTTTGATGATCTTCGGACCGGTGACGAACATGTGCGCCGACTCGGTCGCCACCACCACATCGGTGCAGATCGGCTCGTAGACCGCACCACCGGCGCAGTTGCCGAGGATCACCGAGACCAGCGGAACCATGCCCGACAGCGGCTCGAGATTGGTCGCCATCCACGCGTACCAGGCGAGCGAGCTGATCGCCTCCTGCACGCGCGCGCCACCGGAATCGTTGATGCCGACCAGCGGAATGCCGACCTTCGACGCGTACTGCATCAACCCGCACAGCTTGCGACCGAACGCCTCACCGACCGAACCGCCGTACACGGTCTGATCATGGGAGAACACCGCCACCGGGCGACCCTCGATCTTGCCGTGCCCGACGACGACACCGTCACCGTAGAGCGCGGTCGGGTCGCCGGGCTTGCGCACCAGCGCGCCGATCTCGACGAAGGTGCCGGGATCGAGCAGCTGGTTGATGCGGTCGCGAGCACTGGGAATGCCCTTGTGCGCCCGCTTGGCGATGCCCTTCGCACCGGCTGGTTCTTTGGCGAGCTCGAGCCGCACGTGCAGATCGGCAAGTTTTTCGGCGGTCGTGCTCACTTACTTGTTCTCCTTGGCGGAAATCGCGGCCAGTTTGGCGGCGAGGTCGGCACCGATCTGGCCGATCCGCGGTTCGTCGACAATCTGCAGGTGGTCGCCCGGAATGTGGACGACCTCCAGGTTCGGAATGAACTCGTCCCAGCCGCCGTTGGGCTTGCGGTCGGCGAAGCGGGGTTCGAGTTCGATCGCACCGTCGTGGTAGCGGTCAGCCAGGTAGAGCACGGCGTGGCCGTCGTACTGGCGCGGCTCGGCGACGGTCAGCGCCCGGTTCTCGAGCCACGAGGTGCGCTGGTGTTCGAGCACACCGCCGGGGATCTTCGCACCGGACAGCTTGATCAGATCGCTGATCATGGAGAACTGCTCGTCGTCGGAGGCAGCGGCCAACTCCTCGATCTGTTCGCGGTCGAGCTCGGCGGGGACGTTGTAGGTTTTCTTGGCGAAGGCCTGGTAGCGCTCGAGGCGACGCACGCGCTCCTCGGGACTGTTGTCCTCGTCCTCGACAGTGCGGGCCAGGTCGATCAGGCCGACGTGGCGCACATCGGCGCCTTCCGCGCGCAGCAACTGACCCACCTGCAGTGCGAGCACCGCGCCCAGCGACCAGCCGTACAGCACGTACGGGCCCTCGCCCTGGATCTTGCGCAGCTCGGGCAGGTACTGGCGGGCGCGCTCCTCGATCGAACCGTCGACACGCTCGAAGCCGTACATGGGGGTGTCGGCGGGCAGTCGCTTGAGCAGCGGCTCGTAGACGAGGGTGTTGCCGCCGGCGGGATGGAACACGAACACTGGAGTGGCGTCGGATCCATCGACACGGGCGCGCAGCGGACGGACGAAACCGTCCACGTCGGCACCGCTGTCCTGCAGGCCACGCACGATATCGGAGAGTTGTTCGATGGTCTCGCAGTCGAGCACGTCGTCGACGGTGACCTCAGCTCCGACCCGCTCGGTGAGGCGCGCCGCCATCTTCTCTGCCAGCTCCTCTTCGAGGATCGGCAGGGTGTTGAAGATGCCGCCGGGCGAAGCACCGGTGACGACGGCCCAGGTCGCGTAGGTCAGGCGCTCGGCAGCATCACGCGGCGGAACGTTGTCCTCGTCGCCTGCGGCGGCGTCGGCGAAGTAGTCGATGTCAGCGACAGCCGACTCGGTGGTTGCCGGCTCCGAAACCGATTCGGCCACAGGCGCGTCCACCTCGGCAGCATCCGAAACCGATTCGGCCACAGCAGCTTCCGAAGAAAGCTCGGCTTCGGCCTTCTTCGCCACCGCCAACGGATCCTCACCCGCGGCAATCGCAGCCCGAGCAGCCTCGACGAAGTTGGCGTCGACACCCAGCTCGACATCTTCACCGGCAGCCTTGGCAGCAGCCTGCTTCTCCGCCATCGCCGCGACCTCGTCGCGATGCTCGATCGCGTAGCGCAGCACCTTCGACACCTCGTTGAGGCTGGCGTCGCGCACGGCCGAGATCTGCAGCTGCGGGATGTCGAATTCGTATTCGACGCGGTTCTTGATGCGCATGGCCATCAGCGAATCGAGCCCGAGCTCCATCAGCGGAATCTCCATCGGGAGGTCCTCGACGGCGTAACCCATGGACTCGGCGACGATCACGCACAGTCGCTGCTCGATGGTCTCGCCACTGTCGGGGCTCCACCGGTCACCGGTCGCGATGGCGATCTCGGCGGCGGTCGGCTCAGCGACAGCAGCCGGAACAGCAACGGCGGCAGCCGGTTCGGGCAGCGCCGCACCGGAGGTGACGACCGCGTCGAACAGCAGGGTGAACCCGACCGGCGACTTGGCGTGCACCTGCACCGACGCCCCACCGAGGTGCGGGGTCAGCGTGGTGGTCAGCGTACCGGAAGTGGGCAGCGCGGCGTGCGGATGCGAAACCGAGACCGTGACATCGGAAAGGACCTGTGCGGCAGCGGCTTTCACCAGCGCGGCGAGGTCGCTCACCGAAGAGGCCTGCACCTCCCAGGCGTGACGGCCGTCCGGCATGGCGACGTGCGCGCCGGGCACGCGGGTGTTCCCACCGCCCGACGACATCGACACCTTGGGCCAGTACTCCTTGCGCACGAACGCGGTTCGCGGCACGTCGGCGTAATCACCTTGGGGCAGCAGCGAACTCAGGTTCACGGCGTGGCCGTGCACGTAGAGCTGGGCGAGCGCGCCGATCACACCGGCGGACTCGTCTTCCTTACGCTTGAGCGTCGGGATGAGCTGCGCGTCGTGCACGCCCGCCGCGAAGGTGGTGCCCAGAACCTGCATCAGCGCAACGGAATTGGGCGCCAGTTCCAGGAACGTGGTGTGGCCGGAGTCGACGGCGGCCTTGACCGCGTTGGTGAACCACACGCTGTGGCGCATGTTCTTCACCCAGTAGGGCTCGTCGTGGATCGGCTCGGAGCCGGGCTTGAAGAACAGGCCCTCGTGCACCGTGGAGTACAGGCCGGTCGTCAGCGAGGTCGGTTCGATCCCGGCCAGTTCGGCGGCGAGCTCGCCCAACAGCGGGTCCATCTGGGAGGTGTGGCCCGCGCCACGGGTCTGGAGGATGCGGGCGAACTTGCCCATCGCCTCGACCTCGGCGACAATCTGCTCCACCTGCTCGAACGGACCGCCGATGACGGTGTTGGTCGGCGCGGCGTACACCGCGCACTCCACATCGGGGTACTTCGGCAACAGCTGCGCCACATCGTGGGCGCTGAGTTCCACCAGCGCCATCCGGCCCGCTTCTTCGTCGGTGAGCATCTGCTCGCCCTCGCCCATCAGACGCGACCGGGCGCAGATCACGCGCACCGCGTCTTCGATCGAGAGCCCACCGGCGATGTAGGAGCCTGCCACCTCACCCATCGAATGACCAACCACCGCAGCAGGTTCCGCGCCATGGGCGCGCAGCACAGCGGCGAGGCCGAGCTGGATGGTGAAGATGCCGACCTGGCAGGTGCCGGTGTCGTAGTCCTGAGCGTCGTCCAGGATCATCTCGCGGACCGAGTAACCGGCCTCGTCCAGCACCAGTTCGTCGACCTCGTCGACGGCCTTGCGGAAGATCGAGTTCTCGCCGTAGAGCTGCTTGGCCATCTTGCGGTGCTGGGAACCGAAACCGGAGAACACCCAGACCGGACCGTTGGACGCGGGCGAATCGGCGGTGAACACACCGGCGCCGGGCTTGCCCTCGGCGATGGCACGCAGACCGGTGACGGCCTCTTCGTGGGTCTTGGCCAGCACCACACCGCGCGAACGCTGGTGGCTGCGCTTGGCCAGCGAACGGGCGACGTCGGCCAGCGGCACGTCCTTGCCCGCGCCTTCGAGCCAGTCGGCCAGCTCGGCGGCGGCGCGCTTGCGACGCGAGGGCAGGTAGGCGGAAATAGCCAGGACGACCGGCAGCGGCTCCACGCGCTCGCCGTCCCACTCGAGGACGGGGGTGGGCTGCACGATCTCGGCGGCGGCCTCGGTGATCGCGGTGGCCTCGGCGACCACATCGGTGGTCTCCGTGCCCTCGATCTCGTCGGCGAGCTCCACCGCGGCGACCTGCTCAGGGGTCACGTCCTCGACCACGGGCGCGGTCGGCACGTACTCCTGCAGCACCACGTGCGCGTTGGTGCCACCGAAACCGAAACCGGAGATGCCCACGGTCGCGACACCGCTGTAGCGCGGGTACTCGGTGGGCTCGTCGACGACCTTGAGATTGGCCTGCTCGAACGGGATGTACGGGCTCGGGCCGGCGTAGTTGATATTCGGCGGAATCACGTTGTGCTGGAACGACATCAGCACCTTCGCCAGAGCCGGGACGCCCGCGCCGGACTCGAGGTGGCCGAAGTTGGTCTTGGCCGAACCGAGCAGGGCGGGCTTGTCGGCGTCACGGCCACGGCCGATCACGCGAGCCAGCGCCTCGGCCTCGATCGGGTCGCCGATCGGGGTTCCGGTGCCGTGGGCCTCGATGTAGTCGACGGTGTTCGGGACGATGCCCGCGTCACGGTAGGCGGCGCGCAGGACGTCGGCCTGTGCGTCGGGGTTGGGCGCGAACAGACCATTCGAGCGGCCATCGGAGTTCACCGCGGAACCCTTGATGACGCCCAGGATGTTGTCGCCGTCGCGCTCGGCGTCGGCCAGACGCTTGAGCACGATCATGCCCGCGCCCTCGGAACGAACCATGCCGTCGGCATCGGAGGAGAACGCCTTGATGTGCCCGTCCTTGGCGACGGCGCCGTTCTGGTCGAAACCGAGGGTGATCACCGGGGCCAGGATCATGTTCACGCCACCGGCGAGCGCCACCTCGGCCTCGCCGGTACGCAGCGCGCGCACGGCCTGGTGCACGGCGACGATGGTCGACGAGCAGGCGGTGTCGACGGTGACCGAGGGGCCACGGAAGTCGTAGAAGTAGGAGACGCGGTTGGCGATGATGCCGGTCGAGCCGCCGAGCAGCGCGTAGCCGCGCGAGGAGGCGGGCGCGTCGGGATCGGTGTCGCCGAGACCGAGCGAGGCGATCATCTGGAAATCGTTGGTGGACGAGCCGACGAACACGCCGACCTGGCCGCCCTTGAGGTCACTGGCCGGGATGCGCGCGTGTTCGAGCGCCTCCCAGGTGAGCTCCATCATCAGCCGCTGCTGCGGGTCGACCTGCTCGACCTCGATCGGCGACATGGCGAAGAACTCGGCGTCGAAACCCTTGATGACGTCCTGGTCCAGGTAGCCGCCGAGGGTGTTGGCCCGGTCGACCGTCTCGGCAACGGACGGGTTGGAGAGGAATTCCTCCCAACGACCTTCCGGCAGCTCACGAATCGCGTCCCCACGACCGATGATGAACTCCCAGGTCGACTCGGGAGTCGTCCCCGCACCCGGCAGACGCGTCGACAGACCCACCACCGCGACATCATGCGCCTCCGAAGGCGCGTACGCGGCGGTGTACTCCGAGGAATCCTCGGCAGGAGCCTCCGGCTCACCGTGCACGATGACCTCGGCCAGCGAAGCGATGGTCGGGTGCTGGTAGACGACGGTCGGCGTCAGGACCACACCGGTCAGGTCCTCGATGTCGCCACCGAGCGCCAGCGCATCGCGCGAGGCGAGCCCGAACTCCTCCATCGGCCGGTCGACGGTGATCGCGTCGACCGACTGACCGGTCGCATCGGCGACCCAGCGGCGCAACCATTCGCGCAGCTCGGCTACCGAAAGCTCACCGCTCGTCGGTGGGTTACCGGCAGGAGTCACCGCACGGTTCTCATTCTGGGCGCCATCGTTGTCAGCCATCAGTCCTCAAGCTACCTGTCTGTGTGCAGGGCGCGCCGTGGAACTCCACGCCCGGCATGCAGCAGCACGCCGGGCGTCGTCCGTGTCGAGCCAATTACTCTTCCGGTGCATCGGGGAAAGCCTGCTGGGTGTAACCACCGCGCAGCGTTCCCTCGAGGTAAGCGGCCTTGCAGGCACGCCGGGCGATCTTGCCGCTGGAGGTACGCGGGATGGAACCCGCGGGGACCAGCAGGATGTCACGAGCGGTCACGCCGTGGCGCTGTGAGATCGCCGCGCGCACCGCGTCGGCGATCGGGCCCGGGTCGGCCTTACCGGCGCCGGGACCGCGTTCGGCCACGATCACCAGCTGCTCGGACGCGTCGTCGACGTCGAACTTCAGGCCGGAGTGGCTGTCGGCGGCGAAGACCTCGGCGGGCAGCTGGTTGGCGGGCACCGCGAAGGCCGCGACGAAACCGGGACGCAGCGACTTGGACGCCTCCTGCGCGGAGAACTCCAGGTCCTGCGGGTAGTGGTTGCGTCCGTCGACGATCACCAGGTCTTTGACGCGACCGGTGATGTAGAGCTCACCTTCGAAGTACACACCGAAGTCGCCGGTACGCATCCAGTCGGCATCGGGATCGGTGCCGTCGGCGTGGCCGCCCTCGATGGGCTCGGTGACCTTGTTGCGGAACGCCTTGGTGGACTCGGCGGGGCGACCCCAGTAACCGATGCCCATGTTGTTGCCGTGCAGCCAGATCTCGCCGACCTGGCCGTCGGGCAGCTCGCGACCCTGGCCGGTGTCAGCGGTCTCGGGGTCGATGATGGTGGCCCACTGCGACAGCCCGACATAGCCACACGAGACCTGCGCGATGGCCGACTCGTGCGACTGGTCCACGCGCACCATGCGGCCCGCGTTGAGCTCGTGGCGGTCCACGTAGACGTACTTGGCCTCGTCCTCGGCCCGGGTGGCCGAGACGAACAGCGTGGCCTCCGCCATGCCGTAGCAGGGCTTGATCGCGGTCTTGGGCAGCCCGTACGGCGCGAACGCCTCGTTGAACTTCTTCATCGAGGAGACCGTCACCGGCTCTGACCCGTTGATCAGGCCGATCACGTTCGACAGGTCGAGCGTCTCGCCCGCCTTCGGCACCCCGCGCGCGGCGGCGTGCTCGAACGCGAAGTTCGGCGCGGCCGCGAACGTACCGGCACCGTCGGACACGGCGGCCAGCTCGTTGATCCAGCGCGAGGGACGGCGCACGAACGCACTCGGCGACATGATGGTGATGAACTTGCCGCCGACGGCGGGCAGGATCACCGTCAGCAGGCCCATGTCGTGGAACAGCGGCAGCCAGGTGACACCGCGCGAGTTCTCGTTCATGTTCAGCGAGTTGATCATCTGCAGCAGGTTGGTGCCCACGGCGCGGTGGGTGATCTCCACGCCGGCGGGTACCCGGGTGGAACCCGAGGTGTACTGCAGGTAGGCGATGTCGTCGATCGCGGTGTCGGGGCGCACCCAGGAGTCACCGAGGGTGTCCGGGATGGCGTCGACGGCGATGATGCGCGGGCGCTGCGCGGCGGGCAGCGAACGGAAGAACTGGCGGACACCGGCGGCCGAGGAGGTCGCGGTGAGGATCGCCGACGGCTCGCAGTCGCCGAGGACAGCGTGCAGGCGGTCGGTGTGGCCCGGCTCGTCGGGATCGAACAGCGGCACCGAGATGGTGCCCGCGTAGATCGCCGCGAAGAAGGAGATCACGTAATCCAGGCCCTGCGGCGCGAGGATCGCCACCCGGTCGCCCGGGTTGGTCACCTGCTGCAGGCGAGCGGCCACCGCGCGCAGCCGTACACCGAACTCCTGCCAGGTCAGCTCGTGCACCTCGCCGTCGCGTTCCCGCGAATAGTCGATGTAGCGGTACGCGAGCGTATTCGCATCGTTACGGGTGTGCTTCTCGACGTGATCGACCAGGGTCCGACCCTCGGGAATCCTGATGTTCCCGGTTTCGTCCAGGTAGTCGTCGAAAGTCTCGTCCATTCCTTCTTCTCCTTGCGAGGACACGCGATGACAAGCTCTGCGGCCTCGACTCGCTATATCGCCACCGGCCATCGAACCCGCACGAACGTGCGTCGACAACCTGCGGATTTTCGAGTGGTCTGCGCGGTGACCACTAACGGCTAGATGTTTTCAAACCAGAATCATGTTACAGAGAGCCCCCGCTCACTCCTCCCGCAGCAGCGGAATGACAGGCGCGAAAGCGTCCATCTGGGTAGGAAAGATGCCCACATACGACATCGAAGTGAGTTGCCGCACACGCTTGACCTGTTCGGCGATTTCCTCGAACGTGCCGATCGCGATGTAGGGCGAGTCCAGAATCTCCTCGACGGTCAGCTCGACGTCGACTTCGAGGTCGGGATGCAGGCCGCGTTCGATCGCGCGCAGCGCCATCTCGGCGGTCTTCTCCCGGTCGTCGGTGATGACGATCGCGGTGATGGCCCAGTTCAGTTCGATATCGGCGAAGCGATCACCGGCAGCGGCCTTGACGATGTTGACCTTCTCGATCGTCTTCTCGAGCGTGATGCCCGAGAGCAGGCCCTTGCCGTTCTTGGTGGTCTGCGGCACGACCGAGACGATGTCGGCGTGCTTGGCCGCCAGCGCCAGCATCTTCGGACCGCCACCGCCGGTGCACAGCGGCGGGCGCGGGCCCTGCCGTGGGCGCGGAGTGCCCTTGATGCCACGCACCTGATAGTGCTTGCCCTCGAAATTGCACTCCTGGCCGCGCAGCAGCGTGTCCAGAATGGTCAGCGACTCGTCGAGCTTCTCCAGCCGGATGCCGGGACGCTCGAACGGGATGCCCGCGTTGTCGAATTCTTCCTTGATCCAGCCCGCGCCGACGCCGACCTCGAGCCGTCCCTTGGACAGCACATCGAGGGTGGCCAGCTCCTTGGCGACCACGACCGGATGACGTAAACCGTTGGCCAGCACCGAGGTGCCGAGGCGGATCTTGGACGTGGCTTGGGTGAGTGCGCCCAGCGCGGCGATCGGGCCGATCTGATCGCCGAGGTGGTCAGGAACGAAGAAGGTGTCGTAACCCATCTCTTCGGCTTCCTGCGCCGTCTGAACGAACTTGCGCGCGCCACCCTCCTGCTTGTTGCCCTCTCCGGCCGCTCCGAAGCGGAACGGACGCAGCGGCGTACCCAGTGCGGTCAACTCACCGACGGGTGCGGCAGCTTCGGTCATGAACTCTTCGCTCCTGGCTGGTGTGTACTCGGGCGCAATTCCCAGCGCACTTTACAGCGTGCGAGCAATCCGGCGTGCGGATGTCACAGCGGGGCGTGAAGCATGGCAATCACGCCCCCACTGTGACTGTGACAACTCCGTCAGGAATGCGGCGGATGTGGTGCGTTCTCAATAAGGGCAGCAGCCCAGTTGACCGTCCACTGGGTGGCCGTTGTGCCGTTGCCGTCCACCGTGTTCGAGGCGTACAGCGCGTGCACGGGATTGCCCGCCGAGCGGATCAGCGCGGCGATGCTGCCGAGCACATTGAGCGGATTGAGGGCCTCGCGCGGCGCGTCGCAGATCATGTCGCCGGGCGCGCAGATGGAGTACGTCCGCGATGCCAGTGTGCCGAAACCGCCGGGACGCGGACCCGTCATGCTGATGCCGGGCACGTTCACACCCTTGAGCGCCACCTCGGCGCCCTCCCCCGCGGGCGGCGGATCACCGATCTCGGTGGGTTGACCAGGACCGGTGGCGGTGCGGCGGCCGTCGGCGATCACCGTCACGCCGAGCACATTGGCCTCCGGGACCGGACCGTTGCCCGCGCCGATCTGGGCGGCGATGTCACCGGCGATCACGCCACCCTGGGAGAAGCCCGCGATCACGAAATTCGTCAGCGGGCATTCCTTGTGCCGCTGGGCCAGGATGTCGGTCGCCCGCGCGGTGCCCTCGGTGCGGCTGTTGTTGTAGGAGGCCTGACCGTCCGGCGGGATCGCGATCGGGTTCGAGAACTGGGCCACGTACGGAACCGTGTACACCTCGAGCCGGTTGTCCGGGAACTGCTGCCGCAAGGGCCCGGACACGCTGAGCATCAACGAGATCGGGTTGGCCGTCGGGTTGTACGGATCGTCGTTGCTCGACGACTCCCACGTGCCGGGAATCGAGAGCAGCATCACATCGGGACACTCCGCCGACTGCGACGTCGGCGGCGGCTCGGTGGGCGGGGTGCCCGGCGGGGTTTTCAACCGTCCCGCGAGCAGGTACCACAGCAGCACGATGACGATGACCGCCAGGACCAGCACCGCCAGCACGGTGAAACACCCCGCAGGCCAGAACCTGCGAGAACCTCGCGTCGGTCGGGGCGTCACTAGCAGTAGGTCGAGTTCGCGGCGGCGATGTAGATCTGCGCTGCCTGGTTGACATCCATCTTCGACGCGTCGAAGGACGGGTCGGTGCCCGCCATCGCGGCGACGAAGGTGGCGATATCGGCGTCACTGGCGCCGGTGCCCTTGGTGGAACAGATGTAGGAGGCGGTGGTGATCGCGGTGGTCTGATCACCGGGGGTGATGCCGTTCTTGGCCAGCTCGTCGAGGAACGCCTTGTCCTTGCCGGTCGCGGGGGCGGCCGCGGTGGTCTGCGGGATCGGCGTCGGCGTCTCGGCGGACGCGCTGGTCTCGGTGCTGGTCGGGGCCTCGGCGGGCGGCTCGATGACGACCGGTGGCGTCGTCGTCGACTTCGCGGCGGCGCTGGACGACAAAGTGGGCGTCTGCGACGCGGTCGAGTCGTTGCCACCACAGGCGGACAAGAGGGCGACGGCGGCCAGCGCCGCGACCGATCCGGCTACCTTGCCAGTGATCCGATGCATGAAGATGTTCCTCGATCGTTCGTCAGGGAAGCGGTCGCAGACCAGGCTAGCCGGACAATCGGCGTCACCGGGTACCGCGCAGGTGTTGCTCAGAGAGTTCTCAGCCCGAGATCACACCCCGTGAACTTCGGATTTGCCGTCTCGCACGACGATGAACCCGGTCTGGAAGTTCTGCTGGATTCCGCCCGGAACGGCGAACTCGTCGCTCACCGGATACCCGAGCCTGCCGTTCTCGAACCCCTGCGCGCCCCAGGCGTCGGCGAGCGCACCGTTGCGCACCGACCAGGCGCCCGAGAGCGGACTCCAGTAGATGTTGCCGCCCTCGAACCGGCTGAACCGCCCGAAGTCCTTCAGCGGCGCTTCGCCTGCCACGGGGAAACCGAGTGGGCTGTTCTCGAAGCCGAGCTGGCTGTACTTGTCCAGGATGAAGCCCTGCACCTGATGCGCGCCGGTGGCCGGACTGAAGAACATCGGACCGTGTTCGAAGGCCTGCACCGAGCCGTGCCGGCTGGGTGTGGGCGCTTCGGCGGCCACCGGGTAGCCGGCGGGCCCGCCTTCGAAACCCTGCTTGGCCCACGCGTCGAGGAACGCACCGCGCACCACCTGGGCGCCGGTCTGCGGGGTCCAGTAGATCGAACCACCCTCGAAGGTCTGCATGCGGCCACGCCCGTCGGGCAGGCCGCGATCGTCACCGTTGGGCAGGCCCAGCGGCGACGACGCGCCACCGATCCCGGCGTAGGTGCCGCCGATGCGCCCGGCCACCGCGTGTGTGCCCGTCGCGGCCGAATGGAACACCCGGCCGTTCATGAAGTCCTGCACGATTCCGGTGCCCGCCGGGTATTCGGCGGTCACACAGTTGCCCAGCCAGTTCGCGGCCTGCGCGACACCGGCGATCGCGCCGCCGAGGGCGCAGGTGGCGCCAGCGGGATCGGTGCCGAGCGCCGCGGCTGCCTGCGTCCACGACTGGCGCATCTCGAAATCCCAGTACGGCCACGTATGCGTGCCCGCGGGACGGTAATTCGCCTGCACCGGGATCGCCAGCTTCTCGAGTTTGGCGACGAAATTCTGGGTCGACAGCCGCGAGAGGATCTCCAACCCGGTGCCCGCCCAGTTCTCGCTCATCAAGGGCACTTCACCGAGCTGATCGTGGGTGCCCGCCAGCCCGCTGCCGCTGGAGACGTACATGCTCACGCCTTTGAGCTTGTCGGCCAACAGGTAGGGATCGTGGGCTTCCCACTCGGGGCTGCCGGGGGGACCCCACATCGCGGCCGCGTCGAAACCGCCCGCGTCCTTGTTGGCGAAGGTGATCGCCTGCGGCATCCCGAGTGTCGTGGTGGTGAGCAGGCCCGAATAGGAGGCCACGTATTTCATCAGGCCGGGATTGCGGCCCGCGAGATTCATCGCCGCGGTTCCGCCCATCGAAAGTCCTTGTACCCCACGCACCTCCGTGGTCCGCCAGTCACGTTCGAGGATCGGCGGGAGTTCCTTGGTCAGGAAGGTTTCCCACTTGTAGGTGAGGCCGTTGTCGGGTGCGAGCCAGTCCGAGTACCAGCTCGACTGACCGCCCACCGGCAGCACCACGTTCACGTTCTTGTCGGCGTAGAAACCCTCGGCGTCGGCGTCTTTGGTCCAGCCGTTCTCGTCGTCCTGCGCGCGCAGGCCGTCGAGCATGAGCATCATCGGGAATTTCGCGTCGGGGTTGCTGTTCCAGTCCCGCGCCAGCAGCATCTGCACCTGGATCGGGGTTTTCATCGCAGCCGAGTACACCCACAGCGCCACCCGCCGATCCGAGAGCCAGTCCACCCGCTGCACGGCCGAAACACCTGGCTGCGCCTGCGCGGGAACGGTGACGGCCGGTCCGAGCAAGGCCGCCGCCATGACCGCGATTCCGAGGATCCGACGCATCGGTGTCGAGACTCCACGATTTTTCATCACGCGACCCTCCTCATCCCGGAATTGGGACACAGCATCACCGTCGGTTGTACCGCAGCTCGCAGCGATAACCAGGGACGACACGCGAAGGGCGCGGACACCAAAAAGACCGGCCCACCCTGGGGGTGAGCCGGTCCTCGAAGTGTTGCTGAGCGGAAACTACTAGGCGCCCAAGGCATTCAGGATGTGCGGGCGTGCCTTCCACAGCTCGTCTTCCCAGTACTTCCACGAGTGGGTACCGGAAGCGCCGATGTCGTAGACGGCGTTGATACCGAGGGTGTTGAGACGACGCTGGAACGCCAGGGTGCTCACGAACGAGATGGCCTCGATGCCCATCGCGTTGGCGGTGTTGTAGGCACCACCGAGACCCGCCGGCTTGTCGTGCTGAGCGGGCAGACCGTTGGCCGAGGAGATGAACATCGGCAGGCCGCGCAGCTCGGGCGCGAACACCATCGGGTCCATCCGCAGCCACGCCGAACTCCACGGAGCGGCCATGGCGTCGACGTTGAAACGGCCCGCGTCGAGCATCATCACGCGGATGGCCTCACGCATGCCGGGGGCGCCCCAGTTCAGCGGGCCCGAGAGCGAGGACGCGTGCTTGAACTGATCGCGGTTCAGCGCGGCGAGGCGCAGCGCGGCCGGACCCGACATCGACAGGCCGAGCACCGCGTTGTTCTTGCGGGACACGCCGTAGCCCTCGAGGAAGGCAGGGAGCTCTTCGGTCAGGAAGGTCTCCCACTTGTAGGTGGTCTTCTGGCCGTTGGTGTTGCTGGCGGCGGTCCAGTCGGCGTACCAGCTGGACTGGCCACCGACGGGCATCACCAGGGTGACGTTGTCGCCCGCGAACTGCTGCATCGCGTTGGTCTCGAAAGACCAGGCATTGCGGTCGTCACGAGCGCGAAGGCCGTCGAGTAGGTAGAGGGCGGCGTTGCCACCGTTGCGGGCCCACTGGACCTGGACCTTCACGGGGCCCATCTTCGAGGGCACCATGAGTTCTTCGTAGCCACCGGCCGGCGCGCGCAGCACGGGTGCCGACACCGACGGTGCGGCGAGCGCGGTCGGGGCCGCTCCCGCGGCGATCGGCAGCACGAGGGCTGCAGCGCCGACAGCTAGAATTCGATTACGCCAACCACGAGATGCCGGCGCGACGGCCTTGCCGAAACGCATGTGAATTCCGCTCTCTTTCTGCTGTTATGGCATGCCAGACGCGTCTTGCCGCCTGCGACACGGCCCCGACAGCCCGGTCGATCAGACGGAGGAAACAACGATCTGGTCACACTTACGCTCGCTGGAGGATATTCGACCCACGAATTAACCGCAAGGGCAGGGACATTCGCGGCTGGCGCCGCTGGATTTTCGGCCCTGAGGGCCTCGAATCCGAAGGGCGATACTGCGCCTTCGGCGTTCCGTCTCGCCCTTCGGATCCGAGGCGGCCGAAAACCCGTGGTCGCTGAGCTGAGCGTGCGGCGCGGTCGGCTTATGTGCGAATTGTTCAGTCGCTTCGGTGGTCCGGACAGACCGAACCGGCGCCGAAAGTTTTACGGCGCCGGTTTGTAGTCAGCCGATGTTCGCGGACAAATCCGGGATCATCCGCAGCGCTTCGTCATTCCAGGTATTCCAGGCGTGGATGCCGAAGGCCGGGAAAGAGTAGTGGACGTTACGGGCACCGAGTGTCGCCATCCGAACTTCGAATGAACGGGTGTTGGCCAGCGCCAAGGCTTCCAGTGCCATGCCGTTCACGGTGGCCATGCTCGGTCCGTCGCTGCTCGTCGGCAGGCCTGAGCCCGCCGCTATCCACAGCCGGGTGTTGTTGCCTACCAAGTTGGGGGCGAACACGAACGGGTCCATCCGCAGCCACTGTGGACCCCACGGCGGTGCCATGGAGTCCACGTTGTAGCCGCCCGCGTCGAGCATCGCGATGCGAATGGCCTCGCGCATGCCCGGCGCCGAGATGTTCAGGTAGCCCGAATACGCACCGGCGAAGGAGAACTGGTCCGGGTGGTAGGCGGCCAGCGTGAGCGCGGCCGAGCCGCCCATCGACAGGCCGAAGACGCCGTTGCGGTTCGGGTTGAAGTTCAGGCGGGCCGACAGCGCGTTGCGCAGGTCGTTGGTGAGGAACGATTCCCACTGGTAGCGGTAGCTCTTGCCCGGTCCGCCGGACAGGCCGTTGGCCGCGCCGGAGCCGGACGAGGGCGCGCCCTGGCCGGGAATGCCGAAGAATTCGCTGGGCGAGTTCCAGTCGGCGTAGAAGCTGGACATGCCGCCGACGGGCATCACCACGTTGATATTGGCCGCGGCGAGCGCATTGGGGATATCGGTTTCGATCTCCCAGCCGTTGAGATGTTCCGGTGCGCGCATGCCGTCGAGCACGTAGACGACCCGGTTGGTGTTGCCGTCGGCCGCGCGCAGGATGCGCGACTTGATCGGGCCCATCCCGGAATCGACCCAGAAGTCGAAGGCGGCGCCGTTGAAGCCGGCCGAGGCGGGAGCGACACCGCCGGAAACAGCCGTCGCGATCGGAACGAGTAGAGCCATGGATACGCCCGCGGCCCAGCGCCGAGCCCACGATCCCGGGGCTGCGGTCTTCACGGGCCCACGCTTGCGGCGCAGTGTTCGCATTCGACTAGACCTTTCTCGCAGACCGAACGCGCAAATCCCGAGCTACGCAATCGGATCCCTCATCGGACGTCGCGCAGAACCAATCCAGGGCAAAACGGACGATTCAACCTCGACGCATGCTCACTGTGTATAAATCGGTGACGAATGGTCTACATGTTGCTGGAAAGTGACCCGAAGCACAACTCTCAGCCTAATTTGCGGCTGGCGCCGCGGTTCTCGGCGCTTAACTCCGCCTCTTCCCTCCCTCCGGGCACTCCTTCGTCGCACCCTCCGGTCAGTCCAGAGGCGGAGGCGCGCCGAGAACACCCAGGCGGACCTGGCCCAGGTGTTTGAACTGGGTCTAATTGGGGTCCGAACCCTCCCAGAACACGAAGCCGCCCGGTGCTGACGAGAGCACCGGGCGGGTTCTGGGGGTCTAGCGGTGTGACTAACCGATGTTCGCGGACAGGTCCGGGATCATGCGGTTGACTTCGGTTTCCCAGTTGCGCCAGTTGTGCACGCCGGTGATCGGGAAGTCGAAGTGGGCGTTGCCGCCGCCGAGGGTGGCCATGCGGACCTGGAACGCGCGGCTGTTCACCATCGCGAGCAGTTCCAGCGGCACGCCCTGGACGATCTCCATCGGGTTGGACACATCGCCCGCGCCGGGGATACCGCTGGCCGCGGAGACCCAGATGCGGGTGCCGTTGGCGACCAGGCGCGGAGCGAACACGAACGGGTCCATGTGGAACCACTGCTGGCCCCACGGCGGCGCCATCGCGTCGATGTTGAACGCACCGGCCGAGATCATCGCCACGCGCATGGCTTCACGCATACCGGGCGCCGAGATGTTCAGGTACCCGGAGAACGAGCCCGCGAAGCTGAACTGGTCGGGGTGGTAGGCGGCCAGCGTCAGGGCGGCGGAGCCACCCATCGACAGACCGAACACGCCGTTGTTGTTGGGGTTGAAGCCCAGCCGACTCGACAGCGCGTTGCGCAGGTGCGTGGTGAGGAAGGTTTCCCACTTGTAGGTGTTCTTCTTGCCTGCCACCTGGGTGGGCGCGACCGACGAACCGGTCATCGCCGAACCGGTCGCGGCGGAACCGGTGGAGCTACCACCGGAACCGGCGTCGAGACCGAAGTAGCTGCTCGGGGCGTTCCAGTCCGCGTAGAAGCTGGACTGGCCGCCGACCGGCATCACGACGTTGATGTTGGCGTCCATCAGGGCGCGGGCGACATTGGTGTCTTTTTCCCAGCCGCTGAGGTCGTCGCCCGCACGCATACCGTCGAGCGCGTAAACAACCCGATTGGTGTTGCCATCGGCCGCGCGGAAGATCCGCGACTTGATCGGGCCCATCTCCGAGTCGACCCAGAAGTCGAAAGCTGTGGGATCGAAAGCCGCGTTCGCGGTACCGACGGGACCGGTCACCGCCGCACCGATCGGCAGCACTACAGCCAGGGAGAGAAGCACCGATCGTTTGAGCCAGCCGGCTCCCCGGGCTCTGAGACGTCCGCCACGCATTCTGTTATGGGCCTTTCCTCGTGCGGTTCGCGCGGAACCGCGGTTGCAATGACCGCCGACTAGATACCGGCACACCAGTGCGCCGACGGGCCGTTCCTCCAGTGACCATATCGCTACACCCATAGCTTGGCGTTACCGAAAAGTGATTTAGCGGCGAACACCACAGAATAAGACCTGGCCAACCGGGGTACCTCATAGGTTCACCCGGCTGATCAGGCCGCTCAGCGCGGGGGTTCGGGGAATGGATCGACCAATCCGCAGCGCTGGATCTCGTACTTGGGGATCCGGTCGATCCGGTACTTCGAGAACGCCAGCGCATTGCGGAAGTTGTGCTTGAACCGGTCGAGGGTGAGCGGTTCACGCACCGAGACCATCAAGGCCTGGGTTTCCGGGCACGACATCGCCGTGCGCGCCTGGGTGACCCATTGCTCGTCCATGTACCAGGGCATCCACGGGTGGATGTCGACCATGCCCGAGTCGGCGACGACCCAGTCCGGCAGCAGGCTCTTGTCGTGACCGATGCGGCCGTCGGCGAGCCGGTCAGAGTGCGCGGCCAGCGGATAGGCCAGACCCATCGGGTCGATCACGCGGACGCTCAGCGGCACGTTCATGCTGGTCATGCCCAGGTTCAGGAAGTAGACCGTGTGGCCGGACCCCTCGGCGGGGATCGGCTCCGGTGGCGGATCGAGGTACCAGAACGTGAACGCGGGCGAGTTCAGCAGTAGGCCGCCCTTGGGGTTGGCGGCGATGTCGTTGACCATGGCCCGCATGCGCGGGTAGTCGAGGTAGTCCTCGGCCCGGATCGGGTGGTCCTTGCCGGTGTTGAGCACGTAGTAGATGCGCTCGTCGACGATGCCGGAGGGGCGGATCTTGGTGCCGGTCGTGATCGCGGTCGTGTTGGACGCGTACAGCGACCAGCCCGCCGAACCGAGCAGCGCGACCAACAGGGCCACGACCGACCAGTCCGACTTGCGGAAATGCAGCGGAATCGGAACCACAGCCACCGGCAGCAGCAGCAGGAACAGCTGGGTGAGCAGCATCCGCCCGTGCATGAAGTCGCCGCCGACGCGCACCGCGTACACGGTCAGCAGCAGGCCCGACCCCAGCACCATCACCACGACCGCGCTCGGCGACCGCAGCCACGCCCGGATTCCGGCCACCGAGAACTTCGGCACCGAGAAGCCGCGCGCGACACCCGCGATCACACCGGCGATCAGCAGCACGAGCAGCGGAATCCACAGGTAATACGGGCCGACCAGGTCCCACAGGTAGGTGGCGCCCTGACTCCACTTGGCGCCGCCCGCGTCCTTGGCGACCGCGGTGTTCGGATACGGCAGGCCGTAGTAGCCCATCCGCCAGATCTGATACCCCACCGGCACGACCCCGGCCACGAACACGATCAGCGCACGCAGCACGATCGGCCCGAACCGGAACTGCGGCATCGGCGCCAGGAAGATCATCCCGAGCGCGAGCACGCCGATCAGCGTGGCCTCGGGACGGACCAGCGGCGCGAGCCCGGCCAGGAAAACGAGCCCCAACAGCGAAGGCACGCGCACCACGGCGGCCTGACTCCACCGGATCATCAGCAACCACAGCAGCCCGACCCAGCAGATCACCAGGCCGCTCTCCAGCCCGGAGGTCGCGTAATCACGCGCGGGCGGCAGCGCGATGTAGACGAGCACACCGGCCGGAATCAGCAGCTGACCACTGGTTCCGCCCCACAGCCGCGCAGTGCCGACCATCGCGAAAACAACCGCGAGCACCGAAACCACCAGCGACACCCCGAGCACCACGTACTCGAGGCGGGCCTGGGTGAGCCAGGAGAAGAACCAGACCAGGTAGGTCCAGGCGGTGCTGGTGTTGGCCTCGACCCGCTCGTCGACATTGAAGACCGGGCCGTTGCCCGCGAGCAGGTTGCGGATCGTGCGCAACACGATCAGGCCGTCGTCGGCGATCCAGCGCCGATTCCACGCGCCCACCGTGAACAGCACGGCGGTGACGACCACCCCACCGACGAAGATGGCGCGGGACAGCACCGATTTACGCAGCTCTCTACGCGCCGACTCGTCGTCGCGTAGAGGTTCGTATTCGGTTGAATCCTGCTCCGCTACCAACATCTCGTCAGGTGAGATAGACAGCGACACCTACCGCTCCGATCCAGGCAATAGCGAGGAACTGCAGGATGCGGTCCCCCAACGCGATCTCTTCGGGTTCACCGGCCTCGCCACCATCGACGTCGACCGCGTAACGCAGGATTGCGATGGTAAACGGGATCATCGAGATCGAATACCACTGGGTGTCTCGAGCCGAGTCCTGCTGGAATGCCCAGAGGCCGTAGAACACCACGACCGCGGTGGCGGCGAGCGTCCAGATGAAGCGCAGGTAGGTCGGGGTGTAGTACTCGAGCGACTTGCGGATCTTGGCGCCGGTGTCGAGCGCGATCGCCAGTTCGGCGTAGCGCTTGCCCGCGGCCATGAACAGCGAGCCGAACGCCATGATCAGCAGGAACCACTGCGACAGCGCGATGCCCGCGGCCGCGCCACCGGCGACGGCGCGCAGCAGGAAGCCAGAGGACACGATGCAGATATCGAGCACGGCCTGGTGCTTGAGACCGAGGCAGTAGGCCAGCTGGATGCCGATGTAGATCGCCATCACCACGGCCAGATGCCAGGACGCCAGGAACGAACCGGCGATCGAACCGACCAGCAGCACCGCTGCCAGCGCGTAAGCCAGCTTGACAGGAACCACGCCCGCCGCGATCGGCCGGAAGCGCTTGGTGGGGTGCGCCCGGTCGGCGTCGACATCGAGCGAGTCGTTGACCAGGTAGATGCCGGAGGCCGCCATGCAGAACACGATGAAGGCGATCGCGACGTGCAGCAGGATGCCCGCGTCGCCGACCGCTTCCGGTCCGACGGCGAGCGGCGCGGCAAGCACCAGGACGTTCTTGACCCACTGACGTGGGCGCATGGCCTTGATGACACCACCGAGCAGAGTCTTCGGCGGGCCCTTCACAGCACCCTCGTCGAGGACGGCGGCGGACGGTTCTTCGCTCATCTGGGCCAAAGTTCTTTCAGTTGCGGTCACTGTCGGAGTCTCTTCTCAGCGGCTAGCACGGCAGCAGCCGACGCGGCCCCCAAAGCGGAACCGGCGATCACGTCGGAAGGGTAATGCACCCCGAGCACAACCCGGGACAGCAGCATCGGTGGGACGATCACCGCTGGCAAGGGTAGCCCGGTGAGCCGTCCGAGCAACACCGCCGCCGCCGTCGTGGACGTGGCGTGCGAGGACGGGAAGCTCAGTTTGCTCGGCGTCGACACGTTGACCTGCACCGACGGATCGTTGGGGCGTGGGCGCCGGACGATGCGCTTGATCACGATCGACGCGGCGTGCGCGCCCACCGCGCCCACCGCGACCCCGGCCCACTGCCGACGACGCGGCTTGTCGACCAGCCAGCCTGCCGCAGCGATGCCGACCCAGCCGAGCGCGTGCTCGCCGAAATGCGACATCCCGCGCGCGGCGGAGACGACGGCCGGGCTGGTGCCGATGGTGCCCTGCACGGCGTTGAGGATCGCGACCTCGACCGGGACCTCTTCGTAGTCGCCGCAGCAGCCGCCACCGCAGCAACCGTCGTCGGCCATCTCGATTTCGGGCAGTTCGGTGTCGGTCACTTCGTCGTTCCGTTCAGGCCGAAGGTTTTCTCCCACGCCGCCGTGCTGGTGAGCTCGGCGTGCGCGGCCCGGTAGCGCTGCTGCATCTCCGGGAAGCGGGCGGTGAGTTCCTTGCGCAGACGCAGGGCTTCCTTGAGCAGGTCGCGGGCCTGGCGCGGGTCGCGCTTGCGGTAGACGACGCCGCGCCCGTCGGCGGTGGTCACGGTGACACCGTCGACCTGCGAGAGCAGGTACCAGCGCGCGTCCAGGGTTGGCACGTTGAGCTGCGGGGTCTCGTAGGTGGCCGGGTCGGCCTTGCGGAAGTTGTGCACCACGCCCTTGGCGAGGCGGGCGACCTTCGCGATGGGGTTGCCCGGTTCGCCGACCGCGCCGACGCCGTGGCGGTTGGCCAGGGGTAGTTCGGTGGACGACGGCACGACGACCGCGTCCGGGAACTCCTTGCGCATGGCGTGGATCTTGCCGAGCGCGGTGGGGAGCATGTCGTGCAGACCCTCGGGTCCGGCGAGGAAGTCGCGGATCGCCTCGTTCTGGATGGCGACCGTCGAATATTCCAGGCAGAGAAGGTGTTTCAGCGTCGCCTTGACCGTGTTGACGATCATCGGCTTGCCGTCGCCGGGCAGGTACATCGAGGCGACGACCAGGCGGTTGCGCAGGTGGAAGTAGGCCTGCCAGTCGATGGCGTCGTCCTTGTCGGACCAGGCCATGTGCCACACGGCCGCACCCGGCAGGGTCACCGTCGGGTAGCCGGCTTCGCGGGCGCGCAGACCGTATTCGGCGTCGTCCCACTTGAGGAACAGCGGCAGCGGCTGCCCGATTTCCTCGGCGACCTGACGCGGGATCAGACAGGTCCACCAGCCGTTGAAGTCGACGTCGATGCGCCGGTGCAGCAGCTTGGAGTTGTCGCGATCCTTGAGCGGGTTCTTGGAGAAGTCGTGGTCGTATTCGACGTTGGGCGCGGCGCCCCACATGAAGATGCTGCGGTCGATGACCTCGCCCATCACGTGCAGGTGTGAACGTTCCTGCAGGTTGAGCATCTGCCCGCCGGTCAGCACCGGCGACTTCGCGAACCGCGAGAAGGCGAGGGCGCGCAGGATCGAGTCGGGCTCGATCTCGATGTCGTCGTCCATGTAGGCGATGAACTCGGCATCGGTCGTCTTCAGCGCCTCGTACATGACCCGGCTGTAGCCGCCGGAACCACCGAGGTTGGGCTGGTCGTGGATGGCGAGGCGATCACCGAGAATGCTTGCGGCTTCGGCGAATCCGGGCTCGTCGACCACCTTGCGGGTGCCCTGATCGGGGATGATCACCGCGGCGATCTTCTCCAGCACGAGGGGGTCGGAGCCAAGTGCCCCAAGGGTTTTCACCGCGTCGGTGGGGCGGTTGAACGTCGGCATGCCGACCGCGATGGTCCCGTTGCCCGACGCTTCCTGCGGTGCGTAGTACCCACCGGCGAGCAGTGTGACGGCGGTGTCGGTGGTGATGTCGAACCAGATCCAGCCGCCGTCTTCGAACGGGCCCAGATCGGTTTCGAACTCCACGACCACCGAGTCCGCGCCCTGCGCGACGGCGAATTCCTTGCCCTGCACGTGAATTCGCGAGCCGTCAGCCTTGGAGCGGTAGACGTCGGCGCGGCCGTGCCCGGCAAGTTCGAGCCGCAGCACGACCGACTTCAGAACGCTCCACCGACGCCAGTAGCTCGCGGGCAGCGCGTTGAAGTAGGTGCAGAACGACACCTCCGACTCCGCGCCGATCGACAGCGCGGTCCGGCTGGTGGCGTGTGCGCGGCGGGCGTTGGTGGTGGATTCCTCCAGGTAGAGGGTCCGCACGTCCAGGGGCTCGCCCGGGCGCGGCAGGATGACGCGCTGCAGCAGCGAGATGGCGCGGGTTTCGGTCTGCACGTCTTCGAGCATCGCCTTGGTCATGCCTCGTCCACCAGCGGCGCGCCGGATTCCAGGTGCGGGCGCAGGACATTTTCGAACATGGTCAGCGCCGAACCGATCGCCATGTGCATGTCCAGGTACTGATAGGTGCCCAGTCGGCCGCCGAACAGCACCTTTTTGGTGGCGGTTTCCTTCTTGGCGCGCTCGCGGTAGGCCAGCAGCTTGGCGCGGTCGTCGGGGGTGTTGATCGGGTAGTACGGCTCGTCGCCGGTCTGCGCCGAGCGGGAGAATTCGCGCATGATGACCGTTTTGTCGGTCGGGTAGTCGCGCTCGGGGTGGAAGTGGCGCGGCTCGATGATGCGGGTGAAGGGGACATCGGCGTCGTTGTAGTTCATGACGCTGGTGCCCTGGTAGTCACCCTGTTCCAGCACCTCGGTCTCGAAATCGATGGTGCGCCAGCCCAATTCGCCTTCGGCGTAGTCGAAGTAGTGGTCCAGCGGGCCGGTGTAGACCACGGGTGCGTCCGGGTTGGCGGCGACGATCTCGTCACGCACGTCGAACCAGTCGGTGTTCACCCGCACCTCGATGAGGTCGGAGGCGGCCATGTTCTCCAGCCACTTCGTGTACCCCTCCTTCGGGAGGCCCTCGAAGGTGTCGTTGAAGTAGCGGTTGTCGAAGTTGTAGCGCACCGGCAGGCGGGTGATATTGCCCGCGGGCAGCTCACGCGGGTCGGTCTGCCACTGCTTGGCGGTGTAGTCGCGCACGAACGCCTCGTAGAGCGGACGGCCGATCAGTGAGATCGCCTTCTCCTCGAGGTTCTGCGCGTCACCGGTCTCGACCTCGGCGGCCTGCTCGGCGATCAGCGCCTTGGCCTCTTCCGGCGTGAAGTACCGGCCGAAGAACTGCGAGATCAGCCCGAGCCCCATCGGGAACTGGTAGGCCTGCCCCTTGTGCATCGCGAACACCCGGTGCTGATACCCGGTGAACTCGGTGAACTGGGTGACGTAATCCCAGACCTTCTTGTTCGACGTGTGGAACAGGTGCGCGCCGTACTTGTGGATCTCGATACCGGTCTGCGCCTCAGGCTCCGAATAGGCATTACCACCCAGGTGGTAGCGGCGGTCGAGCACCAGCACCCGCTTGCCCAGCACGTTCGCCGCACGCTCGGCGACGGTCAGCCCGAAGAAACCGGAGCCGACCACGATCAGGTCGTACCGGTTTGCCGGTGCATTGGAATCTGCGTTGACGGAGTTACCCTCAGGCGATGCGGCGGTCACGGGTGCCCAGCGTATCGGAAGACCGCAAATTGTCCCGGTGGAGTCACCTATCGGGCCCTGACCAGGACATATCCACCTGCCCTCAGCCAGCGCCCGGTCGACGGCGACGCCGGGATCAAGGTGACCGAGGCGACGACAGCGTCGGCGACGTCGAAGCCTGGTGTCAGTACTGCGGGTATTGCTGGTGGCCGCCCTGCCGACCGGCCCGAATCCAGCGGCCCGTAGACGGAGCAGCTGCCATCACGAAGATCAGCAGGGGAATCGCGCCGACGATGGCAAGCCCGACGAGTGTGGCCGGGGTGGTTTGCCAGCCGTATTCGTTACGGTTTGCCGCGATTCCCGCTGCCGCCGACAACCCGAGGCCGATCAGGCTGATCGACGTGAGGAGGATGAGCAGAACCCGGCCTGCGGTCTTGCGCCGGAACAGCAAGATGGAGCCGAGCAGTAGCAGCAGGGCTGGCGCCGAGCCGATCGCCAGGGCGATCAGTACTCCTTCGCGGCCCGCTTCGTCGCTCGCACTCGTGGCCTCGGTGCTCAGCAGAATCGCCAGGCCGAGGCCGACACCGCCCAGGGATACCAACGAGAGCAGCAGTGCGAACAACGCGGCAGTGATGGCGGTGCCGCCACCGGCCCTGGGCTGGCCGTAGCCGGGGTACGGTGCCGCGCCGTAAGCCGGTGCGCCGTAACCGTTCTGGACGGGCGCACCGTACGGCTGCGGGTAGCCTTGCTGACCGCCGTACGGGTCGTGCCCGTAACCGGGCTGCGCGTACCCCTGCCCCGCGTACGGATCATGCCCCTGCTGCGGGCCGTACGGATACCCCATGATGTCCCCTCCTAGCGAGCTGTACCTGTAGCCGATATCTCGTGTGCCGGCCCCGCGGCGATGCTGACCTGCTGAAACTATACGTTCGGTCCGACAACATCTTCCGGGCGAGCGAGCGTGTAGGCGGCGGTCCATGGCATGGCCGCCGGCAACAGCACGATCCCACCGAGCAGCGCGCTCGAAAGTGCCGCCGCCCAACTGTGATTCACCATCGATGTCACCGCACCGGGTACCCCGCCGAGGCCGATCAGAATCGAACGGAGGACGGATTCGTCGGCGAACCAGTGGATCCCGTACCCGGAGTCGTAGTTCACGAGCGTGGCGAGCAGACCGATCAGCCCGAGGGCCAGCTGCGCGGCCGCGGCGACGACGATCACCCATCGCCCGGTCTCGTCCCGGCGCGCCAACAGCCAGCCGCCGTAAACGAACGCGAACACCGACACCAGCGCGCCGAGCGTGGCGGACATCGCCAGCGAGTCGTCGAGTTCGCCCGGGTCGCTCAGGAACGACCGCACCAGAACCACGGCACCCACCAGATTCGCCAACGCGGCGACCCCCGCGAGGCACACGACGATAATCGCCGCCACCTCACCGCTCTTCGACTTCGTCTCCAGCACGACCATCCCCCGACCGTAGCGCCATCGACCGCGCCGTACCGAGTTCGAGCGAATGCGCGTCGAACCGACCGCTACCGCGTGATGGTCCAGCGCCGTGTCGGCTCGCTCAAACTGAGCGCGAGGATCACCACATTGAGCACCAGCCACCCGTCCAACGGCCCGAACCGCCACCCGTGACTGGCCCCGTTGAGCACGACGACCAGCAACGTCGCCCCCGCCATCACCGCCGCCACAGTGATCAACATGCGCCTGCCGACCATCCGCCGCCGCAACAACAGCACCGCCCCGAGCAGATACACCACCCCGAGCCCGCCGACGATCCCCGCACCCACGTAATCGAGGTCGAGCTCGCGCCCGACCGCCCGCAGCGCCGAGGTCGCCGTCCCGACGACGATCCCCGCGGCACCGACCAGCACCCCGAGCCAGCCCGCGATCACCCCGGTCACCGCCCGCGAAGCCCGCTCCGGCCCCACCTGTTCCACCACTGCCCCCGCTAACTGTCGACGTCGCCGTCAGTTATACGGCGCAACCGGCGGACGCGGGTGTTCAACAGTGTGACCTGGGCATTCTTGCCTTCAGGCGGGATGGGCGGCGGCGTAGGCGCGGAACGCTTCGAGGATGTACTCGGCGACACCTTCACCGTGCACGTCGTAGTTCTTCCGGAAGCGCGGATCGGCGACATACATTTCGCCGAGGCCGACCAGGTATTCGTTGGTCACCGGCCTACCTTGTGTGCCGTCGCCGAGCCACACCCGGTGACGCGCGACGATCGCCTGAACTTCCTCACCATCAACGGAAAGCCCTGCGGCTGCGGCCTTTCCGAAGTCAGCGGCGATGTCGAGCTGGGTCTGCTGGAAGGCCTTCTTGTCGTCTTCGGTCAGCGAACGCCACCAGCGGTCGCCGCTCTCGTAGGCGTCCTTACCCCAACGTTCGGTGACTTCGTCCTTGTACTGCGTGTGGTCGAATCCGTCGAAAACCTCTGCGGCCATGAGCGGTTCACCTCTTTCTGTCTTGCGCAATGTGGTCGACACCGATTCGATCTGCCGCGCCACCCGATCCTGTTGTTGCCGAAGCAGTTCCAGGTGGGTGCGCAGCGCACCGGCGGTGTCCTGTTCACCGGCGAGGACCTCGGCGATCACGGGGAGGCCGAGGCCGAGTTCGCGCAGCAGCAGGATTCGCTGCAGTCGAACGAGGGAGGTCTGGTCGTAGTAGCGATACCCGTTGGCCCCGATCCGGCTCGGCTCCAACAGCCCGAGCTGGCCGTAGTGGCGCAACGTTCGACTGGTGGTTCCCGCGGCTTTCGCGAGGTCCTGAATGGACCATTCACCCACCATGACCTGCTCCCTTTCTCGTCGGTATCTCCACTCTGCAAGTTGACGCTACGTCAATGTCAAGCGTTCGCGGGAACTCGCGCCGGAGCGCCCGCGATCGGATCGGTCGAAGTTCCGATCGCCCGCGGCGGGATCTGACCGAGCACGGTGCCCGTGAGGGCGACACCGAAGCCGACGATTTGCAGTGCGGTCAGCGCCTGCCCCAGTGCGATCCAGCCGATCACCGCGGCCGACACGGGGCTGAGCAGAGCGAGGAAGACCACCGAAGTCGCTGGTACGCGCGAGATTCCGCGGAACCACAGCCAGTAGGCCAGTGCGGTGCCGATGATGCCGAGGTACAGGTAGCCGCCGATGGCCTCCGCGTCGAACGCGGGCGGCGCGCCTTCGATCACCAGGGCGAGCGGCGCGATGAGCAGCCCGCCCGCGGTGAGCTGCCAGCCGGTCATGGCCAGCGGGCCGACACCCTCGGGGCGGCCCCACTTCTGGGTGAGCACCGTTCCCGCCGCCATCGACGCCGCACCCGCGAGCCCGGCGAGCACACCGATCAGGTCGAGTTCGGCGGTGCCACGGAGCACGACCAGCGAGACACCGACCACGCCGACCACACCCGCGATCGCCTTGCGCCTGGTCGGCGTCTCGGCCAGCAGGACAGCGGCGAAGCCGAGCGCGAACATCGGCGCGACCGCACCGAGCACCCCGGCGACGCCACCCGGCAGCCGATACGCGGCCAGGAACAGCAGCGGGAAGAACACCCCGATATTGAGCACGCCGAGCACGGCGGCTCGGCCGATCCACTTGCCGTGCGGCAGCACTCTGGTCAGCGCGAGCAGCACCAAGCCTGCGGGGAGGGCGCGCATGAGCGCGGTGAACAGCGGCCGGTCGGGCGGTAGGAGTTCGGTGGTCACCGCGTAGGTGGAGCCCCAGACGATGGGGGTGAGTGCCGTGAGCGCGAGGGTGCCCGCGTACGTCGAGCGGGTTGCGGTCGTCATGTTCACTCCTGATTGATAATCTCAACATTGAAATATCTACTCGCGAGGTATCTCCGCGTCAAGTAGATGAACGTTAAGAGTTTCAACCGAGAGGGAAATGAGATGCGCGACGCGGTCGACCTGATCACCGAGCACTGGCACGCCGCACGGCCGGATGTCGACGTGTCACCGATGGCGATCATCGGCCGGATCAACCGGATATCCCGCGTCCTCGAACAGGAACTGAAGCAGTTCTTCGCAGGTCACGGCCTCGAACGCTGGGAGTTCGACGTACTGGCCACCCTGCGTCGCTCCGGCGGCGAAGCCGGCCTGACCGCGGGCGCGCTCAACCGCGCGGCCATGATCACCTCCGGCGCCATCACCAACCGCATCGACCGCCTGGCCGCGAAGAACCTGGTCCGGCGCGTCCCCTCCCCCGACGACCGCCGCTCGATCTTCGTCCAGCTCACCGCCGAGGGCCGCGAACTCGTCGACCGGCTCCTGCCGCTGCACGTGGCGAACGAGCAGCGCCTGCTCGACGCTTTGGGTGCCACGGATCGCGAGCAACTCGCCGATCTGCTGCGCACCCTGGCGGTGGCACTGAACGACACCACGCTCGATTGAGCGGTGCAGGACTGGCGTAATCGCACAAAACGCGACGTTTTAATCAGTTTTCTGATTTTTCAGAGGCGTTTTGGGTGATTACGCCAGTCACTCCCCGTCGTGCGGGCCGGGTACCGCGCCGTGGCCCGACTGGCTGGGGTCGGGGTGCGTGCCGGGTGACGCGGCCGGATTCGCCGGGCCGTGGACCGGTTCACCCCTGACCTCGGCCTCCGTGGGGACCTGCAAGGCCTGCGGGTCGACAGGTGAGACCACTTGGGGCACAACGGCTTCCGGCGCTTTCAGCTTGGGTCTGCCCGAAGCCGTCGAAGGCAGCTGATCGCCCGCGTCGGGAACGAGCTGGAGCAGTGTGGAGAAGTCGACCACCTGGGCGCCGAGCGTCGGCGTCGCCACGATGACACCGTTGGTGAACATCCGGTACGTGCCCGCCCGTTGCGGCAGCAGCATTTCCGGGCCGATCGGCTCACCCACCGCGCTGTCGGCGCCGCCGATTCGCCGGTACTCGGTGTCGATCACCGACTCGCCCGCCAGTGCCTCGATGGTCAGATCCGGCTCGGCCGGTGCGGCGGGAACCGGTGGGGCGGGGGCGGATTCGACGAGTTCGTCCGGCGCCGGTCCGACCTCGAAGGTCTGGATATCGGCGGGGCGACCGCCGTCGGGAGCGGCCGAGTATTCCGAACGCAGGATCTGTCCGTCGCGCAGCAGCACGGTGCCGGTGGTGGCGGCGACGGCTTCGGTGGAGCGCGAATCCTCTTTCACCGTACCGGGATAGGCCTGGCAGTCGGTGGTATCGCAGGTCTGCGCGTAGGCGTACCGGCTCTCGGCGAGGGCGTAGGAGCGGGCCGCGATCGCCTGTGCGCGTAGGGCTTCGAAGGCACCCTGGTCGGCCCAGTTGGCCTGCATCTCGGCGGGCAGTACGCCGGCGAGGTAGTCGTCGAGATCCACTCGGTTGACGGTTCGGAAGGACTCGCCCTCCAGCGCGACACCGAGCGCGCCGCGATAGGCGGTGCCGCCACAGAGGGTCAGGTGTTCCTCGGCGGGCCGGCCCGCGCCGGGGCCGAGCGGGTAGACGAACGGATCGTCGGTGGCGGCCTGCCACAGGACTTCGCCGTCGCAGCCCGCGGTCACCACCACGTTCGCGCCGCCGTCCGGCAGCGGGGTGAGGTGGGCCGCGTCGCCGGGGCCGATCGTGCGGCCGGCGACCTGCGCGCCCGCGGCGGCGAAGGTGTCGAGGGTGGCGTCGTCCTGCGCTTGGAGCCGGACACCGATCGTTGTCGGGCCGATTTGCCCGAGGTCTGCGCCGGGGTAGTAGTGACCGAGGATTTCCTCGGCCGACCAGCCCGCGCGGGCGTTGTCGAACGCGCCGACCTGGCTCATGCCGCGACCGTGTCCGGCGCCGACGGTGGGCGTGATCTGCCCCGGCAGGATCTGCCACAGCCCGATCGCCCCGGTCAATGCCAGCACAGTGCCGCTGAGCAGCACCGGCATCGGCACGGTCCGGATCATCGGCACGGTCCGGCGACGCTTCCCACGGTCGGTTCTGCGGTTGATCACGGTGTCGGCTCTCATACTGCGCTCCCACGGTTTCGCGGTTCTACCGGCGGAGCTCGCGTCGGCATGTCGTCGTCGCCGAGCGGGATCCGAGGGCTACATTCGAGCAATCACATAAGTCTCGAGTTGAGGTTGAGATGTGTGACGTATGTTAACTAGTGTGATGTGTGAGGTTAGAGGAAGCAAGCATCACATGCACTGAATGCACGAACTGAATTCCGTTCGCGGCCCGCCTCGACCTGGACTGACCAGCCGCCGGAAAACGCCTGCTCGACCCTGATAGGAGTCGCACGTGCGATACCGAAAGCCGAAACGTTCCTACGTGCTCCCGGTGGTCACGACCCTGGTTGTCGCCGCACCGATCGGCGCGTTCGCCCTCAGCGACTCGACCGATTACCGCCGCGCCAACGATTCCCAGGCCACGGCTGTGCCCGCGCAACTGGCCGAGGTGGCGCTGACCTCGGTGCCCGACATCACGATCCCCCTGCGCGACCTGACCGGCCTCGACCTGCCCGACCTACATCTGTCGGACCTGCGGATGTTGCAGCTGCCGCCGTCGATCCAGATCCCCCCTGGATTGCCGGTCCCCCCGGGCGTGGCGCTGCCCACCGAGATCCCGCTGCCGCAGATTCCGACGAAGCCGCAGCCGACCCCGACCCAGCAGGCCACCCCGGGAGCCGCGACTCCGCCTGCCCCCGGCGCCGCAGCACCGCCTGCGCGCCCGCCGGTCCCGAGCACGGCGGTCCCCACCGCACCCCCCGCCGCGCCCCGGGCTCAAGCCCCCGCAGCTCCCGCGCCCGGCGCTCCCGGTGGAGCAGCGGCCCAAGCACCAGCACCTCCTGCACCGGCCGCGCCTGCCCCAGCGCAGGCAGCTCCCGTCCCGGCGGAACCCGCCCCCGCGGCTCCGGCGCCGGCCGCTCCCGTCGCACCTGCCCCCGCGGCCCCGGCCGCTCCCATCGCACCTGCCCCGGAGGCTTCTGCCCCGGCGCAAGCGGCCGCACCAGCGGCACCCGCCCCAACGCAAGCAGTTCCCGGCGCACCCCTCCCGGAAACTCCTGCTCCAGCGCAATCAGCTCCTGCTCCAGCCGCTCAGCCGCCGGCCGGCGCTCCAATCGCCCAAAGTCCTTCCGCCGAAGCGAAATTCATCGCCGACCCGGAAAATCTCGAACCCGGCACCACCCCCGACACCCCCGCCCTCTCCCCGGGCGCGGTCGGCGCCGACGTCATCGACCAGGTGGGCGCGCAGGTCAAGGAACTCACCCAGGAAACCCCGTTCAGCATGGTCGCCCTGACCGCCCGCGACCTTGCGAACACCACCACCAAACTGCGGGCCCGCCAGCAGGACGGTAATTGGGGCCCCTGGTACGACGCCGATCCGATCGACACCAGGGCCACCGACCACACCCCCGCCGACGCGCCCACCGGCACCGAACCGATCTACGTCGGCGAAACCACCGCGGTGCAGATGCTGGTCACCCGCAAGCCCGCCGCGGGCCCCGACCACGACCCGGCCCATCTCACCGACGCCGCACTCAAGGCCGTGTTGATCAATCCGGGCCGGGCGGCGATCGATGCCGCGCTCAACGATGTCGCGGCGGCGCTGCCCGGCGGTGGACCGAAGGTCATCACCCGCGCGCAGTGGGGTGCCGACGAGTCGATCCGCTGCCAGGAACCCACCTACGACGACGGCGTCGGCGGCATCACCGTGCACCACACCGCCGGTCGCAACGACTACAGCCGCTCGGAATCGGCGGGCATCGTCCGCGCGATCTACGCCTATCACGCCGAAACGCTGGGCTGGTGCGACGTCGGCTACAACGCCATGGTCGACCAGTACGGCCAGATCTTCGAGGGCCGCTACGGTGGCCTCGACCGGGCGGTGCAGGGCGCGCACGCGGGCGGTTTCAACGAGAACACCGTCGGTGTGGCGTTGATGGGCAACTACGAGTCCGAGCAGCCGAGCAACGAGGCGATCACCGCGATCGGCAAGTTCATCGGCTGGCGTTCCAAGCTCGCCGGGCTCGATCCCGAGGGCGAGACCACGATGTACTCCGAGGGCACCGAGTTCACCCCGTACGCCCAGGACGAGGCCGTCGAGCTGCCGGTGGTGTTCGCGCACCGCGATGTCGGCAACACCGACTGCCCCGGCGACGCCGCCTACGCGCTGATGGATCGCATCCGTGGCATCGCGGCGGGCAATTCCAACACCTACAGCTCGCCCGCGACCGCACATCGCCCGCCGAGCCAGCAAGCCCGTGCGCCGCAGGGCAATATGGCCGAACTCGGCGCCATGATCGACAAGTTCCTCGGCCTTGCAGGCGACAACGCGATCGCCAAGCACTGGGTCGCCAAGGGCGGGGTCGACGGTCCGCTCGGGGCGCCGCAGTCGGACCTGATGGCGGGTGCGCAGGGACGTCAGTACGCGAAGTTCGCCAACGGTTTCGTCTATTCGGGCGAGGACGGTGAGGTGTTCGAGGTGGTCGGCGCGATCCTCGACCGGTATCTGAGTCTGGGTGCCGACGCGGGCGTCCTCGGGTTGCCCACGGCCAGTTCGTATCTGGTGCCCAACGGTGTGCGCACGGATTTCCAGCACGGGTCGCTGGTGCTCAACGAGCTCACGGGGATCGTGACGACGTTCTGGAAGACCTACGACGAGACCTACAAGCAGGAAATGAACGGGCAGCCGAAGCCGGGGCAGACTGCTCCGACGCTGGGTCTCGCGGTTCCTGCCCCGGCGCCGGGCCAACCTCAGGCCCCGCCCACCGAACCCGCACCTGCCGAACAGGTTCCGGCCGAAGCCCCGCCCGCCGACCAGGCTCCCGCAGAACCGGCTCCGATCGAACCGGCCTCCGAACCCGCCCCGACCGGCTGACCCCGGTCACGGCGAAGAACGGCCGGTGCACCCTCCGAGCGAGGGGCACCGGCCGTTTTATATCGGTTCGACGGCCATTCCGGCGCGGGCTGTGCGCGTGGGGCCTAGCTCCACCAGCGCTCGAGCACCATCGCGACGCCGTCGTCGATGTTGCTGCCGGTCACTTCGTCGGCGGCCGCGCGAGCCTCGGGGTGGGCGTTGCCCATCGCGACTCCGTGACCGGCCATCGTCAGCATCGGCACGTCGTTGGGCATGTCACCGAACGCCACGATCGACGAATTCTCCACCCCGATCCGGCGAGCGACCTCGGCCAGGCCGGACGCCTTCGTCACCTGCGGCACCGCCAATTCGATCAGCCCGCTCTCGGTCGAGTAGGTGATCTCGGCGCGATCACCGATGAGCGGAGCCAGGACGGCGCGCATCTCGGAACTGCGGGCCGAACTGAGCCGGATGAGCATTTTGATCGCCGGAGAATCGATCACCTCGGCGTGCGAAACGACAGTGTCGTCGGGATTGAGCCAGGCGTGTTCGTAGGTGGGCGAGCTGACGAACTGCTGGGTCACCGCGTCGTGCGCGCTCGCCCCGACCCGCTCGGTGGCCAGCCCACAACCGGGTAACGCCCGCTCGGCGACCTCGGCCAACCAGCTCAATGTCTCGACGTCGAGGGTATGGCTCGACAGCACGCGATCGGTGGCGCTGTCGTAGACGACCGCACCGTTTCCGCAGATCGCGAGCGGTGCGTACCCGAGTTCGCTCACGACCGGTTCGATCCAGCGGGGCGGCCGTCCGGTGGCGAGCACGAAGGTCGCGCCGTCGGCGACGAGCGCCCCCACGGCGGCCTTGGTGCGCGCGGAGACCTTGTCGGAGTCGTCGATCAGCGTGCCGTCGACGTCGCTGGCCACCAGCCGCGGTTTCGGGTGCAGGTGCGTCATCCCATCTATCCTGCCGCACGTCGCCACGCGAGGACGCCGGACTGTCCCTATGATCAGGGCCTGATTACCCGATCCAGAGGGGACTGATGACCGGCTTCTTGCTGCGGCGCACACTCAACTATGTTGTGCTCCTTCTGCTGGCATCCTTTTTGACGTTCAGCCTCGCCTCGCTCACCTTCAATCCGCTGGAGAGCCTGGAGCAGCGCAATCCGCGCCCACCGCAGTCGGTGATCGACGCGAAGGCCGAGCAGCTGCACCTGAACGAGCCGATCCCACAGCGCTATCTCACCTGGCTCGCCGGCATCCCGCAAGGGGATTTCGGGACCACCCTGGCCGGGCAGCCGGTGAGCGAGGAACTGGGCAGGCGCGTCGCGGTGAGTCTGCGGTTGCTGATTCTCGGGTCGATCGTCGGCACCGTGCTCGGCGTGCTGATCGGTGCGGCGGGCGCGATCCGGCAGTACAAGTTCAGTGATTACTTCTCTACGGTGCTGTCGCTGCTGATCATCTCGACGCCGATCTTCTTGCTGGCGACGTTGCTGAAATACGGTGCGCTGCAGATCAATACGATGACCGGGTCACAGATCTTCCTTTACACCGGCGAGACCTCGGCTAATCAGATCACCGGGTTCTGGAACCAAATGGTCGACCGCGCACAGCATCTGGTGCTTCCGACCTTAGCGCTGGCCCTGTACGGAATGGCCGGCTACAGCCGCTACCAGCGCAACGCCATGCTCGACGTGCTGCAGAGCGATTTCATCCGAACCGCGAGAGCCAAAGGCCTGACCCGCAATCGGGCCCTCTACAAACACGGTCTGCGCACCGCGCTGATCCCGATGGCCACTCTGTTCGCCTACAGCCTCGGCGGCCTGATCACCGGCGCCACCTTCGTCGAGAAGATCTTCGGCTGGCACGGCGTCGGTGAATGGCTCGTCGATTCGATCAATGCCCAGGACCTCTACGTGGTGGTGACGGTGACGGCGTTCGCCGGGCTGGTGGTGCTGGTGTCGGGGCTGCTCTCCGATGTCGTTCTGGCCCTGCTCGACCCGAGGGTGCGTGTCTCATGACTGAAACCGAACTGATCGTCGTCGGCGCGCCCGAGGTCGCGGCGGCCGGGCGCCGCAAGCTGGTGTGGCGCCGTTTCCTGCGCAACAAGCCGGCCGTGGTCGGCGCGGTGATCCTGTTGCTGCTGCTCGTGGCCAGTTTCGCGCTGCCGCCGCTGCTGCCGTGGGACTACCAGCAGATGGACTACACAGCGCTGATGAAACCGCCGAGCCTCGAGCATCCGTTCGGCACCACCCAGATCGGCCAGGACGTGCTCGCCCAGACGATGCGCGGCCTGCAGAAGTCGCTGATCATCGGTTTCTGTGTGGCCTTCTTCTCCAGCATCATCGCCGCGACGGCGGGCGCGCTGGCCGGACTGCTCGGCGGCTGGACCGACCGCGCCATCATGTGGCTGGTCGACCTGCTGCTGGTGATCCCCGCCTTCATGATCATCGCGCTGTTCGCGCCGCGGACCAAGGGTTCCGGTTCGATCGTGATCCTGATCGTGCTGCTGAGCGTGTTCGGGTGGATGATCGCCGCCCGCATCATCCGCGGCCTCACCCTGAGCCTTCGCGATCGCGAATTCGTCCGCGCCGCACGGTATATGGGCGCGCCGACCCGCACGGTCATCATCAGCCACATCATCCCGAACATCGCCTCGATCCTGATCATCGACACCACCCTCGCGGTAGGCGCGGCGATCAGCGCCGAAACCGGTTTGAGCTTCCTCGGTTTCGGTGTGCAGCCGCCGGATGTGTCGTTGGGTTCGCTGATCGCGGCGGGCACCAAGTCGGCGCTCACCTTCCCGTGGTTGTTCCTGTTCGCCGGTGGCATCCTGATCACAATCGTGTTGTGCGCCAACCTCGTTGGCGACGGCTTGCGTGACGCGTTCGACCCCGGTGCCCGTGGTGCGCGTAAGGCCCGCAAGGAGGTCGCCGAGCACAAAGATGAGGCGCAGGTGGAGTTGAAGAAAGCCGAGAAGCGATGACCGCGTCGACCGCACCCCTGCTCGAGGTCACCGACCTGCGGGTCTCGTTCCCCGGCGAGGAAGGCCGCGTCGAGGCCGTGCGCGGGGTGAATTACACCGTCGCCGACGGCGAGGTGCTGGCGATCGTCGGCGAATCGGGTTCCGGCAAGTCGGTTTCCTCGCTCGCGGTGATCGGCCTGCTGCCCGAACAGGCTCGGGTGCAGGGCTCGGTGCGCCTGCGCGGCCGCGAGCTGCTCGGCCTCGGCGACAAGCAGATGTCGAAGCTGCGTGGTTCGTCGATCAGCATGGTCTTCCAGGACCCGTTGTCGGCGCTGACACCGGTCTATCGCGTCGGCGATCAAATCGCGGAAGCCCTACTCGCACACGGGAAGATGGGCCGCAAGGAGGCGGGCGAGCGCGCGATCGAGCTGCTCGAGCTCGTCGGTATCGCCGACGCGCGCGCCCGGTCGAGGGCGTTCCCGCACGAGTTCTCCGGCGGTATGCGTCAGCGCGTGGTGATCGCGATGGCCATCGCCAACGACCCCGCCCTGATCATCTGCGACGAACCGACCACCGCGCTCGACGTGACGGTGCAGGCACAGATCCTCGCGCTGTTGCGCAAGGCGCGCGACATCACCGGCGCGGGCGTCATCATGATCACCCACGACATGGGCATCGCGGCCACCGTCGCCGACCGGGTCGCGGTGATGTACGCGGGCAAGATCGTCGAAACAGCGCCTGTCACAGAGCTTTTCGCGGCTCCCCGGATGCCCTACACCGTCGGCCTGCTCGGTTCCATCCCCCGGATGGACGGGCCGCCGCGCACCCCGCTGATCCCGATTCTCGGCGCGCCACCGGCCATGCACGCCCTGCCGCGCGGCTGCTCGTTCGCGCCGCGCTGCCCGGTCGCGATCGACGACTGCACCGCTGCCGAACCGCCGCTGGAGAAGGTGAGCCCGGGGCACTCGGTGGCCTGCATCCGCACCGCCGAGGTCGGAACCCACCAGCTCTTCGAGGCCTACCGCAAGGAAATCCCGACCCCCGCGCACCCCGACCGCACCGACGACGAGGTGGTCCTGCGCGTCACCGACCTGGTGAAAACCTTCCCCCTCACCTCGGGTGTGCTGCTGCGCCGACGCACCGGCGAGGTTCGTGCGGTCGACGGCATCAGCTTCTCGGTGCGCGCGGGCCGCACCCTCGCGCTGGTCGGCGAATCCGGTTCGGGCAAGTCGACCACCCTGTCGCAGATCATGGACCTGGTGCGCCCGCAGTCGGGCAGCATCGAGGTCCTCGGCAACGACGTCGCCACCCTCACCAAGGCGAGCACCCGCGAGATCCGCCGCAAGATGCAGATCGTCTTCCAGGACCCCAGCTCCTCCCTCGACCCGCGGCTGCCGATCTTCGACGTGCTCGCCGAGCCGCTGCGCATCGACGGCCGGTCCCGCGAGGAGGTCAACCGACGGGTGCCGGAGTTGTTGCGGCAGGTCGGATTACGACCCGAACACGCCGACCGCTACCCGTCGGACTTCTCCGGCGGCCAGAAGCAGCGCATCAGCATCGCGCGCGCTCTGGCGCTGGACCCGCAGCTGCTCGTGCTCGACGAACCGGTGTCCTCGCTGGACGTGTCGATTCAGGCGGGCGTGCTCAACCTGCTGCGCGACCTACAGGCCGAGCACGGACTGTCGTACCTGTTCGTCTCCCACGACCTGTCGGTGGTACGCAATCTCGCCCACGACATCGCGGTGATGCTGCAAGGCAAGATCGTCGAATCCGGCCCGGCGGAGCGGATTTTCGCCGATCCTCAGCACGAGTACACGCGCTCGCTCATCGCGGCCGTGCCCGAACCCGTCGTCAGCGGCTGAGAACGTCGGTCCCGCCGAAAGAGGAGGCGTCATGAGAATCCGTCGAAGGCAAGCAGGCGGCCGAATGCGCTGTGCTGCCGTGGTGGTGGCGGCCGGGATGCTCGTGGCGGGCTGTAGTGGAGGTGACGAGTCGGCCACCGGGTTGACCGACTCGATCGGTGCCACCAGCGACGTCAACCCCAAGGGCACCGACGAGCTGCGCGAGGGCGGCAACCTGCGGCTGGCGACCACCTCCTATCCAGCGAACTGGAACACCCTGTCCAATGACGGAAACGACGGCGAGATCGGCGAGATCGTGCGCCCGATGCTGCCGCGTTCCTTCGAGATCGACGCGGCGGGCCAGCTCAGCGTTGACACCGATTACTTCACCGATGTCACCCTGACCAGCTCTGATCCCATGCGGGTGACGTACACGATCAACCCGAAGGCCGTCTGGTCTGATGGTTCGCCGATCACCTGGGAAGACCTCGCCGCCCAAGCGCACGCGTTGAGCGGGCGCGACAAGAGCTATCTGATCGCGATCACCAACGGCTTCGAGTTCGTCGACAAGGTGGAACGCGGCACCGACGACCGGCAGGCGATCCTCACCTTCAGCAAGCCCTACGCCGACTGGCGCGGCCAGTTCGCCGGCAACTCGGCGCTCTACCCGAAGTCGGTGACCAGCACCCCCGAGGCATTCAACACCAGCCTCGCCGAGGCGATCACCCTCACCGCAGGGCCGTTCATCGTCAGCGCCACCGATCGCGCTCAGGGCCGAATCACCTTGGGCCACAACCCGAAATGGTGGGGCGACAAGCCGGCCCTCGACACCATCACCTACAGCGTCCTCGACCGCTCGTCCTGGGTGCAGGCCCTGCAGAACAACGAGCTCGACCTGGTCCGCCTGCAGACCATCGACGATGTGAAGACCGTGCGCGGCACCGAAGGCCTCGTCGTCCGCCGGGCGCCGGGAAACCGCTGGCGCCACATCACCTTCAACGGAGCCCCCGGCTCCATCCTCGAAGATCCCGGTGTGCGCGTGGCGATCTCGAAGGCCATCGACCGCGTCGGCATCGCCAACGCCATTCAGAACGGGCTCGTCGAAGACCCCAAGCCGCTGAACAATCACGTCTTCGTGCAGGGCCAGAAGGGCTACCAGGACAACAGCCTCGGCTCCGACCCCGCCGCTGCCGCCAAGGAACTCGACGCCCTCGGCTGGAAGCTCAACGGTGAAGTACGCGAAAAGGACGGCCGCAAACTCGTCATCCGCGACGTCATGTACAACGACCCCACCTGGGTCCAGGTCGCCCAGATCATCCAGCAGAACCTGGCTGCCATCGGCGTCGGCCTGACCATCGACACCAAGCCCGCCGCAGGCCTTTTCACCGACGTGATCCAACCCGGCGACTTCGACGCCGCCCAATACGTCTACCAGGGCGACCCCTTCCCCCTGAGCAGCATCCGCCAGATCTACTACTACGACCCCACCGACCTCCAGTCCAACTACGGCCGAATCGGCTCCCCCGAACTCAACGCCCTCATCGAACAAACCCTCACCGAACTGGACCCCCAGAAGTCCATCGACCTCGCAAACCAGGTCGACCGCAAGGTATTCGAAGAAGGCCACTCCCTTCCCCTGACCCAGGACGCAGGCAATTTCGGCGCCCGAACCACCCTCGCCAACATCGGTTCCCCGGGTTTGGCAACGTACGACTACACGAAGATCGGATTCACGAAATGACCACAGCTACTTACGCCAGGCGGCTGCGCCGGGCCGGTTTCCGCATCGCGGTACCTGTTTTCGCATTGACGTTGGTGCTCGGTGGTTGTGGGTCCGAGGACAGTTCGCAAATCGGGGCAAGCTCCCTCGGCACGGTGAACGACATCAACCCCAAGGATGTGAGCGAACTGCAGGAGGGCGGCAATTTCCGCCTGGCACTGACTTCGTTCCCCGAGACCTTCAACTCGGACCACGTCGACGCGAGCAGCGACGTGTCCGATGTCGTCGGATGGACGCTGCCGGGCACCGTGACAGCGAACGCCGCGGGCGAATTGTCGGTCGATCATGACTACTTCACCGATATCCAGCTCACCGGCACCGAGCCTCAGCAGGTGACCTACACGATCAACCCGAAGGCCGTCTGGTCCGATGGATCGCCGATTACCTGGGAGGACATGCGGTCCCAAGCTCAGGCGCTCAGTGGCAAGGACGTCGCCTACCAGGTTCGCGGTACCGACGGCTTCGACCGGGTGGAGAAGGTCGAACGCGGTGTCGACGATCGACAAGCTGTTGTCACCTTCGCGAAGCACTATGCCGAGTGGCAAGGCATGTTCAATCCGTTCTACCCGAAGGTGGCCACCGAATCTCCGACGGCCTTCGAGAACTGGGCACGCAACAGCCTGCCACTATCCTCGGGCCCTTTCGTCATCAGCTCGATCGATCGCGCGCAACAACGCATCACGCTGAACCGGAATCCGAAGTGGTGGGGCAATACTCCGAAGCTGGATTCGGTCACCTTCGCGGTACTCGACTATTCAGCGCGTATCGCCGCACTGCAGAACAACGAGCTCGATGCTGCCACTGTCTCGGGCATCGATGAGATCTCCACCGCCGCTGGATCACCGGGCCTGGTTGTACGGCGCGCCCCTTCGCCGAGGTTCTCACACTTCACCTTCAACGGTGCTCCCGGTGCCTTGCTCGAAGACCCGCAGTTGCGCATCGCCATTTCCAAGGCGATCGATCGTCAGGGCATTGCCAACGCCACACAGAACGGCGTTGTCGCGAACCCGGAGCCCCTGAACAATCACATCTTTATGAAGGGGCAGAAGGGCTACCAGGACAATTCCGCTGCGGTCGCGTACGACCCGCAGGCAGCGGCCAAGATGCTCGATGACCTCGGCTGGAAGCTAAACGGTGATGTCCGGGAGAAGGACGGCCGCAAGCTCGAACTGCGCGATGTGATGTACCAGCAGGACGCGTGGGTCCAGATTGCCCAGATCGCCCAGCAGAACCTCGCCGCGGTCGGTGTCAAACTCATCATCCAACCGGTGCCGGGCAATGGTTTGTTCAAGGACGTTGTCGACCCTGGCAACTTCGATATCGTCCAGTTCACCTGGTCCGGCGGCATCCTGCCGCTCGGTGCCCTCCCGCAGATCTACGCCTACGACCCGAACAACCGACTCAGCAACAAGGGCCGCATCGGTAATCCCGAGCTCAACGCGCTGATCGAAGAGACTGTCGCCGAACTCGATCCGGAGAAGGCGATCGAATTGGCCAACAAGGCCGATCGGATGATCTTCGAAGAAGGCTTCTCCCTGCCGATCGTGCAGTCGCCCGGCGCGGTCGCGGTGCGTTCTACGCTGGCCAACTACGGCGCATTCGGTCTGGCGTCCACCGACCTGACCAAGGTCGGCTTCGTCAAGTAGAACTCCGCCACGCGCGGAAAGGAAGGACCACCATGCGAATCAGCTCGCTTGGCACCCGCTTTGCCATTCCGTGCGTGGCGATCGGCCTGATCCTGTCAGGCTGTTCCTCCGACAACGGCGTCACACCGGGCACCTCCACCATCGGCAGCACCAATGACATCAACCCCCACGATGTGGCGGATCTGCGCGATGGCGGCAACCTGCGTCTGGTGTTGAGCTCATTTCCGGAGACGTTCAATTACCTGCAGGTAGACGGCAGCAGTGAAAGCACCGGCGACGTGATCGAGCCGCTGCTGCCGTCGCCGTACACCAGCAATGCCGCCGGTGAGCTGGCGATCAATCACGACTACTTCACTGACATCCAGCTCACCGGCACCAGCCCACAGCAGGTGACGTACACGATCAATCCGAAGGCCGTGTGGACCGATGGGACGCCGATCACCTGGGAGGATCTGCGTTCGCAGGCCGCGGCGCAGAGTGGGCGTGATCCGGCGTATCTGATCGCGGCCACCAGTGGGTTCGAGCGGGTGGAGAAGGTCGAGCGTGGTGTCGACGACCGGCAGGCGATCGTCACGTTCGCCCAGCCCTATGCCGAGTGGCAGGGCCAGTTCAGTCCGCTGTATCCGAAGGCGAGCACCGAGTCCGCGGCGGCGTTCAACGACCGTGATCGCAACGGTCTCGCGGTGAGTTCGGGTCCGTTCCAGATCAGTGCGCTCGATCGTGGTCAGAATCGGATCACCTTGTCCCGCAACCCTTCCTGGTGGGGTGCGACGCCGAAACTCGACACGATCACCTTCAGCGTGCTCGACAGTTCGGCGTGGCTGCCCGCGATCCAGAACAACGAACTCGACATCGCCTACATGTCGGGGATCGAAAACGTCACCGGCGCAAAGCAAGCGGCCGGCGTTGTGCTGCGGCGGACGCCGGAACCCAGCTGGTCGCACATCACTTTCAACGGTGCGCCCGGTTCGCTGCTGGAGGATCCGCAGGTGCGGGTCGCGATCTCCAAGGCGATCGACCGGCAGGGCATCGTCAACGCCTCCCAGAACGGCGTCGTCGACGATCCGAAGCCGCTCAATAATCACATCTTCATGAAGGGTCAAAAGGGGTACCAGGACAATTCGGCCCCGATCTCGTTCGATCCCGCCGCTGCGGCGAAGATGCTCGACGACCTGGGCTGGAAGCTCAACGGCGACGTACGGGAGAAGGACGGTCGCCGGCTCGAGCTCCGCGATGTGATGTACCAGCAGGACGGTTGGGTGCAGACCGCGCAGATCGTGCAGCAGAACCTGGCCCAGATCGGTGTGAAGCTGAACATCCAAACTGTGCCGGGCAGTGGTCTTTTCAAGGACGTGATCGATCCCGGCAATTTCGAACTGGCGCAATTCTCCTGGGGCGGCAGCGTTCTCCCGCTCGGCGCGCTGCCGCAGATCTACGCCTACGATCCGAACAACCTGCAGTCCAACAAAGCTCGGATCGGATCGCCGGAACTCAATGCGCTGATCGAGCGCACCGTGGCCGAGCTCGACGCCGACAAGGCGCGCGAGCTCGCCAACCAATGCGATCAGATGATCTTCGCCGAAGGCTATTCGATTCCGCTGCACCAGGCTTCGGGCACCTACGCGGTGCGCGAGAACCTGGCGAATTACGGCGCGTTCGGTCTCGCCTCGGCCGATTACACCAAGGTCGGCTTCCTGAAGTGAGTTCCGGTCCGGTGCGCGCGCTCACCTATCCGCTGCTCGTCACGAGTGGCACCCTCGCGGTCGTTGCCGCGTGGGTGCCGTTCGCGGATATCGATCAGCTGAGTGCGCTCGCTGTGGTCGCGCTTGGTGTTCTCGCCTATACCGCGTATCAGCTGGGCCTTGCCTTCGGCGTTTTCCCGACCGGGCTCGTCGCGACCGGTGCGGTGGGTGGGCGGCGGGTTCGGCAGCAGTTTCGGCTGGTCAGTCGGTCGTGGTTGGAGATAAGTAGTGGGGATCGGATGGTGTGGTTGCCGGTTTTCTATGATCCGGATTTATCCACATTCGTCCCCAGTGAGTTGGAACTGGCCGGGCGGGCCGTTCTCGATGGCGAGGCTCGTTTTTACCCTTCGGGCCGGGTTCGGACGTCCGAGCCAGCGGGCAAACTCGTCGACAATCCGTCCCGGCCTTCCGAGCCGCCGGTCTACGGGATCGGTCGGCGCCTGATTCTCGACGTGCAGTCGGCGATCGGCGCGCCGCTGGTGGGCCTGCTCTGGGTTTATGTCATGAACGGCGGCCTCGGCGCTTTCGTGGCCACCACCACGGTCGCCGCGGCCACGTTCACCTGGCTTTCCGCCATCCGGGGCTCCGACCCCAGCTGAACTCTCAATTCGATCGCGTGTCTATTCCTGCGGTGAACATGAATCCGCTAACCGGGGTCACTCCGCGAACCGCTGTTCGTGCTCGCCCAAACCCCTGATCAACGCGATGAGCCGCTGGTGTGACCGATCGAAGACGCCACGCATGTCGCCGGCCAGCCGGACCTGTAGTTGAGGATCCTGAATCAGCGTCCTGATCTGGTGGAGCTCAGGTAGATCGAGAGGACCGCGATGGCATTGCCGATCTTGTGGGCGCCTGCGGGTGCAGTGTCGTAGTCATACATCTCGACCAGATCGAAATGGCTCTCGTACAGCTCCTCGAGGAGTTGCGGCGCGTCACTCCATTCGAGCATCGTCCGCAGGTCGACCGCGTCCTTCGTGCTGGTCCAATGCCGATCGTGCCAGGCGACCAGTTTTAGCAGCACTTGGGCGGCGATGGAGGGAATCCGAACCATCAGTCGGCCAGGGAGCAATACCGTCTCGGCAGACCCGAACGCTTCGCGAAATCCCAGCGTGTTCATCGTGAAGTCGCCCGGCCAAGCCACAGTCCGGTCGGCGCGTTCGATCGCACCGCAGGGGATGATGTCGACCGGTATGCCAGCGATCGTGATCCGGTGCGAAAGCCGACCTCGATCGCCGAACATCGACCCGAGCTGCCACACTTCTTCCCAGTTGGCTACGCCGACGGCGATATCCACATCGTGAGTTGCCCGTTCGGGAGTCACACCGGTAATGCTGTGCGCCCGCATATTCCGGGCTGTTGCGCCGACAACGAGGAACTCGACTCCGGTCCGGCTCGCGACCGCGTCCAATTCTCGAAGGACTGTTGCGGCGACATTGATCTCAGGATCTGTCGATTTCGACAAGTCGAGGGTCACCGCTTCTGATCCTTTCAGCATGAGCGCGTTGGCGAGCATCGCCCGATGTCCACATGTCGGCATAGATCAAAGTGCTTGGCACCAGCGGCTCGAGCGGTTCAGTCGGGGTCCAAAACCGCTGTCGAATAATCACATTCGGTTCACCATCGACTCGGCGCCACCGGCGCTCAGCGGCCAGTACTCGAGGCAGGGCGTCCACATAGAGGATGCCTGTCGAAGAGCGAAGCTCGGTATCCAGTTTTGAACCCGCCGCTTCACCGCCTAGTTGCGCTCTCTCTCCGATAAGGGCGGCCCTCGCTTCCAACCACCAGGCATTGGAGTTGTCGGTGAAATCCGCCAGGCTGATCCGTGGCACCACAGCAGTGGAAAAGGACTCTGTCCAGCGGTCCAGCAGCTCGCGCCCATTCAGAAGCTGCCGTCGTCCACCGACTGTCACAACGTAGCCACTACGTTCCAGCTCGCTCATGACGATCTGCGTGGTGCCGAGTGACACCCCACTACGTTCGGCAATGGACCGCAAAGGCGTGTTGATCGCATCGCTCCAGCTGAGCAGCGTGAACAGCACCTTCGCACCTGCAGGACTGAACGCCCGAGGAGCGCGAGCAGACGCTGGTCTCGCGGTGGAGCGCGCTGAATTGCCCACGACGGATACATACAGCGACGGCCAAGTGAGAGTCATGTTGCCGACTGTGTCTACGAAGTCGATCTCGTGGCGCTGTAGAACTTCTGCCGCCTCGCGCGAAATATGCGGTGCTACCAAGAGCAGGGGTAATTCGGTCGACCGCAGCGCACGAGCGCCTGAACTGGTGATTCGGCGTCGGATTTCAACGGCATATGTTCGATTACCGCGAGAGCCCGCATCCAGTCGTGCGATCAGATCCGAACCGGCGCCAGGCCGCTCGGTCGTTTCCAACGTCTCGAAGGACACTCCACGGCCATCGAGATGGTGTCTCGCCGCGTCGAGGATGTTCATCATTCCTTGGCGTTCATTCAAGGTGAACATGGGTCAATAATGAACGTTCGACTCACGGTACGCAAGCCCGAATAGCAGCCATCTGGTCTGACCACTTGACCTCTTACCGCTGAGGGCGCAGTATCGGGGTATGGCGTGGACTCCCGTGGTGAAGCGGTCGGTTTCCGGTGATGTGTTCGAGCAGATCGCCGCCGAGGTGCTGGGTGGGGAGTTAGTGGCGGGGAGCACGCTGCCTAGTGAGCGGCAGTTGGCGGAGGCGTTGGGGGTTTCGCGGCCTGCGGTGCGGGAGGCTTTGCAGCGGTTGGCCGCGGCGGGGCTGGTTGCCGTTCGGCAGGGGGAAGCGACGACGGTGCTCGATTATCGGCGGAGTGCGGGGCTGGAAGTGCTTCCGCGACTGTTGCTTCGGGGAGATTCGATTGATCCCGCTGTCGCGCGCAGCATTCTCGAGGCGCGGCTGCACAATGGGCCCAAGATCGCTGAACTCGCCGCTGCGCGGGTGGGGAAGGCGGCCACCGGTCGGGCCGATCCCGGCATCGAGGGCGCAGTGGCGAAGCTAAGTGAATCGGTCGATTCCCTTGCCGCCGAGGCAGATCCACTCGCCCAGCAAGTGATCGCGCTCGAATTCTGGGACCACATCCTCGATCTCGCCGATTCGATCGCCTTCCGGCTGATGTATTCCATGCTGCGCGCCGCCTACGAACCCGCCTTGGCCGCGCTGGCGCCGATCATGTCCGCCGAAGTGGGCAATGCCGACGCCTATCGAGACCTGGCCGCCGCGATCGCCGCGGGCGAGCCGGAACGGGCCGCCGACACCGCCCGAGCACTGCTCGAGCCGACGACCACCGCCCTCATCCATGCCCTCGACGGGGCGTGATCCACCTTAGGGAAACACCATGATGAAAGACCGTCCGACAACGTCGTCGCACGACACCGCCGCCGGCGACCACAGCCCCACCGACCAGGCGACGGCCGACTCGGCGCAGAACGCGCGCCCGACGAGAAGTCGTGCCACCCCCCGCGCGATACGCCGGAGCCTGACGTTGCCCGCAGCGGCGCGGGAGTTCCTGCGCCACCCGTCCCCGTGGATGATCGCCACGGTATTCGTCGCAGCCCTGGCGGCGCGCCTCGCGAGCGGGGACTGGCAGCCCACCGACGCCCTGGCCCCCCTGGTGATTCTCGCCGCGTTCCCGATCATCGAATGGGTCATTCACGTCACCGTCCTGCATTGGCGCCCAAGGCATCTCGGCCCGGTGACCATCGACAGCGAGCTCGCCCGAAAACACCGCGAACACCACGTCGACCCCCGCGACATCCCGCTGATCTTCATCCCGCCGAAGTCGCTGCTGCTCACGATCATCGCCCTGGTCGCGATCGCCCTACTCGGCTTTCCCCGTACAGGCCTCGGCCTCACCTTCCTCCTCACCATCACCGCCCTCGGCCTGCTCTATGAGTGGACCCATTACCTGATCCACACCGACTACAAGCCGAAACACGCTCTCTACCGCGCAATTTGGCGCAATCACCGCCACCACCACTACAAGAACGAGCACTACTGGTTCACCGTGACCACCTCCGGCACCGCCGACCGCCTACTCGGCACCGCCCCGGACCCGGCCACCACTCCGACTTCCCCCACCGCACGCAACCTCCACTCCGCCTAGAAACAACCCGGTTCGCACCATCACGCGAACCGGGTTTCTTCTTGACACGCTTATACCCTAGGGGGGTATGGTACCGATCACGAGAAGTTCTCGGTCGAAAGGACGAAGTCGTGACTTGTCGCTGGCCTTCATTCCCTCGCTCGGCACCGCGATCTCGGCGGCTCGTCCCGAGGAAGGCGGGCTGGCTTCGGGCATCGTCAATGTCAGTTACCAGGTGGGTTCGGCGCTCGGGCTGGCCGCTATGACGGCGGTGGCTGCCGCGTTCGGCGCTGGCGAGCTCGGCGACCCCTCGGCGCTGACCGATGGCTACTCCGCGGCCTTCCTGGGTGCGGGGGTGCTGGCGCTGGCAGGCGCGGGCATCACCGCTGTGGTCATGCGCACGCCAACCGAGGTCGACGCGAACGTTTGACAACGTACCCTAGGGGGGTATGGTAATTATCGAGAGCGAGGAGAGTTTCATGATCACTATCAGTGTCACCGGCATGACCTGCGGCTGCTGCGTCAACAAGGTCCGCGACAAGGTCGGCGCGCTGCCCGGCGTCACCGGCGTCGATGTCGACCTGGCGGACGGGAAGGTGACCATCGCGGGCATCACGCCCGAACGCACTGCCCTCGCCGACGCCGTTGCCGCGGCGGGCTTCCACCTCGCAGATTGACAAGGAGCATCCCGATGAACGCAACAGGCAAGTTCGCCGGATTCGCCCTCGGCCTCGCGGCGGTCTTCGGGATCGCTCTGGCCGTCGGTGCCCTGGTCGGTCCGGAACCTTCCGAACCGGCCGGGCACGACGAGCACTCGACCGAGGCGACCCCCGAACTCCCCGGTGGTCTGCTCGCCACCGACCAGGGCTACACCCTCGCCTTGGACAAGCCGAACACCACCACCGCGCCGCAGTCGCCGACGAGTTTCCGGATCCTCGACGCGAACGGCGCACCGGTCACCAAGTACGTGAACAGCCACGACAAGGACCTGCACCTGATCGTGGTCCGGCGCGACATGGTGGGCTTCCAGCACGTTCACCCCGTCCTCGACACGGCCGGGACCTGGACCGTTGCGCTGAACCTCAGCCGGGCGGGCGACTACCGGGTCTACGCCGACTTCACCCCCGAGGGCGGCTCGAATCTGACGCTCGGCGCCGACCTGCGGGTCGCGGGCAACTACGACGTGCAGGCGCTCCCGGCCCCGGTCGCCACCGCGCAGGTCGGCGAGTACACGGTCGCGCTGAACGGCACGGTCATGCCGGGGACCGCGTCGAAGGTGACGCTCTCGGTCAGCCGCAACGGCACCCACGTCACCGACCTGCAGCCCTACCTCGGCGCCTACGGTCACCTGGTCGCCCTCCGCGCCGCCGACCTCGCCTACCTGCACGTTCACCCCGAAGGCACCCCCGGAGTCACCCCCGCGGGCCCCGGCATCGACTTCGTGGTGAACGCACCGAGCGCAGGCGACTACCGCCTGTTCCTCGACTTCCAGCACCAGGACGTGGTCCGCACGGCCGAGTTCACCGTGAAGGTCGCCACGCCGAACGTGACCGGTGCGAGTAACCCGGCCCCGACCAGCGCACCCGCCGACCACGGCACCCCCGACCACGGCCACTGACCCGGCCGCGCATCAACGACCGGTCGCTCGACAGCGCAGGCCAGCGCGCCACCCGACTATCCGACCCGCTACCTCTCAGCAAGAATCAACACCAGCAACGAAGGAGCACCCCATGACCACCGTGACGCACCCACCGGGCACCGGCCAGGTTGAACTGGTGATCGGTGGCATGACCTGCGCTTCCTGCGCCAACCGAATCGAGAAGAAGCTCAACAAGCTCGACGGAGTCACCGCCACGGTCAACTACGCCACCGAGAAGGCGCACGTCGACTTCACCGGTGACGTCTCCCCCGACGAGCTGATCGCCACCGTCGAGCAGGCCGGTTACACCGCGGCACTGCCCGCCCCGAAGAAGCCCGAGGAGACCACCGCCGAGCCGGACCCGACGGCCTCGCTGCGCACCCGGCTGATCGTGTCGACCCTGCTCACGGTTCCGGTGATCGCGATGGCGATGATCCCCGCACTCCAGTTCACCAACTGGCAGTGGCTCTCACTCACCCTGGCCGCACCGGTCGTGATCTGGGGCGCACTCCCCTTCCACCAGGCCGCGTGGACCAACCTGAAGCACGGCACCGCCACCATGGACACGCTGGTGTCGATGGGCACCATGGCCGCGTTCGGCTGGTCGCTGTACGCCCTGTTCTGGGGCACGGCGGGTACGCCCGGCATGAAGCACCCGTTCGAATTCACCATCGCGCGGATGGACGGCACCGGCAGTATCTACCTCGAAGCCGCGGCGGGCGTGACCACGTTCATCCTGGCCGGGCGGTATTTCGAGGCGCGGTCGAAGCGGCGGGCGGGCGCGGCGCTGCGGGCATTGCTCGAACTCGGTGCGAAGGATGTCGCGGTGCTGCGTGACGGTGTCGAGACGCGAATTCCGGTGGAGCAGTTGGCCGTCGGTGACGAGTTCATCGTGCGACCGGGTGAGAAGATCGCCACCGACGGGGTGATCACCGAGGGCACGTCGGCGGTCGACGCGTCCATGCTGACCGGCGAGTCGGTGCCGGTGGAGGTCGGTGTGGATGATGCCATCACCGGTGCCACAGTGAACGTCGGCGGTCGACTCGTGGTGCGCGCCAGCAGGATCGGTGCCGACACCCAGCTCGCCCAGATGGCGCAGCTCGTCGAAGACGCGCAGACCGGGAAGGCGCAAGCGCAGCGACTGGCCGACAAGATCTCCGGCATCTTCGTCCCGATCGTCATCGCACTGGCCGTCGCCACGCTCGGATTCTGGCTCGGCACAGGCGGTTCCATCGCCGCCGCCTTCACAGCGGGCGTGGCGGTGCTGATCATCGCCTGCCCGTGCGCCCTCGGCCTGGCCACCCCGACCGCGCTGATGGTCGGCACCGGACGCGGCGCGCAGCTCGGCATCCTGATCAAGGGCCCCGAGGTGCTGGAATCGACCCGCAAGGTCGACACCATCGTCCTCGACAAGACCGGCACCGTCACCACCGGCAAGATGACGCTGCTCGAGGTGGTCCCCGCCGAGGGCGAACAGCGCAATCGGGTTCTGGAACTGGCTGGTGCGCTGGAGGATTCGTCGGAACATCCGATCGCGCAAGCCGTTGCCAAGGGCGCGCGCGACGAGTTCGGCACGCTGCTGCCCGTGGAGGGCTTCGCCAATGTCGAAGGTCTCGGCGTACAGGGTGTGGTCGACGGCCACGCGGTGATCGTGGGCCGGGCGCGTCTGCTGGCCGACTGGTCTCAGCCGCTCGACGAGAAGCTGGAAACCGTGCTGGCGGAAGCGGAATCGGCGGGCAAGACCGCAGTCGCGATCGGCTGGGACGGTAAGGCGCGCGGCGTGATCGTTGTCGCCGATGCGGTGAAACCGACTTCGGCGCAGGCGATCTCGCAGTTCCGCGAGCTGGGTCTCACCCCGATCCTGCTCACCGGTGACAATGCCCGCGCGGCCCGCACCATCGGCGACGAAGTCGGGATCGGCGAGGTGATCGCCGAGGTGCTGCCGCAGGACAAGGTCGACACGGTGAAGCGGCTGCAGGCCGAGGGCAAGGTCGTCGCCATGGTCGGTGACGGTGTCAACGACGCGGCCGCCCTGGCCCAGGCCGACCTCGGCCTGTCGATGGGCACCGGCACCGACGTCGCCATCGAGGCCAGCGACCTCACCCTCGTCCGTGGCGACCTGCGCGCCGCCGCCGACGCGATCCGCCTGTCGCGACGCACCCTGGCCACGATCAAGGGCAACCTGTTCTGGGCCTTCGCCTACAACGTGGCGGCGATCCCGCTGGCCATGGCGGGCCTGCTCAACCCGATGCTGGCCGGCGCCGCCATGGCGTTCAGCTCGGTCTTCGTGGTGAGCAACAGCCTGCGGCTGCGCCGGTTCAAGTCGACAGCGCAATAGCTCGGATGCGAAAGGGCGGGACGGCAAAAGATCTGCCGCCCCGCCCTTTTCGCGCTCAGAAGATGTGCTGGTTGTCAGCCGAGATGGCGAAGCCGTGCCCGCCCGCGACACAGCGCACACCCTGCGTGGACGAGGTGCAGGTGTAGCCGTTGACCGACAGGGATTCGCCGTAGTTCAACACCTTGCCACCGGCCTTGCCGTCCGTTGGGAAGCCGACGAAGATGCCCTGGCTGGTGCACCACAACTCCGACTTGCCCTCATAGAGGTGCGTGGCGACCTTGCGGTCGGGCGCATCGGTGCAGTTCGGCAGTTGCGGCGTGATGAACTTGGCCTTACGCAGCTGGCAGCCCACACCGAGAGGCGCCTTGTCGAGGACACCGCACATGATGTTCCCGGTGGGCGACTGGAAGAAATAGCTGCCGTCGATCTGGAATTTACTCGCATCGACGCCGGTGAAGCCGCCATTGGCCGGCGCCCCGCTTGCGGGCGTACCGGCCTCCGGTTCGACGGACGGCAGGGCGGTGCCCGACTCGTCCGAGGACTCGCCCGGCGCGTCCGGGAACTCGCCTGGTACGTCCGGCGCACCGGACGGCTGGGCAACGGTGACTGTGCTCGCCCCCTGGTCGATGGACCCGTTGCAGGCGGTGAGCACCCCGGTCAGCGCCACAAAAACGGCTGCCACGACTACTGATTTCACGATTGCTCCGATTCTGTACTCCCGACCCGTCAAGGGGAAATCGGTGGCGGATGCGAAGTCGTTTACTTAGCTCACAGAACGCTATAGAACCGTTACCTGCGCGCACTAATCGGAATCTGTTGTCGTGCAACGGCTGTCATCGTGATCCGGCGGAGTCGATGCCGGCGAACGAGAAAAGCCCGGCACGATGGCCGGGCTTTTCATTGAGCGGATGACGAGATTCGAACTCGCGACCCTCACCTTGGCAAGGTGATGCGCTACCACTGCGCCACATCCGCGTGCCTTCCGAAGCCGTTCCGGGCACCGCCGGTGACTTCGTCGTGCGAATAGGAACTCTAGCGCGTAACTCCCGAACTACGAAATCCGGACTCACTCACGTAGCCGTCCGCCGGTGAGATCCGGCCCGCCGGGCATCGTTAAGCAGGTCACAAGGTTGCGGAAACGGGTGCCGGGCAAGGTATTTCGCAGGGCGGCTGTGACCGCGGGAATCATGGGAGAAACAGCTTGAAGACTTTGGGGATGATCGCGGCGGGCGTTGCGGTGACGGCGGTCACCGTGCTGGGGGCCGGGCCCGCGCAGGCCGACTTCACCGATCAGGTGGAGGTCACCGACAACGGCGAGAACGTGGAGGACGAGAGCTTCGGGGAGTACGCGGTCAGCCGCACCGAGCCGGGGTCGTGTCTGGTGGTGCAGAACCACACGGGCGGGCGGGTGACACTGCGATTGAACTACCCGGCCAGCGGTGGGAAATGGCAGTTCAGGCACAACCAGATCGGCGTGCTGACGCACAAGGGCAAGCTGGTGACCTCGCCGTCCGGGAACTGGAACGTGCGGACGAACCCGCCGATCAGGTTCGACTGGGTCTACGACCGCAACATGAACAAGCGGCAGGGCTGCAATGGATCGTGGCTGCTGACGATGAACTGAACGCGCTGGGCCCGGAACCATCCGTTCCGGGCCCGCGTCGTACGGACCCAGTCCGCGCAGAACGTGTCGCTAACCCGCGACGCCGACCGCGTCGAAGACCGCCCGATGGTCGGCCGCCCACTCGGCGTAACCACGCGGCGGGCGGCCGAGAACTGTGCCGTGGTGCTCGCTCGAACGCAGCGCCGCCACGGCGACCGCCGAGACATCGCGCGGGTCGACCACGGCCTGCCTGCCGTCGCCGGTGAGGTTCGGGACGGGGCGACCGGCGCTCAGCGGTTCGATCCAGCTGAAGGTGTTCGACGCGAAAGTGTTGGGGCGCAGGATCGTCCACTCGAGGCCTGAGTCACGCACAGCCTGCTCGCCCGGCACATGCAGGAGCCCGGTACGCCCAGCCGCGGGTCGCCGGTCCCGACGGCCGATAGCTTCACCACGCGTCGCACCCCCGCTTCCTGCGCTGCGGCGACCAGCGCGGCGTCGGTGCCGGTGTCGTCCGGGCCGGGAACGCCGACGAGGAACGCGGCCTCGATTCCCGCCATCGCGGGTCCGAAGGTGGCCGGGTCGCGAGCGCTCACCGCCGACCACGCCCCCGCCCTGCCGAACTCAGCGCCCGCCTCGCCGTCAGCGAACGACAGTTGCGCAACCTGTTCACCGCTGGAGTCGGCCTGTCCCCCAAGCACTTCGCGCGCATCGAGCGTCTGCGCCGCGTTCTCGCCTACGCGGGCAACACGCCGTGGTCGCACCTGGCGGCGGACACCGGCTACTACGACCAGTCCCACCTCACCGCGGACTTTCGCACCCTGATGGGCGTGCCGCCCGCCGCCTGAGTTGCACAGCCGCGCAGCGTTCCTCAGCTGCGCACGGCCGGAGCGAATGCGCAGGTACGCCTATCTGCGCGGCAATCTCCCGGCACCGACTCGCTGTCAGGCGCCCCGGTAGCGCGGCAACACCGTCGGGGGCTGATACCGCGATCGGCCGCCCACCTGGCGTAGGTGAGCGGCCGATTACCTGGTCGGAAGGCGTCAGGCCTCGGGCTCCTGCGTCTTCTCCGCCTTGCGGGCGAAACGTTGCGCGGCCTCGGCCTCGTCGAGGGCGGTTGCCTCTTCGAGGGAAGGCGCACTGCCGCCCAGGCGCTTGGGGACCCAGTAGGCGCCGGGTTCGTGAACGTAGTCTTTTTGCAGATCGGCGAGCATTTCCTGCATGGTCGTGCGCAGTTGCGCGGTGAGGTCGGCGGCGGGTTCGTAGGGCTGGATGGGGGCGCCGACGGCGATCGAGATGGGGGTGTTGGTGCGGCCGAGGCGCTTGGGGAAGCCCTTGGTCCAGACGCGCTGGGCGCCCCAGATGGTGATCGGGATGATCGGCACGTCTGCTTCCAGCGCCATGCGGGCGGCGCCGGACTTGAATTCCTTGATCTCGAAACTGCGGCTGATCGTGGCCTCGGGGTACACGCCGACGAGTTCGCCGTCTCGCAGGTATTTCACCGCCGATTCGTAGGAGTCGGCGCCTGCGGTGCGGTCGACCGGGATGTGCTTGAGGGCGCGCATGATCGGGCCGGAGATGTTGTTGTCGAACACTTCCTTCTTCGCCATGAACCTGATGTAGCGACGCGGGGTGCGCACCGGTATGCCCGCGTAGGTGAAGTCCATGTAGCCGGTGTGGTTGACCGCCAGCACCGCGCCGCCGGTAGCGGGGATGTTCTCCGCGCCCTTGACGGTGAACTTCAGACCTTCGAGGAAGAACAGGGTTCGGGCCACGCCGATGATCGAGAAGTAGAGGGGTTCCACAATTACGCAAGCGTAGTCGTAGATCGCCGCCTCGGCTGGGGTGCCATCGGCGGGCCCGGTCACCGTAGAATCGCGGCGTTCGCGCGCGTAGCCAATCCGCTTCGCGCACACCGGTCTACATCCGGCGAGTCCGCTCGCCCCGACAGTCTCCACCCGTGGATTCATCCCGCGGGTGCCACGACCTAGGAATTGAGGAACGTCGTAGTGGAACGCGCTCAGCTTGCCCTGACCCGCCCGTATGCGCTGGTCGCCGGACTGACAGTCGCCGCGGCCCTGGTCACCGGGTGCGATTCGGTATCGGGCATTCCGGGCGACCCGGTCGAGATCGAGGCGAGCACCACCACCGCCGCGCCGACCACCGCCACCCAGGCCATCGCACCGGGCGAGCCCGCACCGACCCGCGCAACCCCGCCGCTACCCGCCGACGCACCGCAGGTCGGGGCGGTCGCGGGCAATCCCGACGCGGTGACCGCCGTGCGCCGCTGGGCCGCCGACCTGAAGACCGGCACGCTCGAAGACCTCGAGTCGAAATGCTGGACCATCCCGCCGAACACCGTCGCCGAGATGTACGCCGACCCACAGACGGTTCTCGCCGCGCTCACCGGTCCCGCCACCGCGACCGTCGACGCCGTGACCTGGCGAAACAGCACAACCACCGTCACCGTCGACCGCGAATCCATCGCCTCCGGCTATGCCTGCGGACGGGTGTTCGCCGCGGGTGTCGAGCCCGCTTACGACGACGCCGACGCCCGCCACACCGTGCGCCGCTACCTGGCCCGCGCCACCGGCAAACCCCTCGACCCGGCCGACATCGAAGCAGACCATCCACTGACCTGCAAGGCCTCTCCCGCCAGTTGGGATCCACAGGGCACCGGCAACCCGGTAGCACCCCCCTTGACAGGCGACTCGGGCAAAGTAGGCAATGTCACCTCCTTCGCAGGCGAAGAGCTACGATCCGAGCAGGTTCGTGGCGACTACCTGGCAGTTCACGTCCCCGTGACCACCTCGCCGGGCGGCACGCGGACTCGCACTTTCACGGTTATAACGACAGCTGAGGGCTATTGCATCGGTGACGTAACGATTTAGCCGTTACCCTGGTTGGCTGATACGCCGCAAGCAGATCAGGGGGCACTGAGGCGGTTACTCGCCGCTGATCCGGCGAATCAGATCCTGGTAGGAGGAAACAGCTCGTGCAGATCACCAGCGTCGGACATGCCGGCTTCCACATCCGAACCGAGGCCGGAACGATCCTGTGCGATCCGTGGGTGAACCCCGCGTACTTCGCGTCGTGGTTCCCGTTCCCGGACAACTCCCAGCTCGACTGGGAGACCCTCGGCGATGTCGACTACCTCTACGTCTCGCACCTGCACCGCGACCACTTCGACGCCGCCCACCTGGCGAAGTACGTCAACAAGGACGCGACCGTCCTGCTGCCCGACTACCCGGTGCTCGACCTGCGCCGTGAGCTCGAGGCGCTGGGCTTCACCAAATTCTTCGAGTCCGAGGACTCGGTCAAGCACACGATCACCGGGCCCAAGGGTTCGTTCGACTTCATGATCGTGGCGTTGCGCGCGCCCGCCGACGGTCCGATCGGCGATTCGGGCATCCTCATCTCCGACGGTGAGACCACCTGTTTCAACATGAACGACGCGCGGCCGGTCGACATGGATGTCATCCACGACGCGTTCGGTGAGATCGACATCCACCTGCTGCAGTACTCGGGCGCGATCTGGTACCCGGCGGTGTACGACATCCCCGCGCGGACCAAGGCCAACTTCGGCAAGCAGAAGCGTCAGCGCGGCATGGACCGTGCGCGCTCCTACATCGAGCAGGTCGGCGCGACCTGGGTGGTGCCGTCGGCCGGTCCGCCGGTGTTCCTCGACGACGACCTGCGCTATCTCAACGACGATCGCGGCGACGAAGGCAACATCTTCCCCGATCAGATGGTGTTCCTCGATCAGATGAGCATCCACGGCAACGCGGGCGGGATCCTGATGATCCCCGGCTCGGTCGCCGATGTGCGCGGCAAGGAACTCGACCTCGCGCACCCGGTCGACCCGGCCACGATCTACGGCGACAAGGCCGCCTACATCGAGGAGATGGCGCAGCGTTTCGCGCCGGTGCTCGCCGCGGAGAAGGCGTCGTGGGAGACCGGCGAGGGCTCGCTGCTGGAACCGCTGCGTGAGCTGTTCGAACCGATCATGAAGCAGAGCGCGCTGATCAGCGACGGCATCGGCTACCCCGTCGGCCTGGTGATCGGCGACGAGACCATCGTCCTCGATTTCCCGCACCGCACCGTGCGCGAACCCCTCGAAGGCGAAGGCCGCTACCGCTACGGCTTCCGCATCGCCCCCGAACTCGTCCGCACCGTCCTGCGCGACAACGAGCCCGACTGGGTGAACACCATCTTCCTGTCCACCCGCTTCCAGGCGTGGCGCATCGGCGGCTACAACGAATTCCTCTACACCTTCTTCAAATGCCTCACCGACGAGCGCATCGCCTACGCCGACGGCTGGTTCTCCGAGGCCCACGACGACTCCGCCGTCACCGAACTCGACGGCTGGGAAGTCCAGCGCCGCTGCCCCCACCTCAAGGCCGACCTCTCCAAATTCGGTGTAGTGGAAGGCAATAACCTCACCTGCAACCTGCACGGGTGGCAGTGGGATCTGGAATCGGGGCGCTGCAAGACATCCAAGGGCCACGAATTGCGTTCGCGCAAGCTCTGAGCTGAAACGTCAACGGGCGGGGCGATATTCGCTCCGCCCGTTTCCTTTTGGTTCAGGACTCGGCGGGCTCTGCCACGTGGCGGGCGTATTCGAGGATGCGCAGGGTCTCCACGGCGTCGCGGGGGTCGACCGGGACCGGGGCGCCGTCGAGGAGGGCCGCTGCCATTCCGGCGTAGAAGGCCGGGTAGTCGCCGGGGAGGGTGGGAATGGTGCGAAGGTCCTCGCCTGCGCCGAAGGTGCCCCACTTGTCGGGTGTGACTGTGCCCCATGGTTTTCCGTCGTCCGGGCGGCGGCCTGCGCGGAGTTCGTCTTCCTGCGGGTCGAGGCCGTGCACGGTGTAGCCGTTGGTGGAGCCGAGGACACGCAGACGCGGACCGAGTTGCGGCGCAACAGCACTCATCCACAGCTGCGACCGGGTGCCGTTGGCGTGGGTGAGTGCGATGAAGGCGTCGTCGTCTGCTTTGACCTCCGGGCGGCGGCGGTCGAGTTCGGCGTAAACCTCGGTGACCGGGCCGAACAGGGTCAGCGCCTGGTCGACCAGGTGACTGCCGAGATCGAACAGAATCCCTGCCCCGTCCTCGGCATCACCGACTTCACGCCACCCACCCTTCGGCACCGGCCGCCACCGCTCGAACCTCGACTCGAACCGCCGAACCTCACCGAGCTCCCCACGCGCCATCAAGTCCCGCACGGTCAGAAAGTCGTTGTCCCAGCGACGATTCTGAAACACACTCAGCGGCAACTCGGCCCGCTCGGCAGCCTCCACTACCTCCTCGGCCTCGGCCGCCGTCACCGCGAACGGCTTGTCCACCACCACCGGCAACCCAGCGGCCAACGCCTGCAACGCCAGCGGCGCATGCGAACGATTAGGCGTGGCGATCACGGCGAGATCGACATCCTCGTCCTCGACGAACATCTCCTGCGCCGACCCCCACACCCGCACCCCGGGATGTTCGGCACGGGCCTGCGCGGCCCGCTCCGCCGACGAAGTCACCACGGCGGCAACTCGCATCCGAGGCTCTGCCGCGATGAGCGGCGCATGGAAAACAGACCCGGCCAGTCCGTATCCGACTACCGCAACTCCGAGTTCGTCCATTATTGACCTCCCGCGTTCGCCCGATGCGTTCGGTCAGCGTACTGGCGAAGATCTACCCACGAGGTATCCGCGCACGGTGGCGGCGGCGCGACGAATGGGCGTTGACCGCGATCTCACGCCTGGTCGGGCGGCGCCGACCGCCCGGCGCCACTCGCCACGACCACCGCGCAGAGCACGATGCCGCAGCTGACTATCGCAGTGAGCGAGAGCTTTCCGTCTGCGGCATCGAGCAGCGCGGCGGCGACCAGCTGGCCCGCTACCGAGGTGAGGCCGAGGAGCAGGACGCCGGTCATGCCGACGGTGACGGCGGCCAGGGCGATGAAAGCGACGCCGATCAGGCCGCCGGTGTAGAGCCAGGGATCGGTCGGGAAATCGGCGGGAAGGCCGGTGGTGAAAAGGGTGTAGAGGTCGAACAGGAGCAGGGCGGTCAGGCCTACGGCGAAGTTGATCAGGGTGGCGGTGAAGGGGCCGCCGGTGGCGCCTACCCGGCCGTTGACCGCTTGCTGCCAGGCCAGGCCGATGCCCGCGAGGGCGGGTAGGACGATGAGCAGGTAATCGGGAACCCCGGTTGTCGCCGCGGTCGGGGCCGAACCGCCGCCGGCCGAGAGGACGACCCCGGTGATGCCGAGGGCGGCCGCGCCGATGCGCCACGGGGTGACCGGGGTTCGGCCGTTCGGGGCGAGGCCGAGGCGGTCGACCATGAGGCTGCTGGCGAGTTGGCCCGCGACGACCGCGACGGTGAACGCGGTGACGCCGATCGCGGCGATCGTGAGGCCTTGGGCGGCGACGAAGAACGCGCCGCACAGGCCGCCGAGCAGTTGCCATCGCGGCAAATTGCCGTCCAACACGGCATTACGCACCTTGGTGACACCCGCACGCAGCGCGGGACTGACCGCGAAAGCGATCAACAAGGCGATCAGCCCCGTGCCGAAACTGATGGTCGCCGCGGCGATCCCATCGGCCAACCGCGCACCCAACGCCCCGTTGATCCGCCCCTGCACCGCGACACCAGCCCCGATGCAGAACCCGAACACCAGCCCGAGACCTCGACGCCCGATCATCCGCTCCTCACCACGATCGACAAACCCAGATGTGAGCATGCCAGCTTCGGCCGGGATTGTGCGTCAGGGCTTGGGCAGTTGCCGCACCGCCTGCACCATCAGCGACTCCACCGTCCGGCAGATCGAAGCGCTGTCGACATGCGGTCCCTGTATCGCCAACTCCATTGCCTCGTAGTGCTTTTCGTCGATTGTTCGGTGTCGGTAGATTCGCGAGCACCCCGTCACCGGACCGGACGGGTCATCGTCGGTGAGCAACGTGACGCCGTCTACGCTGACCGTTCCCGTCGGCTTGAAGGACGTCCGTGCGACGTGCAATGTCACTTGCGCACTGCCGTACCACCGGCACTCGTGCGAGTTTTCCGGCGTGGTCGGCTCCGGTGCCAATCGAGGGACCGCCGCATTTGCTCGGGGACGATCCAGGAGCGCGCACGGGTCGACTGATGACAGTGAGATCGCGGTATCGGGCCTACGTGGTGCGGTACGGAGACTTCGAGCGAGCTCGGTGATGACGTGATCCGCGACGGCACAGCCTTGCTTTTTGGCCAGGTCGGTATCGAACTCGAGCAGGATGCCGGTTCTGCCGTCGCTGTCGGAACCCGCGATCGCGCGCCGACAGTGCTCGTCATCGTCCGAGAGCACGGTGATGCCGTCGACCAGCCTGCGGTTGGGCGGGACTTCGCGCAGGTCGACCCCAAGGCTCAGCCGGATTGCGTCGCCGTAGGCCCGTGGTTGCTCATCCGCAGAGCAATTCCAGTACTTGTCGAGCTCGAATCGCCACGATTCGGTCCGGCTCGGCTTCTCTCGCCATGCGACGGTGTCTCCCATCGCCGACCGCAGCCACGCACAGGAATCGAGTTGGCGTATCTCGGCCGTCGACAGGACCTTCGGTGGCTCGGCCGCGGCGGAGTCGCCGGTTCTCGACATCCACAGCGCTCCCGACGCGACGAGAGCCACGACGATCGCCGCCGCGAACACCCGACGAGTCCGCACCGAGGTCGCATCGACCCGATCACGCAGGCTCGCATACCGATTGCGCCCGAACCTGGCCGCCGCAGCGAACGCCGAGCCGACAGAAGCCGAGTTCACCGGTTCGACGGAAGCGGGGGCAGGAGCAGCGGCGAGCATTGCCGACACGGCCCGTTCGGTACGGTCGATCTCGTCGACGATGTCCGACGGCCAGGCCTGCTGCCGCGCACCGACGTAGGCGATGATCTGGGCGGGAGAGGGCCGCGCGAGCGGGTCCTTACGCAGGCACGCGGCGATCAGTTCGCGCAATGATTCGGGGACCTCGGACAGGTCGGGGTCGCGTTGCGCGATGTTGAACAGTGTGTACGGGACCGAAGGGGCAGCGAACGGCGCAACGGCGCTTGCGGCAAAGGCCAGCACCGAACCGAGCGAGAAGACGTCCGACGCGGTTGTCAGCACACCGTGCACGGACTGTTCGGGCGACAAATAGTCCGGTGGCGCAAGCAACGTGCCCCCGAGAACCTCGACGCCGGCCAGCTCGATGCCGTCCTTGGTCAACGCGACGGTGTCGGGTCGTACCCGCTGATGAACGAGTCCGGCCGCGTGTACCCCTTGCAGTGCGTGGGCAAGCGCCGAAGCCAGCGCGCGAACAGCTTCGACGGGAAGCGGTCCGAAATCTGCGACAGCACGGTCGAGCCGAACTGACGGCACGAATGTTCTTGCCATCCAAGGCAATTCGTCGTCAGCGTCGACATCGAGCACGGTGGCATTACCCGGGCCGCTGACCCGCATGGCCGACACCGCGCCGTGCCGCAGCCGCAGTCGCAGGTCCGGCAATTCGAGCAAGCGTGGCAGCGACTGCTCGACCACACGGAGCGAATTGTCGGGCGCGGCGGCCAAGAGCAGGCGGAAGTTCGGCTGCGGGTCGAGCAGGCCGACTATGCGGTAGCGCCCCAGCTGGGTCGGATCGGTCGACGACGGTCTGGTCGGGGTCATGGTTTCGGTAACTTCGCGAGGATGGGGGTCAGCAGGGTTCGTAGGCGGTCACAGCCATCGGTCGCCGAGTCGTAATAGGGGATGTAGGTAGCGTTGGCAACCTCTGCTAGATCGTTTCGCGTCGGTCGAATCGTGAGCGTGTACTCACACCAGCCACCCCGATCGTCGATGGTGCCTGCCCATCCGTCGAGCGAGGCCAGTTTCTGAAAACTGCTGTTCGGCACCTTGTTGTCTTTGCGGCTCTGTTCGTGGAAGTTCAAGTGGAATTCTCCGTTGGCCCCGGTGGCCCAACAGCTACTGGGCCCGGTGGGATTCTTCTTCGCCGGGTCACCGACGACGCGGAGGTTGACGTCGCGGTCCATGATCGCGCAGGCGTTCACCAACTGAAGAGAACCGGCGGCGACCTTGCGCAGCGGCGGGTTGACCGCGAGTCGGCGGATCACCGCGGCCAACGCGCGCTCAGCCAGCGGGCAACTGTCGGCGAGTCCGGAAGCCTCCATATTCAGCGGAAGCCGCGAGCCGGCCTGAGTCTCGACGAATCGATCGCAAGTCTTGCCCTCTTTCCGAGTGCCTCGGACCGGCAGCCATGCGATCGTGCTCCCCGTCGGGACCGCGGTGTCGAACGCCCAGCCGTATCCGATGGACATCGTCAGTTGCAGCTTCTGTCCGGCGGGATCGGTCATATTCACCGAGCAGGTGCTCTCGTATACACCTCTGGGGGTGGACCGGTATGTCCCGAAGTCGCCCAGCACCTCGGGTCCCACCAGCGCACAGGTGTCGAGCAGCAGCGCCTCTCGTTCGGTGAGCACGAGGGGCGGATCCGTCATCGCCACCGCGTTCCCCGGTACCCCGATGCCGACGAGCATCGAACCGATCAATATCGCCACCGAAACCGTCGCGACAGCCACGAGTGCCCGGATCCCCCTCGCACGTTGGTCGCGCTGAGGTTTCTGCGACAGCTCCGCTGACGGCACGGTATCGCCCGCTGCCAGCGCGGTCGCATCACGCTCGTACTCGGCGACCCGACGACGCACTCGCACCGGCCACACCGGTTCGACCTCGAGTTGCTGTGCCGCCGCCAGCAATTCACTCGGGGTCGGGCGCTCGGCGGGATCCTTGGACAAACACGCATCGACAATGCCGCGAATCGGCTGTGGCACCGCGCTGGTGTCCGGCTCGACGTAGAGCACGTTGTACAGCGTCTGCGGAGTCGACCCCGCCGCGAACGGGCTGAGCCCCGTCGCGGCCATCGCGAGCACCGCACCGGCCGAGAACACGTCGGATGCCGTGGTGAGCGTGCCGCATTCGGCCTGTTCCGGTGACATATAGGCCGGTGAGCCGATCACCGCACCGGTAGCCGTCAAGCTGATGTCGTCATCGAGGGCGCGGGCGATGCCGAAGTCGATGAGTCGTGGGCCCTCGTTGGTGAGCAACACATTGCTCGGTGTGAGGTCGCGATGTACCAAACCGGTGCGGTGGATCTCCAGCAGTGCCATCGCCAGCCCGATGGCCAGGAGTTTGAGTCCGCTCGGGGTGAGTCGACCGAAGTCGTTCACCACCTCCTGCAGCGACGGACCAGGGATGTATTCCGAAGCAAGCCAGGGTTTTTCGGACTCTACGTCATGACCGACGACACCGGCGGTGTAGGCACCGGTCACCCTGCCACTGGCGAGGACTTCCCTTTCGAACCTGGCCCGGAACTCGGAGTCGCCGGTCAGATCGGCATGGACCTGCTTCACCGCGACGAGTCGACCGTCGGGCGCCTGGCCGAGAAACACCCGACCCATTCCGCCGCTGCCGATCACCGCGAGGATGCGATACCGGCCGAGTAGCTCGGGGTCTTTTCGATCACGAGGTTGCATGGCCGATCACCGATCCTGGGCGAGTAGCGCGTATTGAGCCGCGGCGAGGTGGCGGACGTCGGCTTCCAGGTAGCTGAAGAGAACCACCACATCGACGCCGTGATAGACGATGCATTTGAAGCGGTTCGCGAGAACGTTGCGCTCGTTCGGAAATCTCGCCTGCGCGCACGACACCGTGGGCAGGGACGGTTCGCCCGGGATCGCGACATAGTCGCGTTCGCCTTCTTCGACCAGTCGGGCAGCCTCTGCTGTTGCCGCATCAGCGCTGGCCGTGCGACGCAGGTATTTGTTGTGTGCCACCGCGATCTGCGACACCGAGGCAGCACGCAGGGTCGCAAAGAATGTGGACGGGCGATCCGACAGCAAGGCGAAGGCGCGCGGACCATAGACCGAGAAGGTGTCGGCTCCGGTATCGCCATCGAGTTCAGGTTCGGCGGTCTGCACGATTCGGGTGAGCAGCTTGTCGGGGTCGATACGCAGATTCGGCAGATCCGGCTCGGCGGTGGGGACGAACCCTTCCAGGTCGGCGAGTTGGGTTCGATAGGTCTTGGTCAACACGTCGGCCAGGAGCTCGGCTCGCGGCTCGAGCACCTTGGCGTAGACGCGGACGACCAAATTCTTCCACGTGAGCCAACTGCCCACGGTCGGCACCGACGGTCGCCAATGGCTCAGTGCCGCAGGGTAATCCGGCAGCACGATCGGTGCGTTGTCGGCGCCCTGCTCGAAATCCGCGCGGGCCATGTCGGCTGCCGCAGTTCGTGCGATGTCCTCGCTCGCAAAGGCGAGCAGTGAAATCGAGACGAACTTCTCGTCCTTGGTGTCGGACCGACCGTTGTCCGCGATCGCACCGAACGATGCGTGGACGCCGAGCTTGCTCGCCACATTGCTCTGGACGCCGGACAGGGAATTCATGCCGGGCACCAGGCCGCGATGATCGCCCATCACCCCACCGCCGCCCGTCGACGTCAGGTCGGGATCTATTCGGTCGCCGAAGCTGATGCGCTCACCGAGTCGCAGCGACTCCACCAGGATTCCGCGAGCCCTGCTCGGTCCCTCGTCGTAATCGGCCGGAATGGGGACTGTCGAGTAACTGCCGTGGTCGGGCCCGACTGGTGCGTCACCACACCCGATCGGTAAACCGACCACGAGAAGTGACAGCACCGCTACGCGATGCAGCCTGAACCGCACGATCATTCCCCCTAGACCCGGCCGCAAACTGTGACCGGTCATGTCAAACCTGTTGCGAAAGTTAGCATCCCGTGCCGGAGACTGCTACCGCTGCGGTAGCCGGGGGATCAATGCCGCGACAATCGCCTCTCCCGCCGGGCATCGCTTCTTCTCGGGCTGGGCGCCGAATACCTGCACAGTGACCGCCTCGTGGAACTGCGCATCGACTGCACGGAACCGATAGATGCTGGAACAACCTCGGTTGTCGGCGTCCTGATAGATGTCTTTGTTGTAGACCACCGTGCCGCCGCCGATGTCGACGGCATCGCTGGAGGTAACCGTGCCAGTATCGAGGTCATCCGGCCGACCGAGTTCCACCTTGACCCGACCGGGTCCGCTCCACGAACAACCGTGCGCTGTCGGCACACCCGGCCCCGACGAACCGGCAGCCCTGACTTCCTCTTCGGTCACGAGGGCGCAGGGGTCGACCGATGCCAGCGAGCGCGCGGCGGCGGGATCCACGACAAGAGATGGCAGTGCCGCGACAAGGCGATCGACGGTGTATTCGGCCAGTGAGCAGTCGACCGCCACACCGGTGTCGACACTGATCCCCCACGTCGCGGGCTCGCTTCCGGCAACGGCGAACGCACAGTCGCGACCACGTCTGAGTAGGTCCAGTTGGGCGACTGTGCGCTGCGTCGACGTGAAACCCGGGAGAGACCGGCCTATCTCGACGGTCATCCGACCCGACCCCGAGCTACCGTCACACCCCCATGACGATGTTGTCCTCCACGTCCACGAGTCGGTTTCGCGGCGAACACCCTTGGCGACCGATTCGGGCAGTACCGGGCCCAGCGCTTGTCGCAACCACGCACACGCATCAACTTCGCGCAGTTGCGCCAAGGTGGGCATAACCGCTGCCGCGCCTGCCACATTCGGCGCTGCGGGCGCGCCGCCACGCATCAGCACCACTACGGCGGACGCGGCGACAATCACTGCGACAACCGCACACGCGACACCGATGAGGAGCCCGCGGCGAGGTTTCGGCTGGTCGACCGGCACCGGACGGTGTGGCTGTGCGGCCAGAATGATCTGGGTGCGTTCGGGATCGGCAGTCAACTCCCGCAGCCGTGCGGCCTGTGTCGCGATGTCCTGATGGATCGGCGCAGGCCACGGACTGGACTGGATGGCGAGAACGCCCAGATAGTCCAGGATCTGAGCAGCGGTCGGACGCGCACGTGGATCTTTGCGCAGACAGCCCGCGATGAGCTCGCGCAGTTGCTCGGGAACCGGTGCGAGGTCGGGCTCGGTGTGGACGATATTGAACAGGGTGAACGGTGCCGAGGCGGCGGCGAAGGGGCTCACGCCGGTCGCCGCCATGTACAGCAGCGAACCGAGGGAGAAGATGTCGGCGGCGGCGGTGATCGGTTCGGCAGCGGCCTGCTCGGGCGACATGTACGCCGGCGACCCGAGCACACTGCCCACCTCGGTGAGCGACTCCTCCGCTTCTACCGTTCTGGCGATGCCGAAATCGATCACGCGTGGGCCGTCGGCGGCGAGAATCACATTGGCGGGCTTGAGATCTCGGTGGATCAGGCCTGTTGTGTGAATCGAATGCAGCGCCGAAGCGAGCCCGGAGGCCAAGGTTCGCACACTGGCGAGCGGGAGCGGGCCGTACTGCTGAACCGCTGAGTCCAGGGGCACGCCGGCGATGAACACCGATGCAAGCCATGGAATTTCACTGGCGGTATCGAAGTCAACGACCGCGGCGGTGAACGCACCCGATACCCGGGTCGAGATCGCGACCTCGCGGTGGAATCGGGCGCGGTAGTCGCCGTCGTCGAGCAGGCGGGTGTGGATCTGTTTGATCGCCACGAAGCGGGCGTCCGGGCCGAGGCCGAGCAGTACTCGACCCATGCCGCCTGCACCCAGCACACCGAGGATTCGGTAGCGGGACACCATGTTCGGGTCGTCGACCGACAATGCCTTGATCAACTTTTCGACTCCCCCGATAGCGCTCATCGCGGCAGGAGTACTGCTCACCTGCCGTGCGTCCAAAACCTAGCACCGGACCCTGCTAGTCCGCGGGGCGCGGCGGCATCCAGGTGGGGGTCAGCAGGGCGGTCGCGAGCAGGATCGTGCCCAGCAGGGCGATCGTGGTCGACATCGACAGGTATCGGGTTGCCGTCGCTACGAAGGCGAAGACGGCCAGGGCGACGATTTCGGAGAGCAGGCCCGAGACCGAGGTGACGGTGGCTCGGGCCGGGCCCTCGATGGCGTCCTGGAGGCGGGCGCCTGCGACGACTTCGGCGTTGAAGTCGATGCCGTAGGCGATGCCGATGCCGATGAATCCGATCCAGATCCAGGCTGCGCCGACGGCTAGTGCGCCCGCGATGAACAGGATTCCGGCCAGGAACATGGCGGCCGCGAAGGTGCGGGACGACAGTGATTCGGTGCGGCCTGCCAGGAGCGAACCGGTCAGCGAGCCCGCGACGGTGACGCCGACCAACAGTGCCGTGGTGCTGGTGGATGCGCCGCCGGAAACTGCGAGTAGGCCGAAGTATTCGTCGAAGGCGGTGACGCCGTAGAGGAGGGCGCCGAGTAGGACGCCTCGGCGGACTCGGCGGACGTGGAGTGCTTCGGCGACACCGGTTTTGAGCATCGAGAGGTATCGCGACGAGGTGCCGTGTGCTGTCGAGGGCGAATTCGATTGGGGTGCAACGGCTACCTGCTTGACATGGGGACCAACCGGTTCGGGGTCGTCGTCGAGGTCGTCGACGGCGGTGGCGGAGATGGCGACGGGGGCGCTCGGTAGGGCGAGGGCGGCGAGGGTGTGGATGACGCCGATGGCGACGCTGACCCAGCCGACCAGGGCGTAGCCGCCGAGGGCGAAAAGGGGGGCGGCGGCGAGGATTGCGAGCAGGACGGTGGATTCCTGGGCGCCTCGGGCCCAGCCCATGATCGAGGCGTAGGCCGACGGCTTTTCGCGGGCGACCAGGTCGTCGTAGATCAGGGCCTCGAAGGTGCCTGATTCCAGCGCGCCTGCGATGCCCCAGACGACGAAGCCCACGGCGAAACCGGCGAACGAAGGCGCCAGCATCCAGATCGTGAAACACGCGGCCTGCAGCACACAGCTCAGGATCAGCAGCCCGCGACGCGAGACCGTGTCGGCCCAGGCGCCGGAGGGCACCTCGAGGACGAAGGCGGTCACCGACCAGAGTGCGAGCAACAGGGAGATCTGCGCGGTACTCAGCCCGTGATCGGCGAACAGCACGCCGTAGAGGGCGTAGATCGGCAGCAGATCACGCGTGCCCTTGAACAGCACAGCGCGGACGGTGAGGTCGCGAACGGGGTCACGTCGCAACCAGGTAACCGCCTGTCGGAGCGGTGAAGATCAACAGCCGTAGACGAGCATTCGCATGAGCTCTATCGTTCGCCCCGAAACCGGCCGGGTCAAGCGATTATTTGCGCTGATCAAGAGCCGGACATGCGGGCGAACTCTGCCAGCCCACGCTCGAGATGGCGTGCGTTCGAGGGCGTCCCGAGCAGATGCACGGTCTCCTTCAACGCTTTATACGCGCGCGCTGACACCACGACAGCGGGCTCGTGGCCGACACGGGTGACGACGACCTCGTCGTGGTCATCAACCACGGCGTCGAGCACACTCGCCAAAGTAGCCCGAGCTTCTGCGTGGCTGATCTGCCTCATCCGAGTGGGATCCAGCCGTTGGCGGCCAGGGAATCGTCTTCGTCGGTGGTGCTCGCCAGAGGGCGGCCCTCGTTGAGGTCGTTGATGAGGTCGGCGACGGGGTGGGAGTCGCTGTAGTGGTAGCCCTGGGCCAGGGCGAAGCCGAGTTCGGTGAGGACGGCGGCCTGGTATTCGGTTTCTACGCCTTCGGCGATGACCTGGAGGTCCAGGGATTTGCTGAGGGCGGCGATGACGCTGAGCAGGGGTGGGGCGGGGGAATCGGAGCGGATGGCGGCGACGAAGGACTGGTCGACCTTGAGGATGTCGCTGGGGATGGTGGCCAGGCGGCTCAGGGAGGAGTAGCCGGTGCCGAAATCGTCGATGGCGATGCGCACGCCACGCTCGCGCAGGGTGTGCAGGTTGGTGATCGCGGTCTGGGATTCGGCGGCGAGTTCGCTTTCGGTGACCTCGAGGACGAGCTGGTCGGCGGGCCAACCGGTGTCGGACAGGATGGTCGCGACGCGTTCGGCGTATTCGGTTTCGGCCAGTTCGAGGCCGGAGACGTTCACGTTGAGCGTCAGATTGAGCGAGGCGAAGCTCTCCTGGAGGCGGGCGGCGTCGGCGCAGGCGCGGCGAAGGACCAGCTCGTCCAGGTCGGAGATGAGGTCGTATTCCTCGGCGACGCGGATCAGGCCCTCGGTGGTGACCTCGGGTTGCGCGCTCGACGACCAGCGCAGCAGCGCTTCGACGCCGACCGCCTGGCCGCCGTCCTCGGTGAGGCTCACGATCGGCTGGTAGTGCACGTCCAGAGCCCCGCGGTCGATGGCCTCGCGCAGTTCGACCGCGAGGGGAAGCTGACGCGAGGATTCGAGGACCGTGCGGTTGCGGCCCGCCTGCTTGGCCCGGTACAGGCCCACATCGGCGCGGCTGACCAGCAGCGATCCGGATTCGCCCGGCTGCCAGGAGGTGACGCCCGCCGAACAGCCCATGGTCACGGCGGCGCGCAGTTGTTCGGTGAGCAGGATCGCGGCCTGCTCGGTGGTGCCGGGCAACAGCAACGCGAACACGTCGCCGCCGAAACGAGCCAGCACCTGGCCGGGGGCGAGCAGGTCGAGCCAGGTGTCGGCGACGCGCTGCAGGACGGCGTCGCCCGCGCGGTGGCCGAGGTGGTCGTTGATTTTCTGGAATCGGTCGAGGTCGACCAGGACCAGGGCCATGCCCGGGCCCCCGCGACCGGCCGCATCGATCGCCGGATTGAGCTGTTTCTCGAAACCGCGCCGATTCAGCAGGCCGGTGAGTACGTCGATATCGGCTTCCTGCGCCAGCCTGGTGAGCACGCCGACGCACACGCCCGCGCCGAAGGTGACACCGGCGGGAATCAGCCCGGACCACCACGGCAACCCGCGCATCGGCAATACCAGCAGACACAGCACCATCGCGAAACCGATGTGCGCGGCGGCCCTGGACCAGGCGAAGAACAGCGCGGCATCGCAGGCGACGAACACGAAGAACGAGGCCAGGGTGATGCCGCCGACGAGATTGGGGAAGTCGTAGACGGCGATCGCGACGAGCACGGTCGCGGTGGCCAGGTAGGCGTGGTGCAGGGCGTGCGGCATGCGCGGGCCCCAGACGAGCAGCGTGAGTCCGAGCAGCACGGAGATAGCGGCCGCGGTGCCCACCACGGTGCGGTTACCGTCGTTACCCGGTGCGACGGCAGTGATCATCAGGCCGAGGACACCGCCGAGGACGTAGAACGCCCCCGTTGTCCTGGCCATGACCTTTGCCGTCGCCAACGCCGATGCCGCCCGCACCCGGGTTCGGGTATCGCCGCGCGCCCCGATTCCTCGCACGAGCACCAGCCTAGATGTTGATGGGTCAGGGTGTTTGCTACATCCACAAATGTGGTGCCAGCAAACTGTGAGCTTACGGCTTCAGCACCTCGGTGCCGACGAACGGGACCAGTGCGGCGGGCACCCGCACCGAACCATCGGCCTGCTGGTGGTTCTCCAGGATCGCCACGATCCAGCGCGTGGTGGCCAGCGTGCCGTTCAACGTGGCTGCCACCTGCGCCTTTCCGTTCTCGTCGCGGTAGCGGACCGACAGCCTGCGTGCCTGGAAGGTGGTGCAGTTGGAGGTGGAGCTGAGCTCGCGGTAGGTCTGCTGGGTGGGCACCCAGGCCTCGCAGTCGAACTTGCGCGCCGCCGAGCTACCGAGATCGCCGCCGGCCACGTCGATCACCCGGTAGGGCACCTCGATCGCGGCGAGCATCTCGCGCTCCCACGCCAGTAGCCGCTGATGTTCGGCTTCGGCCTGGTCAGGGGTGGTGTAGACGAACATCTCCACCTTGTCGAACTGGTGCACGCGGATGATGCCGCGGGTGTCCTTGCCGTAGCTACCGGCCTCGCGGCGGAAGCACGACGACCAGCCGGCGTAGCGCTTCGGGCCCTCGCTCAGGTCGAGGATCTCGTCGGCGTGGTAGCCGGCCAGCGGCACCTCCGAGGTACCGACGAGGTAGAGGTCGTCTTCGTCGAGGTGGTAGACCTCGGCCGCGTGCTGGCCGAGGAAACCGGTGCCCGCCATGATCTCCGGGCGCACGAGTACCGGCGGGATCATCATGGTGAAGCCGTTGGCCACGGCCTTCTGGGCGGCCAGCTGCAACAGACCCAGCTGCAGCAGCGCGCCATAGCCGGTCATGAAGTAGAACCGCGAACCCGACACCTTGGCGCCGCGTTCCATGTCGATCAGGTGCAGCGACTCGCCGAGCTCGAGGTGGTCCTTGGGCTCGAAGTCGAAAACCGGTGGGGTGCCGACGGTTTCGAGCACGATGTAATCGTCCTCGCCACCGGCGGGCGCGCCCTCCTGCACGACATTGGAGATCGCGCGCTGGGCGGCGTCGAGGTCGGCGTCGGCCGCGCTCTGGGCCAGTTCGGCCTCTTTGACCTTGGCGGACATGTCGGAGGCGGCGGCGAGCAGCGCGGGGCGCTCCTCTTTGCTCGCCTTGCCGATCACCTTGCCCATGGCCTTGTGTTCGGCACGCAGGTTGTCGGCGGTGGCCACGGCGGCCCGGCGCGCGGCGTCGGCTTCGAGCAGGGCGTCGACGAGCGCGGGGTCCTCACCGCGGGTCCGCTGCGAGGCACGGACGGCTTCCGGGTTCTCGCGCAGGAATCGGAGGTCGATCATGAGAATCAAGCCTAGTTGTTTACGCAACCCTTAATCTTTCGGCCTATGCCAATCGGGCAGCACAGGGGCATAGTTGCGGTGTGAGTACCACTTTCGACACCGCCGTCATCGACACCGCGCTCGCCGATCTCACCGAGGGGGAGAAGACCTGGGCCGCGACCGGCCTGCGCCGCCGCCGCGAACTGCTCGACGAGCTGCACGCGCTCACCGCGCGCGACGCCGAGGCCTGGGTCGCCGCCGCCCGCACCATCAAGAAGCTCGACGTCGACAGCCCGCTGCTCGGCGAGGAGTGGATGTCGGGCCCGATGACGATGCTCGCGGGCGCGGCGGCGCTGAGCGAGTCGATGGCGGCGCTCGAGAAGGGCGCGAGCCCCATCGACGGGGTCGAACTCACCACCGCGCCCGGCGGCCGGGTGGCGGTGCCCGCGCTGCCGCACGGCATCTACGACAAGCTGCTGCTGAGCGGGTTCAGTGCCGATGTGTGGCTGAAACCCGGTGTCGACGCCGCGACCGCGCGGCGCAAGGCGGGGCTGGCCCAGCTCGAACCGGCCGCGACCAACGGGGTCGGCGCGGTGCTCGGCGCGGGCAACATCATGTCGATCGCGCCGCTGGACACGCTCTACGAGCTCTACGCCAACAACCGCGTGGTCGCGCTCAAGCTCAACCCGATCACCGATCCGCTGCTGCCGGTGTTCCAGGCGATCTTCGCGCCGTTCATCGAGCTCGGCGTGGTGCGCATCCTCACCGGCGGCGCGCCGGAGGGCGGCTACCTGGTGAACCACCCGCAGGTCGCGCACGTGCACATGACCGGCGGCGCGCCCACCCACGACGCGATCGTGTGGGGGCCGGGTTCGGACAAGACCGGCGAACCTGTCCTGGCCAAGCCGATCACCAGCGAGCTCGGCGGGGTGGCGCCGTGCATCGTGGTGCCCGGTGACTGGTCGGCCGCGGATCTGAAGTTCCAGGCCGAGCACGTGGCCACCCAGCGCCTGCACAACGGCGGCTACAACTGTGTCGCCGCGCAGACCGTGGTGCTCGCCGCGGACTGGCCGCTCAAGGACCAGTTCCTCACCGAACTGCGCGCCGCGATCGACGCCGCGCCCGCCCGCACCGCCTACTACCCCGGCAGCGACAACCGCGTCGCGGGCGCACTGGCGTCCTACCCCGACGCGGCCCGCGCCAACGGCCGGTTGCTGGTCGAGAACGTGCCCGCCGGTGACTCTCCCCTGCTGCGCACCGAGTACTTCTCCCCTGTTCTCGGCGTGGTCGAACTGCCGGGACTCGGTGCCGAATTCCTCGGCAACGCGGTCGATTTCGCCAATGACGAGCTGATGGGCACGCTCGGCGCCAACATCATCGTCGACCCCGCGACCATCACCGAACTCGGCGCGAAACTCGACACCGCGATCGAGAACCTGCGCTACGGCACCGTCGCGCTCAACGTCTGGACCGCGCTCGCGTTCCTCACCCCGCGCGCCAGCTGGGGCGCCTACCCCGGCCACACCATCGACGACATCCAGAGCGGCATCGGCGTCGTACACAACGCCTTCCTCCTCGACGACGTCGAACGCACAGTGGTCCGCGGCCCCTTCCGCCCCGCGCCGCGCTCGATTCTGGGCGGCGAACTCGCCCTCAGCCCGAAGCCGCCGTGGTTCGTCTCGAACAAGACCGCGACCTCCACCGGCCGCAAACTGACCGACTTCTACGGCGACGGCAAACTGCGCCGCCTGCCCGGCATCTTCGTGTCAGCTCTGCGCGGATAGGTACGCTCAGGCCAGCAGTCACACACACCCAGCCACAACGACCCGACCTCGAGGAGGGTCCGCCGACGCAGTCGGCGGTCGCGGCCGTCCCGTCGATCAGGTGCCGTTGCGCAAGCGACGAAGGAGCAAGCAACGGTGCCTGATCGACGGGACACAAGGGGCCGCGACCTCGAGCGCGCCAGCGCTCCCAAAACACTGTCCGCGACGAAACTGCGGTGGGGGCTGCTGATAGCCGCCCTCGGGGCGATCGTCGCGGCCGGGGTGACCATGACCGTGGCCGGCTTCGACACCGACAAGGTGGAGGCGCATCAGCCCGGCGCCGCGCCGGTGGTGCGCGACAAGGAGTTCAGCAGCGCCGCCCAGGGCGACTGCCTGACCTGGTCCAAGCCCGACCGCAGCGACCTGGTGAAGGTGAACTGCGCCGACAAGCACCTGTTCGAGGTGGCCGGTGTCATCGACCTCAGCGCCTATCCGGGGCGCGAGTTCGCCGAGGGCACCCGGCACCCCGATTCGCTGCGGATGACCGAGTTGCGCGACGAGCACTGCGTGACCGCCGTGCAGAAATACCTCGGCGGGCGGTTCGACCCGCGCGGCAAGTTCATGGTGAACGTGATGTCGCCGAGTCCGGCCGGGTGGCAGCACGGCGACCGGACGCTGCGGTGTGGCGTCCAGGTCGCCGCGACCACCGCGAGCCCGGCCACCACCGGCAGCCTGGTCGACAGCGACCAGTCGAAGGTCAACGCCGTCGGCACCTGCCTCGGCATCAATCAGAATCTGCCCACCGATCCGGTCGACTGCGCCCAGCCGCACGCGGTGGAGATCGTCGGCACCGTCGACCTGTCGACCAACTTCACCGGCGGGCCGCCGTCGGAGTCCGACCAGGACAAGTTCGTCGAAGCCGAATGCAACCGCCTCTCCGGTGACTACCTCGGCAGCCCCGACGCCATCCGCAACAAGACACTGACCCTGTTCTTCGACTATCTCGAGCCCGCCAGCTGGCTCGCGGGTAGCCACAAACTGGACTGCTGGCTCGGAAAAGGCGCCGACCGTGAGGGTTTCGCACCCATCGTCGGCTCCGCCCGCGGCGAGATCCTGATCGACGGACAGGCTCCGGTGCCCCCGCCGAACTCCGGCCGCTCCACACCGGCCCCGCTGCCGGGCGCCGCGCCGCTGCCGCCGCAGCCACAGCCGAGGTGACGTTGTCCGAGCGGATGCCGGAGGCCCGTTTCGAGGAATTGGTCAGCGATGCGCTCGACCAGATCCCGGCCGAGCTGTCCAGTGCCATAGACAACGTTGTCGTGCTGGTGGAGCCGCGAAACGACGAGGAACCGTCGCTGCTCGGGCTCTACCACGGGATCGCCCTCACCGAGCGCGACAGCTACTACGCCGGATCGTTGCCGGATACCATCACCATCTATCGAGAGGCTATTCTCGACATCTGCAACACCGACGACGAAGTCGTCGAGGAAGTCGCGATCACCGTGATCCATGAAATAGCACACCATTTCGGGATTGACGACGACCGGTTGCATGAGCTGGGATGGGGTTAGCGAAATTGGGTGGGGAATCGATGGAACCGAATGACCCGCCCTCGCGTCCTAGTACTCGTAGGGGGAATTCTCGTGGTTCCCGATAGCCGCCACCAGAAGGAGTCGGGTCATGGTTGGACACGTTCTCATCGCACCTGAAATCGTCCTCGCCGCATCCGCGGAGTTGGATCTGCTCGCCGAGCGCCTCGCCGCCGTCGCCGCCCTCGCCGGGCCGACCACGCATGTGCTGCCCTCCGGCGCCGAAGAGGTGTCGCTGCTCGCGGCGTCGCACTTCAACACCGCGGCGGGCAAGCACGACGGTTCGGTCGCCCAGGCGATCCTCGAACTGCATCACGCGGCCGCGACGTTGCGCTCGCAGCTGGCCACGAACATCGGGGAAGACGTGGTCCGCGCGGCGTCGATCAGCGCCATCCAGGTGTAGTCGCGGCGAACTCGCCGATCATCAACTCGTCGCCGCGCGACGGACACATTCACCGCGACGGACACATTCACTCAGGGGAGAAACAAGCATGACCGCAGGGATCACCGGGGTGTTCTGGCTGCCTCGTATGGCAGAAGTGAACTCCACCACCCTCAACGCGGGCGCACACGCCGTCCCGATCAGCGCCGCCGCCACCTCGTGGGGCACGCTGGCCGCCGCGTGGGGCGACGCCGCCTTCACCATCACGCGTGTGATCGCCGAGGTCGGCGTCGGCCTCCAGGGCGTCAACGGCATGGCCGTGCTCGCCCGTCTCGCACCGTTCGCGGGCTGGGCCAGCCAGCAGGGCATCGCGGCCGCGGCGGCCAGCGCCAAGTGCGCGTCCAACGCCACCGCCTACACCGTCGCCTCCATCGCGATGCCGAGCCTGCCCGAGATCCTCGCTACCAACACCGCGGTGGTCGCCTCGGCCAACCCGCCCGGTGTCGTGTCCGGCGCGTTCGAGGCGGCCGAGGTCGTCAAGCACGCGATGGACATCCGCGCCGCGCTGGTGATGGAGACCTACGAGGCCGCCACCACGGCCACCGTCGCCACCCCCAGCGAGTTCACCATGCCGCCCGCGATCGCCAGTGGCGCGGGCTCCGCGCAGGGTGACTTCGGTGGCGGCGATCCGCTGCAGACCGCGGCCGCCGCGGTGCAGGCCATCGCCTCCAACCCCGGCGTGGTCAGCGCGGTCACCCAGGCCGCCAACACCGCCGGTGGCGTGGTCACCAGCGGCGTCAGCACGGTCGGCCAGGTCGGCGCCTCCGCGATCTCGGCGATCACCGCACCTGCCGGTGCCACCGCTGTCGCGCCCGCCATGGCAACGGGTGTCGGCGCCGCCGGTGCCGCTGTGGGTGGCGGCATGGGCACCACGTCGGCCGGTCTCGGTGGCGTCAGCGCTGGCTCGCTGAAGCTGCCCGAGGGCTGGGGCGCGCCCGCCGCGAACGCGACCGCGAACGCGCCGGTGTCGGAAACGGTCGTCAACCGCGCCGACGCCGCACCCGTGCGCAACACCGGTACCGCGGGCAACCCGCTGATGGGCAACCGGCAGAAGGGCGAGGAAGACGATGAGCACGACGGCATCGACTACGTGCGCACCGACGAGTTCACCGATGGTCGCTACGCGGCCGAAGGTGTGATCGGCGCCGACCTCACCGGATCGGCCAAGTGACGGTTCTCGGCTCGGGCAGCGGAGGTTCGCTGCTCGGCGCCGTCGTGCTCTCGCTCGACGACATGCAGTTCCTCCTGGAGAAACTGGAATTCGACGAGATGCCCGTGGTGCTCGACGCCATGGGCCGCTATGACAACGTCACCGCGCACGACGCCGCCATGAACGTGGCGCAGGACGCCCTCGCCGAACGCGAACTGCTGTTCGGCGACGTGGTGGCACCCGAACTGGCCGAACGGCTTCGGGTGCTCTACCGGCCGCAGTGGATCATCGCGCTGCGGTGGGTGGTGGCAGGCCAGGTCAACCGATTCTGTCTGGCGCAGGGCGACGACCGCGCGGTCGTCGCCCTGCGCGGGCCGGAGTCCTTCGTCATCGACGACGCCGGTCTCGACCTGCCCGGTGCGGTGCTGCAGGCACTCGGCCCGGTCGAAGCGCTGGAACTGTACGGAATGAACGCGCCCACCGAACAATTGGCGCCGATCTTCGGCGACACCGGTGACGCGACCGCCACCGCGCAACGCCTGAGCAAGGTGGGCAACCCGGCCACCGACGCACAGACACTGGCCTCGGCGCTGGTGGAGATCCACTCCTACGCCGAGATCGTCGGCGTGGCCTACGGTGACGGCACCCGCGACATCCAGGACAACCACATCGCCGTGTTCAACACGCGCGCAGGGCGATTCATCATCACCGCCAGCGTCGCCGACGACGGGGTGAAATGGTCGTCCATCGCCAGCGGAACCAACGCCCGCCTACGCACCGCGGTCGCCGACCTCATCGAGTCACTACCGGTGCGATCGGAATTCCCTACCGCGGCAGCCAGTAAGGCGTAAGCCCGGCTCACGTTCTCGGCGCGCCTCCGCCTCTGGACTGAGTGGAGGGTCCCGGGTTAGAGCTGACCCGTCACTCCTGCAACGAAGGAGTGCCCGTAGGGAGGGAAGAGGCGGAGTTGAGCGCCGAGAACCGCGGCGCCAGCCGCTATCCCATGGGGTCGTCGGCGGACGGCTCGGCTTGGATGGTGAACGGTGGGGTGAACTTGCCCCAGCGTAGGCATTCCCAGCCGCCGTCTTCGGTGGGGAGCAGTTCGATGGTTTCGGTGTTGTCGAGGTGGTTGTTCGTGGTGAACGGGGGCGCCACCCCGGCCAGCCACTTGCCGAGCAGACGCATGGCGGCGCCGTGGTTCACGACCACCACGTCACCGTCGGCGTCGTCGGTCAGGAATTCCTCGCGCAGGCCGTCGAGGACGGGCAGCATGCGGGCGAGTACTTCGTGGCCCGTTTCGCCGCCGGGGGTACTGAATTCGAGATCGCCGTGGTGCCAGCCTCGGTAGATCTGCTGGAAGAGTTCGTGGGCTTCTTCGTCGGAGCGGCCGTCGAGGTCGCCGAGCTGCACCTCGTACAGGCCGTCGAGGACGAGTGCCTGTGTGCCGGTTGCCTCTTCGATGTAGCTCGCGGTCTGGCGGGCGCGCAACGCGTCCGAGGACACCAGCACCTGAGGTGCACGCTCCAGGCCGGCACCGAATGCTTTCGCCTGTGCCACACCGCGTTCGGTGAGTGGAAGGCCGGGCACCTTGGTGTCGAGGATCTTCGCGACATTGCCCTCGGTCTCGCCGTGGCGCACCAGAATCAGTTTCGCGCGGGTCATAGGTCCGCGACCCCCTTTCGCAATTGCGTCAACCATTCTGCGGCAGGCTCGTCCGACGGTGGCGGGGAGCCGAGAAGCGCTGTCGCCGGCCATGATCCGAGGAATCGAACCTGGGTGGTGCGGTGCAAGGCTTTCAAAGTTTCGGCGACCGCCGGGTCGTCGATGTGTCCGACGCAGTCGAGGTAGAAGCGGTAGGTGCCCATACCCGTGCGGGTGGGGCGCGATTCGATGCGGGTGAGATCGACGCCGCGCGTGGCGAATTCGGCGAACGCGCGCATCAGCGAGCCCGGTTCGTTGGGCAGTTCCAGCACGACGGAGGTGCGGTCGGCGCCGGTGGCGTTGGGGGCGACGCCAGGTGGGGTCACCAGGACGAAGCGAGTGATGGCCTGGTCGTGGTCGGCTACGCCGGCGGCCAAGGTGACCAGGCCGAGTCGTTCGCCTGCCAGGGCGGTCGAGATCGCGGCGTCGGCGGTGCCCGCGGCCACGTCTTCGGCGGCGGCCGCGTTGGAGGCCGAGGTGAACGGGCGCGCCTCGGGCATGTTCCGCGCCACCCACTCCCTGACCTGCGCCGCCGCCACCGGGTAGGCCGCAAGGGTGCGCACATCGGCCAGTGCGGTGCCGGGTCGCGCGAGGATCGTGAAGGTCACCTCGAGCTCGGTTTCGGCCATGATCTGCAGCCGGGGTCCGATGGCGAGGGAATCCAGGGTCGCGGGGATCGAGCCTTCGACCGAGCTTTCGATCGGCACCACCGCACCGTCGACCTGGCCGGCCCGGATCAGATCCAGCGCCGCACCCTGACTCGGCGCGGCGACCCGCTCGACCGGCCCGTCGAAGGCCCCCGAGCTCTCGAACTTCGCCAGAGCCATCTCGGTGAAAGTCCCGGATGGTCCGAAGTAGGCAATACGCGGCACACCGCAACTCTAGCTGTGTTTGTTGGAGCGCTGGCGCGCTCGAGCGGGGCCCTCCGGTGCCCCTTTGGGTAGAGACTTCCTGGTGATTACCCGGTCCAGGCTGTGTGGCCAGGTGGCGACTCGACGGAATGAACCCGGCCCGGGTTGTGAACGCAGGTGGGTGCGTCGGGTTGGCAATCCGGGCTCGGAAATTAGCGGTCCAGTACCCGTAGGGCTTCGGTTATCGGCTGTTCGTCGGGCGTTTCTATGGCCAACAGGACGGTGCGGGTGGCTTCGATCGCGGCGGGTTTCAGGGACTTCAGGAAGGCCAGGTCGGGGGTGGTGAGGGCGGTGGGGATGTCTTCGCCGCAGAGGGCGGCTACGGTGCCCGCGACTACCGCGAGGGCGCGGGGGCCGCTGGTGGTGTGGGCGGTGAAGCCGTGGTCGGCGTGGGCGATGGCGGCCAGGAAGGCGGCGAGGTCGGGGTCGGGGATGTCGACGTCGACGGGGGCCGGGGAACTGCCCGCGGGGCGGACCAGGTCGGCCACCAGGCTGCGGCGGGCGGGGGCCGAGAGGTTCAGCAGGACGGGTTCGGCGGGGGCGGGATGGTCGTCGCCGTGGTCGTCGTGCGTCATCGGTCCACCGTATCGGCTCGATTTTCGGGGTGTCCTCTTGCGTGGCGGAGGTTTGTAACTTAGCTTAGGTTTACCTAATCAAACGTTCGCGGAGGTTGTCATGTCGAGCCCCACCACGATCCTCGCGCCGACCACCGCCGAGCGAGTGCGCAGCGCGTGCGCCCATGCCGAGACCGCGGTACTCGCGCTGCCAGGGATCGACCCGGTCCCCACCTCGCTGCACCACCTGCGACGGTGCGGCGACGCGGTGATCGCGGTGCCCGAGTCCTCGCTCGCGGCGGCGCTGGCGGCCACGGCCAACGAGACCTCGGCGGTCCTCGAACTCACCGACCACGCGCCGCTGCCGCTGCGCGAACCGGTGCGGGCGCTGGTGTGGTTGCGCGGGTGGGTGCGGCAGGTGCCCGCGCAGGCGCAGCGCGCGCTCGCCGTCGAAATCGCCAAGGAGTACCCGCATCCCGGGCTGCTCGACGTGGGGCACGGGGTGACGTTGCTGCGGATCGTGGTGAATTCGGCGGTGCTGGCCGATACCGCGGGTGCCGAATCCGTCGATCACGCCGATCTGCGTGGGGCTACGGCCGATCCGTTCTGTGAGCTGGAAAGCGCTTGGCTGCAACACATGTCGGAGGATCACGCCGACGTTGTCGCGCTGCTGGCCCGGCACCTGCCGACTCGACTGCGCGGGGGGATCGTTCATCCGCTCGCCATCGACCGCTACGGCCTCACCCTGCGGGTGGAGAGCAACGACGGCGATCACGATGTGCGCCTGCCGTTTCCCACTCCGGCCGATGACATCCAGTCCCTGAGCCGCGCTGTCCGCGTGCTGGCCGGCTGCCCGTTTTTGAACGGCTTACGCCGCATCTGACCACTTCGAGTCATCAGGAACAGACCGCGGCGGGTTCGCTGCTTACACTGCGCGGCATGCGTGTGGATCCTCCGGAGAGCCAGTTGAGCGAGCGGGAGCGGTTCGGGCTGCGGGTGGAGATCGCGGTCGTGCTGCTGGTGACCTTCGGGTTGAGTGGGATCAGTGCTGGGCTGTCGCTGCTGGATTCGGCGTTGTCGCCAGGTGGGGTGGGTGGGCGGACGGTGGCGTTGAATGCGTCGCGGTCGAACAACTCGCTACTCGATTTGTTGTTCCAGCTGGTTGGGATCACCCGGCTGCTCGCTTGGGCGGCGTTGGGGCTTTATCTGTTGTGGCGCAGTGGGATCGGGCCGCGGATGATCGGGCTGGCTCGGGTGCGGCGCGGGGACGTCGTGGCGGGGCTGGTGCTCGCGGCGGTGATCGGGGTGCCGGGGCTGGCGCTGTATCTGGTCGCGCATGCGATGGGGGTGAGCGTGACGATCGTGCCGAGTTCGCTGTCGGAGCAGTGGTGGCGGCTGCCGGTGCTGGTGCTGTCGGCGTGTGCGAATTCGGTGGCCGAGGAAGTGCTGGTGGTGGGGTATCTGCTCACTCGGCTGCGCAGGCTCGGGTGGTCGGAGAACTCGTCGCTGGCGGCGTCGGCGCTGCTGCGCGGGAGTTACCACCTATATCAGGGGCTCGGTGGGGGGCTCGGCAATATCGTGATGGGGGTGATCTTCGGGCGCTATTGGCAGCGCACCAATCGGCTGTGGCCGTTGATCCTGGCCCACGCGACGATCGACGCGGTCGCCTACATCGGCTACAACGTGCTGCGCGGGCGCGTCGGCTGGTTGCCGTGATCTACCGCGCCGCAGCTCCGGCGGCCCACCACTCGACCGGGATTGCCTGCGGCGCATCGGCGTGCCCGATCACTGATATGCACGGCGTGTCGCGGCGAGTTTCACCACATCACCGCGTTTCGCGATAACAGTGACCCTCGCGCGGGGTATCCCAGTAGTGACCGTGCGCGCAGAACCGACTCGCGCTCCCCACGATCAGTAGAGTTTGACGGTGATGAACGGCGACGCTCCCCGCGAGGACCCCCGTAAACGCCGGGTGCCGCCGTCCGGCCGCCCGGGCGGTCCCGCTGCGCCCCCGCAAGGTCGTCCTGCGCCCACGCAAGGTCGTCCAGCGCCACCGCAAGGTCAGCCGCTGCCGCAGCGAGGTCGCTCGCTGCCACCGCAGGGCGATCCGCGCTACGGCCGTCCCCCCGCGAACGACGGGCGCCCGAGCCCAGAGAACGGCCCGACGGTTCGCTACAACCAGGCACCTCGGCGCGGTGCCTCGCACATCGAACCCACCCAGGTGATGCACCGCGGCAACTCCGGTGACCAGCCGCTGGCCTATTCGCAGATGCCGCACGAGCGCGTCGAACCCCGCCGCCCACCGCAGCCTCAGCGCCCGGTTCCGCGTCGCGATCACGCCCCGACGCAGCGCCCGGTCCCCCATCACGACGGTCTTCCGCCGCGCCGCACTCCCCCGCCCGCGCCTCCCGGCCGACAAGCGCAACCGCCGAAACGCAGGCGCAAGCGTCATCCGTTCCGGTGGTTCATGGTGGTCGTCGTGGCGCTGATCGTCGGCCTGATCGCCGCGGTCATCCACCTGGACAACTCGCTGACCCGCATCTCGGCGCTCCCCAACTACAGCGACCGCGTAAGCGATACCCCCGGCACGAATTGGCTGCTGGTCGGTTCCGACGGTCGCGGTGACCTCTCGGTCGAGAACCAACAGGAACTCGCGACCGGCGGCGACACCGGACCAGAGCGCACCGACACCATCATGTTGGTGCACATTCCGTCCTCGGGCCCGACCACGATGGTCAGCCTCCCGCGCGATTCGTACGTGAGCATTCCCGGCCACGGCAAGGACAAGCTGAACGCCTCGTTCGCGCTCGGTGGGGCTCCGCTGCTGGTCCAGACGGTGGAGGAAGCCACCGGCGTGCGGATCGACCACTACGCGCAGATCGGTTTCGGCGGGTTCGCGAGCGTGGTCGACGCGATCGGCGGGATCGAGATGTGCCTGGACGAACCGATCGTCGACCCGCTGGCCGGGCTCGATCTGGCCGCGGGCTGCCAGAAGCTGACCGGCCCACAGGCCCTCGGTTACGTGCGCACCCGCGCGACGCCGACCGCCGACGTCGACCGGATGAACCGGCAGCGGGCGTTCATGGCGGCGCTGCTGAAGAAGGCCACCGGCATGGGCACGCTCGCCAATCCGTTCGCGTTGTGGCCCATGGCGACGGGGGTCGCCGGCTCGCTGAAGGTCGACGACGGTGACCACATCTGGAACCTGGCCGCGCTCGGCTGGGCGATGCGTGGCGAGACCGTCACCACCAGCGTGCCGATCGGCGGCTTCGACGACACCGACGTGGGCAACGTGTTGCTCTGGGACAAGGCCAGGGCGACCGGCTTCTTCGAGGCGCTCGCCACCGATCAGCAGATTCCGGAGGAGCTGCTCACGCGGTAACGTCGAGTAATGGCCCAGAACTCGACATTCCCCGAACTCCTGCGCGACCAGATCAGGGTGGGCCTGACCACGGCTCATCAGTACCTGGCCGCCGCCGTCTACTTCGACGCGCAAGACCTCCCCGAGCTGGCCGGGCAGACCTACGCGCGCTCGACCGCCAGTCACGGGCACTCGATGCGCATGGTCCAGTATCTGCTCGACCGCGACGCGCCGATCACGATCGGCGGACTCGACGAGGTGCGCTCGGAATTCGACTCGCCGCGTGCCGCGATCAGTTTCCTGCTGGAGCGCCAACGGGTCACCACCGGACAGCTCACCGCCTTGGTCGCGGCCGCGCGTGACTCCAACGATTTCCTCGGCGAACAATTCATGCAGTGGTTTCTGGCCGAACAGGTCGACGATGTCGCCGGGCTGACCACACTGTTGAACGTGCTCGACCGCCAGGACAACCTGTTCGACGTGGAGGAATTCATCCGCCGCGAACTGCGCGGAACGGTGCGCGTGGATACCACCGCACCCCGAATGGCAGGCGCAACTTAGGAAATACTTGCTTAGGGAATACTGTCCTCAATAAGGCTGCACTTGGATGACAACCCCTGATGACCAGCATTAATGTTGCCCACATGTCGATTCATCCGGAAGCCCCGCGCAGCAAGTTCCACACTCTGCTCCAAGACCAGATCCGGCATGAGTTCAACGCCGAACACCAGTACATCGCGATTGCGGTGTGGTTCGACAACAACGACCTGCCGCAGCTCGCCAAGCGTTTCTACGCACAGTCGGTGGAAGAACGAAATCACGCGATGATGATCGTGCAGTATTTCGTCGACCGCGACATCACCGTGGAGATCTCGGGCATCGATGCGGCGAAGTCGAAGTTCGAATCCGCCCGCGAGCCGATCGAATTGGCGCTGGCCCAGGAGAAGACGGTCACCGATCAGATCGTCCAGTTGGCGAGCACCGCTCGCGAAGAGGGCGACTACCTCGGCGAACAGTTCATGCAGTGGTTCCTGAAGGAACAGGTCGAGGAAGTGGCCGCCATGACCACGCTGCTCAATATCGCCGATCGCGCCGGGTCGAACCTGTTCGATCTGGAAGCGTTCATGTGGCGTGAGCTGAGCACCCCGAAGGACGCCTCCGGCGCGCCGTCGGTCGCAGGCGGCAGCGTCTAGTTCAAGCAGAAAGGGATTCGGCTCGCGGGCAGCGAGCCGAATCCCTTTCGCGTTTCACCTGCCGGTTTTCACCAGCCGGAGCCGGAACCGCCCGAGCCGGTGTTGGCCAGGACGGTGCCGATCACAATCTGGGCCAGACCGGCGATAGATCCAAGAAATTCCACGATGCCTCTTCTTTCCTCATCACCGATTGTCCGGTTCAGTCGTGAACCTAGCCGACCGGCTCTGTGAAAGAGGCATGTTTCATTAAGTTCAGCGCAGGGTAACCTGACGCGACCGCAGACCATCGCGCGAACGACGCTCTTCGGTGGTCATCGGCTCCTCCGAAGCCAGCGCTTCGGCCAGACGAGCACCGAATTCGCGCGCGGGCGCTTCCCACTCGGTCGGGTGCATCTCGGGATCGAGATCGAACACCGGCACCAGCAGGCCGTGCGTGCGGAACGAACCGGCGAACCGCGAACCCTCACCCATGTGCAGGCCACCGGTGGCGTGCACGCGAGCCAGGGCCAGCATCAGCGCGTCCTCGTCCTCGGGACGCACCCAGCGCACGTGCGCCTTCTCGCCCGCGTCGACCCACCAGGCCGCGCCGACGGAATCCGGGCCGAGATCCAGGCGTGCCGACGGCATGATGGCCTGCTTGGCCTGCTCGATCGTCGCCGCCACCTGCGGATCCGGGGTCACGCCCTCGGGCACCCACCAGTCGAAGTCCTGGTGCACGGTGAGCTCGAGATCGGCACCGGGATCGATGACATCGGCCAGGCGCGGACCACCCTCGACAGCGTCGGCGGAGTTCAGCGACTCGCCTGCCTCGGCCGACTGGGTCCACAGGATCGCCGCCGCGATATCGGCCGACGGGTCCTCGCCACGGAACTGCATCTGCGTGCCGACGAAACCGACCGGCTCGTCACCGGCGCGCACCAGCGCGGCCACCGCACCGGGCAGCACCGTCGCCAGGGTGACCTCGCGCTGCGCGGCCACACCGGGCGCGAGCTTCAAGGTCGCGGTCGCCGACGGCACGAACTCCCGCAGCGCCACCAGATCACATTCGGCGGCAAGCCCCTCGAACGGCCGTGATACGGCCGCGGATGCCTGCTCCTGCGCCGCACGCCGCTGCGCGAGACGCTGAGCCCGATTACTGTCGGGCTTCGGACTGTTCCGCTTGCTTTTACCCACGCGTGGAGTTTATGGGCGCGCGGCACATTCGTTTACCGCGCCCCTACCCAAGCCGGACTCGTGCCGTCGTGGCGAGCCGGGTGGCGGGTCAGACGCCCGCCAGAAGTGCCTTCGTGCGACCGGGATGGTTGGTCGCCACCCAGCTGACGCCGAGATCGGCGCACAGGGTCACGTCCTCGGGGTCGTCGACGGTCCAGCAGTAGGTGGCCCGGCCCGCCGCGGCGGCCTTGTCGACCAGCTCCGGATGTTCGCGCAGGGTTTTCACCGACGGGCCGACCGCGGTCGCGCCGACCGTGGTGGCCGCGCCGCCGCCGAGGAAACGCGACGATTCGCCGAGCAGCACGGTCGGCAGCAGCGGTGCCGCGCGACGGATCCGCCAGACCGCGGTCGCCGCGAACGACATCACCACCGCGCGGGAATGATCGGCCGAGGCGGGGGTGGCGATGCCGAAACGCTGCAGTTCGGCGAGGACCTTGTTCTCGACGAGGGCGCCGTAGCGGACGGGGTGTTTGGTCTCGATGAACAGTTTGGTCGGGCGGGTGCGCCAGTCGAGGACGAGGCCGATCAGGTCGCTCAGGGCGAGCACGCCCTGCGGTTCTTCCTCGGTGCCGAAGTTCATGTCGCGCAACTCGTCCAGAGTCAGTTCGCTGACCAGGCCGGTGGCATCGGCGGTGCGGTCGACGGTGCGGTCGTGCACGCAGACCAGGTGACCGTCGCGGGTGAGCCGGACGTCGCATTCGACGCCGTCGGCACCCTCCTGCAGCGCCAGCTCGTACGCGGCGAGGGTGTGCTCGGGCTTCGCCGCCGACGCGCCACGGTGCGCCACCACGAAGGGTGGGCGATTGCTCTGGCTCACTTGGCCACGACCTCCTCCTGCGAATTCTCGCCTGTCCGAACAGAATCCGCATTGTTCCCGGCGGTGACCGAGGCGAGGGTGCCGGGCACGACGTCATCGTCCGAGGCCACAGCACCCGGCGCAACGGGCTCGATGACGACCTCGGCGGGGTCGGCCGCGATCACCCAGCGATGCGCCGAGCGGACGTCCCCGCGCAGGTCACGGCCCTCCAGCGTGCGCACCATCCACAGCGTGAGCACCGCGAAGCCCGCCGCGCACAGGTTGGTGAAACCGGTGAACGAGACGCCGTCCGCCTCGGCCTGCAGGGTCGACGCGTCGCGCCACAGCGTCGCCGCGATCAACAGCAGTCCGCTCAATGCCCAACCGGCCCACCAGATCCGCACGGCCCGGTGCGAACGCGGGTCGGGGTCGTCGCCGAGCAGTTCGGTGAGGAACACGCCCGGCCAGATCAGATTCACGCCAGGCACCAGGCAGCCCGCGATCAGCGTCCACCGTCGGCGCGGGTCGCGTTTGCCGTAGGCGGTGAACACGATCGTGCGGGCTTCGATCAGCCAGGCGGTCAGCGAGATGGCCGTCACCAGCGCGACGATCGGTGCGATGATGCCGAACACCAGCACCGTCGCGTCGGAGATCCACAGCAGCCAGGCGGGGATGAGCCGGGCGCGGTTCTGCAGCAGGATCAGGTAGCGACCGTATTCGGCGAGGGCGGCGAGCAGGAACGCGATCATGGTCGCGACCAGCAGTCGATCGCGGGAGAGGGCGAGGCCGTACAGCGGGCGCTCGGGGGTGCGAGCGGGCGAGGGTGGCGGATCGAGCAGGCCCCAGCGCGGGGTCTGGGTGTAGCGCGGGGTGGGTCCGAGGGGGGCCGTGGTGGTTGCGCCCGCTTTGCGGGTGCGGTGGTCGGGCCTGCGCGCGACCCAGCGGTAGTTGCGCTGGGTGAGGGGTGCGTCGACCTTGCCGGGCGAGAGCAGCACGCCCCGGCAGCGCGGGCACCAGTGCATCGGCGCGCCCTGAACGGCCCACCGCGCACCACAGCGTGCACATGGTTGCACCACCGAACTCACCCGCGCACCCCGCTTTCCGGACTAGTAGATCTTGGCTTCGTGATCGCCGTCGGCGACCACCGGGCGGCCGGTCTGCTGCCAGGCCACCATGCCCCCCGCGACGTTGACCGCTTCGTACCCGATGTGGGCGAGATACCGGACGACCTCGATGGATCGGCCGCCCTGCCTGCACACGACGTAGAGCTCGGCGTCGATATCGAGCTCGTCGAGGCGGGCCGGGACGTCGACCATCGGGATGTGGATCGCACCCGGCGCGTGGCCGAGGTTCCATTCGTCGGGTTCGCGCACGTCGAGCAGCTGCGCGCCAGGGGCCGGGTCCGCGGCGTCGAACGCGGCGGGTACCGCACCCACCGGCACCGTGGGGACATCGGAGCTCGTCACGCCTCGATCCTGCCATGCCGCGCGCGTTGCCGGGCGCGGCTGTGCGCGGACGCCGTGATGGACGCATGTCAGCTATCGGTCAGCACACTTTCGGCGGACACGCGGCCGCGACCGTGCGCGGTGCCCGGTGAAATCCATCGGGAGCGACCGATCCGGGACTCCCCTCCATGTCATCCCGGAGCGGTCGCTCGCCGCTGACGTCGGGATACGTGGATTTATTCCGGTCCCGACATCTACTTGGACGCAAGCGGGCCCGATTCGGTTCCATAAAAACGAGATCAATAGAGAAAATCTTAAATCCTGGGATCTGGGCGGTCGGATCGGTAGCCTGGGCGCATGAACGTGAGCAGGGGGCTACTCGACAGTTTCGACATCACAGGCTTGAATACCGCTTTGTCCGAATCCACGTGTCTAGGGGTAGAAGTGGATGCCGCGGCAGGACGGCTGCAACTCGCTCTCGAGGTGCTGACGTTACCCACGGATGGACCCGCACCGATCGATACGAAAGTCCTGCTCACCTTCACCGGGGTCACCCGGGTGGCGGCCTCGTTGCGCATCCAGCGCTGGGACGACGTCGACCCCCGCGTGCTTCCGCTGAGCCTCGACCAGCTCGACGAAGCCATCCAGAGCTTCGGCGGCGGCGGGCTGCACGGGTGGGAGTTCATCGACCTCGACGACAGCGGTTGGACGCTGTGGAGCGAGCTGCTCAGCTTCGACACGGTGCTCGACCAGCGCATCGCCGCCCATGTCATCGAGTTCTCGCAGGAAGAGGGGATCGACCCGCGCGAGCTGGATGTGCGGGTGTGGTTCGACAAGATCTCGGTGACCGACACCGCCGGGCGCGAGATTCCGATGGACGAGTTCATCGACGGTGGTCGGCGCTGGTGGGAAGCGCACGCCACGGGTGACGCGCGGACGTCGAAGGCTGATATCGCACCGCCGTTGTAGCGGGCGTGGTTTACCGGGTCCGGGTGGTTTACCTGGCGGTTTACCGGGCCCGGGGCAGCTGGACCTTTGCTGTATTTTTGGAGCGCTGGCGCGCTCGAGCGGGGCCCTCCGGTGCCCCGATCTTCCCTCCCTGCGGGTACTCCTTCGTCGCACCCTCCGGTCAGTCCAGATCGGGGCGGGCCCCTTTGGGTAAAGACTTCCTGGGATTACCCGGCCCAGGTTGTGGACATATCGGTCTCTACACATCCACGCCTACCCGACCCAGGCTGTAAGCACAGGTCGCTACGCATCCCGCCTACCGACCCAGGCTGTAAGCATCGGTCGCTACGCATCCCGCCTACCTGACCCAGGCTGTAGGCATCGGTGGCGGCGCTTCGGGCATTCGCAGAGTCGGGAATGCGGGGGCAAGGGTCGCGGGTTGCACGGGGCGGGTGTACGAATGATGGTTGGTGTTGTCGTCCGAACTGGGCGCACACAGCCCGACACACGGAAAGGGACATCGTGGCCGTCTACACGCTGCCGGAACTGGATTACGACTTCGGCGCACTGGAGCCTCACATCTCCGGTCAGATCAACGAGATCCACTACACCAAGCACCACGCCGCCTACGTCGCAGGCGCCAACAAGGCACTCGAGCAGCTCGAGGAAGCCCGCGAGTCCGGCGACCTGGCTGCCATTCTCCTGCTGGAGAAGAACCTGGCCTTCCACCTGGGTGGCCACTACAACCACTCCGTCTGGTGGAAGAACCTCTCCCCCAACGGTGGCGACCAGCCGGAAGGCGACCTGGCCGCGGCCATCGCCGACCAGTTCGGTTCGTTCGACAAGTTCCGCGCGCAGTTCACCGCTGCCGCCAACGGCCTGCAGGGCTCCGGCTGGGCCGTCCTGGGTTACGACACCCTGGGCCAGAAGCTGCTGACCTTCCAGCTGTACGACCAGCAGGCCAACGTGCCGACCGGCATCATCCCGCTGCTGCAGGTCGACATGTGGGAGCACGCCTTCTACCTGCAGTACAAGAACGTCAAGGCCGACTACGTGACCGCGTTCTGGAACGTCGTCAACTGGGCCGACGTGCAGGACCGCTACTCCCGCGCGGTCACCCAGGGCAAGGGCCTGATCTTCGGCTAGTCCGCCTCTCCGCGTATTTTGCCGGTCGTAGGTAGGTCCGCGGGTTCGTAGCCGGACTCACGGTCGTGTCGCCCGGGCTTCTGGACGTGCCCGACGAGTTACCCATGTCCTTGCGAAATCAGGCGTTGCGCGAAAGACCTCCCAGTCATTACTGGGGGGTCTTTTGCGTATATTGCCCGTTCTGGCACTCACTGGTACTTGTGTGCCAGATGGGTTTGGGGTTATTCCTGTCATACGGGCACAGTTGCCCCCGTTAGTCGGGAGGCCAGCATGAATACACAGGGTCCGATCGGGATCACGCCGTTTCAGGCGCGGGGACGGTTGAGCGGGTTCGTGGTGTCGGGGCGGTGGCCGGATACCACCAAGGAATGGGCGCAGGTACTGGTGCTGGCCGTGCGGGTGGCGTCGATGCCGGGCCTGCTGGTGACCACCACCGTGTTCGGGGTGCGCGAGGAGCTGCCCGACGATCCGGAGCCGGGGACGGTGGGGCTGGTGATGGCGGAGGGGCCGGTGCTCGGGGACGAGGCGATCCAGCCAGGCCGGTTCGCCGCGCACACTCCACCCGCGCTGCTGATGCTGCATCCGCCATCGGAGACTCGGCCGTCGTTGCCCGAATGCGCGGGCGCGGCCTCGGGGTGCGTGTTGCTGCCCGGCGTGCCGCACCTCGGTTTGGAACATCGCGCGGCGTGGGCCGAGGCCGAACTCGACGGCACGATCACCTCGTTGGTGAGCCGGGTGGGGATGGATCTGATCAGCGATCCCGACACCGCCGTGCTCGCAATGCTGCTGGCGGCCTAGCTCTTTCGCCTGAGCCGGTCTGGCGAACGACCGGCAACGGGTGTGCTGGCTGGTGAAATCAGGGAAACCGAACTATCACCACCGCGTACCCAAACTTATTGCGGCCATTGAGATTTCGATTACGCGTACTTGGCATACAGACAGCAATCGGCCTATGGTTGAGGAATCGCCGTGACCGCTTCCCCGCACGCGCGGGGATGATCCCGGGAGTAGCCCGCAATCACACAGTCGACATCGTGTGTGTGATCCGGCTATACGACCGCCACATCAGCGGTGGGCGAGACCTTCGACCGCACCCGTCGTCCCTCGGTGCGGTTGAAGGCCACCGGCACCCACCCGCCAGCCAAGTTGCCCTCTGGAGTTCGAGATGATCGCCACCATTGCATTGAGCTTCGGCGTGCTCTTCCTCGCCGAACTCGGCGACAAATCGCAACTCATGGCGCTGACCTTCTCGCTGCGCTACCGCTGGTGGGTGGTGCTGGCAGGCATCAGCGTCGCCAGCGTCGCCGTGAACCTCATCGCCGCGGGCGTCGGCCATTTCCTCGGCACCGCGCTGCCCGCGAACGCCATCGCCGTCATCACCGCACTCACCCTGCTGGTGGTCGGCCTCTGGACCCTGCGCGACGCGCTCACCAGTACCGCCGACGCCGAGGAAGCTCCCGCGCCACCCAGCGCCCGCAATGCCTTCCTCGTCGTCATCTCCGCCTTCACCCTCGCCGAACTCGGCGACCGCACCATGTTCGCCGCCGCCGCGCTGGCCTCCAACAACAGCTGGCTCGCGGTGTGGATCGGCTCGGTCGCGGGCATGGTCGCCGCTGGTGGGCTCGCGATTCTGGTCGGCAAGATCGCCGGTAAGCACCTGCCCGAGCGCGGTATCGCCATCGCGTCGGGACTGCTGTTCCTGTTCTTCGCGGGTAAGACCGTGCTCGACGCGTTCGCGCCTTCGCTGGGTTGGGCGTCGGTGGGGGTCGCCCTGATCGCCCCCGCGATGCTCGGCGCCGGCGTCCTCGTGTGGCGCAAGCGCGCGCAGTCCGCCGCGCGCGTCGGAGAACTCGCCGACGTCACGACGTGAGGTCGGCGAGGCGGCCGAGGATCGTGACCTGCTCCGCGTACGAGTAGGCGAGCCAGTAGACCCGAACCAGCCTCAGCCGGAGTAGCGAGGGGCGGCCTGAACTCTAGGCGAACGCGTTCCCGTACAGCGTGCCCGAGCGGCTGGCCAGGGCGATCAGCTGGTCCTTTATCCCACGCAGACTTTCCGGGTCGTCGGCGGCGATCCGCCCGGTGACGATGGCGCCGATCGCCGCGGCCAGGGTCGCGCAGGCGAAGCGCTGGTCGTCGGATTCGGCGCCGAGCATGGTGGACACCACCTCGACGAAACGGTGCTGCAGCGCCATCCGCGCTTCGATGGCCGACGGGCCGACCGCGTACACCTCCACCAGGAACAGCCGCGCCGAGGCGGGGTCGTCGATCATGTGGTCGAAGTAAGCGGTGAGGATGCGGTCCATTCTGGTGAGCGCGTCGGTGTCGGCGCAGTCGGCGATCACCGTTTGGAGCTTTTCGGCGAGCGCGCTCGACACCCGGTCGAAGGCCGCGTTGAAGCAGTCCTCCTTCGAGCGGAACAGCTCGTAGAAGGTTTCCCGTGAAACCCCGGCGCGCTTGAGCACGGCCGCGACGGGCGTGCCGACATAGCCGCCGACGGTCATCGCCTCGCCCATCGCGACGAGAATGCGTTCCCGCTGCGACGCGACGACCTCCTCGCGCGAGAGGTGGTGGCGTCCACGCGGAAGTTGTTGCCGCAGGGTCGAATCGCTCATGCTTGCCGTTCCATTCTGCGGGGTCGGGCGGGCTGTTCGGTGGTGAAGGGGACGTCCTCGGTGCGGGCGATGTCGATGGCGCGGGCAAGGCGGTCGCCCTGTACCCGTTGCACGACCAGTTGGGCCAGCAGCCGGAACGGTCGCACCCACGCTACCCACCAGGGCGAGACAACGGTTTTGCGTCGTCGCGCGATGGCTCGTTCCAGGGCGATGACCGCGGGGCCGACCGGTGAGTTCCCGGTCAGGCTCGTCTCCCCCAGCACGGTGCGTGCGGCGGTCGTGCCGAATCCGCGCACCGTCATGTCGGTGTCGATGCCGGCGAAATAGCTGACCCCCACCTTCGCCCCGGTCGAGCGCAGTTCCGCGCGCAGAGTGGCACCGAGCGAGGCCACCGCGGCCGCCGACGCGCTGTAGGCACCGCCGAGCGGCAACTGCACCTCCGAGGAGATCGACGACATCATCAGCACATACCCACGCGGATGCGAAAGATGCGCGCCCGCCGCCGACACCGTGTAGGCCACCCCGAGCACGTTCACCGCGAGGGTTTCCTCGAGCACCGACAGGTCCCCGCCGATCATCGCCATCTGCTTGGCGACGCCCGCGTTCGCCACCAGCACGTCGAGCCCACCGAGTTCGGCGACCAGCGCCTCGACCACCCGCTCGACCTGCGCCCGGTCGGCCACATCGCAGTACCGCCATGGCACGTCACCGCATTCGGCGGCCACTTCGGCCAGCAGCTCCGGCTCGAGTCCGAGCAGCGCGACCTGCGCACCGCCCGCGGCCAACCTGCGTGCGAGCGCGGCACCGATCCCGCGAGCGGCCCCGGTGATCAGGACCTTGCGTCCGGCCACGGAAGGACCGGCGAACGATCTCATGACGGCACGCTACCACCGGAAAACACCGGTGTTCACGACGTTTTCCGCACCGCCCGTGATGGGTGTTCCAGACCACACCTCGCACGCGCTAAGGTGCCCTTATTGGCAAGCGGCTCAATAAGCCGCCCAACCTAGGAGATTGGACCGCACGTGGAGATTTCGGGTTCCGCCGCCATTGTCACCGGAGGGGCTTCCGGCCTCGGTGCCGCCACCGCCAAGCGTCTCGCCGACGCGGGCGCCACCGTCTTCGGACTCGACGTTCCCGCGTCGATCGAGCGCGCGGGCGACAACGTCCCCGCCGGCGTCACCCTGATCGCGGCCGACGTGACCAGCGGTGACGAGGTCGCCGCCGCGATCGCCCAGGTCACCGAGGGCCCGGCGCCGCTGCGCATCGTGGTCAACTGTGCCGGTGTCGGCTGGGCGGGGCGCATCCTGTCCAAGAACGGCCCGCACGACCTCGAGCTGTTCCGCACCGTCATCACCGTGAACCTGCTCGGCACGTTCAACGTGATGCGCCTGGCCGCCGACGCCATCGCCAAGACCGAACCGGTCGACGAGTACGGCCAGCGCGGCGTGGTCATCAACACCGCCTCGGTCGCGGCCTTCGAAGGCCAGGTCGGCCAGATCGCCTACTCCGCCTCCAAGGGCGGCGTCCACGGCATGACCGTCCCCGCCGCCCGCGACCTCGCCCAGTTCGGCATCCGCGTCAACACCATCGCCCCCGGCATCATCGACACCCCCATGCTCGCCGGCGTCACCCCCGAATACCGCGCAGGCCTCGAAGCCGGCGTCCCCTTCCCCTCCCGCCTCGGCCGCCCCGACGAATACGCCCAGCTCGTGGAGTACATCGCGTCGCACGACTACCTCAACGGCGAAACCATCCGCATGGACGGCGCCCTGCGCATGGCCCCGCGCTAGAGATCACCTCGGCGAACGGCGCCTTGCTCACTGAGCAAGGCGCCGTTCGTCTTTCGCCGACGCACCCGCACAGCTGCCAGGTGGATCGCCTCGCGAATGATCTCGACCTCCTCGGCGCGAGAATCAGCAGCTGCCTTGATGGCGGCGAGATCCGACTCCTCGACATACACAACCTTGCGCACCAGTGGCATGCACACATCCTATCCGAATTCAGAACTAGTTCTGATATCATCGGCGCATGAGTGTGACGGCGAAATGGTCCGACTTCCTACGCGATCCGAACCGGGTCGTCGAAGAGATGGAGGCGAACGGGGAGGTCATCCTCGTTCGCCGGTCAGCACCCGCCGTGCGCCTGTCCAGTGCTGACGCCTCTGCCGCGAGCAACGACACCTTGTCGGCGATCATGCAGCTGCTCGCCGTCACGCTCGATGACGAGATGCTCGACCGAATGGTCGACCGGCTCGCCCTGGTCTTCCCATGGATCGAATTGCTGCCCGAAGCCTCTCGCGTCGAGTTCATGGGCGAGTTTCTCAGTTTGGCCAGGGGTGGGCTGGCCGTCGGTCGCGTCGATCGGCTCGGCACCATGCTCGAAGCCTGGAAAGAAACAGCCCGCGCCTATGCCGACCCGCGGATCAGCGTGGACGGGTCGGATCTGCACTACCTGGAAACCCCCGAGCCTGTCCCCGCACCGGAGGCGCACAGGTGAGCAAGAACTTCGGTACGGCTCATACGCAGGCACCACGTACGAGCGTTATCAGTACAAGATCACTGATGGCGGCCGACTTTGGTACTTCGTTGAGCCTGCGCCCAAAGGGAGTCGGACGGCTGGGCGGGTTCTGCTCGAGCGTTGTATGACCGCTCATCCCAAGGAGACCGACTAGCTATACCGGGCGAGTGAAGGTGATCAGGGATCTGCCTGGGCCGTTGTAGTTGGGGATGGGGCCGGTGACTGTGAAGCCGAGGCTGCGGTGGAAGTCTATCGAGGTGTAGTTGGTGGGGGAGGTTATGGCGGTGACTGTGGTGCGGTTGTCGGAGCGGGCGAGGGTGAAGAAGGCTTCGTAGAGGGTTCGGCCGAGGCCGGATTTGCGGGCTTCGGGGCGGACTGCGACGAAGTGGATGTAGGCGGCGCGGGGGTCCGACGGGGAGCCGAAACCTATGAGGAAGCCGGTGAGTTCCTCGTTGTCGGAGGCGATCAGGCTGGTTCGGTGGAAGTGGTCGAGGAACATTCGGGGGAGGTTGTGGACTGCTGCTCGGCCCCACCAGTTGTCGACTACGGTGATGATTTTGTCGTAGTCGTCGGGTCTTGCTCGACGGATGTTGTGCCCCACCATCACTCAATGGTGGACCTGTTGAGTCCGGTCAGCACCAGAATTGCTGGTGAACAAAACTGCCCGCTGCCGGAAGTGGGCAGCGGGCAGTTTCCAAGAACCAGGCTCAGACCGTGCGGGTCAGCCGCTCGGTGAGCAACTGGGCGAAGCGGGCCGGGTCTTTGAGTTCGCCGCCCTCGGCGAGCACGGCTGTGCCGTAGAGGAGTTCGGCGGTTTCGGCGAGTTCGGGGACCTTGCCCTCGTCGGCGTCGGACTTGCGGGCGTCGTAGGCGTCGCGCAGGCCGGTGACCAGCGGGTGGGTGGGGTTGAGCTCGAGGATGCGCTTGGTCTCGGGCAGGGCCTGGCCCGAGGCGCGGTACATGCGCTCGAGCATGGGGGTGAAGTCGTAGACGTCGCCGACCAGGCAGGCCGGTGAGGTGGTGAGGCGGTTGGTGAGCCGCACTTCCTTGGCCACGTCGGTGAGCGTGGTGCCGAGCCAGGTGAGCAGTTCGCCGAAGTCCTTGTCCTGCTGTTCGCGCAGGGCTTCGGTTTCCTTCTTCTCGTCCTCGGTTTCGAGGTCGACCTCACCCTTGGCGATGGACTGGAACTTCTTGCCACCGAATTCCGGGACCGAGCCGACCCACATCTCGTCGACGGGGTCGGTGAGGATCAGAACCTCGCGACCCTTGGCGGTGAAGGCTTCCAGGTGCGGCGAATTCTCCACCTGCGCACGGCTTTCGCCGGTCATGTAGTAGATCGAGTCCTGGCCGTCCTTCATTCGCTCCACGTACTGGGCGAGCGTGGTGAGCTCGGATTCGGAGTGGGTGGAGGCGAAAGACGAGACGGTGAGCAGGGTTTCGCGGTTGTCGGTGTCGGAGAGCAAGCCCTCCTTGAGGACTCGGCCGAACTGCGACCAGAACGTCTGGTACTTGGTCTGATCCTCGGCGGACTGCATGTCCTTGACCGTGGACAGCACCTTCTTGACCAGGCGCTTGCGGATCATCTGGATCTGGCGGTCCTGCTGCAGGATCTCGCGCGAGACATTTAGCGAAAGGTCCTGGGCGTCAACGACTCCCTTGACGAAACGCAGGTACTCCGGCATGAGTTCTTCGCAGTTGTCCATGATGAACACGCGACGCACGTAGAGCTGCACGCCGCGCTTGTGCTCGCGGGTGAACAGGTCGAACGGTGCGATCGACGGGATGAACAGCAGCGCTTGGTATTCGAAGGCGCCTTCGGCCTTCATCGGGATGATCTCGAGCGGCTCGTCCCAGGCGTGCGAGACGTGGTGGTAGAACTCCTTGTACTCCTCGTCGCTCACCTCGCTGCGCGGCCGCGTCCACAACGCCTTCTGCGAGTTGAGGATCTGGTCCTCGACAAGGGTCTTCTCGACCTTGTCCTCGCCTTCGCCCTCGGTGACCGTGCGCTCGACCTGCATGCGGATCGGCCAGGCGATGAAGTCGGAGTACTTGCGGACGATCTCGCGCAGCTTCCATTCCTGCGTGTAATCGAACAGGTGATCGTCTTCGTCTGCGGGCTTGAGTTCGAGAGTCACCGAGGTGCCCTGCGGTGCGTCGGCGACGGTGTCGATGGAGTAGGTGGAGCTGCCTGCGGCGGCTTCCCAGCGGGTGCCTTCGGTCTCGCCCGCCTTGCGGGTGGTGAGGACGACCTTGTCGGCGACCATGAACGTGGAGTAGAAACCGATGCCGAACTGGCCGATCAGTTCCTCGGCGGCGGCATCGGACTTGGCCTCGGTGAGTTTGCGGCGCAGGTCGGCGGTGCCGGATTTGGCGAGGGTGCCGATCAGGTCGATCACTTCGGCGCGGGACATGCCGATGCCGTTGTCGCGCACGGTCAGGACACGCTTGTCCTGGTCGATCTCCAGCTCGATGTGCAGGTCGTCTGTGTCGGCGCCCAGGTCTTTGTCCTGGTAGGCGGCAAGTTTGAGCTTGTCCAGTGCGTCGGAAGCGTTCGAGATCAGCTCCCGCAGGAAGGTGTCTTTGTTGGAGTAGACCGAGTGGATCATCAGCTCGAGGAGCTGGTGGGTTTCGGCCTGGAACTCGAGGGTTTCGACGTGCTGCTCAGTCACACCCCCGATGTTATTACCGTCCGAAATCTGCCAGTGAGGGAACCTCGACAACTGCCCGTGTCGACATCCAATCCCGCAGCACCTGGGTGGCCCGGACGTCGTCTTCGTTGTAGACGAACAGGCGAGTGCGCTGGGACATGTCGACGGCGTCGTCGTAGCCGACGGCCCGGCGGTACCAGCCCATCGACGCCTCGCCGCCCGCTTCCGGATCACGCCAGCCGAAGCCCGCCACGGGGGCGATCTTCTTGAGGCCCTTGCCGTTCGGGCAGATGAACTGCTCGGTGACGGCCTGGAACATGTCGACCCATTCCTTCGAATCGACGAAGGCGCGCACCTCTTCGTGGGTCGGGATGCCGGGGCGGCCCGCGAAACGGCGGGCCGATTCGTAGAGCCACTTGTCCTCGGCGGTGCGCGAATAGCAGTAGGCGGCAAAGGTTTTGCCTGCGGCGTGGGCTTCGGCGCGACGCTCCATCAGCCAGGTCCAGAATTCGCCGAACGAGCGGCCCTCGTCTTCGGTGGGCAGCGGGTCCCAGGTGACGAACGGGCGGTAGACATCGTCGAGCAGGGTGCCCCACAGGTAGGCGCCGTCTTCCTGGTAACTCTCCAGGTCGACGTCGATTTCCACATCGGCGCGACGCACGCTGACCTGCTCGAATCGGCGCACGAGAGGCGCGCCGTCGATCCAGGCGCGGGCGGTGACGACGGTTTCGGCGAACGGGCCGTGCTGCCAGTCCTCGGGGTCGTCGCCTTCCCACGCGGCCAGTTCGTCGACGGTCTCGATCCCGTGCAGCCGCAACACATCCGCGCGCGACCCGGGCGCGACCAGGCTCACATCCCGCATCTGCGCCAAAGTCGCCTCACAACTCGGCTCGGTTTCGGGCTGCTGCGCTCCCGCGGCCGCCCGGTCACCCTCCGCCTCGGGGCCCGCCGGTCGCTGCGCACCGGGCCCGCGCACCCACCACGGGCACTGCCTGCACTCGGGCACCTTCGACGGTTGCGTCGGCAGTTCGCCGCGCACCACCGCGATGCGGTCGGCGTAGCGCTGGTCGTAATCGGCGAGCACGTTGGTGAGGTCGTGGACCAGGATGCGGTCGGCGACCAGGCCGATCGCGCCGCCGATCAGGGCGGGGCTGGCCATGCCGTAGCGCTGCAACATGCGGTACAGGTGGGCCAGGCGCTGCTGGTCGCGCGGTTGGGGGCGCAGTTTCACGGTCTTGTCGCGGCTGGGCTGCCAGCGGAACAGGTTCGAGGTGAGCGGGTGGAAATCGGCCGGGTCGGGCCTGCGCGGGTCGGTGACCTTGTGGTTGACCACGATGATCGGGATGTAGCCGCCGCGGTCTTCGTCGCGCAGCAGGATCTCGACACCGCCGCGTCGACCGGTGTCGGTTTCCTGGGGCAGCAGTCCGCCCCAGATGCGGGCGGCACCCGACTCGATGGCCGCCATCGTGGCCGCGGCCTTGGCGCCACCGCGCAATTCGGGGTCGATCACCACCCACTCGTCGGGGGCGGCGGCGACCAGTTCGTCGCGGATCTTGGTGCGATGGGCGGTGGCCGCGTCGCGCCGCTGCTGCACGCCCGGATCCTCGCGCACCTCGGCGAGCACACCCGGATTCTCGGCGTCGAGACGAAGGCGATGGCGGCACCCGATCAGCGACCGGGCGTCGAGAAATGCGGTGCGGTTGCCCGCACCCTCGACGCCACTGCCTCGGTCACTCGTGCCCCCGCCTTCGGTGCTGGGGCCACCGCCCTCGGCGCCGCGAACGGGCGCAGCGGAAGCGGGGACCGGGCTACGCACCGGCCCGCCGTCGAAGTTGTCCTCGGCTGCACGCACGCAAGCAGTATGGGCCTTACCCCCGACACGTTGCCCAATCGCTACCCTGATCCCACTAGGCTAGGAGCAACGGTAGGCCGCTCGGACGCGGTACTGCCGCATGACTCGGCGAGCATGACGGAGGGCCTGATCCCATGGGGTTGTTCAGCAAGCGGAAGCGGCGGCCGAGCCGGCGCGCTGAGGCGAAAGCACTCAAGCACAAAGCCGCGGTCGAGGCGAAGCTGAGCGCCAAGAACGAGCGCAAAGCGGCCAAGGCGGGCGAGCGGGTGAACCGACGCGCGGCCAAGGCACAGGCGCGTACGGCCGACAAGGTGGCCAAGGCGCAGATCGCGACCCTGCAGGCCGAGGAGAAGGCCGCTCAGAAGGCCGCGGCCAAGGCCGATCGCGAACTGTTCAGCGCGAGCCAGATCCGCAAGTACATCGGGGTTGCCAGGGTGCTGATCCCGGTGCTCGCCCCGCTGGCCTACCGCGGCGCGACGCTGGTGCGCGGGCAGCTCGACGCGCGCAAGGCGCAGCAGCTCGGCATCGGCATGGATCAGCTGAGCGAGTTCAGTGGGCACGGTGCGCGGCTGCAGGCCCGCATCACCAACACCGAGGACGCGCTCGACAAGATCGCCGCCGACAAGGACTCCGACGGCGACACCAAGAAGTTCGTCGAGGCAGCTCGCTCGCGACTGACCGATCTGAGTGTGGCGGTGAAGACTGCCGAGCAGATGCCCGCCGCGCGCCGCAAAGCTGTGCACGCGTCGATCTCGGCCGAACTGCAGGTACTCGAGAACGACGTGCTCGCCCGCCTCGGCGTTCGCTGAACCTGACGTGAACACGCCGCAGCTCACCTCCCGCCTGCGCGGTGGTGGCTGCGGCGTACTCGTCGGTGGACTTGCCATTGCCGCGCACGGCATCGGCGGTGGTGGGGTGCCGCGGTCGGCGGAACTCGCTCTGCTGCTGCTGGTTTCGCTGGCAGCGGGCATGTTCGCCGAGGGCCGACCCGTGAAGGGTGCCGATCGGCATTCACCGATCGTTCGTACAGCCGTGGCGTTGCTCGGTGGGCAGTGGGCCGGGCACTTCGCACTGTCGGCGACGCTCGACCATCACGATTCGCTGCTGCATCTGCCGAGTGCGACGATGACCGCCGCGCACTGTGTCGCGGCGTTCGCCTGTGCCGCACTGATTCTCGGTGCCGAGCGGTTGTATCTCGTTGCGTCGAGCGTGATCCGGGCTGTGCTCAGCAGCCCGTCCGCTCGGGTGCGGCGTGGCGCGCGCTGGGTTGCCACTGTCGCCGTCGTCAGCGGCGCTCGTCCGAAGGGTGCGCGATGTCCACGCGCACCGCCGCTGTTCGCCTGAAACACGACGACATCGAAACTCTTCGGACGACAAGGCAATCCATGTACAACTTCATCACCCATGGCACCGGGACCGTCGCGCTCGCGGCCGGTTTGGTGTTCGCCGCCTGTGGGTCGGCGGCCGCGCACGTCAGCGTCGAGGCGCCGGGCGCCGCGCAGGGCAAGTACACCGTCGCCACCTTCAAGGTGCCGACCGAATCCGACACCGCGTCCACCACCGGGCTGCGCGTCACGGTGCCGAACCTGAAAAGTGTTCGGACCGAACCGATGCCGGGCTGGAACTCGAGTGTCGAACGCAATGAAAAGGGCGAATCGGTCGCCGTGGTGTGGACGGCCGCGCCGGGTAACCCTGGCGTCGGGCCGGGGCAGTTCCAGCGGTTCGTGCTCTCGATCGGCCCGCTGCCCAGCCAGGACACCGTGAATTTCCCTGCGCAGCAGACCTATAGCGACGGCAAGGTCGTGGCCTGGGACCAGCCGAGCACCGGCGGCGCCGAGCCTGAGCACCCCGCCCCCTCGCTCACACTGACCGCGAAGGGTGGTGCCGAAGGTGGCGATCACCACGTCGCTTCGGGCGAAACCGCCGAGGACGGGACCGACAACGTGGCCCGCTGGATGGGCGGGATCGGCCTCGCACTCGGTCTGTTCGCCGCGGCGCTGGGCCTCGGCCTCGTCTTCCGCTCGCGGAAGTCCTCGTGATGGCGGCGGATCGCCGCGGTCGCCAGGTCCGGGGCGCGCAGAACTTCGACACCCTGGACCGGGACACGCCGCGCCCCGGACCGCTGGACCGGGGCGCCGAGCGCACGTCGAGGCGGCGCGCACCCGCCCGTTTGCTCATGGCCCTGTTCGCCGTGCTTTTTGCCTGCGCCTTCGCGGCAGCAGGCACAGCGAGTGCGCATTCCGGTGCGGTGAGCAGCGTGCCCGAGAACGGTTCGACCGTCGAGGTCGGACCGGCGCGGGCCAGCGTCACCTTCAATGAGGAACTGCAGCAGAACTTTCCGTCGCTGACCGTGATCGGACCGGACGGCAGACTGTGGTCCAAGGGCAACGCGCTCGTCGAAGGGCGAAGTGTCAGTGTGGAAGTGGGTGAGCTGGGGCCGGTCGGTGAGTACACGATCGCGTTCCGGGTCACCTCGGCCGACGGTCATCCCGTCAGCGGGACAAGGACTTTCACGCTGAGCAAGGCGGGCACCGGCACGCCGGGCGCGCGGCCGGGCGAGGACGAAGCCGATGGCGGCGGCGACGGCGGTGTGCCCGTGTGGGTGTTCATCGCCGGTGGCGTGGTGCTGTTCGGTGCGGGCCTCGCGGTGGCGTTGCTCGGCGGCCGGTCCGGTCGCAAGAAGTAGTCGACGATGACGACCGGTCGCCGGGTGCCTGCGCGCGCGCAGTGGCGAGTCCTGGCGCCGGTCGTCGTCGCGGCGCTTGCCGGGGTGGTGCTGGCGTGGATGTTGCGTCAGGGCGTCGCTGCGGTGGCAGTCGCGCGGGTGCTCGCCGACGGTGCGGGCGCGGTGGTGATCGGCCTGGCCGCGCTGCCCCGGATCGACGACCGGCTCACGGTGAGTTGGCGGCCGCTGGCCGCGGTGGCGGGTGTGTGGTTCGCCGCCGAGTTCACGGTGCTCGTGTGCGAGGCGGCCGAGATCGTCGGCGTCTCGGTGACCCGGCTCGACGCGGGCGATTTCCTCACCTTCCTCGGTCGGCTGAGTGGCGGTCAGATCGGCATCGCGATCCTGTTCTGCACCGGCGCGATCGCCTGCTACGCGGCCATGGCCTTCCGCCGACCCGACACCGCGTCGGCCGATCTGGTCCTGGTGTTCGCCGCGGTGGCGTTGTCGCTGCGCCCGATCACCGGCCACATGTCCCAGCAGATGTTCGGTTCGATCCTGGCCGCGATCCACGCACTGGCCACCGCCTGCTGGTGCGGCCTGCTCCTGGCGATGGCGGCGACCCTGCGCACCCGTGGCGAATGGGCCGTGATCCTGCCGCGCTTCTCCACCCTCGCCGCTCCCCTGGTCGGCATCGTCGCCCTCACCGGCGTGATCAACGGGTTGGTCCGCCTCGACAGCATCACCGGTCTGTTCACCACCGGCTACGGAAGAATCCTGCTGGCCAAGCTCACCATCCTGTGCGCCCTCGTCGCCCTCGGCTGGTGGTGGCGCCGAACGTGGGTCCGCAAGGCCGCCGACCACCGCGTCACCGCCGAGACCTCGCTGCGCAACGCGACAATCGAAATCCTCGCGATAGCGGTGGCATTCGGCCTGGCAGCGACGCTGGCCGTGACCGCTTAGTCACCTCGGTCACGTTCGGCGTCGAGCGCTATTTCCGACATTCCGCACCGATTAGAGTGATCGCCATGACCGAAGTGAGGATTGTTGAAGACGGTGACGCGCCCGCCGAGACAGCGTTCGCGTTCATCAACGACTACCGCAACCTGCCGAAATTCTGGTACGGCATCGAGTCCTTCACCCCGGTCACCGCGCAGACCGACGGTGTGGGCGCGAAGTTCGACGGGAAGATGAAGCTGGGTCCGGCGTCGCTGACCTCGCGCATCGAGGTCGTCGGCTGGGAAGAGGGCCGGTTGATCGCCACCAAGTCGATCAAGGGCATCGAGATCGTGTCGACCTTCAAGTTCATCCCCAAGGGTGAGGCGAAGTGCACCGTCGACGCGCTGATCGACTTCAATGTCGGCGGCGGCATCGCGGGCAAGGTGCTCGGCAAGACCATCGAGCCGTTCGTGAAGATCGCGGTGAAGCACACCACCGACGCCCTCATTCGCGAGATCGAGAAGACCTACCGCGAACAGCAGGCCTGAGCCTGACAGAATCTCCTTCATGACCGAATCAGCGAATGTTGTGGCCACCGCCGATCTGGCCGATGAGATCGGCCCCGAGATCCGTAGCTGCGATACGCAGTTCATCCAGTTCGGCGGGCGTGCCGAATTCGCGGGCCGGATCACCACGATCCGCTGCTTCCAGGACAACCTGCTGGTCAAGCAGACCCTGAGCACACCGGGCGAGGGCAAGGTGCTCGTCGTAGACGGCGGCGCGAGCGTGCACACCGCCCTCGTCGGCGACATCATCGCAGGCCGCGGCGTCGACAACGGCTGGGCCGGCGTGATCGTCAACGGCGCCGTCCGCGACTCCGCCATCCTGCGCACCCTCGACATCGGCGTAAAAGCCCTAGGCACCAACCCCCGCAAGAGCACCCAAACCGGCACCGGCGAACAAGACGTCCCCGTCGAATTCGGCGGCATCACCTTCACCCCCGGCGAAATGCTCTACAGCGACTCCGACGGCGTAGTCGTCCGCGCGGAGGACTAAATCCCCAACCCCGCCATGACCGCACACCCGGCCACACCGCACACCCCAACCCCGCCATGACCGCACTCCCAACCCTCACGCCCGACCCCTAGGGAGGGCCGCCGCGAAGCGGCGTAGCGGCCCGGCCGCGAGTTAGCCGCCGTTGCGTCGAGGCGCAGCCGACAACCACGCCGCCTAAAACGCCGACCCAACA
>NZ_JBHXRR010000015.1:0-141487 GCF_042716665.1 Nocardia sp. NPDC058658
GTTAGCCACCGTTGCTGGAGGCTTCGCCTCGGACGCAACGGCGGCTAACTCGCGGCCGGGCCGCTACCGCCGCTGCGCGGCGGGCCCTCCCTAAGGGTCGGGCGTGGGGGGTGGGAGTGCGTGCGGGCATGGCGGATCCGGGGCATGCCGGGCGTGGCCGGTTTTGAGGTCGGGCGCGATCTGCTCTGTCAGGTGGGTAGACCGAGTTCGTTCGTGCCGAGCGGGGCGAAGTAGGCGTCCACCTGGGCATCGGTGACGTCGGCGAGGGTGGCGGGCGACCAGTGCGGGGTGCGGTCCTTGTCGATCACCTGGGCGCGGATGCCTTCGGCCAGATCGTGGGTGCTCAGTGCGGCTACGGTGATCCGGAATTCGGTGTTCAGTGCACCGGCGAGGGTCAGGTCGCGGGCGTTGCGCAGTGCGCGCAGAGTCGCCTTCAGCGCGATCGGCGATTTGGATAGGAGGTCCTCGGCGGCCTTGGTCGCTTCGGGTGAATCGGCGGCGCGCAGGGCCTCGACGATCTGCTCGACGGTGTCGCCCGCGTAGCAGGTGTCGATCCAGTCGCGTTGGGCGTTGAGCTCGGATTCCGGTGCGGGCGTGGCGAATTGGGCGATCGCCTCGTCGGCGGGGGTGGTGCGTAGCGCGTCGAGGAGGGCGGGCAGGTCCGCCGACGGGACGAACGTGTCGGCGAAACCGGCGACGATCGCATCGCCCGCGCCCATTCGCGCGGTGGTGAGGGCCACGTGGGTGCCCAGTTCGCCGGGGGTGTGCGAGAGCAGGTAGGTGCCGCCGACGTCGGGTACGAAGCCGATGCCGCATTCGGGCATGCCGATCTGCGAGCGCTCGGTGACGATGCGGTGGCTGCCGTGCGCCGAGACGCCGACCCCGCCACCCATCACGATGCCGTCCATCACCGCCACATACGGCTTCGGGTAGCTGCCGATCAGGTCGTTGAGCAGGTATTCGTCGCGCCAGAACGCGGCAGCGGCGGTGTCGAGCGGTGCGGGCGCGTCGGGGCCGCCGTCGTTGATCGCCTTCGCGTCGCGGTGGATGGCCACGATGTCGCCGCCCGCGCACAGGCCACGCTCGCCCGCCCCGACGATCGCGACGGTACGGATCGCCGGATCGACAGCCCACGCACGCAGTTTCTCGGTGATCGCCAGGCTCATCGAGTGGTTGAGCGCGTTGATCGCGCGCGGCCGGTTCAACGTGATCAGCCCGAGCCCGTCGCGTACCTCGAACAGCACTTCCGCTTCACTCATGCTCGCCACGATAAAGTTGGATGTCCGAGTATCTGAAACCGTGGCACGCCGGATGTGACGCATTCCACGGCGCCCGATGTACGGCACAATCAAGACATGGGCAGCGACCACTTCGTGCGCATCACCCGGCTGCGCGCGCTGATCGACCACGAGAACACCGGTGCGGGCGAGCGCGCCACCGCGGAGCGGATGCTCGAACGGCTACTGCGAAAGACCGTGGACCACAACCCTTCCCACGCCGCCGCCGACCGCGTCTACGGCTCGCGCCACCATCGCGCGGGCAGGCACGCGACCACGGCCTCGATCGTGGAATTCGTCCGCGAGGACATCGCCTTCGCCCGCACTTTCGTCGCCAAGGGCGCCCCCGGCGAAGTCACCATCCACAGCCCCCTCGCCGCCGCTCCGCCCGAGCTGACCGTCGCCGTCACCACCCCCTTCGCCGACCAGATCGTCGTGACCATCACCGACATCCCCCCGTCCTGGGGCTGGGAATCCGACGAATTCGACCGCATCACCGCCACCGAGGACCTGCGCCGACTCGCCGACGAACTAGCCGACATCATCGACAGCTACAACCACGACGGCGCCGACGTAGGCCCCCGCTTCTTCCGCACCATCCGCGCCCAGGAAACCACCCTCATCCGCTGATCCGCCCCAACCACACCGCGCACCCCGGTCCCGCCATGACCGCACCCCAACCACACCGCACACCCCTGATCCGCCATGACCGCACTACCAGCCACCACCTGCGACCCATAGGGAGCAGCGGCCACGCAGTGGCCGGTCGCGGCCGGGTCGCCGGTTAGCCGCCGTTGCGAAGCGGCGCAGCCGCCAGCAACGGCGGCTAACCGGCGGCCCCTTGGGGCCGCGACTCGAGCGCGCCAGCGCTCCAATAAACACAGCTCAAACCTCAGGGACTACTCAAACCCCGAAGCTTTGCGATACCAAAACGCTTCGGACTACCAAACCCCTGACGCCCGCGACCGAGCAACCAAAACCACCAGCCCAACCGCAAGCACCACCGCACCAACCCCCAACACCACACTCGCAACAACCGGCCCGCCACCAGTGTGATCAGCCACCATCTGCACCACCGCAACCGCAACCCCCGCCGCCCCACCCAGCACCAACACCGCCTCCCGCCGAACCACATACAGCACGAAGCACAACACACCGATCAGCGCGGTGAGGCCAGGCCGCCACAGCGAATCCCCGTACGTCACCGACTGCGCCCCGAACACCGCGATCACCCCGCCGAGCACATATCCGGCCCATTCGGCCACCAGCAGGCGAGCGAGCCCGAACCACAGCACGCCGAACACCATCAGCGCGATCCCCTGCGACGGCGAGCCGGGCTCCTCCGAGGTCGCGCTGAGAATGCTCACCACCCCGAAACCCGCGACCGCGACCATCCCGAGCACGCTCGGTACCAGCAGATATCCGAGAACCGCCACGACCAGCCCCGTCACCGCCGCGTCGTAGGCACGCGCACCGGAGGACGTCGCCACCGCCCCGGTCGCCGCGACCGCCGACAACACCACCAGCACCCCTGCCAACCGCACCCGCCCCGCCGAGGCGATCGGCACCCGCCGGAACACCCCCGAACACCCACCGCCCAACACCACCGCACCCCACATCGCGCACCCGGCAACGACCACGAGCAACACCACCCGCCCCGACTGCGCCACCTGCGCCCACGCCTTGTCGACGAACAGTCCGAGACCAGCGGCCACCAGCCCGGCCCCCACATACGCCACGATCTCCGCGGCCACCCGCGCTCCGCTCGCGCGCCGGGCCCGATCCTGCTCGTCGACCGCCCGCAGCACCGCGCCCCGCTGCTCCCCGCTGATCACCCCGGACGCCACCAGCCGCTCCAGCGCCACCTCCACCCGATGCTCGCGAACCATTCGTCGAGTATGTCGAGCTGGGGCGACGATTCCGCCGAAATCCGAGCGGGGCGTTTCGCGGCGAAGTGACGGCGACCACACTAGAATTAGTTTGATGTCCTAGTATCGGGCGATCTACTAATTGGCGGAGGCAGTAATGAGCCTGCATGTTCCTGCGAATCCTGTGCGGTTCGTGACCTCGGCGGCCCTGTTCGACGGGCACGACGCGGCGATCAACATCATGCGGCGGATCCTGCAAGCCCAGGGCGCCGAGGTGATCCACCTCGGCCACAACCGGTCGGTGCGCGAGATCGTCGACGCGGTGGTCGAGGAGGACGTCCAGGGCGTCGCGGTCAGCTCGTATCAGGGCGGGCACATCGAGTTCTTCGAATACCTTGCCGAGGCTCTGCGCGAGGCGGGCGCGGGTGACGTGCGGATCTTCGGCGGGGGCGGCGGGGTGATCGTCGCCGAGGAGATCGAACGGCTCGCGGCCAGTGGCGTGCGGATCTTCTCGCCCGAGGACGGCCAGCGGCTCGGTTTGCCCGGCATGATCAACGAGCTGATCCAGCTGTGCGATGTCGACCCCGCCCGGCACGCTCCCGACCTAGAGGCTCTCTACACCGGTGATCGAAATGCCTTGGCGCGCACCATCACCTGCCTGCAGCAGGGCGCACTTCCCGAAGCCGATCGAGCCGCGATCCTGGCTGCGGCGAGCAAACGCCAAGTCCCCGTTCTCGGCATCACCGGCACGGGTGGCTCCGGAAAGTCCTCCCTCACCGATGAATTGGTGCGCCGGCTGCGCACCGACCAGCAGGACAAACTGCGTATCGCCGTCCTCGCGGTCGACCCGACCCGCAGGCGCGCGGGCGGCGCCCTGCTCGGTGATCGCATTCGAATGAACGCCCTCGACGGCGAGCACGTCTACTTCCGCTCCCTGGCGACCCGTGGCAATCACGAACTCCCCGACGATATCGACACCATGATCGCCGCCTGCCGCGCCGCCGGTCACGACCTCGTCATCCTCGAAACCCCCGGCATCGGCCAGGGCGACGCGGGCATCGTCGACCACGTCGATGTGGCGCTGTATGTGATGACGCCGGAGTTCGGCGCCGCGTCCCAGCTCGAGAAGATCGACATGCTCGACTACGCCGATGTCGTCGCGATCAACAAGTACGAGCGCCGTGGCGCGGCCGACGCGGTTCGCGATGTGGCGCGCCAATTGATCCGCAACCGTGCGGAATTCGGCGCGAGCCCCGCGGACATGCCGGTCTTCGGCACCAGCGCCGCGACTTTCGACGACGACGGCGTCACCGCGCTGTACCAACACCTGACAGGCCTGCTCACCGGGCACGGCCTCACCCTCGAACCCGGCGCGCTACCGCGCGTGGACACCAAGGTCTCCACCCGCTTCGCCCAGCTCGTCCCGCCGTCGCGGGTCCGCTACCTGGCCGATATCGCCGACACCGTCCGCGGCTATCACGCCGACACCCAGCGCGAAGTCGCTGCAGCCCAACGTATTCAACGTCTCGCTTTGGTCCACGAAGAACTCCCCGACGACACAGCGGTCACCGATCTGCTCGATCAGGCTCGGCCCACGCTCTCCACAGCCTCGACCACCGCGCTCGCCGAATGGCCGTCGGTCGCCGAGAGTTACCGAGGCGAGGAACAGGTCGTCCGCATCCGCGACCGCGAACTACGCACACCCCTGCGCCGCGAATCCCTCTCCGGCACAAGTATTCCCCGCGTCGCACTCCCCCGCTTCACCGACGACGGCGAACTCCTGCGCTTCCTGCGCGCCGAGAACCTCCCCGGCCGATTCCCGTTCACCGCAGGCGTTTTCCCCTTCAAACGCGAGAACGAGGACCCGGCGAGGATGTTCGCGGGCGAGGGCGATCCGGCCCGCACCAATCGCCGTTTCAAGGTCCTCAGTGCCCACGCCGAAGCCACCCGCCTGTCCACCGCGTTCGACTCGGTCACCCTCTACGGCCACGACCCCGCCGAGCGCCCCGACATCTACGGCAAGGTCGGCACCTCGGGTGTCTCGGTGGCCACCGTCGAGGACATGCGCACCCTGTTCGACGGTTTCGACCTCGGCGCCCCGACCACCTCGGTCTCGATGACCATCAACGGCCCCGCCCCGACCATCCTCGCGTTCTTCCTCAACACCGCCATCGACCAAGCGCTGCAACGCTTCTGCGAAGCCGAGGGCCGCGAGCCGTCCCCCGAGGAAGCCGCCGACATCCGGGCGCACACCCTCTCGACCGTGCGCGGCACCGTCCAAGCCGACATCCTCAAGGAGGACCAGGGCCAGAACACCTGCCTGTTCTCCACCGAATTCAGCCTGCGCATGATGGCCGACGTGCAGGAATGGTTCGTGCGCAACGACGTCCGCAATTTCTATTCGGTCTCGATTTCGGGATATCACATCGCGGAGGCGGGCGCGAACCCCATCAGCCAGCTCGCCTTCACCCTCGCCAACGGATTCACCTATGTGGAGACCTATCTCGCGCGCGGGCTGGCGATCGACGAATTCGCCCCGAATCTGTCCTTCTTCTTCTCCAACGGCATGGACCCCGAATACACGGTGATCGGCCGGGTGGCCCGGCGGATCTGGGCGATCGCCATGCGCGACCGTTACGGCGCCGGCGAACGCGCACAGAAACTCAAGTACCACGTGCAGACCTCAGGCCGTTCACTGCACGCACAGGAAATGCAGTTCAACGACATTCGCACCACCCTGCAGGCGCTGATCGCGGTCTACGACAATTGCAACAGCCTGCACACCAATGCTTTCGACGAGGCGGTGACCACCCCGACCGAGGATTCGGTGCGCCGCGCACTGGCGATTCAGCTCATCATCGCCAAGGAATGGGGACTGGCCGTCAACGAGAATCCGCTGCAGGGCAGTTTCATCGTCGACGAGCTCACCGACCTCGTCGAGGAGGCGGTGCTGCTGGAATTCGAGCGGATCAGCGAGCGCGGCGGAGTGCTCGGCGCCATGGAGACCGGCTACCAGCGCGGTCGCATCCAGGACGAGTCCATGCGTTATGAGCAGCGCAAACACGACGGATCGCTGCCGATCGTCGGGGTGAACACCTTCCGCGGCCGCGACGACGACACCGAGCACACGCCGCTGGAATTGGCCCGCGGCACCGAAACCGAACGGCGCTCCCAACTGGACCGGCTGCGCAGTTTCCAGACCGAGCACGCCGAACAATCCCATCGCGCGCTGGCCCGGCTCGCCGAGGTCGCCCATACCGACGTCAATATTTTCGATGTGCTCATGGACGCGGCACGGGTGTGCACTTTGCAGCAGGTCACCGATGCGTTCTTCGCGGTGGGCGGGCAGTACCGGCGCACGGTTTGAGCAACGTAATCCCTCGCTGCCGTGTGACAATCGCAAGGGAGCTCTGCCCGCGGCGGCGATGGGACGCACAGCATGGATCTGACCGATTTCGACATCATCGATGCCCATATTCACCAGTGGGATCCGCATGCCACGCCACGCGAGTTCAGCAAGCTCGCGAAACTGCTGCGCTATCTGCCGTTACCGGTCGATATCGCGGCAAAGCTGGCTCCGCGCGGTGATCGCGAATTCGTCGGCTCCCCCGACGCCTACCTGCGGCCTTATCTGCCTGCCGACTACCGCGAAGATCTGGGAAACACGCGGGTGGAATCGGTCGTGGAAATCGAGGTGCAATGGGCGGGCTGGAAGCCCGACGAGACGCGCTGGGTGGCGAGCCTGCCGTTCGGTGTCGACACCCCCGCCCTGGCCTCGATCATCGGCTCGGCCGACCCCGCCGCCGCGGACTTCGGCGCGGTGCTCGATGCGCATCAATCCGCGTCGCCGCTGTTCCATGGCATCCGGACGATGGTCGCCCACCACCCCGACCGGGGCGTGAAGTCCTTCGCCACCCATGACGGCGCACTCACCGCCCCGGCCTTCCTGAACGGCTTCGGGCGACTCGCCGAGCGTGGACTCTCGTTCGAAGCGTGGGTGTATTCGGGCCAGCTCCCCGAGGTGACGGCGCTGGCCGAACGGTTCCCCGAGGTGCCGATCGTGCTCGACCATCTCGGCACCCCGGCGGGCATCTTCGGGCCGGTCGGCAAGGACACCGGACACACCGCCAGGCAGCGGGACGCGCTGTTGCACCGCTGGCGCGACGATCTCACCGACCTGGCCGCGCAGCCGAACGTGGTGGCCAAGGCGAGTGGGCTGATGATGCCCGTGCTCGGGCATCCGATACCGACACGCGGCACGGTGACGCCCGTTCCGACGCTGCTCGGGCGGGTGGGTCCGCTGCTGGCGCACGCGATGGCGGTTTTCGGTGCCGACCGGCTGATCTGGGGGTCGAACTTCCCGGTCGACAAGCCGATCACGAGCCTCAGCGGGGCCGTCGAGACGGTGTCCACCGGGCTGAGCGACGCGGGTGCGAGCGCCGATGACCTGCGGAAGGTGTTCGGCGGCAATGCCGTCCGGTTCTATCGGATCGAACCGAACTCGTGAATGCGCATATCTGTCGGTGCGCGGGTTTAGCATCGGCGCATGAAAGCAATCGGCACGTTCGAGGTCACCGCGTTCGATCCCACCGAGCTGACGCCGCAGCCGCCCATCGTCACCGGGATGCCCGTCGGCATCTCGACGATGACCAAGGCCTATGCGGGTGAGATCGAAGGGCTCTCGGCCACGCTGTTCACCGCCGCCTTCGACATGAGCACCGGCGCGGGCACCTATCTCGCGATGGAGTCGTTCGAGGGTGCGCTCAACGGCAAGGCTGGTGCGTTCAACTTCGTCCACTCCGCCACCACCAGTGGCACCGACCGCACCGACGAGTTCTTCCATATCGTCCCCGGCAGCGGCACCGGCGAACTGGCAGGCATCACCGGGGCGGGTGCGCTGTATGTGGATGCCGAAGGGGGACACCACATCTGGTTCGAATACGAGCTGGGCTGAACGACACTGCGACCTCGCAGCACCGGCGCAGGCCGCAGATCGAGCCACTCGCACGATGTCGGCCCAGCGCTGGGCGAGTCATCCCGACTGCGGCTCCCCGCGAGACTCAGTCGTCGAATTCGGCATAGAGCGAGCGTAATTCGCGGAGGCCAGTCGCCGCGGTCGGTTCGTCCTCTGCCGACATCCGTAGAGCGCGACGCAGTGGAATCGCGTCGAGATCGTCGATGACGGCGTGGAATTCGATGCGGGGCAGCTCGGGCAGGACCAATTGGTCGCCGTAGGGGTCGTCGGAATCGGCGGTGCGCGCGGACTTCTCGACGCCGCCGATGAGGGTGTCGAGGTCGAGGCCGCGCAGGGTGAGGATCTCGCTCGGCTGTTCGTCGAGGCGCTCGGCGAGCAGGTAGCAGACCGCGGCGACGTGCTTGCAGGGCCAACCCATGTCCGGGCAGCTGCAGGTGAAGTCGAGTTCCGAGGCCGTGGTCGGCAACAGGTGTGGGCCGAGCGCGGGCGGGAGTGCACCCGAGGCGATCTCGGCGAGCATGCCGGGCGCTTCGCGGATCTCGGCGAGCAACAGCTCGATTTCCTCGTCGCGTAACGGTCGGATCGACAGCACCGAGGTGAACGGGCTGGGCTGACTGCCCTGCACCTCTGCGGTTACCGCGCCGCGTTCGATCCGGTAGTTCACTACCTGCCCGACCCTGGCATAGGTGCGTCCGCGCGAAAGCCTGCCCGCGTCGGCCACCTTCTCCACCGCGTCGAGCAGCGACTTGCCCCACCAAGTCCGGCCGAAACCACCGCGAGCCTGGGCGCCACCGCGCACCGGTTTACGCGGGCCGAACTGACTGAAGTCGGTCATCAGTCGCCCACCGCCTCTGCACCGAGGGTGAACAGCTCGCGCAGTTCGTCGGTCCTCATCTCGGTGATCCAGTTCTCTCCCGCACCGACGGCCAGATCCGCCAAAGCCTTTTTCCCGTTGATCATTTCGTCGATCCGCTCCTCGATGGTGTCGACGCACACCAGCTTGCGGACCTGCACCGCGCGCTGCTGGCCGATCCGGAACGCGCGGTCGGTGGCCTGGTTCTCCACCGCCGGATTCCACCAACGGTCCAGGTGGATCACATGATTGGCGGCGGTGAGGTTGAGGCCGGTGCCGCCCGCCTTGAGTGAGAGCAGCATCAGTGGCGGGCCGTTCTCGCCCTGGAAACCGGTCACCATGTCGTCACGTTTCTGCTTGGTGACGCCGCCGTGCAGGAACGGGATGGAGGTGCCGAACCGTTCGGTGAGATACGGCAGGATCAGGTCGCCGAATTCGCGGAACTGGGTGAAGAGCAGGGCTTTCTCGCCGTCGGCGATGACCGAGTCGAGCACGTCCTCGACCAGCGCCAGCTTGCCGGAGCGGTGGCCGCCGCGCCGCATGATCGGCGAACCGTCACCGAGGTAGTGCGCGGGGTGGTTGCAGACCTGCTTGAGCCGGGTCAGCGCGCCGAGCACAGCGCCCTTGCGCGCCATGCCTTTCGCGTCTTTGAGTTTCTCCAGCATGTCGTCGACGACGGCCTGGTAGAGGGCGGCCTGTTCCACGGTGAGGTTCGCCCGCACCGTCATCTCCAGCTTTTCGGGCAGGTCGCTGATCACCGTCGGATCGGTTTTGAGCCTGCGCAGCACGAACGGGTCGGTGATCAGGCGCAGCCGGTCGATGGCTTGCTGGTCGCGTTCGCGTTCGATCGGCACCGCGAACTTGGCGCGGAACGATTGGGGGCTGCCGAGGAGTTTGGGCATGGCGAAGTCGAACAGGGCACGCAGTTCTTCCAGGCGGTTCTCCACCGGAGTTCCGGTGAGCGCCAAGCGATGTCGCGCTTTCAACGCCCGTGCGGCCCGCGCCTGTCTGGTCACCGCGTTCTTGATGTGTTGCGCTTCGTCGAGGACGATTCGGTCCCACCGCTGTTCGTTCAGCAGGGTGATGTCGCGGGCGAGCAGCGCGTAGGTGGTGATCACCAGATCCGAATCGGCCACCGCCGCAGCGAAATCCGCGCCGGTGAGACGGCCTGGACCGTGGTGCACGAGCACGCGAAGATCAGGCGCGAACCGTTGTGTCTCGCGCTGCCAGTTGCCCACCACCGACATCGGGCAGACCAGCAGAGTAGGTCCGAGTTCGCCGACCAGGTCCGCCTCACGCTCATGAACCAAGAGCGCCAGGACCTGCACGGTCTTTCCCAGACCCATATCGTCGGCCAGGATCGCGCCGCAGTTGAGCCTGCTCATCGTGGCCAGCCAGCTCAGACCCCGTTCCTGATACGGGCGGAGCTGGGCTTTCAGGCCGACCGGAACCGGAACGGGCTCGGGTTCGCTTTCCCTGGCGAACAGTTCGGCTGCCCACCCCTCGGCGGTGACCTCGGTGACCGGGACATTGTCGACCCGCTCGGCGGCGAGTTCGCCGATCATGTCGGCCAGGGTGATCGGGCTGTCGTCGGCATGCTGGGCGACGTAGCGGGCGGCCGCCGCCAAGGCGCGGTGATCGGCCTGCACCCATTCGCCGCGCAACTGGACCAGATCCGATTTACTGCTGATCAGCCGTTCCATCTCGGCCTGGCTGAGCACCAGGTCACCGAGCGCCAATTCCCAACGGTAGGACAGCAATCCACTGAGCCCGACCGTGGATTCGGCAGCGGCCGGGCTGCTCACCCGCAATCGCATGCTCGGTTCGGCGATGTTCCAGGCGCGCGGGAGCAGCAGACGAATCCCGGCTTCTTGCAAGGCGTGCGCGCCGTGGGCGACCAGGTCGGCGACGACTTCGGTCGGCAGCAGCAGGTCGAGGCCGCGCGGGTCGGTGGGGAGATCGCGCAGTCGCGGATAGGCCTTGCGTGCCTGGCCGAGCTTTTCCGCCGCGGTGCGCACGAGCACCGGATCATCCTCGAACACCACGGGTTTCGGTGCGTCGTCGACGGGACGCAGACACACCTGCAGGCGCCACAGCGCGACCGATTCGTCGACGGAACCGAACTCACCATCGGGTTCGCACAGGCGCAGCACCAGTTCGGGCTCGTCGGCGGCGTAGCCCTCCCGCCACTGGCTCAGCGTTTCGGACAGGCGGTAGGAGCCGACGTCCAAGGGGGTGTCGTCGACCAATGCGGCCAGTAGCGGGTGGGTCTGTGGTTGTTGCGTGAGGTATTCGCGGGCGATCGGGTCGGTGAGATGGGTGCACAGGTCTTCCAGCACCGCGGCGGGCGAACCGGCGACCCGCAGCGCGGGCGGCATCGCGGTGGCCAGTTCGGCAAGCCATGCCCGCTGACGTTGACCGCCGACCAGCCGCCAGCGCACCCACCACTGACCGTCGGCCCGCTCGATCTGCGGCACCACCCGGCCTGCCCGCACCCATCGTTCGATACCGCGCGCGACGTGCGCGAGGAACCGCAGGTCACCGGAGATGTGCTCGCGCGGGAGTCGACTGCGCAGCACGACGGCCGCCGTCGGTGGCGCGAGCGCGTGCGCGCGAACCTCGGCGGTCTCCGACTGTCCCGCGGCATCGACAACGAGCACCTGGGCGCGGTGGCGGAACCGGGCGCGTTCCAAGATGTCGCCGAGCACCGACCCCACGGCGACCGGCTCGCCGTCGTGCCACAGCAGTAGGCCCGATTCGGGGGACCACAGACCGTGCAGCATGGGTTCCATCCAAGCAGGCGGCACCGACACCGATCACGACCGCCTTCGCTCTGGATTTCTCGCCGCAACGAGAACATACTGAGATAATCCCAGGTCACGGGCCGGAACACCCACCGGCGACAACTCCATATCTCACCCACCCCTGAAATTCGTGCGGAGGGCAGCGATGACAATTCTGCTCCAGGTACTCGAGCAGAGCTACACCCCCAACACCCCTTGGGAACGACGCAAATTCACCTTCATCGACACCACGAAAATCCTCGGCATGCGCCTGGACGGTCAAGCAGGCGTCTGGCTCGACCTGTCGCGGCCGGGTGAATCCCAGCGCCTGGCCCACACCATCGACCCGCGGGAATCCATCACCTTCCTGCTCACCGTCTTCGCCAAGATCGCCGAATGCGAGGACCGCGGCGGCTCCTGGTTGATCGGCCACGACGGCACCCACGTCTCCTCGATCGCCGCGACGCGCTTCCCACCCCGCGCCGCGGACCTGGAGGCCGAGGACCTGCTGGCTAGAGCTTGGTTATGAGCGGCGCGACAGCCGGCCGCTGACCCGGCTTGCAGCCGACGACGGGCCCGTCGTTCGCATCGAGCGCTGCTTGCCGCAGGGCGCTAGTTGTCGGTGCCATCGGCTACAACATGCGGGTATGGGGAAACCTGCGTGGTTGCTCGTGCTGATGTTCATGGTTGCCGGGTGCGGGGTGATCGGGCTGGACGAGCCGGTCGTCCCCGCACCGGGCAGTCCCACGCGCGCCGAGGTCACCGCCCTGCTCGACCAAGTGCGCGTCATCGACGCGCGCCCGCGCCCCGGCGGCTACGAACGTGGCTGCAAAACGGGCCAGGCCTGCGTCTTCGGCCCCGCTTGGACCGACGATTCCGACGCCCCCGGCAGCCACGACGGCTGCGACACCCGCAACAACGTCCTTGCCATGCAGTTGCGCGAGGTCGTGCACCGCGGCCGCTGCGTGGTCGTCGAGGGAACCCTCACCGACCCCTACACCGCCACCGACATCCCCTTCACGAAATCCGACGCAGGCCGAATCCAAATCGACCACGTCTACCCCCTGGCCGCCGCCTGGGACATGGGCGCCGCCACCTGGACCCCTGACAAACGCCGCCGCTTCGCCAACGACCTGTCGGTGAACCTCCTCGCCACCGGCGCCACCACCAACCAATCCAAGGGCGACGACACCCCCGCCGAATGGCTTCCACCTGCCCGCCCGAACCACTGCTTCTATGCCGCCAAGTACCTCACGGTCGCGGTCGCCTACGACCTGCCGATCACCGTCGCAGACAACGCTGCCCTCCACGAGATCGCCCGCGGGTGCCCGTGAGCCTGGGTGTGCCCGCGGCGGTGCTGCGGCGGGTCCGCGGCGGGTCTGCCGCACCACCGACGCGGTCGTTGACGGACTCACGGCCAGCGCCTACTCCCGGTGGCGACGGCCCGCTTCGGGTCGTTCGACCACTGCGAATACGAACCCGGGTAGAGGGCGGCGTCGATGCCCGCGACGGCGAGGGCCGCGATCTGGTGGGCCGCGGTGACGCCGGAGCCGCAGTACACCGCGACCGGGCCGTCACCGCATTCCGCGAACCGGGCACGTAGTTCCTCGGCGCTGCGGAAATGTCCTGTGCCGTCGAGGTTTTCAGCGGTCGGTGCGCTGACCGCGCCGGGGATGTGGCCGGGGCGCGGGTCGATCGGTTCGACTTCACCGCGGTAGCGCTCGCCTGCCCGCGCGTCGAGCAGCACGCCCGGCCATTTCGCGGCGGCGTCGGCATCGATCACCGGCAGGCCGCCGGGGCGCACCACCAGGTCACCGCCGGTCGGGTCCGGTTCTTCGCCGGTCGCGAGGGCTCCACCGGCCGCGATCCACGCGGGCAGGCCACCGTCGAGGATGCGGACGTCGGCCACACCTGCCCAGCGCAGCAGCCACCATGCCCGTGCGGCTGCCATCGCACCGGTCGCGTCGTACACCACCACCGGTTCGCCGTCGCCCAATCCCCAACTGCGCGCGCACTTCTCGAAGGTGCCCGGGTCGGGCAACGGGTGTCGACCACGGGCAGGCGAGGGCGCGGCAGCCAGCTCGGTCTCCAGATCGACGAACACCGCGCCCGGAACGTGGCCGTCGAGATAATGCTGCGGACCGTTCGGGTCACCCAGCGCCCACCGCACATCGAGTAGGTGAATCTTCTTGTCCGCCAGCTCTTTCCGAAGATCAGCCGCAGAGATCAACACCGCACCCATAACCATTCCTCCCAGCCCCCGACGTGGCCGAACCGTTCCCGACACCCTACGCACACGTTCCGAATCCGGGCACCCGACAGCGCGAGCGACTACGCCGTCGGGTCGAGGCCGCACCACGACTGCCCGACAGTCACAGCGCATCGCCCCTCGATCCGTCCCGACCCCGACACGCTCGACAAGCCTGCGCGGTGCAACTTCCCCCACCCGCCAGCACCGCCCTGCCCGCGCGGCGGCACGAATGCGAGGCGGGTAAGGAGTATCAGCGTGGTCGAAGTCGCGAACCGCGCAGGCCGGTCATGATGACTGGACCGGAGATAGACCCGCGTGAATCAGTCCACTTTCGCGGGACTGGCGGGCGACAACCGCGATGTGGTCGGGCAATATCGGCACAATGTCGCAGGTCTCCACCCCCTCCCCTGATGTCGCCGACACACCGGCGGGCATCGCACAGCCGCTCGGCGCGGGCGCGATCACCGCACTGGTCGGCTTCACGAGTTCGTTCGCGGTGGTGCTGAGCGGGTTGCGCGCGGTGGGCGCGAGTCCGGCGCAGGCGGCTTCGGGCCTGCTGGTGCTGTGCTTCACGCAGGGCATCGGCATTCTGCTGCTGAGTTTCCGGTACCGGATCCCGATCACCCTGGCCTGGTCGACGCCCGGCGCCGCCCTGCTCGCGAGCACCGGACTGGTCGTCGGCGGCTGGCCCGGCGCGGTCGCGGCCTTCGCGGTGACCGGGGTGCTGATCGTGATCACCGGACTGTGGCAGCGACTCGGTTCGCTGGTCGCCGCCATTCCCGTCCCGATCGCGCAGGCGATGCTGGCCGGGGTGCTCGTCCCGCTGTGCTTGGCCCCGGTGCAGGCGCTGCGCACCTCGCCCGCCGTGGTCGTCCCGGTCATCGTGGTGTGGCTGGTACTGCAACGGTTCGCGCCCAAGTGGGCGGTGCTCGTCGCCTTCGCCACGGCGGCCGTCGGTACCGGTATCGACATCGTCGTCAACGACCGGCACCTGGCGCTGTCCGAGATGGTTCCGACCGTGGAACTGACTGTCCCCCAGTGGCATTGGCAGGCGATCATCGGTATCGCGATCCCGCTCTACATCGTCACCATGGCCTCTCAGAACATCCCGGGCGTCGCGGTGATGCGCTCGTTCGACTACCAGGTTCCGTGGCGTCCCGCCATGCTCGTCACCGGCATCGGCACCATCCTCGGCGCGCCGGCGGGCGGCCACGCGATCAACCTCGCCGCCATCAGCGCCGCCCTCGCCGCCGCCCCCGCCGCCAGCCCCGACCCCAAACGCCGCTGGATCGCCGCGGCCACCGCGGGCGGCACCTACCTCATCCTCGGCCTGGCATCAGCCGCCCTGGTAACCCTGATCGCCGCGGCACCGGCAGGCACCATCGAAACCGTCGCGGGCCTGGCGCTACTCGCCACCCTCGCCGCTGCCCTCACCGGCGCCCTCAGCGACCCCACCCACCGCATGGCAGCCCTGGTCACCTTCCTGGTAGCCGCCTCCGGCACCACCCTCTTCGGCATCGGCGGCGCCTTCTGGGCACTGGTCGCGGGCCTGCTCGTCCGCCGCATCCTCCCCACCACATAAATCAATCGGCGCTGCAGCACAGCATCACCGAAGACGAGATTCGCGCGGTGATCTCGTACCCAGCCTTGTGATACGCAGTGAAGTCTCGGCGGTTTCCAGATGCCGAGGTGTACATGTTCATCGGACACATCGATCATGAACCGTGGCTCGAAGTCGCGGCGGAAGCCGTGGATCATTCCAGGTGGGAGGTATTTCACGCAATGATCCTCACACCGAGGGTGGCAACCGAGGTCCGCGTGACATCGGCGGGCATCATCCTGCCCACGATCACCGGCCAACGTCCGGTCAAGCAGTAGGCACAACAGAGAGGTTCAGCGATGACAAAACGAAGCGCTGATGAGTACGCGGAGCTAGCTGCCGATTTCGAGCGCGGTGATTACGCCGTCGTCGGTCCGATCGAGGTCGGGCCTGGCCTGGCCTTGGGACGCCCTGCGGGCACCGAACGGCGAGGAAACAGTCCAGTTCGGACAGTTCGGCTCCCCACCGAACTCGACCAGCAACTGGCCGCCTATGCCGCCGAGACCGAGACGACCCCCAGCGACGTTCTGCGCCGCGCAGTAGTGGAGTACCTGGCCAGGCATCAGCTGAGTGCATGATCGAACGCCCCTACTGCGGACCGGCGAGTCGGTCCAGGAGGGGCCCGGTGCGGGGGCCGACGAGTTCGCGCATGACCAGGGCCATGTTGGTGCGTTCCACGCCGGGGATCTTCAGGATTCGGCCCGCGATGCGGTAGAGGTCGTCGGCGTCGCGGGCGACTATGCGAACGGTGAGGTCGGTGGCGCCGGTCATGCCGCAGACCTCGGTGACCTCGGGGACGTCGGCCAGGTCGTCGACGACGGCGTCCAGGCGGTGCTGGTCGACAACCACCGCGACGAACGCCGCCAGGGGGTAGCCGAGGGCGCGGGGTTCGACCCGGCGTTCGAAACTGCCGAGTACGCCGCCGCTGTCCCAGCGGGCCAGCCGCGCCTGCACCGTATTGCGCGACAGGCCGAGGCGTGCCGCGAGTTCCACTCCGGTCGCGCGGGGATTCGCGATCAACTCGCGCAGCAGTCGGGCGTCGGTGGCGTCGAGTGTCACGTCGGGTTCGCGACTGGTCATACAACGCAGTATGACAGCGTACGACCCCCGTGGACCAGGCATTCTGCTCATATACGCGTGTACCGCTTGCGCACCCCGCGTTATCGTGGATGCTGAGTGATACACATCGCACTCAGCGAAAGTGGCGTACCTGCATCGGCCCACAAGGCGCGGTAGCGAGGAGGCGATCACGATGTCGCAGAAGCAGACCTACCCGGTCCAACTGATTCAACCCGACGGCCGTCGGGTGTTCGACAAAGAACACGGCGCGTTGGTCGCCGACATCGATGCCGAACGGTTACGGCAGCTGTACCGGGACCTGGTGGTCACCCGCCGGATCGACGTCGAAGCCACCGCCTTGCAACGCCAGGGCCAGCTCGGATTGTGGCCGCCGCTGCTGGGTCAGGAAGCCGCGCAGGTCGGCTCGGCGCACGCGCTGCACCCCGACGACTACGCCTTCTGTTCCTACCGCGAAACCGCCGTCGCCTACTGCCGCGGCGTCCCACCCGAGCAGCTCACCGCCCTGTGGCGCGGCGTCGCCCACCACTGCTGGGATCCCGACGAGGTCAATATGACCAACGCCAATATCGTCGTCGGCTCCCAGGGCCTGCACGCCACCGGCTACGCCTACGCGGCCCATCTCGACGGCGCCGACATCGCCACCATCGCCTATTTCGGTGACGGTGCGACGAGCCAGGGCGATATCGCCGAGGCGTTCGGCTTCGCCGCGGCGTGGAGCGCGCCGGTGGTGTTCTTCTGCCAGAACAATCAGTGGGCGATCAGCGAACCGGTCTCCGTGCAGAGCCATATCCCCCTGGTGCGCCGGGCCGACGGTTACGGAATTCCGGGCGTGCAGGTCGACGGCAACGATGTCCTCGCCGTCCTGGCCGTCACCCGCCAGGCGATCGAACGTGCGCGCACCGGCGGCGGCCCCACTTTCATCGAAGCCTTGACCTACCGGATGGGCCCGCACACCACCGCCGACGACCCCACCCGCTACCGCACCGCCGCCGATACCGAGTACTGGGGACAGCGCGACCCCATCGAACGCGTGCGTTTACTCCTCGATCGCGAGGGCGACCTCTCCCCCGAGTTCATCGAGCAGGTCACCGCCGAGGCCGACGACGTCGCCCGCCGCCTGCGCACCGCGACGATCGAGATGCCCGACCCCGCCCCGGAATCGATGTTCGACAACGTCTACGCGACCGAGCACCCACTGATGACCGAGCAGCGCCAACAGCTCTCGGCCTACCTCGCCGAAGGAGCGCCGTCATGATCACCACCTTCGCCGCCGCCCTCAACACCGGCTTGCGCAACGCGATGGAGGACGACGCCAAGGTCGTTCTCCTCGGCGAGGACATCGGCAAGCTCGGTGGTGTGTTCCGGGTGACCGACACCCTGCAGAAAGATTTCGGCGACAACCGCGTCATCGACACGCCCCTGGCCGAATCCGGCATCGTCGGAACAGCTTTCGGCATGGCGCTACGTGGGTATCGGCCAGTGGTGGAGATCCAGTTCGACGGTTTCGTCTATCCGGCCTTCGACCAGATCGTTTCCCAGGTCGCCAAGATCCACAATCGCACCGGCGGAAAAGCTAAGGCCCCGTTGACGATCCGCATTCCGTTCGGCGGTGGTATCGGTGCGGTCGAACATCATTCCGAATCACCGGAGGTGTATTTCGCGCACACCGCGGGGCTGCGCGTTGTATCACCGAGCACGCCCGCCGACGCGTATTCGATGATTCGCCAGGCCATCTCACTGGACGACCCGGTTATTTTCTTCGAACCGAAACGTCGCTATTGGGACAAAGCCGACGTAGATTTCGAAGGCGAACCGGATCTGCCACTGCACAAGGCCAGGGTCTGCACCCGCGGCGCCGATGTCACCGTCGTCGCCTACGGCGGCACCGTCGCCACCGCGCTCACTGCGGCGAAAATCGCTGCGGAGGAAGGACATTCGCTCGAAGTGATCGACCTGCGCAGTCTCTCCCCGCTCGACGTCGACACGATCGCCGAATCGGTGGACAAGACCGGCAGGCTGGTCGTCGTGCACGAGGCGCCCGTGTTCGCCGGGCTCGGCGCCGAGATCGCCGCCCGCGTCACCGAACGCTGCTTCTATCACCTCGAGGCGCCGGTGCTGCGCGTCGGTGGCTACGACATCCCCTACCCCCCGGCTAAGCTCGAAAAGCACCATCTGCCCGACCCCGACCGCATTCTGGCGGCGGTCGACCGCTGTCTAGCCGCGTGATGAAAGGTGCTCTTGTGCCGGAACCAGCCGCCACCGACGACGGTCATGTTCTCGAGTTCCGCCTCCCCGACCTGGGTGAGGGCTTGGCCGACGGCGACCTGGTGTCGTGGGCGGTCGCGGTCGGCGACACGGTGGAACTGAACCAGACCATCGCCGAGGTGGAAACCGCGAAGGCGGTGGTCGCGCTGCCCTCACCGTTCTCGGGGGTGGTGGTCGAACTGCTGGCACAGCCCGGCGACACTGTGCCGGTCGGGGCACCGCTGATCCGGGTGCGCAACGACCTGGAGGTGGCCGCACCGCCGACCGCGGAGCCACGCACGAACGTGCTGGTCGGCTACGGTCCCGAGGCCGAATCCACTTCGCGGAGAAAGAAACCGGTGCCGTCGATGGCATCGAGTACGCCGAGTACGCATCGCGCCGCCGCGACTCCCGCGGCGCGAAAGCTGGCCAAGGAACTCGGTATCGACCTGTGGTTCGTCGCCGGTTCGGGGCCGGAGGGCGCGGTCACCGTCGAAGACGTGCGTTCGGCCGTGCCCGTGACCCAGCCGCGCACCCTCGCCCGCCTCGGTGACATCGCGCCGACACCGTCGAACGGTCACGCCACCGACGCCGACGGCCTCATCGAGCCGACCGCCCGCGAGGAACGCACGCCCATCTCGGGCATCCGCAAACGCACCGCCGCCGCGATGGCCGCCAGTTCGCGCACGATTCCGCAGGCCAGCACCTTCGTCACCGTCGACTGCACCGCCTCGATGGAGCTGCTCGACCACTTGCGCACCACCAAATCCTTCGATGGCCTGACCCTCACACCCTTGGCCCTGGTTGCGAAAGCGACGTTGGCCGCGATCGCGGAATATCCGGGAATCAATACCGCCTGGGACGAGCAGAATCAGGAGATCGTCACCAAGCACTATGTGAATCTGGGGATCGCGGTCGCCTCGGATCGCGGGCTGGTGGTGCCCAATCTCAAAGAGGCACAGGCGCTCAGCCTGCGCGAACTGTGCCGGGAGATCAGCTGGGCGGCCGACACGGCTCGCTCCGGCAATGCCACGCCCAATGACCTGCGTGGTGGAACTTTCACCATCACCAATGTCGGGGTCTTCGGCGTGGATTCCGGTGTCCCGCTGGTGAATCCGAGCGAAGCCGCGATCCTGTGTATCGGCTCGATCCGCAAGCGCCCCTGGGTTTTCCGTGACGAGCTGGCCGTCCGCTGGGTCACCACCCTCGGCCTCAGCTTCGACCACCGCATGGTCGACGGCGAACTCGGCGCCCGCTTCCTCGCCACCACCGCCGGTTTCCTCGAGGACCCACTGACACTGCTCAGTCGCATTTGAGCGGGTGTCGGGGGTCGGCCGGGCCGGTGCGCGGTCGACTGCGCACCGCGCGAACTATGTAGGCGGGTGTATCCGAGAAACGGGGGGCGTAATGGGGTATCCGTATGGGCCGCAACAGGGTCAGGGCTATCCGCCTGTCGGTCAGCAGGGATACGACCCGCACGGCGGCCATGGTGCGCCCCCGCATGCCACACCAGGATCCGGTGTTCCCGGCTTCGGCTGTCCCGCCGTCGATGCTCCAGGCATCGGCGGCCAAGGGTACGGATATGGCACCCCTGCGCCCGGCATACCCAGCTACGGCGCTCCCGGGCACAACAGACCTGGCCACGGCGCTCCAGCCCAAGGCTCGCCGGTTTACGGCACGCCCGGCTACAACGCTCCGCAGAGACCGGCCAGCGGCAGCACAGGAATTCTCGCAGCCGTTCTGCTGGCGCTGATCTCTGTGGTCAGCAATTATCAGCGGTTTTAAACCTGCCGGGTGATATATCCGACCCGCAACGCCAACGAAACACGGTGCTCACTCGCGGTAAAAAACGGGGACTACAACCTGTTGTATGAGTGAGGCGCATCCCGTCGACACCCGGCTGCCGTTCGCTCGGCAGCTGGCGTTCGGCATACAGCACGTCCTGATCATGTACACCGGTTGTATCACCGTGCCGTTGGTTTTCGGCGCGGCCGCAGGCCTTGACCGGGCGACGATCGGGCTGTTGATCAGTGCCGATCTGCTGGTCGCGGGCATCATCACGCTGGTGCAGAGCCTCGGCGTGGGCAAGCTGGCCGGTGCGCGGCTGCCGATCGTCTGTGGTGCCACGTTTGTCGGGCTCAATCCGATGATCCTGATCGCCAAGGAGTACGGCCTCGACGCCGTGTACGGGTCGATGCTGATCGGTGGTGTGGTCGGTGTCGCGCTGGCGTGGCCGTTCGCGCGGGTGGTGCGGTTCTTCCCGCCGCTGGTCACCGGGACCGTGCTCACCGTGGTCGGGGTGTCGCTGATCGGGGTGGCCGGGGGCTTGATCATCGGGACCGACCCGAAGTCGCCGAGTTTCGCCTCGCCGTCGAATATCGGGCTGGCGGCGGTGGTGGTGCTGATCGCGGTCGGGTTCGTCTGCCTCGGCCGCGGTGTCTTCTCGCAGCTCGGGGTGTTGATCGCGTTGGTCGCGGGCATCGCGATCGCGCTGCCGATGGGTCTGATCACCACCGCGGGCGTCGGAAACGCCGACTGGATCGGGATTCCGCAGCCGTTCCACTTCGGGTCGCCGCAGTTCCCGGTGACCGCGGTGGTGGCGATGAGCATCGTGATGGCGGTGGTGTTCGCCGAGTCGACCGCGAGCATGCTGGCGATCAGCGAGATCACCGGAAAACCGCTCAGCAAGGGCGATCTCGCGCGCGGCCTGGTCGGCGACGGCCTGTCCGGCGTGCTCGGCGGCATTTTCACCGCCTTCGTCGACACCATCTTCAATCAGAATGTCGGCGCGGTCTCCACGACCAGGGTTTACAGCCGATATGTGACCGCGGTGAGCGGCGCGATCCTGGTAGTGCTCGGTCTGGTGCCGCGCATCGGCGAAGTGGTCGCGGCGATTCCGAAGCCAGTGGTCGGTGGGGTGGGGCTGGTGCTGTTCGCGACCGTCGCGGTTGTCGGCGTCACCACGCTGCTCAAAGCCGACCTGACGGACAAGGTCAACGCCACCATCGCCGCCACCGCCATCGGTATCGGGCTGCTGCCGGTGTTCACCAAGGACATGTTCGACAAGTTCCCGACGTCCGCCCAGATCCTCCTCGACAGCGGCGTAACCCTCGGCGCGGCAACCGCGTTCCTGCTGAACCTGGCCTTCAACCACACCCCGCTGGGCGCCATGTCACGCTCCGCCACCTCCCGCGCCACCGATAAACCCGCCGCGCCCGCCCCACAATCGACAACCCCAGCACCAGCGGTCACCGCCTGACCCAACCGGGTCGGGTCGAGCAACTCACGCACCACACCACGAACGGCGCCCCGCTCGTCACCGCCATCGGATCGAACCTAGAACCAGTACCGGCTGTAACCGTGGCCTGCGCCATGACCGCATCCCCGGCCCCGCACATCTCGACGGGACACAAGGGGGGCGCGAACTCGAGCGCGCCAGCGCTCCAAAAGTTACTGTGCGGGGATGGAGATAGCAGGCAAGGTCGCAATCGTCACCGGAGCCGGCGCGGGTATCGGAGCCGCACTCGCCTACCGGCTCGTGGCCGGTGATGCGCGGGTGGTCGTCGCCGATCTCGATGCGGACAGCGCGGCGAAGGTGGCGGCCGAACTCGGCGACAACGCGATCGCGGTCGGTGGCGATGTGGCCGACGAGCAGGTCATCACGGAGCTGATCGCTACCGCCGAACGCGAATTCGGGCCGGTGGACCTGTATTTCGCGAATGCCGGCATCGGCGGCGGACCCGGCCTCGACAGCACCGAGGCGCAGTGGGCGGCGACCATCGACGTGAATGTGATGGCCCACGTGCGGGCCGCGAAACTGCTCGTCCCCGGCTGGCTCGAGCGCGGCAGCGGCTACTTCGTCTCGACCGCGTCGGCGGCGGGACTGCTCACCCAAATCGGTTCCGCCCCTTACTCGGTCACCAAACATGCCGCCGTCGGGTTCGCCGAATGGCTCTCGGTCACCTACGGCGACAAGGGCATTCGCGTGAGTTGCCTGTGCCCGATGGGCGTGGACACCCAGCTGCTCACCGGCGGGCTCATCCCCGACCACCCCGAAGCGGGCGAACTGGCGATCAAGGCCGTGAAGACGGCGGGCGCGGTGCTGTCGCCGGAGGAAGTCGCCGACACCGTGGTCGAGGCGATGGCCGCCGAGCACTTCCTGATCCTGCCGCACCCCGAGGTACTGCAGATGTACCGCAACAAGGGCTCGGACTACGACCGGTGGATTTCCGGAATGCGCCGATTCCAGACCATGCTGCAGGCCTGAACACCGCCCGCCCGCGCTCGAAATTTTCGGCGAGGTAGCGGCGAGATCGCTCGATTCCTGCCACGATGGTCTCTAGCCGCCGATCACGATCCGCTGACCGGCGGAGGTCTACGCGGAGATCCGGCGATGGCGCAACTGATGTACTTCAAGAAGATTCGCGACGAACTCACCGAGGTGGAGTACCTCTGGGGACCGAGCCGGGAACAACTCGACTCCTCCCTGGTGATCGACAAAACCACCTTCGCCGCCCTCCCCGGACCACCGGGCTACTCACCGGCAGGCCAGATCATCCTGCGCGCCCGCCGCGGCAGCGAGTGGCCCGAGGTAGGGGTAATCGCTTCGTAAGCGTGTACTCCGACGGGCTCCAGACCAGTCATCCCCCCGAGGTAGGGGTAATCGCTTCATAAGCGTGTACTCCGACGGGCTCCAGACCAGTCGATCCCCCGAGGTTGAAGCCTGGGAGCTATTCGGTGACCAGCTCTGCGGCTGCCGTGCGTACAACCTCCGGGATCGCTACCGGTTTGCGGGTGTCCGCGTCGACATAGACGTGGACGAACTCCCCGGTCGCGGCGAGTTCGAGACCGGCCTCGCCCTCGCGGAAGATCGCCAGGTCGTAGGTGATGCTCGAATTGCCGAGGCGCGCGATCCGCAAGCCCACCTGCAGCTGGTCGGGGAAGCTGACCGAGCCGTGGAACTTGCACGAAGTCGTCGCGACGACGCCGAGCGCGGGCAGCGCGGTGATGTCGAGGCCGGTGGCGCGCATCAGCCAGGCGTTCACGGCGGTGTCGAAGTAGGAGTAGTAGGTCACGTTGTTCACGTGGCCGTACTGGTCGTTGTCGGCCCACCGGGTCGGCATCGGCCACAGGACGGGATAGCTCATGCCTCCGCCTCGCTGACGCTCGGCTGCGGCATGCGCTCCGCGCGCTGCCACATGGTTCTCTCGCTTCGCTCGCTCACTAGGCCATCATGCCGCGCTGCCCTGCCGATGGTCGCGCGGGCTCACCCCGAAGTGGCGTTTGAAGGCGGTGCTGAGCGCGAACGCGCTGCCGTACCCCACCTGATGGGCAATCGATTCCACCGTCGCATCGGATTCGGCGAGCAGGTCGGCTGCGAGGGAGAGCCGCCATTCGGTCAGGAAGCTCATCGGCGGTTCGCCGACCAGTTCGGTGAACCGGCGGGCCAGCGCAGCACGCGACATGCCGACCGCGTCGGCCAGCGTCACCACCGTCCACGGGTGTGCCGGATTGTGCTGCAGCAGCCGCAGCGCCTTGCCGATCAGCGGGTCGCTGTAGGCGTGGTACCAGGCGGGGGCGTCGTCGCGGGCGAACCAGGCGCGCAGTGCGGCGATGAGCAGCAGGTCGAGGAGTCGATCGAGGACGGCGGTCTGTGCGGGCAGGTCCTTGGTCGCCTCGTCGACGAGCAGATCGAGCAGGCGGGCATCGAGCTCGCCATGCGGCAGCACCGCCACCTGCGGCAGCGCGCGCAGCAACCGTCTACTCACCGCGCCCGCCGATTCGTAGGTTCCGGTGACCATCAGCGTCTCACCGTCGGGATCGGTGCCCCACTGCCGGACGCCGAGACTCAGTGTCTCGCATAGGATTTCACCATCAGGCGTCGTGGTGACCTGCCCCGGCTGGATGACGACCTGCGGTTCGGTCGCCGGATCGTCGGCCACCGTATACGGCTGCGGCCCACGGAAAACCGCCACATCGCCCGCGCCGAGCTGACGCGGCGGCATGGAATCGGTACTGACCCAAGCCTTTCCGCGAATCATCGCGAGCACCGTGAGCGGCGCCTCGTCCTGCACGCGCAACGACCACGGCGGATCGAGCAACGAACACATGAGAAACGCACCCCGGGCGCGTGGACCTTCGAGCAGTCCAGCTAACGCATCCACTGTGCTCGTCCGCCTCTCCGGGCCTTTTAGCCAGACCACGTGCCACTATTGCTTCGTTGGCGGCCGGCGGGATGTCGGCGGCGAAGTCAGCTGTTGGTCGGCGAGTTACCCATGTACCTACGAAATACCGGGGCGAGCTCACCATCACACCCCGCTTCCACAGTAGACGATTGCGCATGTTCGTGAGTGCCGCGACGATGTTGTCGCGACGTGCCCGGCGGTGTACTTATCTCATGACAAACACCGCTTCTCACCAGCAGCTTTCCCTCATCACCGGCGCTACGGGCAAGACCGGCAGCCGGGTCGCGGCGCTTCTCGAGGCCGCGGGCCGACCGGTCCGGCGCGGCTCGCGCACCGCGCCGATCCCCTTCGATTGGACCGACCGCGAGACCTGGGCACCGGCGCTGGCCGGTGTCGACTCCGTCTATCTCGCCTTCCAGCCCGACCTCGCCGTGCCCGGTGCCCCGGACGTCATCCGCGCGTTCACCGCCGCGGCCCGGTCCGCCGGTGTGCGCTCGGTGGTGCTGTTGTCGGGGCGCGGCGAACCCGAGGCGGTGGAATGTGAAGAGATCGTGCGGGATTCGGGCCTGAGCTGGACCATCGTGCGCTGCTCCTTCTTCGCCCACAACTTCAGCGAGGGCGCCTTCGTCGACGACGTGCTCGCCGGCGCGGTGGCGCTGCCCAACGGCGATGTGCCGGAACCGTTCGTGCACGTCGACGACATCGCCGAGGTGGCGGCGGCCGCGCTCACCGACGAGCGCCACGCGGGCCAGCTCTACGAACTCACCGGCCCGCGCGCCCTGACCTTCGCCGACGCGGTCGGTGAGATCGCCGCCGCCACCGGTCGCGAGATCGCCTTCATCCCCGTGTCACGCCCGGAATTCGTTGCGGCCCTGACCGAATACCAGGTTCCCGATGATGTGATCAGCCTGCTCGACTACCTCTTCGGCACCATCCTCGACGGCCGCAACACCGCCACCGCCGACGGTGTCCGGCGCGCCCTCGGCCGCGAACCCCGCGACTTCACCGACTACGCGAAGGAAACCGCCGCCACCGGCGCCTGGACCCCCCAGGGCTAGCCGTTGGACGCTCGATCACCACGCTCCCACCGAAGTATCGCCCGAGAGGCCACCTCGATGGGAGCGTGGTGATCTTGAACTATCCGCCCGGTACCGTCGAGGCGGTGAGCTCAGCGACGATCGACCGCCGGCTTCGACTGTCCAGGGCCGCGGTGTTCGCGGCGTTCACGCTGAACGGGGTGTTGCTGGCGATGTGGGTGGTCCACATTCCGGCGATCACCGGGCGGACCGGCGTGTCGGCGTCGACGCTCAGCGTGTTGGTGTTGGTGATGGCGGGGGCCGCGCTGATCGGTATGCGGCTCGCGGGGCCCGCCGCCGACCGGTTCGGCAGCCGCACGCTGGTGGCGATGGCCGCGACTGCCATTTCGGTGACGGTGCTCGGCCCCGGACTGGCGACCGATCCGGTCACCCTGGGGATCGCGCTGGCCTGCTTCGGGATCGGCAACGGTGCGCTCGATGTGTCGATGAATGCCCAAGCGGTAGAGGTCGAGCGTGCGTATGGCCGACCGATCATGTCCGCGTTCCATGCGATGTTCTCGGCGGGCGGGTTCGTCGGTTCGCTGTTGGGCGCGGCCGCCCAGCACGCGGGATGGGCGCCGCAACTGACGCTGACCTGCGCATCCGTCGGCGGGGTACTCGTGACTGCGATGCTCGTGCCCCACTTGATGACCCGGCCCGAAACCACCTCGCGCCCGGAGCACTACGATCGTGCAGCAGCGAAAGACTCCGGCGGTACCGAACACACTGCGTCGTCCGGACGCGGTCACACCGACCCGACAGCGGCGCGAGCCGACACCGACCGAACGCGAAAAGTCTTCTCGCTCGGCGCAATCGCGTTCGTACTCCTGCTCGCCGAAGGTGTCGCCGCCGACTGGAGCGCCCTGCAGGTCCGCGACCACCTGGATACGTCCGCCGCAGCCGCCGCCCTCGCTTTCGGCGCCTTCTCCGCCACCATGACCCTCGGCCGATTCCTCGCCGACCGGGTGAGCGCCGCCTTCGGCCCCGTAGCCATCGTCCGCTACGGAAGCTTGCTCGCCGCAACCGGATTCGCGATAGTCATCACCTCCCCCTGGCTCCCACTGACCCTCCTGGGCTGGGCACTCTGCGGCCTCGGCCTGGCAGGCGGCGTCCCCCAAATCTTCTCCACCGCAGGCAATCTCGGTGGCACCACCGCCGCCACCGACATGTCCCGCGTCTTCACCATCGGCTACCTTGGCCTCCTGGCGGGCCCCGCACTGATCGGCTGGCTCGCCGCGCTGATCCCGCTCACCGCCGCGTTGGTCGTCCCCCTCGTGCTCACGATCGCCTGCGCTGTCGCCGCGCCGGTCGTCCGTCGCTGAAGACGCTAGAGGTACATGCCGACATCGGTCGAGTGGTCGATAGTCGACTGGATCTGGATCCCGCCGTCACGATGGGCGACCAACTCGGCGAGCGTCGCGCCGTCGGGGAACGTGGCGGCGGCACCGCCTTGGCGAGCCAGCCACTCGTTGGCTTCCGTCGCCGACAGCCGACCGACCTCGAGCTGAGCCAGACAACGCCCGGGCCGGACAACAGCCGGGTGCAGCCGGGAGAGATCTTCGTTCGTCGTGATCGCGATCAACACATTGCGCCCCTGACCCAGCATCCCGTCGGTGAGATTCAACAGTCGCGAAAGCTTCTGCCCCGCAGCTTCTTTCGCTTCACCGCGAATCAGTTCGTCGCAGTCCTCCAGGACGAGCAACCGCCAGCGACCGTCCTCGTCGTCACCGTCGGCACCGGCCGCGACTTCCATCAGATACCCGGGATTACTGAACAGCTCTTCCGGGTCCACCACACAGTCGACCTGACACCACGGCGCCCACGACCGCGCCAAGGCCCGAAGCGCAGTGGTCTTCCCGGTCCCCGGCTCACCGTGCAACAGCACCAGCCGCCCCTTGATATCCGCGACCCCGAGCCCCATCAGCCGCTCCATACTCGCGGCAACCGAACTCGTGTAATTGCCACGAATCTCCGCCCAAGCAGGCGCCGCGATCTGCCGACGGCGGCGCGCGGGCCGCCGAACATCCATGTGCCAGAACCCCATCTCCACCGTCGCTTCACTGTCACGTGACAGCGAAGCCCCCTCGGTAGCCTGAGCCAGCACCGCGACAGCAAGCTCGTCACTCACCGCGGTCACCTCGATCGTGGCGGACCCACTCGCCCACCGCACGGCCCGTAGCGCCCACCCTTCACCGGCCGCGAGCAGCGCACTGCTGTCGTCATCGGCGACCGACCGAACGATCCGTGACTCGGCGGGTCGCAGCGAGGCTTCGGGCCGAACTCGGTCGAGGTGCGCCTGGCGGGCGAAGGGCTGGTCGCCGCGCAGGAACGGCGCCAACGCCAACGCGTCGATCGCATCGCGCGTGGAATAGGTGGAGTCGATGGTCGCCGACCACGGAAACGGCTCGCCCTGATCCTGCGGCTGACGCGGCGAATCGACGAGCCTGAGCTGTTCATTACGTGTGGACACCGAGCCCATGATCGTGGTCGCCCGCCCGGAATGTCCAATGACTTACGCCGAAGGCCGCCGGAAAACTCGCTGGCACACCGACCCGATCCGTCGGTAACGTCGTAGTGTGACGTCCACACAGCACGACCAGTCCACCCCCGAGTCCACCGAACAGGCCGGGCTCAAGGAGTGGATCGGCCTTGCGGTCCTCGCCCTGCCGACACTGCTCATCTCGATGGACCTGAGCGTGCTCTACCTCGCGATCCCCCGGATCAGCGAGGCACTTGAACCCAGCAGCTCCCAACTGCTGTGGATCCTCGACATCTACGGCTTCCTGGTCGCCGGTTTCCTCATCACCATGGGCACCCTCGGCGACCGTATCGGCCGCCGCAAACTGCTGATGATCGGCGCACTCGCCTTCGGCGTCGCCTCCGTGATCGCCGCGTACTCGACGAGTGCGAACATGCTGATCGGCACCCGCGCGCTGCTCGGCATCGCGGGCGCGACGCTGATGCCGTCCACCCTGGCGCTGATCCGCAATATGTTCCACGACGACCGTCAGCGCACCGCCGCGATCAGCGTGTGGATGACCAGTTTCATGGTCGGCATGGTGATCGGACCGCTGGTCGGCGGGGCGATGCTGGAGAACTTCTGGTGGGGTTCGGTGTTCCTGGTCGCGGTGCCCGCGATGGTGTTGCTGCTGGCGACCGGCCCGTTCCTGCTGCCCGAGTACAAGGACCCGAACCCGGGCAAGCTCGATATTCTCAGCGCGTTGCTGTCGTTGCTGTCGGTGATGGGCGTCATCTACGGCATCAAGGAGCTGGCGAAGGACGGTTGGTCGATCGAAGCCGTCGGCGTGCTGGTCGCCGGTCTCGCGCTCGGCACGGTGTTCGTCCTGCGCCAGCAGCGCCTGAGCAATCCACTGATCGACCTGCGGTTGTTCAGCAATGTTCGGTTCAGTGGGTCGCTGGTCGCGTTGATGGTCGCCATGCTGGCGATGGGTGGACTGTTCCTGCTGCTCGCGCAGTATCTGCAGCTGGTACTCGGCCTTTCGGCGTTCCAAGCCGGACTGTGGACGGTGCCGCAGGCGGCGGCGATGGTCGTGGCGGCGGGTGTGGTGAGCGCGCTCGCACCCAAGATCCGGCCCGCGTATCTGATGACCGGCGGACTGGTGATCGCGATGGCTGGGTATGCGATCTTCACTCAGCTCTCGGGCAGCGACGATCTCGCGTTGATCGTCACCGGCATGGTGGTGTTCTCGCTCGGCCTGAGCCCGATGTTCGTGCTAGGCCTGGATCTGATCGTCGGAGCGGTCGACCCGGCGCGTGCCGGTGCGGCCTCGGCCATCTCCGAAACGGGCCAGGAACTCTCGGCGGCCCTGGGCGTCGCGGTGATCGGCAGTATCGGCACCGCCGTTTATCGCGGGCAGATGGCGGAGCAGTTGCCCGCCGGACTCCCACCGGAGATCGCGGAGGTCGCCGAGGACACCCTGGCCGGCGCCCTGCACGTCGCCGCCGCGCTGCCCGAATCGCTGGGCGCGGAGCTGACCACGGTTGCCCGCGAGGCTTACACCCATGCGCTACAAGTGAATTCGCTTGTCGGTATCGGTCTGACCGCGGTCGCGGCCGGACTGGTCATGACCCTGCTGCGTCACATTCCCGCCCCGAACGAGAAGGCAACCGAGACCGACTGACCAACGCCGAATCCCGCCCGATGCTGATCGGGCGGGATCGACCGCTCGCCGAGTTGTCCCCTCCGCGAGGTTCTGATCGGCCGATTCGACCGAAATCGTCTCGCCTACTTGGCAGCCGGTGCAGGCGCCGGGTTCGGCATCGGGGAGTTGATGGTGGTGAAGTACTGCGCTGCCGCCATGATCGCGACCGGCGCGGCGATGAACAGCTGACCGGCGAGAGCACCGAGCGAGCCCATGGCCAGGATTCCGCCGATGCAACCGACCGCGGCGGCCGGGATGAACGGGCCGAACATGCCGACAATGGTGGCCGCGGCGATGGTCGCGCCGGCGATGCCGCCCAGCACGCAACCGACGGCCCCGCCGCCGAGTCCGCCGACGAGGGCGCCGATGGCCGCACCCAGGGAGATCGTGCTGCCGAGACGGCTCCAAGCCGCCTGCTCACGGTCGTATTCGTTCTTCCACGGCGCCTTGTCCTCGTACGGCAGCGCGACCGGCTTGTAGGTGGCGTGCGCCAGATCGAACTGCGGGGTGAGGGTGGCGTTGCGGCCCGAGATGTCAGCGGCGATCGGGAAGACGAAATCGTCGACCCGGAAGGACAATTCGCTACCAGCGACGGTGGCGCCGTTGGCCGCCTTGATCTTGAACACCCCGTCCTCGACCACCATCGAGCCCGCGTCGGTGCCGATGATCGTCGAGGTCTCGGTGGTCGTAGCGGTGTAGTTGATCGGCTCATCCGCCGCGGGTGCTGCGTGGCTGGTTCCGGCGGCGATGCCGAGGGCAACGCTCACGGTGGAGGCCAGCAGAGCGAACTTGGTGATTTTCACGGGGGTGAACCTTTCGTGTTCTTCGATGAGAGCCGAACCATAGCTAGGTAAGCCTCACCTATCAAGACCTTGCTTAGGCTAACCTCAGTCTCGATAGCGTTCGCCGTGAGAGAGATATCCGATGAAGAGTCCGCGTTGGTCTGGCTGGTTGCTGGCCGTGATCGTGCTGGTCGCGGCCTGTGTGCTGAGCCTGCTGGTCGGCACCAAAGCCATTGCGATCGGCGATGTCTGGCACGCGCTGTCGACCGCCGAAGCCACGACCCCCGACCAGGTCACCGTGCTCGAATACCGATTGCCGCGCACGCTGCTCGGCCTGCTCGTCGGGCTCGCGCTCGGTGTGGCGGGCTGCCTGATGCAGGGGCTGACCCGCAATCCGCTGGCCGATCCCGGTTTGCTGGGTGTGAACGCGGGCGCCGCCTTCGCCATCACGGTCGCGGTCGCACTCTTCGGAGTAACGGAGATCACATCGTATGTGTGGTTCGGATTCCTCGGGGCGGCACTGGTTTCGGTGGTCGTGTACCGGCTCGGCACCGCGGGCCACACCGGCACCGACCCGATCCGTCTCACCCTGGCAGGAGTCGCGGCGACCGCCGTGCTCACCGGTCTCACCAGGGGCATGATCCTGGTCGATCCCAAGGCGTTCGACGAGATGCGGCGCTGGGATGCCGGGGCGCTCACCGGTCGCGGGTTCGACATCATCGCGGGCGCCGCGCCGTTCATCGTGGTCGGGCTGCTGATCGCCGCTGTGTGCGCGCGCTCGCTCAATGCCGTTGCGCTCGGCGACGATCTGGCCCGCTCGCTGGGTGTGCGCGTCACCCGCACCCGGTTGCTCACCGCGCTGGCGCTGGTGTTGCTGTGCGGCACCGCGACCGCGGCCGTCGGCCCGATCGCGTTCGTCGGGCTCGCGGTGCCGCACATCGCGCGCTGGATGGTCGGGCCCGATCAGCGGTGGATCTTCGGATATTCGCTGGTGCTCGCGCCACTGCTGGTGTTGACTGCGGATGTATTGGGCCGCATCATCATTCGCCCCGACGAGGTACCCGCGGGCCTGGTCACGGCCTTCCTCGGCGCGCCGATGCTGATCTGGCTGGCCCGCCGCACACGAGTGGGGGCTACCGCATGAGTGGTCAGCAGCCAGTTCCCGTAACTACCCAAGGCGCGGCGGAACCCAACGGTCAGCGCCCGGAGGAGTCAGTCCGGGTGACCACGGAAGGCGCGTCGCGTGGGCACCGTACGAAAATCGACTTCGGGCGCCCGATGGTTCTGCTCCGATCGCGACGACTCGGCCTCACCGCCAGGATCGGCGTGCGCACCGTGGTGGTGTGCGCGATCCTGCTGGTCATCGCGGCCGTCACCGCCGTACTCGCCCTCGGCACCGGCGATTTCCCGATCCCCGCACCGCGCGTGCTGCGCGCGCTGTTCATCGGCGACGAGCGCTTCGACCGCTTGGTCGTGCGGGATTGGCGACTGCCGCGCATTCTGCTGGCCCTGGTTCTCGGCGCCGCGCTCGGCGTGAGCGGCGCGATCCTGCAGTCGGTGACCAGGAATCCGCTGGGCAGTCCCGACATCATCGGGTTCAGCACCGGCGCCTACACCGGCGCGCTGCTGGTGATCCTCACCCTCGGCGGCGGCAACTTCCAGACCGCGGCGGGCGCCATGATCGGTGGCCTCGGCGCCGCCCTGGTGATCCACCTACTCGCCTTCCGGCACAACGTGACCGGATTCCGGCTGATCATCGTCGGTATCGGGGTGAGTGCCATGCTCGCCTCGGTCAACACCTGGCTGATCATGCGGGCCGACCTGGACGCGGCGATGTCGGCGGCGGCCTGGGGTGCGGGTTCGCTCAACGGGCTGTCCTGGCCGCAGGTCGCACCGACGGTGCTCATCCTCGCCGTGCTGGCGGTGGCGCTGATCCCGGCCGCGCCGCGCCTGCAGATCCTCGAACTCGGCGACGACACCGCGCGCGGCCTCGGGCTGAACACGAGCAAGGCGACCGGCTGGCTGATCGCGCTCAGCGTCGGATTCACTTCGCTGGCAACGGCTGTCGCGGGACCGATCGCGTTCGTGTCGCTGGCCGCACCGCATCTGGCGCGCAAACTCACCCGCACACCGTCGATCGCCCTGCTCCCCTCCGCGGTGATGGGCGCGACCCTGCTGGTGACCTGCGACTGGATCGCCCAGCGCGCCTTCGCCCCGACCACCGTGCCGGTCGGCATCGTCACCGGCTCGATCGGTGGGCTGTACCTGGCGTATCTGCTCGTCGCCGAAGCGCGACGGAAATAGGAAAGCGATATGAACGACTCTCACGCGCGGTTACGCGCCGATCAGGTCCGGCTCGGCTACAAGGGCGCCACGGTCAGTGATCAACTCTCCGTTGATATTCCGGACAACAAGTTCACGGTGATCATCGGCCCGAACGCCTGCGGCAAGTCGACCCTGCTGCGTGCGCTGGCCCGTCTGCTCACCCCGCAATCCGGGACCGTGCTGCTCGACGACAAACCCGTAACCGACTATCCGGCAAAGGAATTGGCCCGCCAGATCGGCCTGCTGCCGCAGACCTCGACCGCACCCGACGGCATTCGCGTGGCGGATCTCGTTGCGCGCGGGCGCTATCCGCATCAGACACTGCTGCGGCAGTGGTCGCGCACCGATGAGGAGGCGGTCGCAAAAGCGATGGCGGCCACCGGTGTCGCCGAGCTGTCGGCGCGCCCGGTCGACGAACTGTCGGGTGGTCAGCGGCAGCGGGTGTGGATTTCGATGGTCCTCGCCCAGCAGACGCCGATCATCCTGCTCGACGAGCCGACCACCTATCTCGACATCGCCTACCAGATCCAGCTCTTGGACCTGTGCCGCTCGCTCAATCGCGATTCGGGACGCACGGTCGTGGCGGTACTGCACGATCTCAACCACGCCTTCCGCTACGCCGACCACCTGATCGCCATGCGCGACGGGCGGATCGTCGCGTCCGGCGAGCCCGGCGAGATCGTCACCGCGGAGCTGGTACACGAGGTGTTCTCGCTGCGGTGCCGCATCGTCGACGACCCCGAAACCGGTACCCCACTGGTGATTCCGCTGGCGGAAAACGCCGCCCAGGTGCACTGAAGAAGAAAGAGGAACACCCCGCTCATGTTCACCAACCGACCCTCCGGCCGTTTACGCGCCGCCACGGCCATGCTGATTCTCGCGCTGGTCGCCGTGCTCACCGCGTGCGGTAGCTCCGATACCACCGATGCGGGCCCGCGCGAAGTACCGTCCGCGAAGGGCCCCATCAAGGTGCCCGCGTCCCCGCAGCGCATCGTCGTGCTCAACGGCAACCTGGCCGGTTATCTCTACGACCTCGAGGCCACCGTCGTCGCCGCGGACCCGCGCCTGCTCGGTGTGCCGAACAAGCCGGGCGAGTTCCCGACCGGTTGGGCCGAGGACGCGAAGAAGCAAGGGACGCAGGCTGTTCCGTCGGGCGAGAACATCAATCTCGAGTTCATCGCCGCCCAGCGTCCCGATCTGATCATCGGTGGCGGCCAGGGTTATCCGGCCCAGCAGTCGGTGAACGCCTACGACCAGCTCAGCGCCATCGCACCGACCGTGCTCATGCCGACCGAGACCACCAACTGGCAGGACCAGCTGCGATTCCTGGCCGAGACGGTCAACAAGCTGGCCGGTGTCGACACCTTGATCGCGAACTACCAGGCCAAGTTGGACGAAGCCAAGAGCAAGATCAAGCCCGCACAGGGTGCGACCACCGTCTTCCAGTCGATCAAGAGCCAGAAGCCGACCCTGTTCGTGCCGTCGGCCGCCCTGCCGAGCCTGCTCGCGGAGGTCGGTTTCACTCTCGACACGCAGATCGAGGCCAAAGCGGGTAACCCGGCCAAGGAGCAGAGCGCGGACTTCATCGGTTTCAGCCCGGAGCTGATCAACACCGTGATCGACGCGCCCGTGTTGTTCGTGGTTCCGCTCAGCGGCGGCCGTTCTGTCGACGAGCTGCGCAACGATCCGCTCTACGCCTCGCTGCCCTCGTTCAAGGCGAACAAGGTCTTCGAACTGCCCGCCACCAGCTCGCGCCCCGACTACCGCACCGTCATGACCACCCTCGACCTGCTCGTCGAGCGCTTCCAGTGACCGGTTTGCTCATCGACCTCAGCCCGCTGCGGGCCTCGCGCCCGTTCCGGTGCGCGTTCGCGGCGCGCCTGGTGTCGGTGCTCGGGATCGGACTGCTGATGGTGGCCCTGCCGCTGCAGGTCTATCAGCTGACCGGTTCGAGCCTGCAGGTCGCCGGGGTGGCCACCACCACCGCGGCGGCGCTGTTCGTCGGCAGTCTCGCGGGCGGTGTGGTCGCCGACCGATACGACCGCCGCAGAGTGATCCAGTTGGCGCGCAGTGCCGCAGGTATCGGGTTCCTGCTGCTCGGTGTGAATGCTGTACTGCCGGAACCGTTTCTGTCCGCGATCTATCTCGCCGCCGTGATCGACGGTCTCGCGGGCGGGGTGAGCGGTTCGGCGCTGATGGCCATGGTTCCGGCGCTGGTCGGCCGGGAGAAGGTGGCGGCGGCGGGCGCGCTGGTCTCGCTGACCACCGACCTCGGCACGATGATCACTCCCGCGGTCGCCGGTCTTCTCGTCGCGAAAACCGGTGTGGCGTCGGCCTATTTCCTCTGCGCCCTCGCCACCACCGCGACCGTCGGGCTGATCACCGCGATCGGGCCGTCGCCGCCACCACAACGCGAGTTGCAGAACCCGTTGCGCGAGTTGGCATCCGGGATCTCGTTCGCGGTTCGTCACGAATCCATTCGACTCATCCTCGCGACCGGGCTGATCGGAATGCTCGTCAGCGGACCGCTGGTACTACTGCCCGCCTTCGCCGACGTCGAACTCGACGCGGGACCTGGCACCCTCGGCCTGCTCTACGCGGCACCCGGTGCCGGTGCGGTACTCGGCACGCTCACCAGCGGGTGGATGAGTCGGGTGAATACCGGTCGGGCACTGCTGGTTTCGCTGGCGATCATGCCGATCGGCGTGATCGCGGCCGGGCTGTGGTCGCACGCGGCACTGGTGTTCCTCGGACTGGCCGGGTTCGGCCTGGCCAGAGCGGTGAACATGGTGCTGCGCTACGCGATGCTGCAGCAGGCCGCGCCCGACGACATGCGCGGACGCATGTCGGGCCTGCTGATGGTGCAGTCGGTCACCGGCACCGCCGTCGGCTCCATGGTGGCCGGTGTCGCCGGCCAACTGTTCGCTCCCGGACACGCGCTCGTGCTCTACGGCGTCGCGGTCCTGGTACTCACCGGCCTGATGGCGCTCGCCGCCGGGCCGCTGCGCAGAAAGGAACAACGATGAAGGATCGCACCGCCTACGCCGCGACCATCGCCGAGGTGCTCGCCGGAGACCACTACGCCAAGGTGCCGTACCCGATCGGCTTGCAGGAAGTGGAGGTGTTGCGGGTCGTGCCCGTCGGCTCGGCGCTGCTGCGGATCACCTTCGGCGGACCGGATATCGACCGGTTCCACAGCTATGTGCCGGATGAGCATGTGCGCCTGATCTTTCCGAGCGAAGACGGCGTGCTGCGGCTGCCCAAGCGGGAAGGTTCGATGCTCGACTGGGGCAATCCGCGCCCGGTTTCGCGCGAGTACACGGTGCGCCGCCACAGCATCGAAGACGGCGAACTCGACATCGATTTCGTCATCCACCCCGGCGGTCTCGCCTCCGACTGGGCCGCGTCGGTCACCCCTGGCACCAAGGTGCACATCGCCGGTCCGCCCGGCGGCGTCGTGATCCCGGAGACCTACGACGACTACCTGCTCGCCGGTGACATCACCGCGCTACCGGCCATCGCCCGCTGGCTCGAGCGGATGCCGCGCGACACGACCGGGTGGGCGTTCATCGAGGTGGCCGGGCCGAGCGAGGAGATCGCCCTGGACCCGCCCGCGGGCGTCAACGTGCGCTGGCTGCACCGCGGCGACCTCGCACCGGGCACCAGCGACATCCTCGAGCAGGCCGTGCGCGCGGTGAAAGTCGCTGCCGGACACCGTGTCTACGCGTGGGTGGCGGGCGAGGCAGGCTGCCTGCGCGGGGTTCGCAAGATCATCCGCAACGACCTCGGCATCGGCCCGAAGGACTCGCTCATCGCCGGCTACTGGAAGCGCGGCGTCGCCGACTTCGATCGAGAGGACTGACCCATGACCGACGAACAGGTGATCGGTGACGTGGCAGGCGTGCTGGGTGTCGACCCGGCCGAACTGACCACGCAGACCGATCTGCTCGATGCCGGGCTCGATTCGGTGCGCATCATGTCGCTGGTGGAGAAATGGCGGTCGGCTGGACATGCGGATATCGACTTTCCCACGCTCGCAGGCGATCCCGTGCTCGGGTCCTGGATCGAACTGCTGGCCTGAGCCGACCGGGGGTGGCCTTGCCGCGCCACCCCCGGTTCGAACGGCTGCCGCGCTTCCCCTCGGCGAGCCGCAACATCCGCTAGCTCGGGGCGGGTCGATCAGCGGCCAGTGCCTGCCGCAGCTCCTTGCGGCTGGTCTTGCCGACACCGGTCTCGGGGAATCGCTCGACCACGACCACCGCGTCGGGCATCTTCCACGCCGCCACGCCGCGCTCGCGCACGAACTTGCGCACGGCGGTCAACGTCGGCCGCTGCTCCGGATTCGCGGGCTGCACGAAAGCGCAAATACGCTGTCCGAGAACCGCATCGGGCGTTCCGACGATCACGGCATCGCGAATGTCCGGGTGTTCGAGCAGGTGTGCCTCGAGCTCCTCGGCGGAGACCTTCTCGCCGCCACGGTTCACCCAGTCGCCCGCGCGACCGGCGACCACCAGATTGCCGTCGGGGCGGATCGACACGATATCGCCCGTGCGGTACCAGCCGTCGGCGGTGAAGCTGCGGGCATCGGCCTCGGGATTGTCGTAGTAGCCGCGAATTGTGTACGGGCCCTCAGTGATCAGGTTTCCCTTGGCACCCGGTGCGACCTCGATGCCGTTGTCGTCGACGACGGCGAGCTGGTCGTGCTCCGACATCGGCCGCCCCTGGGTGCTCACCACCACGTCGATCGGATCGTCGAGCCGGGTGTAGCAGACCAGCCCCTCCGCCATACCGAACACCTGCTGCAGGGTCACGCCGAGCGCCGGACCGATGCGGCGGGCCAGCTCGTCCTGGCAGCGGGCACCACCCACCTGCAGCACCCGCAGACTCGAAAGATCCGGCGTCGCACCGGCTTCGGCGCGCTCGGTCCACAGCCGCGCCAACGGCGGTACCAGACCGGTGATGGTGACGCCGAACCGCTCGATCAGCGGGAAGGCTGTTGCCGGAGTGGGATCGGGGGTCATCGCGACCGCGCCACCGGCCCACAGCGCGCCGAGAATGCCGGGCGAACTCAACGGGAAGTTGTGGGCCACCGGCAGCGTCGCGAGATAGACCGTGTCGCTGTCGAGTTCGCAGATCTCGGCGCTGCGGCGCACGCTGTAGAGGTAGTCGTCGTGGGTGCGGGCGATGAGTTTCGGGATGCCCGTGCTGCCACCGGAGAGCTGCAGGAAGGCCACGTCACCCGCCGGCGGGCCGGTCAATTCGACTGGCGCGTCCCGTAATTCGGCGATGTCGTGTGCATTGCCGGGCAACTGTTGGCCCTGGTCCAGAACCAGCAGCACGTGCCGCAAACTCGGCACCTGCGCCCGCACCGTCTCCGCCAGCGCCGCGTAGTCGAAGCGCTGATGGGCCCCGCAGGTGATCATCGCCTTCGCCTCGGCGGCCATGGCGATCGGCACCAACTCGGCCGTGCGATGCGCGGGCAGACAGAACACCGGCAGTGCGCCGAGCCGGAACAGCGCGAAGATCACCTCGACGAACTCGGCGCGATTGGGCAGCTGCACCATCACCCGGTCGCCGGGGACGAGACCGAGGCGGGCCAGGCCGGTCGCGAGGGACCTCGATCGGTGGTCGAGTTCGGCGTAGCTCCAGCGGTTCGCGCCGTCGAGGACCGCGGTCCGGTCCGGTGTCGCGGCGGCGCGCGCGGTGAGCACGTCGGCGAATGTCTCACCGGTCCAGAGCTTCTCGTCTCGATAGCGTCGGGCCAGGTCAGTGGGCCACGGAGCGCATCCGGAGAGTACGGGTTCGGTCAAGTCGAGCACCTCTTTCCAACAGGTCTACCGGCATTCCGATCGGCGGCCGTGAGGGAAGCTAACCAATCGACGATGAATTCAGGTTAGGCTAACCTCATGTCTAATGGTGTTTCCCGTCGGCGGATCGTCGTCGTCACCGGCGCGGCCGGGGGTATCGGAGCCGCGATCGCCGCTCGGTTCGCCGCCGAGGATCGGGTCGTCTCGCTGTGGGACCTCGATCCGGCGGTACACGAGTTCGCCGCCGCCATGAACGCGAATTCCGCACACGTTGACAGCGCCACCCGCCCTAGCGGCAGCGGAACAGCCTGTACAGCAATCGAGTTCAGCGCGATGACCGCTGCCGGGGCCGGCGCTCGCGAGGACAATATTCCGAATCCGGCGCCGCCATTGGATCAGGCCACGGTGCACGGCGTTGTCGTCGACATCACCGACGCGGAAGCCGTCCACGCCGCCTTCGACAAGCTCACCGCGGACTACGGCACAGTCGACGTACTCGTCCACGCCGCGGGCATCATGGTCGGCGGTTCCCCGCTCGAAGTCACCGCGGCCGACTGGGCCCGCTGCCTGAGCGTCAACGCCACCGGAACCATGTTGGTCACCCAACGCGCCGCCGCCGACATGGTCGCCGCCGGACGGGGATCGATCGTCGTGGTCTCCTCCAACGCCGCCGCCACCCCGCGCGTCGGCATGGCCGCCTACGGCGCCGCCAAGGCCGCGGCCGTCGCATTCACCAAATCGCTTGCGCTGCAGGTTGCTCCGCTCGGGGTGCGGGTCAATCTCGTCTCCCCCGGATCGACCGACACGACCATGCTGCGCGACATGTTCGGCGGCGCGCCGCTCGACGATGCCGCCGAAACCGCCCTGCTCGACGGCGATCCCGCCGCCTACCGGCTCGGCATCCCACTGCGGCGCATCGCCGCTCCCGCCGACATCGCCTCGGCGGTCCACTTCCTGGCGTCCGACGGCGCCCGCCACATCACCATGCACGACCTGCGGGTCGACGGTGGCGCAACGCTGGACATGTGATCGAAAGGGTGAGCACCATCAGTACCGACAGTTCAGACCCCGCCTTCGTGCTGTCCCGTCCGCACCGGACTGTGTCCGCGGGAGCGAGCGGCACGATCTTCCGTTCGGCGCACGAGGCGATTACGGCCCTGCGCAGCGGCCGGATAAGCCACATAGTCGGCGCCCTGCCCTTCACCCCCGGCGCACCGACCGCGCTCTGGGCCCCGGACTCGGTGACGATCACCGACGCGCCACACCACCCCGGCTCGCGAGTGGATCCACACCTACCGGGCGCCCAAGCCGGGCCGAAAGCCCACGCACCGTCCTCGCGCCGAGCGTCGGCGGAGGCCGGCTCGCGGCCACTCCCTCAGTTCGAATTCGACGCGGCGCTGCCCGTACCGGAGGAACACCGGGAGCGTGTCGCGACAGCCGTCGAGATTCTCGCCGACCCCGGTCACCCGCTGCGAAAGGTTGTGCTGGCGCGTGCGATTCGCGCTCGTTCCGCGAATCCCGCTCGCGCACTGGACATCCTCGATCTGATGGTCGCCTCGGACCCGTTGTCGAACGGATTCCTGGTCGACCTCTCCGCCGCCGGCGGACGCTTCCCAGGCCGTCACCTCGTCGGCTCGAGCCCGGAGATCCTGGTGCGCCGCACCGGCAACGAGGTGCTGAGTCATCCGCTGGCCGGCTCGGCACGCCGCCTTCTCGACGACCGCGAGGCCGACCGTGACGCCGCGAACACACTGCTCACCTCAGCCAAAGATCATGCCGAACATCGCTTCGTCGTCGACCAGGTTGCCGCGGTGCTGAGCGACCGGTGTTGCGAAGTCCGCACGCCCGCACCGGAACTCACCGCGACGCCGGCGATGTGGCATCTGGGCACCCCGATCTCGGCGACCGTCCCACTGGCAGGCCCGTCCGCGCTGGAACTCGCGGTGGCTCTGCATCCCACGCCCGCGGTCTGCGGCACGCCGACCGGCGCCGCGGCACGCCTGATCGCCGAACTCGAAGGTGAGCGCGGGTTCTACGCGGGCGCGGTCGGCTGGTGCGATGCCGACGGCAACGGCGAGTGGATGGTGAGCATTCGCTGCGCCGAGCTGTCGGCCGACGGCCTGAGCCTGCTCGCGCACGCGGGCGGCGGGATCGTGGCCGCCTCCGATCCGGACGCCGAATTGGCCGAGACCACCGGCAAATTCCAGCGCATCCTCGGCCCGCTCGGCATCGCCGACCTGCCCGTCACCGTCTGACGACGACTCCCCACACCCGAACGAGAGACCGCCATGCCTATCCCCCCGATCGCGCCGTATCCCATGCCCGGCGCCGACGAGTTCACCGCCGGCCAGGTCGACTGGACCGCCGAACCCGGGCGCTGCGCGCTGCTGATCCACGACATGCAGCAGTACTTCCTCAACGCCTACGACCTGCACCGCGACCCCGCCCGCACCCTGATCGCGAACATCGCCCGGCTGCGCGATCGCTGCCACGAGCTCGACATCCCGGTGATCTATACGATGCAGCCCGGCGACCAGCACCCGTCGCGGCGCGGCATCCTGGCCGACTTCTGGGGCAGCGGCATGGCCGAGGGCGCCGACACCGAGGTCATCAACGCCCTCGCCCCCGCACCGCAGGACATCCAGGTCACCAAGTGGCGCTATTCGGCGTTCCAGCGCACCGACTTGCGCGAGCTGCTCGGCTACTACCAGCGCGATCAGCTGCTGGTCACCGGCGTCTACACGCACATGGGCTGCATGCTCAGTGCCGCCGAGGCGTTCATGGGTGATGTGCGGCCGTTCCTGATTCATGACGCGACCGCGGACTTCAGCCGCGACGAGCATGTGATGGCGCTGAACTATGTGGCCCGGCGCTGCGGCGCGGTGACCGGCACGGAGGATCTGCTGCGTCAGCTGAGCGTTCGGGTCGAAGCCCGAGCCTGACCCGAGACGGCCGAGGTCGGACGGGGAGTTCACGCATCGGTCCGGCGGCAGGAAGCAGACCGTCGCGGTGAGGCAGGCCACAATCTGCCATACAAAGTAAACGTAGGCTAACCTACCTTCTCTGTCGGCTCTCCTCGAGACCGGTGACACGAGGACGGTCGGACATCTTGATGAAGGAGTTGCTGTGGGCTCGGTGGATCGGGACGACGTGAGCGCCGAGGATCCCGGATTGCCGCTCACCGGAGCGCAATCGGGCATCTGGAACGCCCAGCGTCTCGACCCCGACTCGCTCAGCTACACGGTCGGCGAGGTACTCGAGATCGCCGGCACCGAGCCCATCGATGTGGCGTTGCTGGACACCGCGATTCGGCACACCATCGCCGAAACCGACACCATGCGACTGCGATTCGCCGACACACCGGACGGCCCGCGTCAGCGGATCACCCAGTTGGACCCCGAACTTCGCCCGCTGGTCGACCTGCGCGGCGAAACCGACCCGATCGCCGCCGCGCACCGGTTGGTCGCGGCCGAACGCGAACGCTCCGCCACCTACTGCCGGGCCATGACCGACCGCCAGCTCTACACCTACACGCTGCTGCGCCTCACCGACAACGACGTGTGGTGCATCCAGCTCTACCACCACCTGATCATCGACGGCTACAGCGCGGCCATGGTGTCGCGCCGGGTCGCCGCCCACTACACCGCGCTGCGTCGCGGCGCCGACGTGCCGAGTCTGCGGTGGGGCTCGATCGAAACGCTGGTCGACGAGGACCTGGAATACCGTGCGAGCCAGGCACATCAGCACGACCGCGACTACTGGCGCGACCGTCTCACTCCGCTGCCACCCCTGGACGGTCGCGGCCGGGCACCCGAAGGCGTGGTCGAGCAGACCCACGAGATCCGCGCAGTCCTCGACGCCGACCTCGTGGCACGGGTCAAGGCGGCAGCCACGGCGATCGGCATCACCTGGGCCGATGTGCTCGTCGCCGGTTATGTGGGGTTCGTGCACCGGTTGCTCGGCGAGACCGATGTGGTCATCGCGCTGCCGGTGATGGCCCGCGTCGGCAAGACCGCGCTCACCACGCCGTCCATGGCGGTCAACGTACTACCGCTGCGGATTCCGGTTTCGGGCTCGGATCGCCTCGGCGAACTCGGCAAGCGAGTAGCCGATGCCCTGCGGGAAATGCGCGCCCACCAGCGATTCCGCGGTGAGGACCTGGCCCGCGAATTCGGCGGTGCGCAGACCGGAGCCCTGCTGCACGGCATCGGCATCAACCTCAAGGCGTTCGACTTCGCCCTCGACTTCGACGGTGCGACCGGCACGCTGCGCAATGTCGCCGGTGGCCCGCCGGAGGAGCTGGGGCTCACGGTCACTCCGCTGTCGCAGGACCGGATCCAGCTCGGCTTCGAGGTCGACGCGCGGTCCATGGACGCCGGCACCGTGCGACGACGGATGGATGCGCTGGTCACGCTCATCACCGACCTGGTCGAGGAGGCCGACCGACCGCTCGGCGCGATCGGCCTGTACCCGGGGGCGCTCGGCGCGCGTATCGCCGTCGAACGAGCGAGTACCGCACTGCCAGGTCGCCCTGCGGACCTGGTCGAGGTCTTCGACAACATGGTCGCGACGAGGCCCGACGAGATCGTGCTCGTCGACGACAACGAGCAGGTCACCGCTGCCGAATTGGGCGCGCGGACCCACCGACTCGCGCGATACCTGCGCGGCCTCGGCGTCGGTCCGGAGGGCATCGTCGGCATCGCGCTCCCCCGCACCGTTGACCTGGTGATCGCCCTGCTCGCGGTCCAACACGCGGGCGCGGCCTTCCTGATGCTCGACATCACCCATCCCGCCCAACGCCTCGCCGACATCATCGACGACGCCGCACCGGCGCTGATCCTCACCGACGACACCGTGGCACACACGATGTTCGCCGATCGGCCGCTCATCCCGCTCGCCGATGAGCTGTCGACCCACGGACTGTTCGAGGCCGCCGCTGATCGAAATGCCGAGGTCGGCAGCGCCGAACGCGGGCCTGGTTCGGGTGCGCTGATCCGACTGTCGGACAACAAGGTTCGCGACACACTCGACCGCATGGCGAGCGATCCAGTGACCGCCGCCGAACTCGCCGCGCCACGCTCGGCCGCGCATCTCGCCTACGTCGTGTACACCTCGGGGTCGACCGGCAAGCCCAAGGGCGTGCAGATCTCCTGTGGTGCGATAGCCCAGCTACTGCACCACCACCGCTCGACCGTCTACGCCGAGACCGCCGAGCGGGTGGGCGGACGGCAGTTGCACGTCGCGCACACCTATTCCTTCGCCTTCGACGCAGCGCTGGATCAGCTGTTGTGGTTGTGTTCCGGACACCGGATCCACCTGTACAACAGCGAGATTCAGAAGGACGCCGCCGCACAGGTCGCGGCTTTGCGTGCCGATCGCATCGATGTCGTCGACACCACCCCGTCGATGGCGACCGCCCTGATCGACAACGGCCTACTCGACGGCGCGCACCGCCCCGAGCTGCTACTGCTCGGTGGCGAGGCGACCCCGCCCGGCTTGTGGTCTGTCATCGCCGCGTCAAAGGTGTTCGCCCGCAACATGTACGGCCCGACGGAGGCCACCGTCGACGCGCTCAGCGCACCGGTGACCGGGGAGCTCCCCCATGTCGGCGGTCCGCTCGCGGGAACCCGCGCCTATCTGCTCGACGGCGCGCTGCGACTCGTCCCGGACGGCGAGATCGGCGAATTGTATTTGTCCGGCCCGCAATTGGCGCGCGGCTACCTCGGGTGCGAGGTCGTGACGGCCGAGCGGTTCGTCGCCGATCCGTTCACGCCCGGCGAGCGCATGTACCGCACCGGCGACCGTGCGCGCTGGCTACCCGGCCACGGCTACGACTACCTCGGACGCGCCGACCAGCAGATCAAGGTGCGCGGCTACCGCGTGGAACTGGGCGAGGTCGAAGCGTCACTCGGCGCACTGCCCGGCGTGGCCGCTGCGGCAGCCACCATCCGCACGTCCGGCGACAGCACCCGACTGGTCGGCTACCTGGTCCCCGAAGCGGGCCGCACCCTCGATGCCGACCGACTGCGCCACCACCTGACCACTGTGGTCCCCGATCACCTGGTCCCCTCGGTCCTCGTCGTGCTCGACTCTCTCCCAACCACCGTCAACGGCAAACTCGACCGCGCCGCCCTGCCCGCCCCCCAGCTGACCTCGACCGGACGCCCACCCCGCACCGAGAACGAGCGCGCGCTCTGCGGTGTCGTCGCCGAGGTTCTCGGCGTAGCCAAGGTCAACGCCACCGACGACTTCTTCGGCCTCGGCGGCGACAGCATCACCGCCATCGGCGTGAGCAGCCGCCTGCGCGGACTCGGCTTGGTCGTGCAGCCGAAAACCCTGCTGGCCCAACGTGACCTGGCATTCATCGCGGCTGCGGCCCAGACGGTGGAACACCAGGCCGACACCCCGGCCCCGGACGAGGCGACCGGCCCCGTCCCGATCCCGCCCATGGTGGCCGCATTACTGGAGGCGAATCCGAGCCACACGGCCATCGCCGGCTACGCCCAGTGGACCGCCATGTCCCTCCATGAAGACCTCACCCTCGAACACCTCACCACCGGCCTCCAAACCCTGCTCGACCGCCACGATGCCCTGCGCCTGATCCTCGACGAAACAGCGGCCGGGCCGCGCCTGGAGGTCGCCGGCGTCGGCACGGTGCGCGCCTCGGACCTGTGTCGCGAGACGGTGCTGCCCGGATCGACGGATACGACAGTGCATGCCACGTCAGCGCGACCAGGTCGCGAACTCTTGCAGGCCGCGGATTCGAATTCCACAGTCCCACAGGAAATGTCAGCAGTAGATGCACTGGTCGCGACGGTTGCGGCCGAGCTCGCGGCCGGCCTGGATCCCGCCACGGGGATCGAGATCCGCGCCGCGCTGGTCAGAACGGCACAGGGAAGCGCGGACCGCCTGGTCTTGGTCGCCAACCACCTTGTCGTAGATGGGGTTTCGTGGCGAATTCTGGTGCCCGAGCTGTACGAGGCATGTGTAGCGGCACGAGAGAGGCGTGCGGCGCGACTGTCCGCGAAGGGGAGTTCGTGGCGGCGTTATGCCGGCCTGCTCGCCGAATCCGGCGCTGCGGGCGATCATCGGGCGGAGCTGGCGCACTGGGAGCACGCCCTCGGCGGTGGGTCGGTAGTTCCGCTGGGTGAACGCGTGCTCGATCATGCCATCGATCTCGTCGAGAGCGCGGAAAGGACAAGGACTTTCGCCGCACCAGAGATCTCTGACGCACTGCTGACCAAGTTGCCTGCCGCCTATCGGGCCAAAACCGACGAAGTGCTGCTCGCGGCGCTCATGCTGGCGGTCAATGCCTGGCGCCACGAACGGGGCGAGGCGCTCGAGTCGGGACGGCCCGTCACCGTCGAGGGGCACGGTCGGGAACCGTTGCGCGCCGACACCGATTTCGCGGGCACCATCGGCTGGTTCACCAGCGAGTTCCCCGTCCGGACGCCCGCGACCGGCATCGACAACCCGGACGGTCTCGCCGACGCCATGGCCGGTGGCGCGGCGGCCGGGCAGCTGTTGCGCGCGGTCAAGGAAGCAAAGCGGGCGGTCCCCGGCAACGGTGCCGGCTACGGCGTGCTGCGCCGGCTCGACCCCGAGACCGCCCCGCGGTTCGCTGGCAGGCGCGCGCCCGAGCTGCTGCTCAACTATCTCGGACGATTCGGAGGCGGTGCTGCGCTCGGCTGGAGCCTGCCCGAACACGACGCGTTCGCGGTGACCGAACCGCCGGAAAAGGCACTCACGGAGGTGCTTTCGCTCAATGTCTTCGTGCACGAGAACACCGCCGGACAGCCCGGTGCACTGGAAGAGGTCCGTGAAGGCCGGGCCCGCGAGACCCTCGCCCCCGGGCTCGCGGTGGAGTGGACTGCAGCGGGCCGGATTCTCGACGCCCACCAGGTCGCCGAACTCCAGCGGCACTTCGAACGCGCGCTGGAGGCGTTCGCCGCGCACGCGCAGCTGTTCCCCGGAGGTCTGACGCCGTCGGACTGCGACCTGCCCGTCGACCAGGCGACCATCGACGCACTGGAGGCGACGCACGGCCCGTTGGCCGAACTGCTGCCGCTGTCGCCGCTGCAGGAAGGGTTGCTGTTCCATGCGATTCGCGATGGCGCGGACGACGCCTACACCCTGAGCGCCCGCGTCGACCTGCACGGTCCGCTGGACGGTCCCCGGTTGTCGGCGGCCTTCGACACCGTCGTCGGCAGGCACCCCACCATGGCCGCGGCCTTCCACTACGAGGGCCTGGACCAGCCGGTTCAGGCGGTCCCCCGCTCGGTCGCCATGCCGTGGCGTGAGGTCGATCTGTCGGCATTGCCGCTGCGCACCGCACAGTCCGCCGCCGACCGCTTGGAAGTCGAAGCGACCCAACACCGTTTCGCGGTGGACCGGTCACCGATGCTGCGCGCCACCCTGATTCGCATACCCGGCGACGCGCACCGGCTGGTACTCAACACCCATCACCTGGTGATCGACGGCTGGTCCACGCCGATCGTCCTGCGCGAGGTGCTGGCCGTCTACCACGGCGACGAACTCCCCTCGACCGCCCGATACAGCGACTACCTGTCCTGGCTGGGCACCCGCGATCGCGACGCTGTCCGCGCGGCCTGGGCACAGCGGCTGGCCGGGCTCACCGAGCCAACACTGGTGCGCACCAACACTTTCCGCGAGCGCGAGTTCCAGCAGTGGCAGGTACCGCTACCCGAATCGCTCACCACGGAACTGGCCGAACTCGGCCGTCGTCGCGGTTTGACGATGAATACCCTGGTCCAGGGCACCTGGGCGCTGGTACTCGCCGCACTCACCGGACGCACCGACGTCGTGTTCGGCGCAACCGTTTCCGGCCGACCCGCCGAACTGCCGGGCGTAGCAGGCATGGTCGGCCTGTTCGCCAACACGGTGCCGGTGCGGTGCACCTTCGACCAGCATCGCGCACTGCTCGATCAACTGGCCGAACTGCAGGAAAACCAGCTCGCCATGCAGGAATTCGGCCACGCGAGCCTGGCGGAGATCGAACGGATCACCGGCATCGGCACCCTCTTCGACACCCTGGTCGCCTTCGAGAACTTCCCGCATTCCGGTGCCGAACAACCGAAGTCGCACGAGCTGCGCCGCGGCGACTTCCACAATCACGGCAACACCCACTACCCGATGACCCTCATCGCCCCGCCGGGTGACCACCTGCACCTGGTGATCTGGTACGACCGCGCCGCCGTGCTCGACACCACGCTCGCCCAGATCTCCGAACGGATCGGCGCGATCCTCACCGCCCTGACCAGCACCGACACCGATCCCGGGGCGTTCCTCGCGCCGCTCACACCACCCGCATCGACCGCACGCCCCGCCATCCAACAGGCGGATCCGAGCGGCGAAACCCTGGCGGAATGGGGCACGCCCGTCGACCCGGCGATGCCGGCCATCACAGCCGAGAGCGTCACGATCGACTTCGGGGAATTCGGTTCCAAGGTGAATCGCCTTGCTCGGTGGCTTATCTCGCGCGGCATCGGACCCGAAACCGTAGTGGCCGTTGCCATGCCGCGCACCATCGATTCGGTCGTCACCGCACACGCCATCTGCCGGGCGGGCGGCGCGTACCTACCGATCGATCCGGAACAACCCGCGCAACGCATCGACAGAATTCTCGAAACCGCCTCACCCGCACTGGTTCTGCACTCACTCGACGAGGCCGATACCGGCGGCTTCGCCGATACCGAACTCACCGACGCGGACCGCCTCGCACCGCTGCGCCCCGCCAACACCGCCTGCCTGCTGTTCACCTCCGGCTCCACCGGCACGCCCAAGGGCGTGAGCCTCTCGCATGCCGCCATCATCTCCACTTTCGAATGGCTGCAACGCGAATGCCGACTCGGCCCCGGCGACACGATGCTCTACCGCACCCCACCGATCTTCGACGCCTCACTCATGGAGATGCTCTTACCCCTGCACGTCGGCGCCCGAATCGTGCTGACAAAGCCGGGCGGACACCGCGATCCCTACTACCAGGCCCAGCTCATGAGCTCCGAGCGGGTGACCGCGATGTGGATGACGACCTCCATGCTGACCGTGCTCGTCGAAGAAGCCGACCTGTCGGAGTGCACGGATCTGCGCTGCGTTCTCACCGGCGGCGAGGTGCTGCCGCCCGCGACGGCACAGCGCATGCGCGCGCTGACCGGGACCGCTGTGTACAACTTCTACGGTCCCACCGAGGCAGCGATCGGCTTCACCTTCCACGAGACCGTCGACGCCGACACTGCATCGGTCCCGGTCGGAGCGCCGGCCGATGCGGTCCGCATCCTCGACGACCGCTTGCAGCCGGTTCCCGACGGCACCATCGGTGAGCTGTACATGACCGGCGTCCGGCTGGCCCGCGGCTACCTGACCCGACCCGACCTGACCGCTGCCGCCTTCGTGGCCGACCCGCATGCCGGCGGCGAAAGAATGTACCGCACAGGCGATCTGGTGAAACTCGACCCGCACGGAGAACTCGAGTACGTCGGCCGCACCGACAGCCAGGTGAAGTTGCGCGGCCAGCGCATCGAACTGGGCGACATCGAATCGGCGCTGCTCCAGGTTGCCGGAGTGGCCCAGGCAGTGGTGCTGCTGCGCGAAGACACCCCCGGTGACCAGCGCCTGGTCGGATACCTCATCGCCGAGTCCGGGGCCGTGCTCGACACCGCAGCCGTCCGCGATCACCTCCGAATGATGTTGCCCACGTATATGATTCCTGCCGCATTCCTAGTCTTGGACCACGTTCCGCGCACCGCGACCGAGAAGATCGCCCGACGCGAACTCCCCGCGCCGGAATCCGCGCCCGTCTCGACCGCTGGGCACCGCCTGAGCACGTGCTCTGAGTCGGCGACAGCAGGTTCGCCGTCGCACGCCGCCGTTGCCCCGCGTGCCAGGTCCAACTCGACACGCACCGGGGCCGACGCCGTACCCGCCACTGCCGCCGCCGTCATCGCGCCGATCGAGGCCGCGACCCTCGCCACCACGCAGGTCAGCGGCCCGCTCGACACCATCCGCGAGGCCATGGCGGCGGTGTTGTCGGTCGACGAAATCGGCGCCGACGACGACTTCTTCGGCAAGGGCGGACACTCACTGCTCGCCGTGCGCCTGATCGGCCGCCTGACCCGCGCGGGCCTCCCGGTGGTGCTCGACGACGTCTTCGCCGCCCCCGCCCCGCGCGGTCTCGCCGCACGAATCGCCACGGTCGACCCCAGCACATCGCGACCGGCCGACGGTCTCGCCAGCATGGGCCGCCGCCTCGATCCGGTACTGGAACTACGCACCGAAGGTTCGGCCCCGCCCCTGTTCTGCATCCACCAAATCGGCGGCACCGCATGGAAATACGCGCCACTGGCCCGACTACTCCGTGCCGAGCGACCGATCATCGGCCTCCAGATGCCCCAGCTCACCGGCCGCGAATTCGACGGTCGCACACTCGACGATCTCGCGAACTACTACCTCACCGCCATCCGCCGAATCCAGCCCCAAGGCCCCTACCACCTGCTCGGCTACTCACTCGGCGGCAACCTCGCCCACTCGATCGCGGCGATCCTCGAAGCCGACGGCGAACAGGTCGCCTACGTCGGCCTGCTCGACTCACACCCACTGTCGAACCTGACCGACCGCGCCGCCGCAACCCTGGCCGACCCCTCCGGAATGGACGCACTGCTGCCCGAAATCGCCGAGTACGCACCGGAATTGGCGGTAGTGGTCCTCAATGCCGCGACCGAGCTACTGCGCATGGTCACAGAGTCGCAGTCCCCGCACTACAGCGGCCCGATGGCCCTGTACTGCGCCGACACCGGCGACGAACCCGAACGCGTACATGCCCAGCTGACCGGATGGCGGGCCGCCGGCGCACAGCTGGTGGTTCGACGGCTTCCCTACTCGCACAACGACATCGCGACCCCGACCGGCTGGCTCGAGGTCGCCGCCCTCCTCGATGTGGATCCGGCGATCCGCACCTGAACCTCCCCAGAAGAAAGAAAAGGAACACCCTTCATGTCATCTCACCGAATGACGGCACGCATGCGCGCCGCCGCCGCACTCCTGATCGTCGCGGTATCCGCGACGGCAGCGGCCTGCGGCAACTCCACCGCCGACCAGCCGACCGACACCGGCACCCGCCAGGTGGAAACCGCCAAGGGCCCCGTCACCGTCCCCGCCAACCCACAGCGGGTCGTAGTCCTCAACGGCGCCCTCGCCGGATACCTCTTCGACCTGGACGCCAAGGTGAAGGCCGCGGACCCGCGCATCCTGGGCGTCAGCCTGAACCCCGGCGAGTTCCCCCCGGCCTGGGCCGCGGACGCCAAGGAACAAGGCACCGTGGCGGTGCCCTCGGGTGACGACCTGAACCTGGAGTTCATCGCCTCCCAGCAGCCGGACCTGATCATCGGCGGCGGACCCGGCTGGCCCGGCCAGCAGACGATCAAGAACTACGACAAGCTCGCCGCCGTCGCACCCACCGCACTGGTGCCCTCGAACCTCGCCAACTGGCAGGACCAGCTGAAGTCGGTGGCCGATTTCGTGAACCGCCCCGACAACGTCGACGGCATGATCGCCGCCTACAAAGACCAAGTCGCACAGGTGAAATCGGGTCTGAAGCTGCCGCAGGGCGCCACGGCCGTGATGCAGTCCCAACCCGACGGCAAGGCCATCCTGCTCGCCCCCAACACCCCGCTGGCCACCCTGCTCTCCGATGTCGGTTTCACCGTCGACGACAAGATCGAGGCGAAGGCAGGCAACCCGCCCCGCGCCGAGGCAGGTGACTGGGTGACCTTCAGCCCCGAACTGCTGAGCACCGTCGTCGACGCCCCGGTGCTGTTCATGATCACCCTCCCCGGCGGCCGCGACATCGCCGGACTGAAGCAGGATCCGGCGCACGCCCTCCTGCCCGCCTTCCAGAAGAACCAGGTCTACGACCTGCCGGTGGCGAGCAAGCGCCCGGACTACCGAGGTGCCATGGCACTGCTCGACCTGCTGGCGCAGCGCTTCAAGTAGGGCCTACGACGCAGCGGCCCTGACCGTCGATGGCGAAACGACAAGAGGTTTCGCCATCGACGTACCGACGGGTCCGGGTCTTACCGAACACCAGGTAACGCGGATTCGAATTCTCCGGAAGCCGCCCGTTCGACCTCACCCTCTGGATCCCGAGATGTTATACATAACAAGATCTTTGGGGAGGGCAGTGGTGGGGAACTCTGAAACTTTTGTCGCGGTCGCGGCATCCGGCAACATCGCGGTGCGCACCACCGAGCTCGGACAGCCGGTGCGGTTGCGCATCCGCCAGGAGGAGCTGAACCGGCATCCCGCGCACTTGGCCGCGGAAATCGTGCTGTTGTGCCGCCAGGCTGCCGACCGCGCCGCACTGCTGCGCAGGGCAGCGCTCGAAGCCGCGGGGATGAGTGCTGCCGCCCTCGCCGCCACCGGCCTGCCGACCCGCGACGAGGTGGCGGCCGCCGAACTCGCCTACGACCAACAGTTCGGCGCCGAGCCGCAGATCTGGGTCCGACCCAACTGAGGAGAACGACCATGGTCGACTCGATGGACGAACTCATGCACCGCGTGCGCGGCAGGTTGTACCGCATGCAAGAACTCTCCGAACGTCTCGCCGCCATCCGGATCCGCGAGTCGGCGGCCGACGGCGCCGTGGTCGTAGAGATGGACGGCAACGGCGCCCTCGTGAATCTGGTTCTGAGCGACAGCATTGCGCTGATGGCGGCGAACGATTTCGAGACCGCGGTGGTCGCCGCCGCAGCGGCCGCGACCGACCGGGCCCTCGCACAACAAGCCGCACTGGTCCGAGACTTCAATTCCGAAATCGCCGGCTGAGCCCGGCACCGACACAACCATCTTCTCGAGATCCGGGGTTACCTCATGGCCGATCGTCTGCAAGCCGACCACTCCACCATCGCCGAATTCGGCAGCGCGCACGCCGGCATGGCGTCCACGGTCGCCGCGTCCGCCTTCGAACAGGGCGCGCTGGTCGCCGCTGTCGCACCGGTTTTCGGCCTCATCGGCCAGGATTTCCTGGCGGCCTTCTCCGGCGCCGCGGGCAATCACCTGACCACGCTCGGTGAGATCGCCGCCGTCCACGCGGGCACATCGGTGACCGCCTTCGAGGCCGCCGGCCTGTACACCTCGACCGACCAGGCATCATCGGGCTCACTGAGCCAGGTGATCTGAGCATGGCCGACAGCGACATCCCGGCAGAGTCCGAAGCTCCTGCGGCACAGGATGATCCGAACGCCGAGGTGCCGCTCGCCGAAACCGATGAACAGACGGTCGAAGACGTCATCCGCGATCTACTCGACAGCGACGCGCTGGCACCACTGCTCGGCCTATCGGTCCCGGACATGCTCAGCTCCCTCGGGCTACCGCAACTGCCCCAACTGTCTGCGCGGCCGACCGACGGCAGCGCGACCACGACACCGCTTGACATCGCAGGCCTGATCGAACCCGTCCTCGAGATGGCCTCTGCCTTCGGCTCCGGCAACACCAGCAGCGGTTCCGGCTCCGACGCGAAGAGCTCGCTCAGTGACACCTCCGAGGCGCTGTCCTCGACGAGCGATCTCGCCTCGTCGGCACTGGAAGCCGCCACCGAACTCTGGGAGGGCATCGGCTCGGTCGCCGCGGCTCTCAAGAGCTCGGACCTACAGCAGAGCAGCGCCGAGGCCGCGGCCCAGAGCGACAAGATCAAGACTCTGGTCGCGCAGGGAGCGCAGACCGTCGGCCAGGGCGTCTCGGAAATCGGCGGCATCGTCACCCGGTTCTTCGCGGCCATGACGGCTGCGGGCCCGTTCCTGTGGACGCCACCCGGCCAGGCATGGGCGATCGGCCTGGCCACCGAGAGCACCGCGGAGGCCCAGGCCGTCGTCGCGAAAACGCAGGCAGACCTCACCGCGAAAGCAGGCGAGATGACCGCGGCGGGCGAACCGGTCGAGGTCACCGACGCACCGCAGGGCGTCGACGCGATGAGCGTGGCCACCGAGCTGATCGGCCTCGTCTCACCGCTGATGAGTTTGGTCTCGACCGGGGCGTCAGCCCTGAGCGGTCTGGGTGGTACCGCCGCCGACGCGGTCGAGACCGGCGTGTCGGCCGCAACCGACGCCGTCAGCGGTGCCTCCGAGGCCGCGAGCTCGCTTTCCGACGCCGCCACGTCTGCGGCGCAATCACTTTCGACACCGACAACGCCGGACAGTAGCCTCTCGGCGGTCCCCCCGACTACGAGCAGCGAGAAGGACTCGCTCCGCCCCGCCTCTGCGAGCTCCGGCGGATCCGGCGGCATCGCAGCAGGATTCGGCGGTGCCGCGCCCGGTCCGTTGTCCGGATCGCCACTGGGCGCACGACTGAGCAACCTCGGCAGTCCCGCCGTTCCGATGACCGCGGGCCTCGATGGATCGACGAACCCGAACAGTCGTGCGGGCACCCCGGGCTCGCCGGGCATGCCCGGTGCCGCCGCGCCCGCGGCAGGGGCTCGTCGTGCGGGCGACGCAGGCTCGCAGGACGCCCACCACACCGCGCTCGTCACCGGCCAACACGGCGACGAACTGGTCGGCGAAATGAATGAAGGAGCACTTCCCGTCATCGGTGTCGAAGAGGAAGTCTTCGACGAGGCACCGGACGATCTTTCCGTGTGACGCACCAGATCCAGGAGTTCTGATGGCCGACAAGGTCGAAGTAGATCCGGCACAGCTGCAACGGCTCGCCGCCGATGCCGACGCCCTCAAAGACCGACTCGCGGCCATCGCCGCCAACGCGTCCGCCGCCGTCGCCTCCGGGGCGGCGGCGTGGGGCGCCGACCGCTACGGCGACCGCTTCGTCAGCGCCGACGGCAGCAACTTCGTCGCCCGCGCCGACGAAATACATACGGCCACCACTGAACTCAGTGACGCCTTCGACACCTTCGCGACCGGCGAGGGTCAGTCGAAGTCGACGATCAACGGCACCGAACAAGCGAACACGGACCTGTTCCGCTGATGTCGAACGAATACGCCGAAGACGCCGAATCAATGCTGGAAGACCTGCACCGCCACGCGGCCACGATCGCCGAGGCCGCCGCCGAACGCGCCCGCCTCACCGCCACCGCGTCGGCGGCGCAGGGACGGGTCACGGTCACGGTGAACGCCGACGGCGTCGTCATCGGCACCCGACTCGCCCCCTCCGCAACAGATATGAGCCTCAGCGAACTCGCCGAATCCTTCACCGCGGCAACACAAGAGGCCGCAACACAGGTCCAGCGAGAAAGCGCACGCCTACTCGCCATGGTCACCGCCAACGGCGCTCCCATCCCGAGACTCTCCGACATCGTCGCCGACATGCCCGAACTGAGCGAACTCCTCCCCGACCTCGCCCCCGCCTCCTTCGCGCCCCCAACTCCCGCTCGCGCAGAAGCGCCCGATCCCCACCCGATGAACACCAGCTCCGGCGTCAACATCTTCGGCAAAGCCTGACTCGGGTAGCGACCCCCTACCGGGCGAGAAGACTGTCTCACGGACCAGAGTTTTCGTCGCTGTCGTAGTCCGACCAGGTGCCGACTGCTCGCCCCTTCGAGAATTGGCCGGTAGACCGCAAAGAACCATCCCAATACCACGTGCGGGTCGGGCCGTCCCGGCGCCCATCGACATAGGTCTCGAGGGAGACGATCGGACCTGATGTCCCGATCCGCTCGATCACCGCGCCGGTGAACGGAGCACCCTCGTATTCGGCGACCGCCGCCCAATCGATCGACAACAACGGATCATGGAAATCGATCGCGTCACGAGGGATCCCTTTTCTGGTCAGCTCGTCCCAGATCTCGATGACCCGCCCCTGCTCGTCATAGACCACCGACGACTCCTTCTCCTCGTCGAGGTCGTAGCGATCGACTCGACGAAGCCGGCCCGACGGATACCACTCCTGCCACACACCGACGGGCCGATTGTGGTGAAACCCACCCTCATAGCGTTTGGCACCATCGGAATACCACCCGCCCCAGTAACCGTCTCGATCTCCATCGGAGTAACTCCAGAACTCACGCGGCTCACCCTCCGCCCCGACCTCCACATACCCCGAAAACGGCTCACCGCGATACGACAACCGACCGGTCGCCTCGTCGATCACCACACCCGGATCGTCGGGAGTGATGAAATATTCGTCGAATTCCGACACAGCGAGGCCCCTCTCGGCAATCAGAAGTACGACATGAACGCCGCGTTGAACTCGGGCTCACGGGTATCGAAGGTACCCGGCGTGTAGTCGAGCCCCCGCACCCTGGCAACGAACTCAGCGGGCAGCACGAGCGGGCCGGCGGCCAGGTATCGCAACGAATCCTCGCGCCAGATCCAGACTCCGTCGGAGTACAACGAGGAGCCGCCCTCGATCCAGCCCTCACCCGCGACGAGATCGGGCGTCGCTTCCATCACGTCGAAGATCGCCCGCACGTTGGCCATGTACTCGAGAATGCGACCTCGATCCGGTTCTACCGCACCGGTTTCGGCGGTGGACAACGACGGCAGCTCCTGGAACCGATCCTGATACATCTCCCGGTACATCGCCACCGGCCGCAACACCATCACGTTCTCCCTCGCCGAGCCGCCGCCCTCGGACGCCCCCGTCCATGATCCTTCGGGCAAACCCCCGGCTCCGTCAACCGGGCGCTGTCTTCGTTCGCTCGCTGTGCGGCCCGCGAGCCGAGATGTTATATATATCAAGATCTTTGGGGAGGAAGTCATGCGGAACTCCGATGCGGGGGCCCGGTGTTCAGCGCCGGATCGGTCGGTCGCGACGGCGATCTCGTCGGGTTCGCTGACACCCGCGACCCGATGAGCACCGAGCACCACCGCACAGCCTGATTCGGGTAGCGCATGGCTATCTGGCGACCGCCCTGTGCCGGCGCCCTGAGCTGGGTCGCGGGCGTGCAATGGCCCGAAGGCAACGAAGACGCCATGTGGGCGATGGCCGAGGACCTGGAAGCCGCTGCCGCTCGAGCTCGCGAGGCCATCCAAGACGTCATCGCACTCAGTAACGCCACCGAGGTCGCCTACCCATCCGGACGCGGCGGCGACGCGATGCGAACCTGGCTCGAACAGTTCGAGGGCGAGGACGGCTCACTCGAAAAGCTCGCTCTGTCGTACCAGGAGCTCGCCGACTCCGCCGACAAGTTCGGCACCGAACTCCAAGCCACCAAACTCAACTACCACGCCGGACTGATGTGGTTCGTGGCCGAGATGGCCGCCGCCGCACTGATGGGTCCTGGCGGTCTTGCCTACCAGTCCACTGTCATCGCCATGGCCCGTACTTTCTTCCAGCGGGTCGCCCGCGCCGCGCTGCAACGGATGGCGGCGCTGGCAGGAAGGCAACTGAGCAAGGCGGCCGCCGAGCGCGTCGGCATCATCGCGGGCGCGCTGCTGTACGAAACCGTGCAGGAGTCACTCGAAGAAGTGTTCCAGGGCACCGCCCAGGAGTACGGCATCCAACGGTTCCAGGTCAGCCAAGGGCACCTGGACCAGGTCGACGGCGCCACAGTGTGGCAGAACGCGAAGATCTCGGCCGTCGCGGGCGCCGCCGGTGGCCTCACCGGCGGCATCCTCAACAACGCGGCTACGAAACCGGTCGGTAAATGGGCGGCCGCGGCGCAAGGGGCCAGGATCGGTGCCACGGCGGGTGTCGCGGGTGGTGGCGCTGCCTACGTCGCCACCGGGCTCATCGCCCACAACTGGGAATTCGACCCGCGCTCGATCACCAGCGGTGCCATTTCGGGTGCCGGACCCGGCGCTGTCAACGGGTATCAGAACACCGTCGACGGCAGCAGTTCCCGACCACCGACCTCCCCGACGACCCCCTCGACCGCCCCGGGTCTCGCAACACAGACCAGCGACACGTCGGCAGGTGCGAGAGCGGCGACCGCCTCGACGGCCGGGCCGACCACGCGCCAGTCCGACGTTTCCCAGGCATCGGCCCCGGCGAATTCCGTCACCGCGAGCACCGATAGTGCGCCCGCCGTATCGTCGGCCGCCACCAACATCACATCGACATCGACATCGACATCGACCACAAGCAACAGCGCACCGGTACCGCCCCGCTCGTCTTCCATCGGTGCCACGACCAGCACATCGAACTCGATACCCTCTGCGGCACAATCGGTATCGACGAGTTCAGCCACCTCCACGCCGACGCCCGCTGCCGGTTTGGCGGACTCGGCGATGAATTCCCCCGACACGGCACCGCTGTCGGCCGCCTCGACCGGGACGATCGCCGCGACGATCGACAGCACCGCGACCTCGGTGACGAACGCCGACGTCGCCACGACGGCCGGCCCGCCCGCCGCACCATCGAGCACCGTCACCGAACCGGACACAATCGACCAGCCTGTTACCTCCCAGTCGACCACGGATTCCGATCACGCTGTCGCTCAATCCAATTCAGTGCACTCGGCGGAATCGCAGGTCGCCGAATCGACGTCACCAGCACCGACCACATCGGCCACCGCGGTGCCTGCCGCGCACGCACCGGACCCCCGCGGCCACCTGACCGGCCCGAGCTCGACCACTCCGCCCTCGACCGCAGTCCCGGCGGGGATATCGACACCGAGACCCATACCGGCACCAGCGTCGACATCGCGGCCGGAACCCAGCACCGTCAGTGGCACCCAACGCAGCGAAACAGTCGCGACCGCACGCGCGTCGCCCAGCGAGAGCGACACAACCGCACACGTTGTCGATGCGGCATCGCACCGCAGCGTGAACGCGGAGATCGGCAGTGCCGACGCTGTTCCCGACACCACCAGGACAGACCCAGCCACGCAGCGCCGCCCTGACCCTGCACTTACCTACGACGCCAGGCTGCCCAGTGGCGAAGGTGTCCGCCACCGACCGACCGGCACCTCCATCGGCGAAGACGCCCATACCCACCGGGCCACCCAGAATCTGAACAACGACGGTGCCCACGACGTGGTCGTGCACGGTCGAGCCGACGGCCTGCCCATGCCGGGTAAGCGAGTCCCCGTCCATCCGCAGGAGATCGTCGACGCGATCCGCGCCAACCCGCACTACCGTCCCGGCACGCCGGTGCGCCTGGTGTCCTGCCACGCGGCCAACGGTTGGGCGCAGTACGTCGCCGATCAACTCGGCGCGGTCGTCACCGCACCTACCGACCGGGTCGGCGTCCCGCGCGAGCCCAATTCCGCCGCGGTGATCGACAACGGCGGTCGGTGGCGCAGCTTCCGTCCTCAGCGGGTTGACGAAACACCGCCGAACAGTAGGGAATTCACGCCACAGCTGACTCGTGACGGCGCCGATGTCGCTGATGGTGCGACGACACAACCGGACTCGGGCCGAACGGACTGGATGTCCGACGACGGCCCACCCCGCGCACCAGCCGCCGCACAGGTACGACCACCACCAGGTATGACGGAACTACCCGAGCCCGGGGTGGATGCCCGAATGCTGGGGTCACTGGATCTGTCCGACCCGGCCGTCACCACCGACGACGGCGATCCACCCGCGATCACCCATATCGACGGTGAACATGTCGATGACTTCTCCCGGCGACTCAGTGCCGAGCGCGGTGCGGCTTATGTGCGCGCCGCCGAGGTCGATCCCGCCGTCACTGCGGCCTACGAGGCGGCCAAGGCGACCGTCGTTCAGCTGAAAAGCGCGAAGATCGCAGCAAGTTCCGAAGTCCACACCGCACGAGAGGCCCTGACAACGGCCAAAGCCGCACTGCGCGACTCGACGGAACGCGGGCGGCCTACGGCCGAGGAACGCGTGCGCGCGGCGGAGTCGTCGATGCAATCAGCGATCGAGACCGCCAAACAGGCCCAACTGCGGCTCGACGGCTTCCAGTCGCGCGACCAGCTGGCCACGGCCAAAACTGCCTACGAACAGGCAAAGAAGGCTGGGCTGTCTGCCGCGCAGCGTGGCTTTGTCACCGCGATCACCATCGACCGCCTCACTGGCCGCGTCTACGAGGCCGCCAACGGTCCATCGAAGTACACGATCCATCCCGACATGTTGCATCGCACGCTTTACGACAACGTCGCGCGACTGCAAAACCCCAGTGAGCTCGCGAACAACCCGGTCGACCACCCCGCGTTCCCCCACGCCGATCACCCCCTCGGCCATGCCGAGATCCGAACCACCAACGCCGCCATGCACGACCGCGAACTCCTCAACAGCGCACCCGAGCATGCCGGGCGCTACCCCACCGACCACGACGGCCTCGCATCGATCCTCAACTCCCCGTTCGTGCCGAAGATCGCCGAGGAGGCGCCGTGCTGCGCGAACTGCACCCGTGTTCTGATCGGGACCGAGAGCACCGCAGGCCACATCATCGACGAGGGCGCGCCCAAAGTCGACCACATCAGCCACGCCGACGTGGCCCGCACCGCCGACGACGAACACCCGCTGCGCCCGCGCCTGGTTTCCACCGCCTATCCCGACACCCACCCGGCAGCGGACCGCGACACCGACTGGATGTCGGACAACGATTCGCAACCACCCGACCCACTCCACGATCTGCCATTTCTCGACACCAGCGAAGGTGATACCGATGGGAGCGCAGCGCGACGGAGTGCAGATGAGTCGGACGCCGGTGCCACCGCACGAGATGACCGAGGGTCGACGCCGAGCCGCCGAGTTGACGGGGATACCGATCCCGCCGTCAGCCAAGGAGATAGCCGCCTACCGCGCCGCGGGCCTGGAGCCCCCGAGCGAGTAGACCTCGACCCGACCCTCGCTTCATTCCCCGATCGAGGCGAGGGTGCGCACCCAGCCGCGCGAGACCACAGCGCCGACGATATTGCAGCACCAACCGACTGGATGTCGGACGACGATTCGCACCTACAACCGGATCGGCAGGCGCCGACCGTACCGGACGACAGTGGGGATCTGACCGGACCGCCGGCTCCTGATCACGCGACACCGCACGTGCCGACGAATTCGGTGGTGCGCGAACGGCTTCGAACGTTGAGCAGGCAGATCACCGCCGCCGCGACGGAGCAGCATTCGGCCCGACGGCAACTCTCGACGCTCGCGCGAGAGCTCGGCATCGATCCGGGAAGGAGCGGCCCACGAACGCTGGCCGACCAGATCCGGTCCGCGGCGCAAGCACGAATCGATACCGCCGCACGGGTTTACGAGCAGCAACCGAGCACTCCGGGAGAGATGGTCCACTATATCTACCGGCGTCACGCGGCCGAGCGCACGATCGACGCACTGGCAACGCTGAACAACCGGGCGGAGCGGCAACTGGACCGGTACCTCCAGGCGCGCACGATCGAGAGCGAGCTACGCGCGGAGGCAGGACGGGGCGCGGTCGCCGACATTCTCACCGCGGCGGGAGCAGACGTCCGATCCGAGGGGTTCGGTGTCGTTCCCGGACGCCCGCCGCATGCCCTCGCCGTGTCGACCACCGACCCGCACTCGCTGCTGGACGACAGCCGTCGGCGCGAACTCCAGGACGCCGGGATCGGCATCGAGTACCGCCGAGTGATCATCGACGACGCAGGCAACGTGCATGTTTTCGACCTCGCCAGCTCGCCGAGCCACACCACACCGGCGCGAATCCCCGGACCCGAGACAGACCTCGGCGACCACTACCGGGCCGGCGATCGCGCGCTGGAGACGGCGCGGCAGCGGGCGGTCGGACAACTGGGGGACGCTTACCGCCGATTCGCCGGCGAGACCCGACCCGAGTCGCCGCTCCAACGCGACCCAGCGGTGTCGCAGCGAATCGACAGAGCCCGGGTGGAGGCGCTCGAGCGCATCCGGCAGACCCATCGAGCGATGGCGACCGAACTCGACAACGCCACGCGAGAGGCACTCGGACGACTCGGCGAACCGACATCCGCACCGACGCCCGATCCGACACCGAGCCAACCCCCGGTGCCCGCCGTGCGCACCGGGACGCGCGAGCGACTACGTCAGGTCGTGACCAGGATTCGCGAGCAGGTGGCGGAATTGAACCGGGCCGTCGCGACTGCCAAACACCCGTCCGGCTCCGGCATCGACGGCAAGGGCCAGAACGAGCTCTTCCACACGCCGTTTCGCGTCAACGCCGCGAACGAACATCGCCTCCCCGCCGAGCAGGAGACCTTCGCAGATATCCAAGCCCCCAACGCCGCGCGAATACTGCACGAGGCAGCGGTCCTGTACAAGAACCGAAAGCTGCTCTGGCGCAACTATGTCGGATGGACCGAAGCCAGCACCGATACGCCGCCAACTCGCCGTTCGGACGGTACTCCGTATCGGTATTGGAACGAAGGTGCCGTCGAGAATGCCGATGACCAGGAGTTCGTCCGACTCGAATCCGAACGGACAGCTGCTATCTGGAGGCAGATCACGCAGCCTGCCGGAGCCGATCCCGATGCCCGTTCGGACATCGATCAGGAGACCGTCGCGCAGAACCCCGAGCTGGTTCGCCGCCTGCAGCGTGCCGCCGCACCCGCCGCCGCCGACACCATGTTCGCCGAGACCAACCCGGTCGATTCCACCCAGCTCGAGCCCGAAGCCCGCGCGGCCTATGCCGATGCCCTGCGCCACGCCACGCTCCTGCAACGACGAGCCGAAGCGCTTGATCTCACGCTGACCGATCTCGGCCCTGTCGCACTACGGCAGGCCACCGCCGAACTACACGCGCGCACGGTGCGTCTCGCCGGTGCTGTCGAGGCGTCCGTCGACACCTGGCAGCGGTTGCGCGGCGAAGACACGCGCATCCCGTTCGCCCGTGAAATCGATGTCACCCGAACGAACTCCGGGTCTCGGCTGCTTCGTGAAATCGCGGGCGAGCAAGCATCTTTCGTCGACCGGTCGGTGGCCAATCCATCGAATATGGGCAGCGGTCCCGAATTCCCGTCACCCCAGGACGAAGCCGTCTGGCAAGCGGAAGCGGCCAGAAGGACCTCGCTACGCAACGAGGCGGCGGCGTGGGCGGCCTACCTCGATGTCGACGAGGTCGTGGCGCTCGATGACGCACGAGCTCTGGAGCAGGTTCTTCGTGACCGACTGGCCTCCGACATCCGAGAGTTCGCGGACTTCGTCCAGCGATCCGAACAGTATCTGCGGGTCCAAGCCAGGCTGGACGCCCTCACCGGCATCGATCGCGCGCCGGTGGAATCCGCCCGCGCGCCCGCGCGGCTGGATCCGTCGGAACTGGGACTCGCGAGCGATATCGACCTCGCTGTCGTCGAGCTGGCGGGGCGATTGGGCATCGATCGCGCCGCACTCGACCCCGTGCGAATCGGCGAGACACTCCAATCACTACGCCGCGACAACATCATTCGTGCCGGCAGAGTCGAGGCCATTGCCGCGCTCGCCCATCACCAGATCGCGTGGGCCGCCGCGGTGGCGGCGAACAAGTCCGAGACCGAACACAACCAGCCGATGCCGGTCATCGAACCGGGCCGGCCGTTCCCGGTCCCGAATCGGGTCGATTCCGATGCGTTCCTGCGCGATATCATCGGCAGCCACGATATCGCGACCGCGCTCGAATCGGCGCTGACCACCATCGATCCGAACGCAGACTGGCTGCGCTTCGCCCTCGTCTACGACACCAACTTGAAGTCACACGAGGTCGACGCCGTCGCCGCCGTCGTCCGAGCCGATATCGCCGTGCTGACCGATCGCCTGGCTCAGCTGGAGTCGGGTTTTGTGGTACCCGACCCGACGCGAACAGCGGATCGACTTCGGGCCGAGATCGCGCGGCGCGAACACTGGCTCGCCACCCTTCGCGCGACGACGAGCAAGCCCGATGCCGAGCGGATCACACAGACCCATCAGGAGATTCGCGCGGAGATTACCCTCCGCGCGGCGGAAATCGAAGCGCTCGCCGACCGCACGATCCGCAGCGGCCTGTCCCCGCGCAACACCGACCCGAATCCCGCGGTGGCAACCGGCACCGGGCACCCACTGGCGGACACCGCGCACCAGCTCGTCGGTCGCTTCACCGAAGCCGCCACCACGATCGTCGAGGAGTTCCAACAGCACGTCGGCGCCCTCGATGCTCGCGCCGATACGGCACTGGCCGACGATGTCGCCTGGGAACCAGCCGGTCCGGCACGCCGCCACGAGGCGACCACTCCCGAGGTAGCGGACGCGCTCGCCGACCTCGCCGGACAGGTCGAACACGCTGCGACACAGCGCGATTCCTCGGCAGACGCGCTCGGGGCGATTGCCCGCGACCTCGGCCTCGGTATCCGCGGACCCCGCCAGACGTGGCAGGCGATCACCGACCACCTCGGCCTCCGACGCGAGGAATCGCGGCGCCACCAACACAATGCCGACCGACTCATGTTCGACTACCTACGGGCCCGGGATCGGGTCGACGACCTCCGCACGGAGCTGCTGGCTCGCGCCGCTGCGGATGTACTCGAAGCAGCGGGCGCCGTCGATCACCACGAGGGCGTCGGAACGCTACCGGCACCCGCCGCGAATGTGCTTGCGGTAACCGGTGATTCGGACCCGCACCGCCGCACGTTGTCGGCGAACGATCATCGACGCCTGCTCGAGGCGAATGTCGCGGTGACCTTCCAGCGGGTGCTGATCGGCGAGCGCGGCGAAGTTCATGTCGTCGATCTGCGACTCCGTGGCGGTGGCGACCCGACCTCCGGTCCGCTCGGGGATCCGCGGGTGCCGCCGAGCAGCCCGGTCAACCTCGCCGGCCCTTCGACGGAGCAGGGATTCCCAGATCCGGCAGCCCAGCCGGATTCAACCGCTCGACCCGCGAATCCGCCACCACCCGAGAACATCCCGCGCGGGCTGCTGCCCGATTTCAGCCAGGTCGACTACGAGTTCTCGGTGAATCCTGTTCAGGAACACGAGGATCCAGCACTGCAGCAGTCCATGGAGGCGCTGCTCAGGACGCCGAGGGGAGAGTTCGAAACACATTTCGACCCAAGGACCCACCCGGCCGCGCAGCACGTCAATGGCGAGGGACCCGGCGGTCCGGGACGGCTCAACAACTGCGGCTGGGCGGCGATGGCGGGGATGTCCACGTTCTTCGGTGATCCGAGGGTGGCGCCGAGGATGCTGCCGGTCCTCGGCCCCAACGGGACGGCGGTGTATCAGGGCGGCCTCGATCGCGAATACATCAGCCGCTGGCTCGGTACCGACTGGCTGCAGTTCGACCCGGCGATGAGTATCGAAGACCAGTACCGTGCCCTGCACGATCTGGTCGCCGAGCTCGGCCCCGGTACCGCCGTCTACGTCGCCACTCGCTGGCAACGACTCGATCAGGACGGCAACCGCGTCTTCCGGCCCGACGGTTCGGCACGCCTGACCGGCGGTCACGCCACACTCGTCGTGCATCCGCGAGATGCCGACACTCCCGTGTGGTGGGACACGCAGGAACTGACGGCGACCGATCATCCACCGGCGAAGATGCTGCGCGAAGCAGGAGCCCTACAGGTCGGGATCGTCCGTGCGGACGGCTCGATCTTCGCTCCCATCGACGCCGTGGCATTCGCCGCCAACCATCGCATCGCCGCGACACAATCGTGGACCGCATTTCCGTCGACCGACCCGGCCATCCAGGCCGTGGTCGACAGCCCATCGCACGGGCAGCCCCAGGACGCGACGACAGGATCCCCCGACAAACCGTTCACGCTCAACCTCGCGCCGAGCCGACCGGGTATCGCCGATGCCCACGCCCGGTACGGAACCGAAACCGTCGCCGGCGTCGCCCATCACGCGGACGACGCGGACCTGAACGATCTCGCCCAGCGAGTTCGACGCGACGACAACTACTTCACCGCCGACGTCCATCTCAGCGACGACGGCGAAGCGATGATCGGCGGGCATCGGTACACCGCTGAGGAATACGGCGATCTGCTCCGTCAGCACACGAACTGGGACGGCCGAAAACCCATTCGTCTCATCGGCTGCGACGCCGCCACGGTCTCCTTCGCCGCCCGCGTCGCCGCACACCTGGGCACCGACGTCCTCGCCCCCACCGCCCGCGCCTGGACCGACGGACACGGCCGCGTCTACACCAGCGGTGTCGAGATCGACTCGAACGGCAATCGACGGCCACGCATCCCACCCGACGGCCAGTGGATCACCCACCACCCCGACGGAACGACGTCGCAGACCGGACCGGACGCCTTCGCTCCCGGCACCTCGGCGATCGACCGGTCGTCGCTGGACCCGAACAGGGCCCGAGATCGCGGTTGGCGGGACCGTTTCCGCACCGAATCACGGGGCGAACGTGCCGCCGGGACGCAAACACCGTCGTCGGAGTCCGCCCGACCGACCGCGACTGCCCCTGCGGAGCACTCGGCCACACACCCGGATCCGCAGCCGATCACCGCGCCGACCCACCCAACCCGGCCGGCCGCCACGACCGAGCAGCCAGCCGTCGACGCACCCGTCAGTCCATCCGACTCAGCGATTCCGACCGCCGTCGATCCGCCACAACCTCAGTTCATCGCTCCCGACCTGTCCGCGATGCCGCCGCTGCGGGACTTCATCAACGGATCCAGCGACGCCGAGCTCATGGACATCCTCTCCGCTATGAACGGGCGGTACGGACCGTTCGATGTACGGATCGACAAGGCCGAATACTATGATGTCGAGGACCGGGCCGATCTGGAGGCGCGATTCGATGTGAAGGCCACGGTACATGACCCAGAATCAGGAAAAGTCGGCAAGATCGAATACTTCATATATCTCGATGACGACGGCAACCTGGTTCTCTTCCATCAGCTCATAAAATTGGAAACATCCGCCCAGGGTCAGGGTTTCGCCGCCCACTACGCCCTCGCGATGAACGATTACTATGTCCGCTCCAAAATCGATTTCGTCGAAATAAAAGCAGGACTCAGCGGGGGCGGATACGCATGGGCACGCCAAAATTTCTTGTTCAACCCTTCACCGGACAAACTGAGGAGTTCGGTACACAATATCCTGAAACGAATCCGTACCGAGTACCCGCATTGCTCAACTGACGAGCGCACAGCGTTGGATGAGATCGCCAGTCGGCTCACCGGCGACGTGGACGAATATCCCAAGCCGAGAGAGATCGCCGACCTGGCAGGCGACGATGGGGCGCTGGGAAAACGGATACTGCGAGGCTCCGAATGGTGGGGCAGAATCGAGTTGAAAAATGCTACCTGAGGATCGGGACTTCATCACTGAACGTGAGAAGGCGATGTTAGATCATTTCAGCACATTCGTCGAACGGCATAATTTGAGCCCGGACCGCACGCAATGGCCGGAAGATTTCGAGCTGGATTACTACAGCGAGCGTGTGGAATTGGAATCCGACTGGCACCGGAAGGCCGACATCCGCGACGAACGTCGCAGAGCATTTTCCGAAGATCCCCGGGTCGCCCCGGTTGTCGATGGATACGATGAAGGTGGCCGCCCGCTCGCCCGCCGCCCGCTGATGAAGAAGGTGCACGAGCGTCTGCTGAACTATCTAGAGTCCGCTCCGGTCATCTGGTCGGAGCCGGGATTCGGCGAAGATGAATTCGCCCCGGGCGAATTCGACGTTCCACTGACCTACCGCACCGATGGAGCCTGGATCTGGGCCGGGGCCGTCCCGCACTATTTCCGAAAGCATGGTTTCCCGCCGGCCCGCGATCTCAAACGCCACATCATCGACAACGAGTTTCCGCCGATAGAAGTCGGCGACCGAAGAAGTCTGCGCGCCCGAGAAATCATCGCCGGGATACGAGAATCGGAAGGTGGTATCCCGCGTCTGGCCCACGTCTACGACGGCCGCGACGCGGACGGCCGACCCTTCGCCGACCGTCCGCCAGTGCCGCACAACCTGCAGGCACCGCTGCTGACCTACCTCGAATCAGCCCCGATTATCCTGTCCGCCCGCGGCTTCGACACAGACGAATTCACCACCGGAGACAACGACGTCCCACTGAACTTCCGCACCGACGGCACCTGGATCTGGGCGGGTGCGGTCCCCCACTACCTACGAAAACACGGACTCGCCCCCGAACCCGACCTGATCCAACACATCATCGACAACGAATTCCATCTCACCGAAGTCGACGAGAGAACCAGGCAGCGCGCACTCGGGGTCATCACCGGACAATAATCAACACCGCACACCGGCAGCCCGAATAGTCGGTTACGTATCGGGAGGCATATCAGGAAGACCTGCGGGCCCTTCATCGCCGCATCGCCGAACATGGGCCCGGATCAGCGGACTTCGTCGAATTCACGCGGCAAGGTGTCGGCCAAGAACTGGGTGGCCGACACCAGGACTGGAATGACAATTAAGCTAGCGTATGAGATTACAATAAACGAACCGCTAGACCTTGCGCGCCTGACACTATTACGCAAGACCCTGGGATTACGTGCATGCGGCAGAATGGATGACGATTGGGACTACAAATTTGGATACAAGGACCTCAAGGGCGACGGCATTCAGGCTGTCGAGTTGACCCTATGGCGAGCAGACGATGCGCCGTGGCACCTCACAGTTTCATACTCGACCGACAATATCCCAACCTCCGAGGAACTGGCCTGGTGGCAGGCCAGAATTATCACTGGAGTCGAAGCTGCCGGCCTTTCTGCAACAATCCGAAATTGACAACTGCGCCAGGCGCCGGTGGGGGGCATCTGACATCGTGGCTTTGACACATCAAGACTTCATCAGAAATCGCGAGAAGGCGATGTCGGACCATTTCACCGCCTTCGTCACGCGACACGGCCTGAGCGCAGACCGCACACAGTGGTCAAGAGACGCCGAATTGGACTACTACTGCGAGCGGGTCGAATTAGAATCCGAATGGCACCACAAGGCCGACATCCTCGAGGAACGCATAAGAGCCTTCAGCGAACCTCCTCGGATCGCTCCCGTAGTTGATGGATACAACGAAGCCGGGCGTCCACTCGATCGCCTTCCGCTGATGAAGAAGCTGCACGAACTACTGCTCACCTACCTCGAGTCAGCACCCATCATCTGGTCGGAACCCGGATTCGGCGAAGATGAATTCACGCCAGGCGAGTTCGACGTCCCGTTGAACTACCGCTGCGACGGCGCGTGGATCTGGGCCGACGCCGTTCCTCACTATTTCCGTAAGCATGAATTCTGTCCCCACTCCGCACTCGTTGACCACATCGTCGGCAGTGAATTCCCACCCATTGAACTCAGCGACGAGAGAAGGCGACTCGCCCGCGAAGTGATCGCCAGGATCACCGACGCGGCACCGCCGAGCCCGCGCTTGGCCCACGTCTACGACGGCCGTGACGCCAACGGCCGACCCATCGTCGACCGTCCGCCAGTGCCGCCAGACCTTCAGGCACCTCTGCTTACCTACCTCGAATCCGCCCCGATCATCCTGTCCGCCCGCGGCTTCGACACAGACGAATTCACCACCGGAGACAACGACGTCCCACCGGACTTCCGCACCGACGGCACCTGGATCTGGGCGGGTGCGGTCCCCCACTACCTGCGCAAACACGGACTCGCCCCCGAACCCGACCTGATCCAACACATCATCGACAACGAATTCCAGCTCACCGAAGTCGACGAGAGAACCAGACAACGCGCGCTCGGGGTCATCACCGGACAATAATCAACACCGCACACCGGCAGCCCGAATCGTCGGTCACATACCGGGAGACATATCAGGAAGACCTGCGGGCCCTCATCGCCGAAAACGGGCCCGGGTCAGCGGCCTTCGCCGGAATCACGTGGCAAGGCGTCGGCCAAGAATCGGGTGACCGGCCTTGTTGGTCATCGTCGAGAGATAGTTCCGGCATTATTCTCAGGCGCTGGACCACACAGACCGACTGGGCTTTGACGCAAGGATTACAATGAAAAGACTGCGTGCATACAAGATTTTCCTCGCCGAACCGGTCGACCAGACAGGACTGAATAACCTGCGCGCGGTCTTGGGATTGCACCCACGGGGCAGGCTGAATGACGACTGGAACTACGAATTCGGGTACAAATACCTTAAGGATACCGGCGTCCAAGCCGTCAAACTTGTTCTGTGGCGCGCAGACGATGCACCGTGGCACCTGACAGTTTCATACTCAAACGACAACATCCCAACCGCCGAGGAATTGAATCGGTGGCAGGCCGAAATTATCGCAGGAGTTGAATCTACCGGGTTTTCCGCAACTATCCGAGATAGCCCGGAACAATAGCCGGGAACCCGGGGGACCTGAGTCACGCGCCGGGTGACCAAGTGTCGACTAAATGGCGACATGTGACGAGTGCAAACATCACTTGGAGTCGCACGCTGGGCCAAGCCCTCGCGATGCGAACTGATGCGAGGCTCCGAATGGTGGGGCAGAATCGAGTTGAAAGATGTTACCTGAGGACCGAGAATTCGAAATGGAGCGCGAGAAGGCCCTCTCCGATCATTTCGTATCCTTCGCCAACAGGCATGACTTGGGCCTCGACCGTACCCAATGGCCAGAGGATCTCGATACGGATTACTACTGCGAGTACGTGGTATTGGACTCCGAGTTGCTCACAAAGGGTGGCATAAGGGAAACGCTCCGCAGGGCCCTTACCGAGGATCCCCGTGTCGCCCCAGTCGTCGACGGATACGACGAGGAAGGCCACCCACTCAACCGCCGCCCACTGATAAAGAAACTTCACCAGCGTTTGTTGGATTACCTGGAGTCCGCGCCAATTATCTGGTCGGAACCCGGATTCGGTGAAGACGAATTCGCGCTCGGCGAGTTCGACGTCCCATTGAACTACCGGTGCGATGGTGCGTGGATCTGGGCCGGCGCAGTCCCCCACTATTTCCGTAAGTATGAATTCTGTCCCGACTCCGCCCTCGTCGACCATATCGTCGGCAACGAATTCCATCTGACCGAAGTCGATGAGGCAACCAGACAGCGCGCGCTCGGGGTCATCATCGGGCAATGACCAGCACCGGCCAGAACAGTCGGTCAGGTGGCGGGAGATACCTGGTTCCAGATCTTTTCGCTGAGGCGGTGCGCGATGTCGGCCAAGGCTCGGCCGTTGTTCGACGGTCCGAACGCGGGGCCCGGGCGTAGGCGTAGGGCGAGTTCGCCGAGCATGCTGCTGACGTGAACGCCGCTCAGGCCGGGCCACCGGATGGCCGGGTGCCGTTCATCGAACGAGTCTGTCGCGAGGAGGCTTTCGATCGCTGACGCCTCCCCCTCCAAGGTCACCGGAAGCATGCGGCCGTCCAGGTGGGCGAGCCGACTTCGCAAGTGCGACACCGGGTCTCTGACCGGGTGGGTTCGGCTCGGATCTGTTCGAGGTGGCCGATCGCGCGCCACGAGATAGAGGTCGATCAGTGCGGTGGTGGCAATCGGGTCGGTGAGCAGACCGTTCCCGTTCTCGTCGAACGTGTCGAGCCACCGGATGCCGGCGTCGCGGAGCCGTTGGTACTTCGTGTCGGGAACGCCCGACGGAATCGCGGGAATTTCGCGCCGGAAATCCGTGCGAGCGCGGAACGCACTCGCCGCATCGGCGACGACCGCGGCGAGCGGCGCTCCGCCGCTGTCGATCCCGAACGCGGCACCGGGCAACAGCCTTGCCGACAGCTCGTCCAGCAGATCGGCGACCACAGCAGCTTCGACCGGGGAGAGCTCCAGCGGGCGGTAGGGGGTTCGGGCAGGATCAACGAGGGATTCCTCGACGTAGCGGCCGAATTCGGTCAGGCCGTAGGGCTCGGTTCGGTGGCGGGTGAGCGTCCCGAAATGCAGGAAGTGCCGCGCCGGATCGGCCGAGGAGGTAGCGGGCAGCGTGCCGCGAATCCGGTGCTGGATGTCTTCCGCGGCAGTCAGGCAGTCGGCTCCGAAGCCATTCGGATCATCGAGCACCTCGCACAGCGAAAGCACCGACTCGCGCAGTTCTCGGTACTCGCGCATCGACTCCAGCGAAAGTGGCTGCACTGGAACGATATACGTCGAATCGGTCGATACGAGATGATCGATGGGGGCCATCACGCCGGGATGACCGGGAGCCGGGTGTACGCGATCCGGAGCAGTGACATACAGCCTGGTCGGGCCCGGGTAGAAGGTGGGGCGACCGTATTCGGTGTGCGCGAGTAGTTCGGCTGCCAAATCCTCGGCGATGATTCCGAGTTCGGATGCCATCGGCAGCAAGCCGAAGGTAATGCCGGGACGGAGCCTCGCCGCGAGCTCCTTCAGCAGAATCCCAGCCGCGAAAGCGACCTGTGCTGTCAGCACGACGAGATCTGGTGTGCTGTCACCTGATTCGGCGCTTTCTGCCTCGGCAGCCAGCCGCGCACGGATGTCGATGGCCTCATCCAGCAGGGTTCGGCCCGCGACGCTGCGGAGGAAGAGGCCGGGATCACCACCGTGCGGCACACCAGCAGGCCGGTCCGACTCGACGACACCGGCCAACGCCTCGAATGCCTCGACCACGGATTCCTCGTCGACCGGCTCGGTGCCCATGCCCTGTTCGGCAAGCGAATCCAGCAGGCGGACCACCGCATTACGCAGGTCCGAATCCCGCACTTGTTCGACACCTTCCAGCCAGGACTGCCAATCGTCGAGATCGGAAGCGGGCCTCGGCCGTGGTGCACGCGCGGAAAGGTCCTCGGCGATTCGGTCGGTGAAGTCCGCCATGGCCACACCGGTGGCGGACAACCCGAATGCGGCGCCCGGACGCAGTCGTGCGGCGAGCTCGCGGAGCAGATCGGCCACGATGGTTACCTGGAGAGCTGTCAGTCGAACATCCCGCACGTTCGCAGCACTCTCGAGGAAGCGAATGTCGAACAGCTCGATCGGCGAACCATTCACCGTCCCCCACATCATCTGGCGACCGGGATCGATCGGAACGCGCCCAGGTAAGGGCCCGACCACCGCGCCCTGAAACGCGGAGAATACCGAGTCGACAATGTCGACGGTCCGCACCGGCGGGGTCTTCTCGCCGCACTGCCGTACGAACTCGATTACCGCGTCACGGAGCACGCTGCCCGGCGCCACGGACAATAGATCGTCGTCTGCCATTCGAGAACTGTGTTCCGTCCATCGTTGCCCGGATCCGGCGCGGAGTTGTCCCGCCCCACGATCCCATCCTAAGGCCGTGCGGCGGTCGTAGCGATCCAGCGCCGTCACACATTTCGTCGCTGGGCGTGCCATCCTCGAAAGATGAGCGCACCGCCTCACTCCACCGAGGAAGCCATCGACTACCTCACGAGAACCGTGGGAATCTATCCGCACTTCGACATCGACTCGTTCCCGTACGGCTGGCTGGTCGTACCCTGCCCCAGCCCGGAGGAAGAGGCCGCTGGCAGCTGGATGCTCGGCTACACCCAGCGGATCATCGACGCGCGTACCGGCGTGATCACCGAGTTCGGCAGCGGCGCCTCGCCCACCGAAGCCATCAGGCAGTACAGCGCCTTCGTCGAAGACGGCACGCCGATGTCGGGCATCCAGATCTATCCCCACCGCACCGAAATCCACGTTCACCGGCTGGAGGAAACACCGACCGCGATCGAATACTTCGCCCAGGTTCACGATGTCGTAAACGGCGAACCCCGACCCGCCTTCATTCTGACCATCAACAAGCAGACCGGACACTTCGAACCCACCGATGCGGCATCGGCAACGATCTTCGACTGGGCGACAACGTCATTCGAGACAGATAGCGTGTGGCCGACCAGCGGGACAGTGCTAGGACCGCTCGGCGCGTAGGGCTTTCACGATCGTGGAGACTCGGGCATTGACCATGGAAACGAGACGGTCAGCGGTCACGGGGGTCGCTGTTCGCGCCGTGGTGTCGTTGACGGCGTAGCGGCCGTCACCGGGGACATCACGCCAGGTCAGGGTTCTGCTGATCAGGCCGTCGGGGCCGTAGATCGAATCTCCCTGGGCCACTTCGATCGTCCCCGCGCACGCCGAGGGGCTCATGAAGTCCCGGTGGAGCCTGGATGCGGAAGCGCCCGCCGCGGCGAAGATTCGCGCGGGGGCATTCTGTTCGGTGGGGGCAGGCGCGGACGGCAGCGGGATTTCGCTGTGGCGTCCGGGTTCGCAGGCGGGCAACAGGTCGACCACTGCCTTGCCGATGCTCACCGCTTCGCATTCGGTGATCGTGTATCCACCGCCATACCAATAGGATTCGCCCGGATGCTGGACGATGGTGTACCCGCGGGACCCTTTGCGGGTCGCCAGGACGCGAACACGGACCGCGGGCGATTCGCCGCGCACCGTCTCGTCCACACCGAAGGCGGTGATGCGGATGTCGGGGCGCGCCATCTCCGCGATTCCTGCCCGGAAGTCCGGGCCGAGGCGGTGGTCGAGATCGGCGAGCGCCTGCCTCTTCTCCTCCTCGAACTCGCGGTGGGCCGAAGTGCGGGTCGTGAAGAGGAACGGGGCCGGGTGGTAGTCGGTGGTCACGTGTTGCCACAGGGCGAAGAACTCGGTCTCGGTGAATCGCCAGGATCTGTTCATCGGCCAGCGGCCGTCGTGGTCGGGGCGTCCGGTTCCTGGAACGCTTCGGGGTCTTCGCCGATCACGGGGTTCACGACCACCTGCGCCTCGCCCAATCCGTCGTCCAGGTGCGTCGCCGAATCCAGGTATTTGGCCCGTTGATGGGAGTCCTGCCGATTCCCTTGTCCGGCACCGGCACCCGCGGGGCCCATGGCACCTGGCATCCCGGCTCCACTGCTCGCCGAGACCGCACCGGCAGTCGGGGACACCGATCCTGCCAGACCCGCGCGGGGGAAAAGGTTCGACGGGGCGCCTGCCCGCAAAGACGGGACCGCCGCGCCAGCTGCGCCGCCGCCACCTCGAGCACCGCCACCACCACCAGGGGAAGTCGAGCCGGGCTTCGACGAGCTCGGTGAACTGGCGAGGGCCGACACCGGCGAGGTCGCCGTGGGGGATGTCGATGGAGTAGACGTCGTCGGCGTGGTCGACGGTGAGGACGAATCGGAGGTGTCCGTGCCGGCTGTGGTCGGACTGGTCGACTCGGTGGGCGAGGTGGACGGGGTGGTGTCGGAGGTCTGATCGTCGGAGGCGGAGTCGTCGGTGGTTGTCGACGGGGTCTGCGTAGTAGGGGTTTGCGTGGTCGGCGTTTCGGTAGTCGGCGTCTCCGGAGTCGTCGGCGTCTCCGCCGGGGTCTCGGTCGGTTGCGTCACCGGAGCGCCTGAGTTGTCTCCACCGCCACCACCAGCGCCTGCCGACGAGCCACCACCATTGCCGAGACCCGCCCCTGGTTGCTCTATTGCGGGAAGGTCGGCGGGCGCTGTCGCGACCGGGCTGGCGACCGAGGGCATCAACGGTATCGAATTGCTTGCCGTCTCGGCATTTTCGGGATACCAGTTGTCCCAGGTCGTCCGATAGTTGTTCAGTTGCTGAGTAAAGGCGCGTTCATCGTTCTGGTGTTTGGCTCGGTAGGTCTTCTCGCTCTGCACCGGAAGGCCCGGATAGAGCCCGGCCATCGAGCCGTGGACGAGGGCCAGATTGTCGCTCATCAAGTCCATCGCGCCGACCAACTGCTTCGCGGAAGCCGCGTAGCCGAAGATCGCGGCTTGCGCACGAGCACCTGCCGGGCTGTCCATTCCGGTGGAGGTCGTCCGCTGCAACTCGTTGCTGAACGTCGACAGTCCGCCATCGAGGGTGTCCGAGAACGTACCCCAGGCCGAGGCGGCCTGCTGGACGGAGCTGACGGAACCGGAGATCACATATCGGTTCCGGTGGAGGTCATCCCATGTCAACGAACTGCCGGTCGTTGGTGCGGCGATGCTGGGGTAGCGTTGGCCCTGCTTGTTCGCCAGATCCTTCAGCTCCTGACTCGGCTCCGGCTTCTGCGGCCGAGAGCTCGGAACTTCGCGGCCCCTCGTGTCCTTCTCGACAACTTTCGGCGCGTTCACAACGCGCTCGGTCATCGTGACCTTGCTGCCGTCGGCTCCGCTCAGCGCGGCATTGCGCAGCCGCGCGAACTCGGTGGCCGCGCTCTCATCGGAGGACACGTACCGCCGTTCCGCCTGCACGAAGGTCTCGCCGAGATCCGTGACAGCCTGCTGGTGTTCCCGGATCCGCTTCTCGAGATCATCGCCGGCAAGATTGAACTGCGACGAGAGCGCCCGCCCGCAGGTCAGATCATTGATCCAGTTGACGTACTGCACAACGGTCATCCTGGCCAGAATGGCATCGAAGATCGCGACGAACCGTGCGCACGCCTGCGCGCACTGAGCCGCAGTTCCCACCTCGTAGTACAGCCTGCCGCTCGATGCCTCGGTCATCAGGCCCGACGCAGCCCCATCCGTCGTCACCACGGCCCCCTAGCCTCCGAGCACACGGCCGATCCGACCCGCGCGCCTTCGCTCCATCCGCTGCGATCCTACGAGACCTCGCGTCGACGCGCTCGGTCGGCGAAATGACAAGGGGCCCTGCCGTTCCGAGGAACGACAGGACCCTGGTCCGGGAATTCGCTTGTCTTACAGCGCTTTCAGTTCCTCGGTGACCGCACCGACGGACTTCTTCGCATCGCCGAACAGCATCGAGGTGTGGTCGGCGTAGAACAGCGGGTTGTCGATGCCTGCGAAGCCGGAGTTCATCGAGCGCTTGAGCACGATGACGCTCTTGGCCTGGTCGACGTTCAGGACCGGCATGCCGTAGATCGGGCTCGACTTGTCGTCGCGCGCGGCCGGGTTGGTGACGTCGTTGGCGCCGATGACCAGGACCACATCGGTGCGGTTGAATTCACCGTTGATGTCGTCCATTTCCTTCATCGCGTCGTAGGAGACCTCGGCCTCGGCGAGCAGCACGTTCATGTGACCGGGCATGCGACCGGCGACCGGGTGGATCGCGTACTTGACCTCGACGCCCTTGGCCTCGAGCAGCAGCGCCATCTCCTTGACCGCGTGCTGGGCCTGGGCCACGGCCATGCCGTAGCCGGGGACCACGATCACCTGGTTGGCGTAGGCCATCTGGATCGCGGCGTCGGCGGCCGAAGTCGCCTTCGCGGTCTTGGCTTCACCGTCACCGGCACCGGCGACCGCGCCGCCGCCACCGAAGCCACCGGCCACGATCGCGGGGATGGAGCGGTTCATGGCCTTGGCCATCAGGTTGGTGAGGATGGTGCCGGACGCGCCGACGATCATGCCCGCGACGATCATCGCGGTGTTGTTCAGCGCCAGACCGGCGGCCGCGGCCGACAGACCGGTGAGGGCGTTGAGCAGCGAGATGACGACGGGCATGTCCGCGCCACCGATGGGCAGCACGACCATCAGGCCGAGCACACCGGCGAGCACGAGCAGCGCGATCATCCACAGCTGCGAGACGCCACCGTTGTCGGCACCGAGGCCGATCACCACGGCGCACACGATCGCGCCGACGAGCAGCAGCAGGTTCAGCGGCTGCTGCAGCCGGCCGATGCCGATCGGCTTGCCGGACAGGATCTCCTGCAGCTTCGCGAAGGCGATGATCGAGCCCCAGAAGGAGATCGAGCCGATCACCGCGGCGAACAGCGAACCGATGATGATGTGGATCGTCGGCTCGGAGTGCAGCGCGGAAAAGCCGTCGCTGTCGACGAATTCGGCCCACGCGATCAACGCGACGGTGCCACCACCGACACCGTTGAACGCCGCGACCAGCTGCGGCATCTCGGTCATCTTGGTGCGGATGGCGGGCGGAACACCCAGTGCCACACCGACAATGAGACCGGCGGCGATGAGAATCCAGTTGAGCAGGGCGGCGTGGCGCACCGAGATCAGCGTGGCGGCAACGGCCAAAGCCATACCGACAGCGGCGATCTGGTTGCCGCGCACGGCCGTCTTCGGGCCGGTGAGACCCATCAGGCCGTAGATGAACATGGAGAAGGCCACGATGTAGAGGCCGTTGACCAGGTAGGTCATATTGTCGACTGCGTGCATCACTCGGCCGCCTTCTTCTTACCCTTGAACATGCCGAGCATGCGGTCGGTGACCACGAAGCCACCGATGACGTTCAGCGTTCCGAACACCACGGCGACGAACAGGATCACCTGCACCAGCAGGGAGGGGTCCTTCACATTGCCCAGGGTCACCAGCGCGCCGAGCACGACGATGCCGTGAATGGCGTTGGTGCCCGACATGAGCGGGGTGTGCAGGGTGTTGGGGACCTTGGAGATCACCGCGAAGCCGACGAAGCCGGACAGCACGAGGATCGCGATATTGGCGAGAAGTTCGGTGTACATCAGGCTTCCACCTCACGGGTGACGCAGGAATCCGCCAAGACCTGATCTTCGAAGTCGGGGGCGAGCTTGCCGTCGACCAGCATCAGTTCCAGCAGCGCCGAGATGTTCTTCGAGTACAGCTCGGAAGCGTGCTCGGGCATCGTGGCGGGCAGGTTCAGCGGCGAGGCGATGGTCACCTCGTGCTTGACCACGGTCTCGCCGGGCTCGGTGAGTTCGCAGTTGCCACCGGTCTCGCCGGCCAGGTCGACGATCACGCTGCCGGGCTTCATGCCCTCGACAGCGGCCGCGGTGACCAGGCGGGGTGCGGGGCGACCCGGCACCAGCGCGGTGGTGATCACGACGTCGAAGCCCTTGATGGCGTCTTCGAGTGCCTTCTGCTGCTGGGCCTTCTCCTCGTCGGTGAGTTCACGGGCGTACCCGCCTTCACCGGCGGCGTCGATGCCCAGGTCGAGCCACTGCGCACCGACCGAGCGCACCTGATCGGCGACCTCGGGACGCACGTCGTAACCGGTGGTCCGGCCACCGAGACGCTTGGCCGTTGCCAGCGCCTGCAGACCGGCGACACCGACACCGAGCACCAGCACGGTGGCCGGCTTCACGGTGCCCGCTGCGGTGGTCAGCATCGGGAAGAAGCGGGTCGACTCCGACGCGGCGAGCAGCACGGCCTTGTAACCGGCCACGTTCGCCTGCGAGGACAGGGCGTCCATCACCTGCGCGCGCGAGATGCGCGGAATCGCCTCGACCGCGAAAGCCTGCACACCGGCGGCTTTCAGCGCACCGATCTGGTTCTCGGCATTGCGCGGGGCGAGGAAACCGATCATGGTCTGCCCGGACGACAGCTTGGCCACCTCGGCGTCGCTGGGCGGGGCGACCTTGACGACGACCTCGGCCGACCACGGATCACCGATGGTCGCGCCTGCCTCTACATAGGCAGCGTCGGGAATGAGCGCGCCGAGACCCGCGCCGGCTTCCACGATCACCTCGACACCCTGCTTGGACAGGGTGGGGATGATCTTGGGCACCAAGGCGACTCGCCGCTCACCCGGGCCGGACTCGCGAACGACTCCGACACGCGCTCCGCGCGGCGAACCCTCGCCCACGTTTTGCGTTGTCTCCACTAGTCAGACTTCCTTCTCGTGCTGGCTTCGAGCCTGGGAACAACAGGTCAGCCGACGTTACCCATGAGTAAGTTCAACTGAAATCCTGGCAACTGTACTCGGCTCGCGGTGAGCCTAGCCGAGATGCCCGTCACAACCGCTAACTGGACGCAGGACCACAAAACGGACACCTCGGCCCTGATCAGCCGTGACAACGGGCTCTCGACCCGGCGGGCGCCGATCGGCGCCCGCACTCAGATTCGTCGCCGCTGGTAGGGGCGCACAAGACCGCACATGATGGTCGGTTACTAACCTCGACGTCCGACTCCTGGTCGCGCTCCGTCGAATCGGACGATACGTGACGCGGCTCATTTACCCCGCACCGTCGGGCTGTTGCGCGACCCAGCTCACACCGTAGGGTCGAGGCTGTGAACGACTGCGTCTTCTGCCGGATCGTGGCGGGTACCGCACCGGCGACCATGGTCTACTCCGATGACGCGGTGTGCGCGTTCCTCGATATTCGTCCCATCACCCGGGGCCACACCCTGATCGTTCCCAAGGTCCACGCGACCGAACTCGACGATCTGGACACCGAACTCGGCGCCCAGCTCTTTCGCACCGGCCACCGCCTCGCCCGCGCCCTGCGGGTGAGCGGACTCGCCAGCGACGGCGCCAACCTCATCCTCAACGACGGCACCGCCGCCTTCCAGACCGTCGGCCACGTCCACCTCCACGTGGTCCCACGCAAACACGGTGACAAACTCAGCTTCGCCAAGGGCTTCCTGCTGCGTCGGCCACACGAACCGAATTCGACCGCAGCGGCGATCCGCGCGGGCATCACCGCGCTCGATCAGAGCGAAGAAGGAGCACAGGGATGACCGAGCCGACGCCGGGCCGCGAACAACTCACCGACCTGCTGGCGCAGCAGTGGGAAACCATCGGCCTGCTGGTCGCCGACCTCGACGAAAAGGCGTGGCGCCGACCGTCTCCGCTGCCCGGCTGGACCCTGTTCGACGTGGTCGCCCACGTGATCGGCACCGAGTCGTGGCTGCTCGGCGAGACACCGCCGCCGCATGATCCGTTGCGCCCCAAGACCGATGTGCGCACCCTGCCGCACGTCCGCAACGAAGTGGCTGTGCTCAACGAGATCTGGGTCGACCGGTTGCGCCCGCTGTCGGGCAAGCGACTGCTCGCGCTGTTCGACGAGACCACCGAGCGTCGCCGCGCCGCGCTGGCCGCCATGGACGACGACGCCTGGCAGGCCTCGACCGTCTCACCGGTCGGGCAGGTGCCCTACGGGCGGTTCATGCGGGTCCGGCTGTTCGATTGCTGGATGCACGAACTCGACCTCGCCGACGGGATCGGGCGCAGCGTGTCCGAGGGCGGCGCGCGGGCGGAGGCGGCGTTCACCGAACTGACCCTCGGCCTCGGCCGCGCGGTGGTGAAGGGCGCCAAGGCGCCGGACGGTTCGCTGATCACCCTGGAACTGACCGGGCCGGTGACCAGGCAGGTGCATCTGTCGGTGGCAGGCGGGCGCGGGTCGGTGCTCGACTCGGCCGACGGTGATCCGACGGCGGTGATCCGTTTGGACTCAGGGCTTTTCGCGCGACTGCGGGGTGGACGGACGACGATCGACCGGCATCTCGACGAGGTTGTCGTCGAGGGTGACACGGCGCTCGGTGAGCGGCTCGCGCGGAATCTAGCGTTCACCATCTGATGCGACTCTTCCTGGCGTCGTACAGGTTCGGGGGTTTCGCCGATCGGCTGGCCGGGCTCGTCGGGGCGCCGGGGCGGGTCGCGGTGATTCCGAACGCGTGCGACGCGTGGCCCGATGCGTGGTCGTCGGCGGTGACCAGCGACGTGAAACCTCTGGAACAGCAGGGTTATTCGCCGGAGGTGCTCGACCTGCGCGAGTACGTGGGGCAACCGGAGCGGCTGGAGCGACATCTGCGCGGGTTTCCGATGGTCTGGGTGCGCGGCGGCAACACTTTCGTCCTGCGTGCCCAATTCGCCCGCAGCGGAGCCGATTCCGTGCTTCCCGCGTTGCTGCGCGAAGACGCACTGGTCTACGCGGGTTACAGCGCGGGGGCCTGCCTGCTCGGGCCCGATCTGCACGGGCTGGAAACCATGGACGACCCCGCCGAAGTACTACCCGCCACCGGCATCGAACCGCAGTGGGACGGACTGGGATCGGTCGATCGGCGACTGATCGTCCATCTCGACTCCCCCACCGATCCCGACGGTGATGCCGCGGTGATGCTGGCGCACTGTGTGGCCGAAGGTATTCCGCACTGGGCACTCACCGACAACGATGTGGTCCTGGTCGACGGTGATCGCACCGAGGTACTCAGGTCCTGACCGCAGTGACGACGGCGGGCTTGCGTCGGAAAACGATCCAGCGCATCGCGCTGTACATGTACACGGCCTCACACGCACCCGCGACCAGCCTGGCTACGTGATACTGCAGGCCGAGCGCGGCCAGACCGGAGCCGACGCCGAGGATGAACGCGAGATAGTTCACCAGCACCACGACCACGTACACCGCCGCCTGCTTGCCCATCGGAGCGTGCGAATGGAAGTTGAAGGTGCGGTTGAGCACGAAGGCGAGCCCGAACGCGACGATGTAGGCGAGGGTGATCGACAACCAGACCGCAAGGCCGAGACCACTGCGCAGAAACGTGAGCAACAGCAGGTCGACACCGAAGGTGAAGGTGTTGATCAGCGCGAAGCCGAGAAACGTCGCGGGCACATACCGGTCAAGCCCCCACGGCAGGCGCGCGACGACCGCCTCGCACCAACGGGTGAACCGGTCGGCCACCGACTCGGTGACACTCGCCTGATGCTCCACGCCGCCAGCCTGCCAGCGGCAGGTGAAGTCAGGGTGAGCAAGAGGCAAACGGGTGGACCGGTTGCCTCAGCGACCGACCGCGGCGATCGGCCGGGTGTCGAACGAGGTCCATGCGGCGAGGCAGCGGCGGCGGGTGAGCTCGTCAGCCTCGGCGAGCAGGGCATCGCGGAGCAGACAGGGATCCGCGATCCACTGCTCGGCGATCTCGGCCAGCGCGCGGACACCGAACATGCCGCTCGCTTCCAGCGCCTGCAGCCATTCGGCGTGTGCACCGGTGTAGACCCGGTGCATCACGTCGGTATCGATGCCCGCCTCGGCGAACTCGACGGCCAACAGCCCACCGACCATCTCAGCGCGGTTCCGCGGTTCCTGCATCATCGCCAGTCCTCCCTGCGAAAAACGGTGCGGCGCAACAGCGTCGCGTGATCGATGCGCGACAAACGCACCGTGGAGCAGAACTCGAAACACGCTGGGCCGCGTGGCAATTCAGCCATCGAACACACCCGGTACAGGCATTGTCGCGGATTGGACGGCGTATACACCAACCGGACGCGCCAAATCACAGTCATGCGGAAATTCACTTGTTCGGAAACACATCAGATCTGGTCAAGTGATCACCATGTTCCTGTGCAGGATCGCTCTCGGGCGATGCTTGCGTGAGTGCGTGGTGATCAATTGACCAGGACGAAGTGCCCGCGCGGGCGGGGGTGGGCGGGTTAGCGTGGACGGGTGGACGAGCGCAGCGGTGACCTCGATTCGTTGATTTCGGCGGTGTCGGACGGGGCGGTCGTCATCGACCCCGATCTGCTGGCGGGGTATCGGCAGGATTGGGCGCGCGATCCCGACGCGGGGACGCCCCTAGCTGTGGTGCGGGCGCGCAGTACCGCGGACGTTGCGGCGACCGTGCGCTGGGCGCACGCGCATCGGGTGCCAGTGGTGCCCCGCGGGGCCGGGTCAGGGTTGTCCGGTGGGGCGACCGCGGTGGACGGCGGGATCGTGCTCAGTACCGAGTTGATGCGCGAGATCAGCGTCGACGCCGTGACCCGGATCGCGGTGGTGCAGCCAGGGCTGCTCAATGCCGAGGTGAAGCGGGCCGTCGCGGCCGAGGGGCTGTGGTATCCGCCGGACCCGTCGTCGTTCGAGATCTGCTCGATCGGCGGCAACGCGGCGACCAACGCGGGCGGGCTGTGCTGCGTGAAGTACGGCGTGACCACCGACTACGTGCTCGGCATGGAAGTGGTGCTGGCCGACGGGACCGTGGTGCGTCTCGGTGGACCGCGGCTCAAGGATTCGGCCGGGTTGTCGCTGACGAAACTGTTCGTCGGGAGCGAGGGCACGCTCGGGGTGATCACGGAACTCACGCTGCGACTGTTGCCCGCGCAGCCGCCGCAGTCGACCGTCGTCGCGAGTTTCGGCTCGCTCACCGCCGCGACCGACGCGATCCTGGCGATCACCTCGACCCTGCGCCCCGCGATGCTCGAATTCATGGACACCGTCGCGATCAACGCGGTCGAGGACGAGATGCGCATGGGACTGGACCGCACCGCCGCCGCCCTGCTCGTCGCCCGCTCCGACGCGCCGGGCGAATTCGCCGGGCACGAAGCACAAGTGATGGTGGGCCTGTGCGAGAAGGCCGGAGCCACAGAGGTTTTCCACACCGCCGACGCCACGGAAGGTGAAGCCTTCACCGCCGCACGACGATTCGCGATCCCCGCGGTGGAGAAAATCGGGCCACTGCTGCTCGAAGACGTCGGCGTGCCGCTGCCCCGCCTCGGCGACCTGATCGCCGGTGTCGCCGCCATCGGCGAACGCAACGATGTGCTCGTGTCGGTGATCGCGCACGCGGGCGACGGCAACACCCACCCGCTGATCGTGCACGACCCCACCGACCCCGACAACACCGCCCGCGCCCACCGCGCCTTCGGCGAGATCATGGACCTGGCCATCGCGTTGGGCGGCACCATCACCGGCGAACACGGCGTCGGCCGATTGAAAAAGGCCTGGCTGCCCGACCAGGTCGGCCCCGACGTCATGGCCCTGACCCGCCGCATCAAAGACGCCCTCGACCCCGAAGGCATCCTCAATCCGGGCGCGGTCCTGTAGCCCGACTAGCATCGGTGGATATGACCACCAGGCTCGAGCACAACGTCGACGACACCCGCTACGAGATCTACCACGACGACGTCCTCGCGGGATACGCCGACTACGCCGAACGTGAAGACCCCAAGGTCCGCGACTTCCACCACACCATGACCTTCCCCGAATTCCGGGGCCGCGGCGTGGCGGCCGAGGTCGTGAAATACGGCCTCGACGACTCCCGCGAACACGGCTACCAGGTCATCCCCACCTGCTGGTACGTCGAGAAGTACATCGCCGAGAACCCCGAATACGCCGGACTCGTCCCGTAATTCAGCGGGTCTCCTGCGTCAGTCGGTCGACTGCGATCTGAAAGACGTTGCCCAACACGCCGATTTCGGCAGCCAAACCCTCCTCGGGCATCGGCGGCAGGATCGCCAGCGCCGAGACGACGTATTTGCCGACGCGGGCGACGTAGCGCTGCTGGCCGATCTGGGTCTGCTTCGGAGGCGCGTCGCCGACACGCGTCTCCTGAGTTCCCGCCGTTCGAATCGCAACACTCTCCGCGGCAACGGTTTTCGGCGGATCTATGGCAGTCACCTTCATGCGCAACGTATTGCCGGTCCCGGTGCGCGCCTCGACATCGGCGCACCGCTGCGCGAGCGTGGTCAACTCGGCCACCGCCAGATCGGACTCGACGATCTGCACGAGGAAAACAGCCGGGTTGGTCCCGGAGGTAACCGACTCTTTCGCCCCGGCCCCCACCGGATTCTCGATCAGCGACCGACAACTGTCATCGGTGAACGTGAGCGGCACCGCCGTGCCCGGCTGATCCGCGGAAATACTCTCCGGCTTACTCGGCATCTCATACCCCGCCGGATACTCCACCAGCCGCGGCAACGACTTCAACGCGACAATCGCAGGCCGCTCCTGCGCACACCCCGCACCGGCGAGCACCACCCCAACCAGCACCACCGCACCCCAACCACGCCGCACCGCAGAGACCAACGTCATCCTCGAACCACCTCACGGCCCAGCATCTCCGAGCCACTCGGCCGATCACGCTAGTGGCCCCCGCCCTCCAATTCCGGCCCCTCGCGCCGAGTCATGCCATCTACCAAAGATTCCCGAAATATCGACGTCAGCAGCCCAGTTTCGCCGGGCACAAGTTTCGCCCGGCCCGGAAGGCCGACGCACGGTTCGACCCGAGAACGGGGGCGGTCCCTCGAAGAAGACTTCGAGGGACCGCGAAAACGCGTGGTGCGGTGGGGATCAGCGCAGGATGTTGCGGGCCATGACCAGGCGCTGGATCTGGTTGGTGCCTTCGTAGATCTGGGTGATCTTGGCGTCGCGCATCATGCGCTCGACCGGGAAGTCGGTGGTGTAGCCGGCGCCGCCGAAGAGCTGGACGGCGTTGGTGGTGACCTCCATGGCCACGTCGGAGGCGAAGCACTTGGCGGCGGCGGAGATGAAGCCGAGGTTCTTCTCGCCGCGCTCGGCGCGGGCCGCGGAGGTGTAGACCATCAGGCGGGCGGCCTCGATCTTCATCGCCATGTCGGCCAGCATGAACTCGGTGTTCTGGAAGCTGGCGATGGTCTTGCCGAACTGCTTGCGATCCTTGGTGTAGGCGATCGCGGCGTCGAGCGCACCCTGGGCCAGGCCGACGGCCTGCGCGCCGATGGTGGGGCGGGTGTGGTCGAGGGTCTGCAGGGCGGTCTTGAAACCGGTGCCGGGCTCGCCGACGATGCGGTCGCCGGGGATGCGGCAGTTCTCGAAGTAGAGCTCGGCGGTGGGCGAACCCTTGATGCCCAGCTTGTGCTCGAGCGGGCCCACCACGAAGCCCTCGTCGTCCTTGTGGACCATGAACGAGGAGATGCCGTTGGCGCCCTTGTCGGCGTCGGTCACGGCCATCACGGTGTACCAGGAAGACTTGCCGCCGTTGGTGATCCAGCACTTGGAGCCGTTGAGGATCCAGTCGTCGCCGTCGGCCTTGGCGCGGGTGCGCATGGCGGCGGCGTCGGAGCCGGCCTCACGCTCGGACAGCGCGTAGGAGGCCATCTCGCCGTTGACGATGTCGGCCAGGACCTTGGTCTTGAGCTCTTCGGAACCGTTGAGGATCAGGCCCATGGTGCCGAGCTTGTTCACGGCGGGGATCAGCGAGGAGGAGCCACAGACGCGGGCGACTTCCTCGATCACGATACAAGTGGCGACCGAGTCGGCACCCTGGCCGCCGTAGGCCTCGGGCACGTGCACGGCGTTGAAGCCCGCGGCGTTGAGCGCGGTGAGCGCCTCCTCCGGGAAGCGGGAGTTGCCGTCGACGTCCTTGGCGTAGGGAGCGATTTCCTTCTCGGCGAGGCCGCGAATGGCGCCGCGCAGCTCGTCGTGGAAGTCCTCGAGCTTGAACAGGTCGAAATCGGGGTTACCGGCCATCGGGGGCACACTCCTGGTCGTGGTCGTGATCGCTGCGGTCACAGCGCGTGGTGCGTCGGCACGCAGTGCCAATCTAGTGAGGATTATACGCGCGACACTCTAGCGCTACATGCGGATATGCGGGTGGCACTCAGTGTCACCGCGCTCGGCAGCATGAGCGGCACTCACAGGTTACCGAGGCGAGCGGTGAGTAGATCGGCCACCTTGCGCGGCGGCATGTCGCGCGGGAACACCGCGAGCACCATGTCCTCGGGCTCGACGTGGGCCCGCCTGCCACGCGGGATCATGTCCAGCTCGGTGCGCAGATCGGCCACCGTGGCACCCGACTCACCGCGCACCATTCGGCGCAGCAGATAGTTGTGCGTCGCGGTGACAGCGGCCGTGTACTGCACCCGCGCGAGGTCGGGCACCTCCGGCAGTCGGCCGCGCAGGAACTCGGTGAACAACCGCTCGTACCGGAACACCGTCACGATCTCGCGCTCACGCAACGCAGGCACCCGCCGCACCACCTGATACCGCCGTGCCGCGATATCGCGCCACTGCGTGAACCGCTCGAACACGCCGATCACGGCCTCACAGATCGCCTCCCACGGATCACCCTCGACCCCTTCGAGGAACTCCTGCGCCGAAGCGAGCTGGAACTCGTGATCAGCGAAGATCACATCCTCTTTCGACCGGAACTGCCGAAAGAACGTCCGCCGGGAAATCCCCGCCGCCACCGCGATCTCATCCACCGTCGTCGCCTCGTACCCCCGCTCGGCGAACAACCGCAACGCCTGATCAACCACCGTAAGCCGAAACTGCGCCGCGTCATCATGTGCCACGGGGGTCAACCGTAGTCACCGGTCTTCGGCGCGGATCAGGCAGTCGGCCGCCCTGCGAAGCCGGCGACCAGTTCTGTCATGCCCGCGACGACCTGGTCGGGCGACCCACCGCCCGCGAGACGACGAAGCTGGAGGCCGACCAACGTCGCGACTGCCAGTGGGGCCGCCGATTCGGCATCGGCGACACCGAGGGCGCGCAGGATCGACACCGCGAGGCGGTCGTAGGTGTCGAAGAATTCGGCGGTCGCGGAATGTAGGGCCGGGTGTCTGGCGGCCTGTACGAAGAGTTCGAACCATGCGATGTGGTCGCCGCCGAAGCCTGTGTCGGTGACGATGCCGCCGAGGATTTCACCGGCCTTGGCGAGGTCGAGCTCGCCTGCGGCGGCGCGGTCGGCGAGCTGGGTGAACTTGACGGTTTCGTCGGCGACGAAGGCTGCCATGCCGGCTTCGACCAGGTCACGCTGGGTGGCGAAATGATAGGTGAGCGTGCCCAACGAGATGCCTGCCTCGGTGGCGATCCGCCGATTGGTGACCGCTGCCGCGCCGTCGGTTCCCATGATTCGCACGACCGCTCGGATGATGCGGTCCCGGGTGGGCTCCGATTGTGACATGGGTCTCGCTTCCCTCGGCGACTCGAATCGCGCTATCGTTGTCTCGTTCGTTCGAACGAACGATAGCAGAGGATCGGAACCTTCGATGGCCGTCCAGCCCACCCCCTTTCGCCAAGCGCGCTTTCGGGATCTGCCCGCCCGGCCCGCTCGTTCACATTCGTTCTTCCAGCTACCCGCGATGGACCTGCCGATGGACTCTGCCAGGTACGGGCGGATTCGAATCCGCTACCGCACCAGCGGAACCGGGCCGCCCTTGCTGCTCGTCCACGGGCTGATGACCACGTCCTACTCATGGCGATACGTGATATCCGAACTCGCCGAACACTTTCGGGTCGTGGCGGTCGATCTGCCCGGTTGCGGCGGCAGCGAAGCTCCCCCGGATGCGACGTATCGTTGCGCCGAGATCGGTGATTGGCTGGGCGAGTTCCAGGATGCGCTGGGTATCAAAGGCTGTGCGGTGGTGGGAAATTCGCTCGGCGGTTTGCCCGTGATGCATCGCGCGCTGGACGCCACCGACTCGTTTCGGAAGGTAGTGGTCCTGCATTCGCCACTGTTGCCGGAGGTCAAGCACCGCGCGCTCGCCGCCGTGCTGGCGGTGCCCGGTGTCGCAGCCGGACTCGCGGCGTACATCCGACGACAGCCGTACCGATGGGCGCACCATCGAACGCATTATTTCGACGAGCCAGTGAAGTCGCTGGAAGAGGCGGGCGAGTACGGATCGGCGCTGGCGAGCTCCGCAGGCTCGCGGGCCTTCGTCCGACACCTGCGCGACGGTCTTCGCCCCGCCGACCTCGCCGCCCTCGGACGCAGGCTCGCCGACCTGGCCAGTTTCCCGGTACCGCTGCTCGCCGTCTACGGCACCGAACCCGACCCGATCGTGTCGCCGCGGGTGGCCGACGCGCTCACAGAGCGCCTGCCGTCCGCGCGAATGGTGCGCGTCGACCGCACCTCCCATTTCGTCCAGGTCGACCGGCCCGACGCGGTCGTCACCACCCTCGTCGAGTTCCTGACACCGTGAAAGGACTGTCACCATGAGCTTCACGGTCGACGAATCGACCGATCGGATCCTTGACCTGCAGCACGGGCCGGTGCGCGTGCGACTGGATGGACCATCGAAGAGTCCGCCGTTGCTCCTCATCCACGGCTCACCGTGTTCGCTGGAATGGTTCGCCCAGCTCACCGCGCTGCTGTGCGACACCTATCGCATTGTGCGAATCGACCTGCGTGGACACGGCGCAACCGGCGGGCGGGAACGGCTCGGGCGCATGGACCAGGTCGCGATGGTCACCGAGGTGCTCGATCACCTCGGAATCGCCGAAATCTCCGCGGTGGCACATTCTTTCAGCACCCGACATCCCCATCGATTTGGCTACGGCCGCTCAACGAGCGCCCGCATTCGCCATCAGACCAGGTTCGAAACAGGGATTCGCCCCGGGGTTCCGGTTCGATTCGATACCCGGCTTCGCCGAAATTGCCGTGCGCGACTTCCGCGCCTTCACCCCGTCGATAGGCAGGTTCGCACTCGTCGACCGCGCGCGGGAGCTGGCCGCCGACCCACTCGACGCACGGATCAACGCCTCGACGTGCCCCTAATGGCAATACACGGCCGCCGAGAACAGATGTACGCCTGTGCACCGTCGATCGCGCGCTACTCCGCCGCAGGCGCACGCACCGCCATCATCGAAAACGCAGGCCATTCCCCACACGTGGAGGTGCCGGAAGCCGTCGCCGTCATCCCGCGGGATTTTCCTCGACTGATCCAGCCGGATAAGTTTCGCTTGCTTCGAATATTTCGTACACTGCGAATAGCTGTTCAGTCGGTGTCGGAACGTCACGGCTTACCGAGAAGGAGGCAACGATGTCAGGGATCCAATCGGCCAAACGCACCGAACCCGGTGCGATCGATGCGGCCGTCGCCGACCGAGCGATGCGGCGGATCAAGGACTACCTCATGCGCCACCCGGACGAGGAGATCATTCCGGTCACCGGAGAGATCGGTAGTGACGAGGCGCTGGCACTGCCGCGGGAAGCTGTCAGCCTGCTGGCGTTCATCTTGGCGCAGGCGGCAGAGGGCCGCGGCGTTTCGGTGGTCCCCTCACATGCGGAGATGACCACGCAGCAGGCCGCCGACATGTTGAACGTCTCGCGGCCGTATCTGGTGGGACTGCTGGAGAACGACGAGATCCCCTATCGCCTCGTCGGCAGGCACCGCCGGGTCCGATTCGATGACCTCAAGGTGTACGCCCAGCGCAGCGAGGCCACCAGCCGCGCGGCCGCAGATGAGTTGACCCGCCTTGGGCAGGAACTCAACCTCTGATGGCATTCATCGTGGTCTATGACGCGAATGTCCTGTATGGCAACGCAGTTCGCGATCTATTCATCCGCTTGGCTCGCGCAAAAGTTGTCCGGGCCCAATGGACGGACCGGATCCTCGACGAGGCGCTGGGTAGCCTCGCCGCCAAGCGGCCCGACATCGCTGCCGAGAAGATCGCACAATTGCGGCAGATGATCATCACTGCGGTTCCCGACTGCCGGATCCTGACGACCGCCATGTACTTGCCGCCGCGATCAGAGCAGGCGCTCAGATAATCGTGACGTCCAACCTGAAAGACTTTCCCGACGAGTACATCGCGGGCTGGAACATCGCAGCGAAGAGTCCGGATGATTTCTTGCTGGACCTCATCGACCTCGACGATCGAGTTGTCTGGGGCTGCGTCCAGGAGATCGCGTATTCCAGACGAAATCCGCCAGAGACTGCCGAGGACGTGCTCGACGAACTCGAACGCGCAGGGTTGGTCGAGGCCGTGGCAGCTCTACGTGAAGGACGTCGTGGTGCTTGACTTCTGATGCGCCCCGCTCGTCGGCTCGCGACGGGGCGACATAATCTCAGCCCAGGAGTCTGTTGCGGAGAGCTTCGTCTTTGGCGAGGACCATTTGTTCGAGGCCGGCCTGGAACTGTTCCATGCGGGTGCGGAGGGATTCGTCGGTGGTGGCGAGGATTCGGGTGGCGAGGAGGCCTGCGTTGCGGGCGCCGCCGATGGAGACGGTGGCTACGGGGACGCCTGCGGGCATTTGGACGATGGAGAGGAGGGAGTCCATGCCGTCGAGGTATTTGAGGGGGACGGGGACGCCGATTACGGGGAGGGGGGTGGCGGAGGCGACCATGCCGGGGAGGTGGGCGGCGCCGCCTGCGCCGGCGATGATGACTTTGAGGCCGCGGTCTGCTGCTTCGCGGGCGTAGTCGAGCATGCGCTGGGGGGTGCGGTGGGCGGAGACGACGCCGACCTCGAAGCGGATGCCGAATTCGGCGAGGGCTTCTGCGGCGGCTTCCATGGTCGGCCAGTCGGAGTCGCTGCCCATGATGAGGCCGACCTGAGGTCCGTTGGTGCTCACGTGAGTTCCTTAGGGTTGTCGGGTGTGACGGGTGACGCGGCAGTTTCGCACCCGAGGGGCTCTACTGGGCGCCCGCTCGAAACCTGTTGCGGGCGAAGGGATCTCACTCTCCGTGCGGGTCCCAGCCGTCGGTCCAGACGGCGTGCGACATCCAGTGGGCCGCACGCTCGGCCTTTTCGCGGACCGTGACGACGTCGTCGCCGAGGATGTTGATGTGGCCGATCTTGCGGTCGGGGCGCTCGCCCTTGCCGTAGAGGTGGACCTTGGCTTCGGGCAGGCGGGCGAACAGGTGGTGCAGGCGTTCGTCCATCGACATCTCGGGGGCCTCGGCGGCACCGAGAATGTTCGACATCACGGTCACCGGGGCGAGGGGGCTGGTGTCGCCGAGCGGGTAGTCCAGGACCGCGCGCAGGTGCTGTTCGAACTGGCCGGTGCGGGCACCGTCCATGCCCCAGTGGCCCGAGTTGTGCGGGCGCATCGCGAGCTCGTTCACCAGGAGTTCGCCGTCGTTGGTTTCGAACAACTCGACGGCCATGACACCCACCACACCGAGACCCGCGGCCAGTTCCAGCGCCATGGTCTCGGCGCGGGCGGCCACGTCCTCGTCGAGGTCCTGGGCGGGGGCGATCACGACGGCGCACTGGCCGTTGCGCTGCACGGTCTCCACCACGGGCCAGGTCGCGGCCTGTCCGAAGGGCGAACGCGCGACCATCGCCGACAGCTCACGCTTCAGCGAGACCTTCGACTCGGCCAGCAACTGCACCCCGTGCGCGAGCTGGTCGGTCACGAGCTGAGTGGCCTCGGCGGCATCCGCGGGCATCCACACGCCGCGACCGTCGTAACCGCCGCGCACCGCCTTCAACACGAACGGCCAGCCGTGCTCGTCACCGAAGGCGACGGCGTCGGCGACAGCGGTGACCTCGACGAACGCCGGAACCGGCAGACCCAGCGCGGACAGCTTGTTGCGCATGGCCAGCTTGTCCTGGGCGAAGATCAGCGCCTGCGGCGGCGGGGCCACGTTCACACCCTCGGCGGCCAGCACCTCGAGGTGCTCGGTCGGCACATGCTCGTGGTCGAAGGTCAGCGCGTGCGAGCCGTGGGCGGCCTTGCGCAGCGCCGACAGGTCGTCGTGGCTGCCGAACACGACATCGGGGGTGACCTGGGCGGCCGGGTCGTCGGGCCGCTCGGCGAGCACCCGTAGACGCTGGCCGAGGGCGATCGCGGCCTGGTGCGTCATGCGCGCGAGCTGGCCCCCACCGACCATCGTGACGGTGGGCATGGCTGACGGATCGAATGAACGTGCACTCACGTCGGACAATGTTGTCATGTCGAAAGCGAATGTTTGCGACCGGTACACTCAGAACTCGTGTCAATCGTCGACGACGTGGTCAACGTCCTACCCCCGCGCATGCGTGCGACTGCGATCAAGCATAAAGAGCTGATCAAGTTCGCCATTGTCGGAGCGACCACGTTCGTCATCGACAGCGGCCTGTTCTACCTCCTGAAATGGACGATCCTTTCGGAGAAGCCGATCACCGCCAAGATCATCTCCGGCGTGGTCGCGGTGATCGCGTCCTACGTTCTCAACCGGGAATGGTCGTTCAAGAACCGGGGCGGGCGGGAAAAGCATCACGAGGCGCTGCTGTTCTTCGGGGTGAGCGGGGTCGGGGTGGTCCTGGCCAATATCCCGCTCTGGATCTCGATCTACGTGCTCGATCTGCGGCAGCCGCATGTGAGCTTCCTGGTCGAGAACCTGGCCGACTTCTTCAGCGCGTTCATCATCGGCAACCTGCTGCAGATGGCGTTCCGGTTCTGGGCGATGCGGCGCTGGGTGTTCCCCGACGAGATGGACGAGATCGTCGAGGACTTCGAGGACCTGGTCGAAGAGGGCCACCGCAGCTGAGCCACCGCAGCTGACTCAGCGCGGCTCGGTCAACGTCGCGTTCTGCGGGCGGTTGGGTTTGGAGCCGAGGAACACCGCGAACAGGGCAGGCCGCCGACGTTGCAGTTCGAGCCGACCACCATCGGCCTCCACCAGGGCGCGGGCCAGCGCGAGACCGACACCGGTCGACCCGCCCGCCGAGAACCCCCGATCGAAGATGTGCGGTGCCAGCTCATCGCGCACCCCCTCCCCCTCGTCGGAGACCTCCACACAGATCAGCGGGTCGCGCGAACTCATCGTCGGAACCGTGCGAACCGAGACCGTGCAGGTGCCGCCGCCGTGCATCAGGGCATTGTCGACCAGCACCGCGACCGCTTCACGCAGTCGCGAACCGCTGATCGGGGCCTGTAGGGATTCGTCGCCGAGCAGGAGCAGTTCACGCCCGGCCTCGTGGAACGGGTGGGTCCACTCGGTGACCACACCGCGCAGTTCCGCCATCACCGGGAGCGGATCGCGGTCGGTGGCGTCTTCGTCGCGGGAGGCGCGGACCAGGTCGTCGATGGCCTCGGTGAGTCGGTCGACCTGCGCCATCGCCTCCTCTGCCTCGTGCACCACCTCGGGATCGGCGTGGGTGGACAACTCGTCCAGGCGTAGGCGAACGGCGGTCAGGCGGCTGCGTAGCTGGTGGGAAACGTCGGCTACCAGCGCGTGCTCGCGTTGCAGGCGGCCCGCGATCTCCACCGTCGCCGAATCGAGGACGTCGGAGACCCGGTCGAGTTCGGCGATGCCGTGGCGGCGCGGATCGGGTCGGAAGTCGCCCATCGCCAGCCGGGCGGCCCTGGCGGCCACATCGCGCAAGGGGTCGGCGACGCGGCGCGCGGTCACCACGGCGACCGAGAAGGCCGCACCGAGCGAGGCGAGCACGGCCAATGCCACCGCGGCCACCGCCTGCTCCTGGCGCGAATGCATCGGCCCGGCAGGCACCTCGAGTCGCAGCGAACCGGAGGTGCCCATCGACAGCGATTCGACCAGCGGGTCGGTGACCTCGTCTGCGCCGATATCGGTGCGCGCGGCATTGTCGTGTGGGGCCGGGTAGACGATCGTGAGCTTGCCGCCCTCCGGGACCAGCGCGCTCATGGCCCGCACGTCGAGACCGTTGGGGACGGTGCCGTCGTCGCCTTCCTGGGCGATCACCTCGGTCGAGATCCGTTCGAGGCGACTCTGTAGGTCGTTGCGGGTGATGTCCTCGACCCACAGCCAGGCGGTGTAGATCAGCGGCACGCCGAGCACCACCGTGGTGATGGTCAACACGGTGAGGATCGAACGCAGGATGCGGCGGCGCACCCGTCAGCCTCGGTGCGAGGTGGGTCCGTCGGTGTTGAGCCGGAACCCGACACCGCGCACGGTGACGATCCGGCGCTCCGCCATCGGGCCCTCGTCGCCGATCTTGCGACGCAACCAGGACATGTGCATGTCGAGGGTCTTGGAACCGCGCAGATCCGCGTCGCCCCAGACTTCGCGCAGGATGGTCTCGCGCGCCACCACCTGACCGGCCCGGTCGATGAGCACTTTGAGCAGCTCGTACTCCTTGTTGGCCAGGTTCACCTCGGCGCCGTTCACCAGCACGCGGCGCGCGGCGGGTTCGAGCCGGATCGCGCCGACCTCCACCGCGTCGTCACCGATTCCGCTGCGCCGCAACAGGGCTCGCACGCGGGCGAGGAGTTCGGCCAGCCGGAACGGTTTGCCGACGTAGTCGTCGGCGCCCGCGTCGAGGCCGACGACGAAGTCGACCTCGTCGGTGCGGGCGGTGAGCATGAGCACGGCCAGATCAGCGCCGCTCGCGCGCACCTGGCGACACACTTCGAGCCCGTCCATGCCGGGCAGGCCGAGGTCGAGGATGAGCAGGTCGTGGTTGCCCTCGAGGGCGCGGCGCAACACCGCGGGGCCGAAGCGTTCGACGGTGACGGTGTAGCCCTCACGCCCCAGTGCGCGCGAGAGGGGTGCGGCGATCGCCTCGTCGTCTTCAGCCAGCAGTACTGCGGTCATCTGCACAGGTTAGAGGTTTCCGGCCAGGGTCACCGGTAGCCGCCGCCCCAGTGCTGTTCGTTGGCGGAACGGCCCGCCTCGAACACCTGGTGGTAGAGCAGCGAGTGGACCTGCTGCACCTGCGGCACGTCATCGTATTCGAGCGGCTCCTCCGAGGAGGATCCGATGATCAACGTGCCGGTGCCGAGCACGCGGTCCCAGAGTCCGTGGCGGAACTGCACACTGGAGATGCGGCTGAGCGGGATGTCGATGCCGGTGTGGGTGAGCACGCCCTGACGCACCAGCACCCGTCGCCCGGTGACGATGAAATGCGTGGACTTCCAGGCGATCACCCGCGCGACGACCCGCCAGGCGATCAGCCCCGCCCAGATCAGACCGATCAGCAGCAGCAGCACCGTACGCACGCTGCCGGTGGTGTTGCGGTAGGCCAGCCCGCCGAGGAAGCCGGCGAGCGCGGTGACCGCGATGAGAAAGACGATGGGCCACACCAGCATTTTCCAATGCGGGTGGCGGTGCAGGATCAACTGCTCGTCGGGCGCGAGGACATCCTCCGGGTAACCCATGCCCCGAACAGTACCGCGATGGCACACCGCATTTCTCGATGCCACGACCGAGGCGATACTGTGGATTACACGCTAGATGCCAGGTTTTGCCCATATCTGCTTGCTCGACACCGACAGTGGAGGCACGCGTGACCAAAGATCTGACTCAGCTCGAAATCCTCACGGCCCTCGAACCTGTGGCCGAACAGAACCTCAACCGGCACCTTTCCATCGCCAAGGACTGGAATCCGCACGATTACGTGCCGTGGGAGGAAGGCCGCAATTTCGCCGCGATGGGCGGAACCGATTGGGAGCCTTCGCAATCGAGGCTCACCGATGTCGCCAAGGCGGCGATGATCACCAATCTGCTCACCGAGGACAATCTCCCGTCCTACCACCGCGAGATCGCCGAGAACTTCTCCCTCGACGGCGCGTGGGGAACCTGGGTCGGCCGCTGGACCGCCGAGGAGAACCGCCACGGCATCGTGATCCGCGACTACCTCGTGGTGACCCGCGGCGTCGACCCGGTGGCCCTCGAAGAAGCGCGGATGGTCCACATGACCCAGGGTGCGCACGCGCCGGCGAACTGGGGTGGATTCCTGGTCAACGTCGCGTATGTGACATTCCAGGAGTTGGCCACCCGGGTGAGCCACCGCAACACCGGACGCGTGTGTGACGACGCCGTCGCCGACAAGATGCTGGCGCGCGTGGCCACCGACGAGAACCTGCACATGATCTTCTACCGCAACCTGTGCGCGGCGGCGCTCGACCTCGCCCCCGATCAGGCGATGCCCGCGATCACCAAGGTGCTCACCAACTTCCAGATGCCGGGCGCGGGCATGCCCAACTGGCGGCGCAACGGCGTACTGATGGCCAAGCACGGCATCTACGACCTGCGCCAGCACCTCGACGAGGTGGTGCGACCGGTGCTCAAGCAGTGGAACATCTTCGAGCGCAATGACTTCGGTGCGCGTGGCGAAGCGGCGCGCGATGAGCTCGCCCTGTTCATCGACAAGCTGGAGAAGGACGTGCTGCGCTTCGAGGAACAGCGCGATCGGCTGCTGGCGCGCGAGCGCGAGGTGGCCGAGCGTGCGACCGCGGGTGCGGCCGCACGCTGATCTGCGCCGGGGACGGGTCCGAGACGGGCCCGTCCTCAGTACTGTCCGCGCAGGTGGGAGACGTCGCCCGCGGACACCGCCCGCTCGCCGATGAGCAGCCGTCCGGTGTCGTCGACGCCGGACGCCAGCCCGGTGAGCACCGTCCCGCCGGGCAGTTCGGCGCGCACCTCGATCCCGATGGTGGCGCACCGCTCGCGGTATTCGGCCACCAGATCGGTGGTGTCCCAGCCCGACCGCTCCCACGCGGTGAAGCGGCGGGCGAATTCGGTGAGGATCGCCGCGACCAGGGCGGTGCGGTCGATGGTGGAAGCTCCGGCCAGTGACAGCGAAGTCGCATGGGCGACAGGCAGTTCCGACTCGTCGAGGTCGACGTTCATACCGATGCCCACCACCACAGCGGGCGCGATCCCGGTCTGGGCGACCTCGGCCAGAATGCCCGCCAGCTTGCGGCCGTCGAGCAGCACATCGTTGGGCCACTTCAGTTCCGGGGAGACCCCGGCCGTGCCACGCAGCGCGTCGATCACGGCGATGCCGGTGAGCAACGGCAACCAACCGAGCGCGGTGGGATCGATGCCGGGCAGGCGCACCAGCATCGACAGCGAGATCTGCGCGCGGGGCGGACTCACCCAGGCGCGGGCATGCCGACCGCGACCGCTCACCTGTTCCTCGGCGAGCAAGGCTTGACGGTCGACGGCGGGGTCGGCAGCGCGGGCGACGAGATCGGCGTTGGTAGATCCGGTCGACTCGACCACATCTATCCGGTCGAAGAACGACACTCCCGTCGAGCTGCGCAGACGCTGAACATCCAAGGGTGCCCGGTTCATTCTCGGGAGGTTACTGGAGTGTTCTGTTAATGGTCACGACCATACCTAGCTGGGGTTTCTCTACTGACCGGTAAGCGAGACTGCCGTAGTGCGTAACGGTGTCACTCGTTACACTCGCAACCCATGACGAGTGTCCAGCAGCAGCCCGCATCGGAATCGGCGGGCACCCCCGATATCCACACCACCGCCGGGAAGCTGGCTGATCTGCGGAATCGGCTGGAAGAAGCGCAACAACCGATGGGTGAGACCGCGGTCGACAAGGTGCACGCCAAGGGCAAGATGACCGCGCGTGAGCGCATCCTGGCCCTGGTCGACGAAGGCTCCTTCGTCGAACTCGATGCCCTCGCCAAGCACCGCAGCGTGAACTTCGGCCTGGAGAGCAACCGCCCGCTCGGCGACGGCGTCGTCACCGGCTACGGCACCATCGACGGCCGCGACGTCTGCATCTTCTCCCAGGACGTCACCGTGTTCGGTGGCTCCCTCGGCGAGGTCTACGGCGAGAAGATCGTCAAGGTCATGGACCTGGCGATCAAGACCGGCCGTCCGCTGGTCGGCATCAACGAAGGCGCGGGCGCGCGGATCCAGGAAGGCGTCGTCTCCCTCGGGCTCTACGGCGAGATCTTCCACCGCAACGTGCAGGCCTCCGGCGTGATCCCGCAGATCTCGCTGATCATGGGCGCCGCCGCGGGTGGTCACGTGTACTCCCCCGCGCTCACCGACTTCGTGGTGATGGTCGATCAGACCTCGCAGATGTTCGTCACCGGGCCCGACGTGATCAAGACCGTCACCGGTGAAGAGGTCTCGATGGAGGACCTCGGCGGCGCGCACACCCACATGGTGAAGTCCGGCGTGGCCCACTACGTGGCCTCCGGCGAGCAGGACGCCCTCGACTACGTCAAGGACCTGCTCAGCTACCTGCCGAGCAACAACCGCGCCGAGTCGCCGCGCCACGCGCCCACCGACCCGATCGACGGTGCGATCGAAGACGCCCTCACCGCCGAGGACATCGAGCTCGACACGATCATCCCGGACTCGCCGAACCAGCCCTATGACATGCACGAGGTCATTCGCCGTCTGCTCGACGACGACGAGTTCCTCGAGGTCCAGGCCGAGCGCGCGATGAACATCATCTGCGGCTTCGGTCGCGTGGACGGGCGCAGCGTCGGCATCGTCGCCAACCAGCCGACCCAGTTCGCAGGCTGCCTCGACATCGACGCCTCGGAGAAGGCCGCGCGCTTCGTGCGCACCTGCGACGCCTTCAACGTCCCGATCATCACCCTGGTCGACGTGCCCGGCTTCCTGCCCGGCACCGGCCAGGAATACAACGGCATCATCCGCCGTGGCGCGAAGCTGCTCTACGCCTACGGTGAGGCCACTGTGGGAAAGATCACCATCATCACTCGCAAGGCCTATGGCGGCGCCTACGACGTCATGGGTTCCAAGCACATGGGCGCCGATGTGAACCTGGCGTGGCCGACCGCGCAGATCGCCGTGATGGGCGCCTCGGGCGCCGTCGGATTCGTCTACCGCAAGCAGCTGGCCGAGGCCGCCCGCAACGGTGACGATGTCGATGCCCTGCGCCTCGAGCTGCAGAACGAGTACGAGGACACTCTGGTGAACCCCTACGTCGCCGCCGAGCGCGGCTACGTCGACGCGGTCATCCCGCCCTCGCACACGCGTGGCCAGATCGTGTCGGCGCTGCGGCTGCTCGAGCGGAAGATGGTGACCTTGCCGCCGAAGAAACACGGCAACATTCCGCTCTGAAAACGCGATATTCCCGAAGACCCGCGCACACTGATTGTGGGAAGCAACTATTGATCGGCGCGGTGACACCGGGAATGATCGCGGCAACCGCGCTGTGAAGCGACGTAAGTGCAGGAAGGATCTGGCACTGTGACAACTGTGGCAGAAGAAGACGTGTTGACAGTCGCCGAGCTCGAGCTCGTCGTCGAACCACTCGTCGAAGAGGCGCAACTGACGGTGGACGCGGTGGTCGAGGCCCCCGTCGACGCCGCGGGCGAGCCGCTGTTCCGCATTCTCAAGGGTTCGCCCACCGATCAGGACATCGCGGCACTGGTCGCCGTCCTGAGCGCGGCGGCCGCCAACGCGCCCGCCGGTGGCTCCAACGGACCGGCCGACGCCTGGGGTGCGCAGACGTTGATGCATCGGGGCACGAACCCGTTCTCGCCGTACGTGTACCCGATGCTGTCGCACCTGCGTTGACCTCGACCAGACTCGTTCTGGCATCGGCGTCACCCGCACGACTCGGGATTCTGCGCACCGCGGGCATCGATCCCGTGGTGCGGGTCTCGGGCGTGGACGAGGACGCGGTGTCGGCGGCACTGCCCGTCGGCACCTCCTCGCATGATGTCGTCGTCGCCCTGGCTCGCGCCAAGGCGGCCGACGTCGCCGCGTCGATTCCCGAACTCAGCGATGACTGTGTCGTCGTCGGCTGCGATTCGATGCTGCTCGTCGACGGGCAGTTGCAAGGCAAACCGCACACCCCAGAGGTGGCGCGGGAGCGCTGGGCCACAATGGCGGGCCGCAGCGCGGACCTGATCACCGGGCACTGCGTGCTGCGGTTACGCGACGGTGCGATCGTCGCCGAATCGGCCGAATGCAGCAGTACCACCGTGCATTTCGCGAAGCCGACGCCGGACGAGCTGGATACCTATATCGCCTCGGGCGAGCCGTTGAAGGTCGCGGGCGCGTTCACGTTGGACGGCCTCGGCGGCTGGTTCGTCGACCGGATCGAGGGCGACCCGTCCAGCGTCATCGGGATCGGTCTACCGCTGTTGCGCCGACTGCTCGAAGACGTCGGCGTCGGTGTCACGCAGCTGTGGCGGGACCCGAGGGACTGACGGCGCGATCACGTGCTGCTCCCCCGGCTCCTTGGCCGGGGTCCGATCGGGCGCGGTCATGGTCAGATCCAGGCGAGCTGTGCACAGTTCGGGTTCGACGAACGGATGCAGCTGCACGTCCACCCGGCCACGAGCACCGTTGCGTTCGAGCACCTCCCGCATGAGCCCCATGTGCACTCCGCACACCACTTCGGCGTGTGAGCGGGCGAGTTCGCGCAGCGGGCAGGCGGTGAGGTTGATCTGGACGTGCTCCGGCGTCTCACCGGCCGGTTCCTTCTCGGGCGCGAACCCGAGTTCCGACATCAACGACATAGTGATGTCTCTGGCATCGGCGAGGGTTTCCACCGGCTGGGCGCCGATGTCCATCCGCGCACCCCACGCGCGGCCCGCGGCCATGGCGGCGGCGGATCGGGCGATCGGATCGGGGCCGAGATGGTCGGCGAGCACCTGCGCGAGTTCCTGGTACCCCACCGAGCGCTGCACCGCGCGATAGCCGATGCGTGGGCGTCCGCGGCCGCGCGGCGGTTGCTGGAACTGGCGAACGAGCGATTCGCGGGTGAGGACATCGAGGTGGAATCGGACGGTGGTGACGTGCTGTCCGGTGATGCGGGCCAGTTCCTGGGCATCGAGGGGCTCGGTGGCGCCACGTAGGATCGCGAGCAGTCGCCGTCGCGGCCAAGAATCGGACATAGCTCACCCCTCCTCTCCAGAGACTTTATCGGACATCCGTGCGCTTTATTCGCCCATTGTGTCGATTCGTGATGTGCCACCACACACTTACCATCGGGAGCGACCACACAGTGTTCGCACCCACCCAACTCGCGTGAAGGACCACACCGTGCCCGTCGCCCCGGATCCGCACCCCGCCTTCGGTTCCTACGCAGTCCCGCAACGATTGGTAACCACAGAATGGCTGTCCGCAAACATCGGCGTGCGTGGTTTACGAATCATTGAGTCCAACGATGACATCCTGCTCTACGACATCGGCCATGTCCCGGGCGCGGTCAAGATCGACTGGCGTGGCGATCTGAGCGACCCGGTGACCCGCGATTATGTCGACGGCAAGCGCTTCACCGAACTGATGCGCGCCAAGGGTATCGAGCGCGACGACACCGTGGTGATCTATGGCGATCGCGGCAATGCCCAAGCCGCGCACACCGCCTGGATCTTCACGCTGTTCGGGCACGAGGACGTGCGCCTGCTCGACGGCGGCCGCGACGCCTGGATCTCCGAGGAACGCGATACCACTTTCGACCAGCCCGTCCCCACGCCCAGCGACTATCCCGAGGTCGTGCGCGACGACTCGACCGCGCGCGCGTTCCGCGAGGCGGTGCTCGGTAGGCTCGGCAAGCCCTTGGTCGATGTGCGTTCGGCGCGGGAGTACTCGGGTGAGGAACTCGCTCAGGAGTACGCGGCCCTGCGCGGCGGCCACGTGCCCACCGCGCTGAACATCCCGTGGACCGCGGCCGCCACCAACGACGGCCGTTTCCGCTCGCGCGCCGATCTGGACGAGGTCTACGGCGCGCTGCCCGCCGAGGACCTGGTCGTGTACAGCCGGGTAGGCGAGCGTTCCAGCCACACCTGGTTCGTCCTGACATTTCTGCTCGGCCGCAGGTCGGTACGTAATTACGACGGATCGTGGATCGAATGGGGCAACTCGGTGCGCGTGCCGATAGTCACCGGCACCGAACCCGGTGCCGCGAATCAGATCATTTGAAACATGTTCACATCACCCGACGCCGCGTAGTGTGACCTGCGACCTACTGCACAGTAGGGCTAGCCGAGTTCGAGCAGGGTTGGCACACTGCCTACACTCGCCCGAGACGAAAGTTGTCGATACCGGGCACGGGGCCTAACCGGCGACCCGTTCCCCGACGCGACCAAAGATTGCACAACAGGAGGCTCAGTGCCCAGCCATGCCAGCGCACGGATCACGAAGGTACTCGTAGCTAACCGCGGCGAGATCGCGGTTCGCGTGATCCGGGCTGCCAAGGACGCGGGAATCACCAGCGTCGCGGTGTACGCAGAGCCCGATGCCGACGCTCCCTTCGTGAAGCTCGCCGACGAGGCGTTCGCCCTCGGCGGTCAGACCTCTGCCGAGTCGTACCTCGTGTTCGACAAGATCCTCGACGCCGCGGCCAAGTCCGGCGCCGACGCGATCCACCCCGGTTACGGTTTCCTCTCCGAGAACGCCGACTTCGCCCAGGCCGTGATCGACGCCGGGCTGATCTGGATCGGCCCTTCGCCGCAGTCCATCCGCGACCTCGGTGACAAGGTCACCGCGCGCCACATCGCCGAGAAGGCGAAGGCGCCGATGGCCGCCGGTACCAAGGACCCGGTCAAGAACGCCGACGAGGTCGTCGCGTTCGCCAAGGAATACGGCGTTCCCGTGGCCATCAAGGCCGCTTTCGGTGGCGGTGGGCGCGGCATGAAGGTCGCCCACACCATCGAGGAGATCCCCGAGCTGTTCGAGTCGGCGACCCGTGAGGCCATCGCCGCCTTCGGTCGCGGCGAGTGCTTCGTCGAGCAGTACCTGGACAAGGCCCGTCACGTCGAGGCCCAGGTCATCGCCGACCAGCACGGCAACGTCGTTGTCGCCGGTACCCGCGACTGCTCGCTGCAGCGTCGCTTCCAGAAGCTGGTCGAGGAGGCGCCCGCGCCGTTCCTGTCCGACAGCGTCCGCGCCGCCATCCACGATTCGGCCAAGCGCATCTGCCGCGAGGCGGGCTACTACGGTGCGGGCACCGTGGAGTACCTGGTGCAGGGCGAGACCGTGTCGTTCCTCGAGGTGAACACCCGCCTGCAGGTGGAGCACCCGGTCACCGAGGAGACCGCGGGTATCGACCTGGTGCGTCAGCAGTTCGCGATCGCCAACGGCGACGAGCTGACCATCAAGGAAGATCCCACTCCGCGTGGGCACTCGTTCGAGTTCCGGATCAACGGTGAGGACGCCGGTCGCGGCTTCCTGCCCGCGCCCGGCCCGGTCACCGTCTACCGCGAGCCCTCGGGTCCCGGTGTGCGCGTCGACTCCGGTGTGGTGCAGGGCAGTGTCATCGGCGGTCAGTTCGACTCGATGCTGGCCAAGCTGATCGTCACCGGCGAGAACCGTGAGCAGGCGCTGCAGCGTGCGCGCCGCGCGCTCGCCGAGTTCGACGTCGAGGGCCTGGCGACGGTCATCCCGTTCCACCGTGCGGTCATCGAGGATCCGGCGTTCATCGGTGACGGCGAGAAGTTCGACGTCTACACCAAGTGGATCGAGAACGAGTGGAACAACACCGTCGAGCCGTACACGGCTGCGGGCGCTGCCGACGACGATGACGACGATCTGCCCCGGCAGAAGGTTGTCGTCGAGGTCGGTGGGCGTCGCGTCGAGGTGTCGCTGCCCGGTCAGTTCACCCTCGGCGGCGGTGCGGCCGGTTCTGCCGGTAACGGTGTGATCCGCAAGAAGCCGAAGGCGCGCAAGCGTGGTGGCGCCGGTGCCGGTGCGGCCTCCGGTGACGCGGTCACCGCGCCGATGCAGGGCACTGTCGTGAAGGTCGCGGTCGAAGAGGGCCAGGCCGTCGAGGCGGGCGATCTGATCGTGGTGCTCGAGGCCATGAAGATGGAGAACCCGGTCAACGCGCACAAGGCCGGTGTCGTCACCGGGCTGTCGGTCGCGGCCGGTGCCGCGATCACCCAGGGCACCGTCCTGGCGGAGATCAAGTAGGCTCCCCCGCCTCCCCGCGACTTTTGCCGGTCGTGTGGCCCGAGCTCGTTAGCGACCGGGCCGCCTGAAAGGTCTATGGTTGCGGGCTGGACGTGCCCGGTGAGTTACCCATGTACCACCGAGATCAGTTGGTACGTGAGTGAACGGAGACTGAAGACCCGCTGCCTCAGGCAGCGGGTCTTTTGCTTTCAGGTTTATCGTTATCGGGTGACCACCACTGCGAACACCGATCCGGACCCGCTCGTTACGCCCGGTTCGGCGACGGTGGCCGAGGTCATCCAGGGCCGCCGCGACGCCGGTCATCGCGCTGACGGCAATCGCCTCGCGCTGGTGATCGAGGGCGGTGGCAGTCGCGGGGTGTACTCCAGCGGCATGGTCCAGGCGCTCGAGGAACTGGGTCTGGCGAAGGTGTTCGACGCCGTGTATGGGACGTCGGCCGGGGCGATCAACGGCGCCTGGTTGCTGTGCGGGCGCGCGGCGACCGGGATGCGCTCGTGGACCGATCCGGCGATCATGCGCCGCGTGGTCGACCCGGTGCGCATCCTGCGCGGCCGACCGGTCTTCGATCTGCACTATCTCGTGAATCGCGTGTACGACGGCATCGAGCCGATGGATTTTCCCGCTATCCTGGCCAACCCCACCACTTTTCACCCGATCGCGACCGACATCCGCACCGGGGAGTCGGTGGACCTCGGGCCCTACATCACCGATAAACAGTCCCTGATGACGGCGCTGCGGGCCTCGGCGGGCCTTCCCCTGCTGGCAGGACCGCCGGTCACCCTCGGCGGCGGCAGTTACTTCGACGGCGGCCTCACCGAAACCGTCCCGATTCGCACCGCCGTGACCGCGGGCATCACCCACGCGCTGGTTCTGCGCACCCGCCGCACCGACGAATTCCGCCCGCCCGCTTCGCTGTTGCACCGCGTGGTCGGCGGCGGCTACATGCGTGCCATCGCGCCCGGTGCCTTCCGTGCCTGGACCAAGCGGCCGGGTCAGCAGGCGATGGAAGACAGCTACCTGGCCGGTCTCGGCGATCAGGTTCTGCAGGTTCACCCGCCCGCCGGTTCCCCCGCGATCGACAGCGCGGCCCGCGACACCGACCTGCTCACCCGCGCCCTCGACATCGGCCGCACAGCGGTCCACTCGGTCCTCGGCGGCGGCACTCTTCGCACGGCCTGACCGATTCCTTACCCGGAGTTCACGAACTGGGATGCCGACGCGGCGCCTGCGCTTTTGTGTGTGCCATCTGAGCATTGTTTGATACACGTTGCGCGACATAGCGTTTCAATCATGAACAAGCGAGTTCGCGGGAACTTGTCAGTGCGGTCGATCTTGGTTGCCGCCCTCGCGGCGCTACCCATGATCACCCTCGCGCCGGTCTCGGCCCAGCCGCCGACCACCTGCGGCGACGGGTGGGAGTCGTCGGAGGTTGTCTCCGGCCTCGGCGTCCTGGAGAACCTCGAACCCGATGGTGCGGGTGGGTTCTATCTGGCAGGCCTCGAGCGCGGCGTGATCTACCACGTCGACGCCGAGCGCAGGGTGACCACTGTCGCGTCCGGGATCGACTCGCCTGCGGGCATACGACTGGTCGGCGACACGCTGTACTTCATCTCCGGCGACAGCCCAGAAGCCAACCTGCTGAATCTGCCGACCGGCGCGCTCAACCGGCTCGACCTCACCACCGGCACGGTCGAGGTGCTGGTCGACGGCCTCACCGCCCCCAACGGCCTGCTCCTGCTCCCCGACGGCGACCTGCTGTTCAGCTGGGCTGTCGTCGTCGGCCCCGGCACCGGGGTCTCTCGATACAGCCCGGCGACGGGGACCTACACGCCGAATTGGGCGCCCGTGCCCAGCTCCAACGGTCTGTCACTGACCCCCGACCGCACCGCCGTGTATGTGAGCAACTCGACGACCGGCAGTTTCTACCGCGTCCCCCTCGATGCTCCCGGCGAATACACGACCTTGCCCGGCGGCTTCGGCGCGATCATCGAGGCCCCCGACGACCTCCAGGCAACCGCAACCGACCAGATCTACGTCGCCGTCAATTTCTCCGGCAAGGTTTCACGGTACGACCCGGCCTCGGGGAAGACCTGTGATCTCAGCACCGGCATGTACACGGTGAACATCCCGCCCGGCCCGACCTCGGTGCGCATCGCTCCCGACGGCGACCGGCTCGCACTGTACGTCACCGCGTCGACCGGGTCGCTGTATCGTCTGCGTCCGCCGAGCGGCGTCGATCTGACTCCGGCCTGACAGCGCCGTTGCGCGGTCGGCCGCGACGATCCGGGCGACTAGGCTGCTGGCGTGGAACCGATCGAGATCAACGCAGGATCCTGGTATCTGCGCGCGCTGCGTGCCGACGAGCGCATCGATGATCGTCCCGCGCTGGCGGCTGGCGGCATCACCGATCCCGAGTACGTGGCCACGCGGTCGGCGCAGTGGGCGGATGAGTCGCATTTCTCCTGGGCGGTCTGTGTGCCGACGACGGCCGAAATGGTCGCCGAGATCGGGGTGACGCCGGGCGCCGACGACACCGCGACCGTCACGGGGTGGGCTCGTCCCGGCGAAGACGAGGCGTTGGCCGCCGGACTTGCCTCGGTTCACCGATTCGTCGCGGGCGCACTGGGATTGACGCCGGTACCGGCCTGAGCCGCCCGTTTCGACGCGCTCCCTACCGCATCACCCCGGTGTGCCCGGTGGAGTATCGACCGGGTTGAGGCCACACTGTCAATCCGTGCGGGCCGTGGTCAACGGGGATGCGCGCCAACAGATTCCAGTTGACGATGTCGACCGCGTACACCTCGTTGTTGTGCCGCCCCGACACCCAGAACACCTTGCCGTCGGCGGTGATGTTGCCCATGTCGGGGCTGCCGCCGCCGGGGATGAACCACTTGTGTACCAACCCGTTCGCGGCGAAATCCCAGACCGAGATGCTGCCTTCGTGCCGGTTGGTGATGATCATCTGCTTGGAGTCGCGGGTGATGTAAAGCCCGTGTGCGCCTTTGCCGGTGGGGATGAAGCCGGTGTTGGCGAAGGTGTGCGCGTCGAAGGTGTAGATACCGTCGGCCATCATGTCGGCGACGAAGAACACGTGACCGTCGGGGGAGAGTTTCACGTCCTGCGGCATCCCACCGCGCCCGCCCGGCAGGTCGATCATCTTGATCAGCGTGCGTTGCGCGACATCGAAAACCGCCATGCGCCCGATGAATTCGCAACTGGCCAGGGCGAAGCGTCCGTCAGCGGTGAAGTCCATGTGGTCGACGCCTGCGCACTCCGGGACCGCGAGCGCGTGCAATTTCTGCCAGGTCACCGGATCGTAGAAGTCCAGGGACTTGTCCGCCTCGGCGACGACGAGCGCGAATTTTCCGTCGGGTGTGTAGTACATGTTATAGGGGTCGCGGACCGGAAAGGCCGGTCCCGCAGGCGCTCCCGTGCGCGGGTCGATGGGCAGCAGGCTGCCGCCGCCGATCGGTAGGTCGTTGGTGGCGTAGAGCATCTGCATGTCGTAGGACGGCACCACATGTTGGGGCTCGGAGCCGCCGGAGGAGAACGTGTCGACGACCTGGAAGGTGTTCTGGTCGATCACTGTCACGGTGTTGGACTTGCTGTTGGGCACGTAGACCAGCGGCCGGTGATCGGCGACCGAGGGGCTGAGTTCCCGATTGGCGGCGTATATATCGGTGGGTGAGAGCGGCGGGGGCATGCCGGGCAGCAGGTCGGTCATGTGGGGCGGCATGACGGTCGGCGACGGCGTCGGCGGGGGTGCTGCTGTGGTCTCGACTGTCACCGCTTCGCCGTTCGCGCAACCCGCGGTAACCGCAATCAGCAAGGCAGCGGCAAATTTTCCGATGCGCGGCATCTGTTGACTCACTCGCAGCACAGTTCCACCCCCGGGTGACGTCCGAATGACATGCTTCGGAAGCCTAGAACCCCAACTAGCTAAAAGCGAGCAATTCGGGCAGCGAGCCGCTCACAACCACGGTGCGTCGCCGTTCGACACACCGTGGCCGTGAGCGGCTTACTGTGTGCTACACCGATACTCGCGTGAGCACCGCGTCGAGAGCGTCGACGGCCCGACTCAACTCATCCTCGGTGACCGTCAACGCCGGACGGAACCGGATGCTGCGTTCGCCCGTGCCGAGCAGCAGTACATGCTCCCGTTCGCGCAGTTCCGTCACCACACGGTCGCGCAGTTCCGGGGTGGCCAGGGTGATCGCGCACATCAGGCCGCGCCCCCGCGCCTCACTCACCTGATCCGGATGTGCCGCGGCGAGCTTGCCGAGCCGGTCGAGCAGGAACGCGCCGAGCGGTGCGACCCCTTCGATCAGCCGATCTTGTTCCAGCACTTCGAGAATGCGCCGGGTTCGGACCATGTCGGTGAGGTTGCCGCCCCAGGTGGAGTTGAGCCGTGAGCTGACGTTGAACACATTGTCGGGCACCTCGTCGACGCGCCCGCCCGCCATGATCCCGCAGACCTGGGTCTTCTTGCCGAAGGCGATCACGTCGGGCTGCACGCCCAATTGCTGGAAGGCCCAGGTGGTTCCGGTCAGGCCGACGCCGGTCTGCACCTCGTCGAGGATGAACAGCGCGTCGTTGGCGTGACACAGCCGCTGCACGGCCAGGAGAAATTCCGGTCGCAGGTGGCGGTCGCCGCCTTCACCCTGGATGGGCTCGGCGATGAAGCAGGCGATGTCGTGCGGGTTGTCGGCGAAGGCCTGTTCAGCCTGTGCCAGCGCGCGCGCTTCGAGTGCGGCGATATCGGGCCCGGCGAAGGTGTGGGGGGTGTCGATGCGCGGCCAGTCGAATTTCGGGAAGCGCGCGGTCTTGACCGGGTCGGTGTTGGTGAGCGACATCGTATAGCCGCTGCGGCCGTGGAAGGCGCCGGTCAGGTGCAGCACCTTGGTGCCGAGTTCCGGTGCGCGGCCGTGTGATTCGTTGTGCCGACTCTTCCAGTCGAAGGCGACTTTCAGCGCGTTCTCCACCGCGAGCGCACCACCGTCGACGAAGAACAGGTGCGGTAGGTGGGGGTCGCCGAGCACGCGGGCGAAGGTGTCGACGAAGCGGGCCATCTCGACGGTGTAGATGTCGGAGTTGCTCGGCTTGTTCACGGCGGCGGTGGCCAGTTCGGCGAGAAAATCCTCGTCGCCTGCCAGCGCGGGATGGTTCATCCCGAGCGCGTTGGAGGCGAAGAAGCCGAACATGTCGAGATAGCTGGTGCCGTCGCGTTCGTCGACGAGCGTGCGGCCGTGCGACTTGCGCAGGTCGAGCACAAGGTCGAAGCCGTCCGCGAGGATGTGCGAGGACAGGATTTCGTTGACCCGGTTGGCGGGGATGACCGCCGCGCCGGGGCGCTCCAGTTCGATGGTCACGAAATCGACGATACGCAAATATTTACGGAAGTTCTACGGATTCGCGAATCAAATTACGAAGGATCGCTACCTGTCATAGAATGTCTGCAGGATGATCGTGCTGCGGGTGTGCACGTTGGCCGTGGCTCTGATCTCCTGCAACAGATGTTCCAGATGCCGGGGCGAGGCCACCCGCACCAGCAGCACGTAGCTCTCCTCGCCCGCCACCGAGTGGCAGCCCTCGATGCCGGGGATGTGCTGCAACAATGCTGGCGCGTCATCGGGCTGGGACGGGTCGAGAGGAGTGATCGCGACGAACGCCGACAACAAGTGCCCGAGCGCTTCGGGGTCCACCTGCGCCGCGTATCCGCGGATCACGCCGCGCGCTTCGAGCCTGCGCACCCGCGATTGCACCGCGGAGACCGACAGGCTGGCCTTCTCGGCCAGGTTCGACAGTGTGGCGCGACCGTCGGCCATCAGTTCTTTGATCAGTAGTCGATCGATGTCGTCGAGCTGGGGTCGAGCCGGTGTATCCGCCATCAGCGAAGGCTAACTCAGCGCGGGTCTCGCGCGGGGAAAACTTCTTTCCGTTCCCCTCTGAATTCTCCCGAACTTTTCCGTGATTCGTACCAAACAGCAGAAGGTGAGCAGAGTACCGATGACGCAGACCGTGAACTTCTCCGAGCAGCTTTCCCTGCGCGCCAGGGCGCTGCTGCACACCCTCGGTGCCGAGGTGCCCGAGCCCGGCCCACTGCTCGCGCGCACGCCGATTTCCGGGGGTGTGCTGTTGCCGCTGACTACCGACTCCCCTGCCGACGTCGACGCCGCGATCGGCCGCGCCGCGACGGCCTTCGAGGCGTGGCGCACCTTGCCCGCGCCGGTGCGGGCGGCGTTGGTGCGCAGGCTTGCCCAGTTGCTGGTGACCCATCAGGACGAGCTGGCCGAGCTGGTGACCCTGGAGGCGGGCAAGATCGGGCCCGAGGCGCTGGGTGAAGTGCAGGAGATGATCGACGTCTGCGAGTTCGCGATCGGGCTGTCGCGCCAACTCTACGGCGCCACAATGCCTTCCGAGCGTCCCGGCCATCGACTCATGGAGACGTGGCATCCGCTCGGTGTGGTCGGGGTGATCTCGGCGTTCAATTTCCCTGTGGCGGTGTGGGCTTGGAACACGGCGATCGCGTTGGTATGCGGTGACACCGTGGTGTGGAAGCCGTCGGAGACCACGCCGTTGACGGCGTTGGCGTGTCACACGTTGCTGCGGCGCGCTGCGGTTGATGTGGGTGCGGATCCCGAAGTGCACCAACTGATTCAAGGTGATGCGGCTGTCGGCTCGGCTTTGGTAGACGACCCCCGGGTCGCTTTGGTGAGCGCGACCGGGTCTGTGCGGATGGGCGCCACTGTCGCCCCGCGTGTTGCGGGGAGGTTCGGGCGGTGCCTGCTCGAGCTGGGCGGAAACAACGCCGCGATCGTCGCTCCGAGTGCGGATCTGGAACTGGCGGTGCGCGGCATCGTCTTCTCAGCGGCGGGAACTGCGGGCCAGCGGTGTACGAGTCTGCGGCGGTTGATCGTGCATCGTTCGATCGCCGACCAGCTGGTGGAACGACTCGCCGCCGCGTACAGCCAACTGCCCGTGGGCAATCCGCTCGACGACGGGGTGCTGGTCGGGCCGCTGATCAACGAACGCGCCTTCACCGCGATGCAGGAGGCACTGGTCGGTGCGGTAGCCGAGGGTGGCGACATCATCTGCGGCGGTGAGCGAGTCGAGATCCTCGGCCCCGACGCCTACTACGTGCGACCCGCCCTCGTCCGGATGCCGGCCCAGACCGAACTCGTGCGCGAGGAGACCTTCGCGCCGATCCTGTACGTGCTGACCTACGACGAACTCGACGAGGCCATCGCACTCAACAACGGTGTTACGCAGGGGCTTTCGTCGTCGATCTTCACCCTCGACCAACGGGAGGCCGAACAGTTCCTCGCCGGGTCGGACTGCGGCATCGCCAATGTCAATATCGGCACCTCGGGCGCGGAGATCGGCGGCGCGTTCGGCGGGGAGAAGCACACCGGCGGCGGCCGTGAGTCGGGCTCGGATTCCTGGAAGGCCTACATGCGCCGGGCCACCAACACCGTCAACTACTCCACCGAGCTCCCCCTCGCTCAGGGCATCCATTTCGGCTGATCAGGGGGCGATTTCGTCTTTGGGCCCACCCCGTGTAAAGTTGTCTTTGCAACGCGGGATGGAGCAGCTCGGTAGCTCGCTGGGCTCATAACCCAGAGGTCGTAGGTTCAAATCCTGCTCCCGCTACTACGGAGAAGGCCCCGGAATTTCGATTCCGGGGCCTTCTTCTATTGTCCGAGCCGTAGCGTCCAGTTCCCCCGATAGTGCAGTCGCGTGACGCTCGCGGGCGGAACATCCATGCGCCAGAACGACTTCGCGGGTGCGTCGAGCACCACCAGCAGCGCCGCCCGCACCACGGCCGGATGCGTCACCGCCACGGTGTCACGTCCCGACGACGCGATCTCGGCCAACCAGAACCGCACCCGATCGACCAGATCGGTCACCGATTCCCCACCGTGCGCACGGAATTCGGGATCGGTCAGCCAAGCGAACAACTGGTCCTGGGCGAGCTTGCCCATCTCCACGCCCCGCCACGACCCCGCGTCCAGATCCCGTAATCGCACGTCCTGTTCGCCGGCGAGGCCCAGTTCCTCCGCCGTCTCCCGAGCCCGCCGCTCCGGGCCCGTGCGCACCAGCGCGTCATCTAGGGGCACACAGGCCCGCACCGCGGCCCGCCCCGACTCGTCAAGGGGTTCATCGACAGGAAAACGCGCCTTACGTACCGCCTCGGTAAGGCCATGGCCGACAAGGTCGACTCTCAGCACCGTTTGCACGAGAGTCGAGGGTAGCCAGGAGTGCGACCCACGCCGCACCCCGGCCCGGTCAGCGGCCGATCGATGCAGGTCGGGGTGCGTGCGGTCGGCGAAGTTGTCGGTGGGTCGGTGCACACTTGGTGCTATGGATCGGTTCTCCCCCGCGACAGCCCAGTGGTTCGACGGCGCCTTCCCCGGCGCGACGTCGGCCCAGCTCGGCGCGTGGGACGCGATCGCCGCCGGGGAGAACACCCTCGTCATCGCGCCGACGGGGTCCGGTAAGACCTTGTCGGCGTTCCTGTGGGCCATCGACCAGCTGGCGCAGCGGGAGCCCTCCTCGGAGAAGGTCCGCGGCACTTCCGTGCTGTACGTGTCGCCGTTGAAAGCCCTGGCTGTGGACGTGGAGCGCAACCTGCGGGCGCCGCTGGTGGGAGTGACGCAGACGGCGAAACGGTTGGGGCTCGACCCGCCGGACATCTCGGTCGGCGTGCGCTCCGGCGACACCCCGCCCGCGCAGCGCCGGGCCATGTTGCGCACACCGCCCGACATTCTCATCACCACGCCCGAGTCTCTGTTCCTGCTCTTGACCTCGGCCGCTCGCGAGACGCTGGCCCAGGTCAACACGGTGATCGTCGACGAAGTGCACGCCATCGCCGGGTCCAAGCGTGGCGCGCATCTGGCGTTGTCGCTGGCACGACTGGATCAGCTCACCGACAAGCCCGCGCAGCGGATCGGGCTCTCGGCGACGGTGCGGCCACCCGAGGAGGTCGGGCGGTTCCTGGTCGGGAACGCACCGATCACCATCGTGCGCCCGCCCGCGCCGAAGACCTTCGACCTGTCGGTGCGGGTGCCCGTGGCCGATATGACCGATCCCGGCGGCGACTCCGATCAGCCGGGGTCGATCTGGCCGCACGTCGACGAGGCCATCGTCGACCTGGTCCTCGAGCACCGATCCTCGATCGTGTTCGCCAACTCACGGCGGCTGTCCGAACGGCTGACCGCGCGACTCAACGAGACCTACGCCGCCCGCCTCGGCGAACCGGTGGAGACCGAGCACAAACCACCCGCCCAACTCGGGCCGTCCACCGAGGTGATCCACGGGGCCGAACACCTCCTTGCCCGCGCCCATCACGGATCGGTCAGCAAGGAACAGCGGGCCATCATCGAGGACGACCTCAAGACCGGTCGCCTGCGGTGTGTGGTGGCCACCAGCAGCCTCGAACTCGGCATCGACATGGGTGCGGTGGACCTGGTGGTCCAGGTGGAGGCGCCACCATCGGTGGCCAGTGGGTTGCAGCGAGTCGGGCGCGCCGGGCATCAGGTCGGTGAGATCTCGCGCGGCGTGCTGTTCCCCAAGCATCGCACCGACGTCATCCACTGCACCGTCGCCGCCCAGCGCATGCTCGCGGGTGAGATCGAAAAACTCCAGATCCCCGCGCACCCACTCGACATCCTCGCCCAGCAGACCGTCGCCGCCTGCGCACTCGAACCGATCGACGTGGACGCCTGGTTCGATATCGTCCGCTCCACCGGCAGCTACGCGAACCTGCCCCGCTCGGCCTACGAATCGGTACTCGACCTGCTGGCCGGGCGCTATCCCTCCGACGAGTTCGCCGAACTGCGTCCGCGCGTGGTGTGGGACCGCGACGCGGGCACCATCACCGGCCGCCCCGGTGCACAGCGTCTTGCAGTGACCTCCGGTGGCGCGATACCCGATCGTGGCATGTTCGCGGTGTTCATGGTGGGCGAAAAAGCTTCTCGGGTGGGCGAACTCGATGAGGAGATGGTCTACGAATCCCGCGTGGGTGATGTGTTCGCGCTGGGTGCGACCAGTTGGCGGATCGAGGAGATCACCTTCGATCGAGTGCTCGTGTCGCCCGCGTTCGGAATGCCGGGTCGTTTGCCGTTCTGGCATGGTGACGGGTTGGGCCGCCCGGCCGAATTGGGCGCTGCGCTGGGTGAATTCGTGCGGACCGCAGGTCAGGTGCCTGCGGATGAGTTGAGCCGGATCGTGGCGAACATGGGGGCCGAGCCCCTCTCCGGCGAACAGGGCAAGTCCGCCGCACGGCTGGAGCAACTGGTGCGAACGGCTGGGCTCGACCAGAACGCGACGGCGAATCTGGTGAGTCTGCTCGAGGAACAACGCAGCGCCACCGGACAATTGCCGACCGATCGCACGCTGGTCGTGGAGCGATTCCGGGATGAACTCGGCGACTGGCGACTCGTGCTGCACTCCCCCTACGGCACCCCGGTGCACGCGCCGTGGGCGCTGGCGGTCGGTGCGCGACTGCAGGAACAGTTCGGCATCGACGCCGCACCGACCGCCTCCGACGACGGCATCGTGGTGCGCCTGCCCGACACCACCGACCAACCACCCGGTGCCGAACTGTTCGCCTTCGAGCCCGACGAGATCGACGACATCGTCACCGAACAGGTCGGCGGCTCAGCCCTTTTCGCCTCCCGCTTCCGCGAATGCGCCGCCAGGGCACTGCTGCTGCCCCGCCGCGACCCCGGCAAGCGCGCACCGCTGTGGCAGCAACGGCAGCGCTCGGCCCAATTGCTGGACGTGGCACGCAAATTCCCGCAGTTCCCGATCCTGCTGGAAACAGTCCGCGAATGCCTGCGCGACGTCTACGACCTGCCCGCCCTGCGCGACCTGCTCACCAAGGTCGCCCGCCGCGAGATCCGCCTCGTCGAAGTCGAAACCGCGAGCCCGTCGCCCTTCGCAGGCGCCCTGCTGTTCTCCTACATCGGCCAGTTCCTCTACGACGGCGACAGCCCACTGGCCGAACGCCGCGCCGCCGCACTGGCGCTGGACTCCAGTCTGCTCGCCGAACTCCTCGGCCGCGTAGAACTGCGCGAACTCCTCGACCCCGCCGTCATCACCCTCACCGAACAAGAACTCCAACGCCTCACCCCCGAACGCCACGCCCGCGACGCGGAAGGCCTGGCGGACCTCCTACGCCTCCTCGGCCCCCTCACCCCCACCGAAGCCGCAGCCCGCTGCGTGCCTCGCCTCGGCACACCATCCGCCGCTCATCACGCGGCGGCCATGGAAAGCCGCGCTCCCGACGAATACCGAACCCACGAGCGCGCCTCGGAATCCGGCGAACTCGCCGCTCGGGACGGAGCTGAGGCATTCGGTGGTGGGGTACCCACCGAGGACACCGGACTCGATTTCGGCGACGATCTGCTCGCCGATTCCGATGCGCCAGCGTGGTTCGCGGAACTGCGCGATTCGCGGCGTGCGCTGGAGGTTTCGTTCGCGGGGCGGACCTGGTGGGTGGCGGTGGAGGACGCTGCTCGGCTGCGGGACGCGCTCGGGGTGCCCCTGCCGATCGGGGTGCCCGCGGCGTTCATCGAACCGGTGCCCGATCCGCTCGGTGATCTCGTCGGGCGGTATGCGCGCACCCACGCACCGTTCACCACCGCCGCGGTCGCCGAACGCTTCGGCCTGGGCACAGCTGTTGCCGCGACCTCGCTGCACCGCCTGCTCGCCGAAAAACGCGTGGTGGAGGGTGAATTCACGCCGGATGCCGCCGGTGGTGAGTGGTGCGACGCCCAGGTCCTTCGCCGCTTGCGCCGACGTTCGCTTGCGGCCGCCCGGCACGAAGTCGAGCCGGTGTCCACTGCCGCATTCGCTCGGTTCCTGCCGTCCTGGCAACACGTCGGATCCGGCGAGCTGCGCGGCGTCGACGGCGTGGCAACGGTGGTGGAACAGCTTGCGGGCGTGCCGATTCCGGCATCGGCATGGGAGTCGCTGATCCTGCCCATGCGAGTCCGCGACTACTCCCCCGCCATGCTGGACGAGCTGATGGCGACCGGCGAGGTGGTGTGGTCGGGCCACGGCGCCATCACCGCCCGCGACGGCTGGATCGCCCTGCACCTGGCCGAACAGGCTCCGTTCACCCTGCCGCCCGCCGACGAGATCGACGCCACCGACATCCAGCTCAGCCTGCTCGTTGCCCTCGGCGCGACGCTGGAGCCCGGACCCGTGCCGATTGTCTCCGACGCACCCGGTGCGCGACCGAAGGCTGCCCGCGGAAAGGCGGCCACCGACAAGGTCATCGACCTCGACGCCGCGCCCACTGATTCCGAACACGTTGCGGCCGCCGATCTCGCTGGCACCACGCGATTGCCTGCCACGTTGAGCGGCGGCGGCGCCTACTTCTTCCGCCAGCTCTCCGATGCCGCCGGTCTACTCGACGACAAGGCCGCCGGGGACGCCCTGTGGCAGTTGGTCTGGGCCGGATACGTCTCCGGCGACACCTTCGCCCCGGTGCGCGCCCTGCTCTCCGGCACCGCCAAATCCACCACCGCGCACCGCACCCCACGCCGCGCTCCCCGAGGACGTGCCTACCTCCCGCGCCCCTCGATGCCGACCCGGTCGGGCCCACCGACCCTGGCCGGCCGCTGGTCGATCCTGCCCGAACGCGTGCAGGACAACACCGTTCGCGCCCACGCCACCGCCGATCAACTCATCGAACGCTACGGTGTGCTCACTCGCGGTTCGGTGCAGAACGAAGGGATCTCCGGCGGTTTCCAGCTGATGTACCGGGTGCTCACCGAGTTCGAGGATCGCGGCCGCTGCCGCCGTGGCTATTTCGTCGACACGCTCGGCGGTGCGCAGTTCTCCACCACCGACACCGTTGACCGTCTGCGCTCGTTCGACACCGACCGCGACAACCCCAGAGCGGGCGTCGCGCTGGCCCTGGCGGCATGCGACCCGGCCAACCCCTACGGTGCCGCACTGCCCTGGCCGAAGGGCGACGCCGAAGGCGGTCATCGACCAGGTCGCAAAGCGGGCGCCCTGGTGGTGCTGGTCGGCGGCGAACTCGTGCTCTATTCGGAGCGCGGCGGCAAAACCCTGCTCAGCTTCACCGAGGACATCGGTCTGCGCCGGGCGGCGGCGATCGCGCTGGCCGGTCTGGTGCGCGACCGCAGGGTCGACAGTTTGGTGATCGACAAGATCAATGGAGATACCGTGCACGGCAACCTTTTCGCCGAAATCCTCACCGAAGCCGGTTTCTCGATGACGCCGAGCGGTCTGCGACTGCGCAGGCAGGTGTAGGCGAATGCCCGAGGGCGACACCGTCTTCCGCACCGCCGAACGCCTCCGCACGGCATTGGCCGGTAAGACCCTGACCCGCAGTGACTTCCGGGTACCGCGCTATGCCACGGTCGATCTGGTCGGCGATCTCGTCGAGGAGGTCGCCAGCTACGGCAAACACCTGTTCATCCGCACCGACCGCGTGAGCATCCACACCCACCTGAAAATGGAAGGCGAGTGGCGGGTGTTCCACTGCGGCCAGCGCTGGACCAAACCGCGCGTCACCGCACGACTGGTGCTCGGCAACGACGAGGTCGAGGCCGTCGGTTTCTCGCTCGGCAAGGTGCAAGTACTGCCGCGCGCCGACGAACACACCGTCATCGACCACCTCGGTCCTGACCTCCTCGGACCCAACTGGGACCCGCCCGAGGCCCTGCGCAGACTCACCGAATACCCCCGCCGTGCCATCGGTCTCGCCCTCCTCGACCAGCGCAATCTGGCAGGCATCGGCAATATCTACCGCAGCGAGATCTGCTTCCTCCGCCGCGTCCACCCCACCACTCCCGTCGGCGAGATTCCCGATCTCCCTGCGCTCGTCGACGAAGCTCACCGTGTCCTCGGCAAAGCCGCGCACCAACCTCCGTGGCGTCCCATGGTTTACGGCCGAACCCGCCGGCCCTGCCCCCGCTGCGGTGCCACCATCGCCTCCCAACTCCTGGGCGAGGACGACCCCGCCGACCGCATCACCCAGCGCGAACGCGGCATCTACTTCTGCCCGCGCTGCCAACCGCCACCCTGAATTCGACATGCGAGGCGCTACGCCCTCCGATACGATCGCGAAATTGTTTTCACCGCTAAGGACCTACCCGGTCCGGCGGTGTCCTGACATATCCCCAGGTAGAAAGCAGGTTTCGTGATGGCGTGTCGGATCAGCGAGTTGGTACTCGGTTGCCGCGACCCCGAGGTCCTTGCCACGTTCTGGTGCGAGGTACTCGACTTCGTCGTCCTCGATCGAGAGGACGACGGCACCATCGAGATCGGCCCGCGCGAAGGATTCGGCGGCCCGCAGCCGACGATCATTCTCAGCAGCAGGGAAGAGCCAGAACACGGGAAATCCCGCCTGCACATCGACGTCAACGCCACCGACCGTGATCAGGATGCCGAGCTAGAGCGCCTGCTGAAAATCGGGGCGCGCCCGGCCGACATCGGCCAGACCGGCGAGGAGAACTGGCACGTCCTCGCCGATCCCGAGGGCAACGAGTTCTGCCTGTTGAAGGCGCGCATCGACCCGGTCTGAGCCTCAGCGGTCCTGCGGCACCGGCTCCAGCAGTTGCGGCCGCGGCTCGGGCGCCGCAGCACGCAGCGCGTCGGCGGATTTGTCGTCGGGTTGGGTCTGCGATTCGATCTCGGACCGCACCCGCGCCTGATACGTGGACACCTCGCGGTCGATATCGTCTGTGTCCCAACCGAGTACGGGTGCGACGAGGTGCGCGACCTGCTCGGCACTGTTCGCGCCGCGATCGGCGTATTCGATCGAGATGCGGGTGCGCCGGGCCAGGATGTCGTCGAGGTGCAGCGCGCCCTCGGCGGCGGCCGCGTAGACCGCTTCGACCTGCAGGTAGGCGGGGGCGTCGGTAATGGGTTGCAGCAGTTCGGGTTTGCCCGCTGCCATGGCGAGCACCTCGTCGACGAGGGATCCGTAGCGGTCGAGCAGGTGGGTCATCCGGTACGGGTGGATGCCGTAGTGCTCGGCGAGCTGCACGGTCTGATTCACCAACGCGAAGTAGCCGTCAGCGCCGAGCAGCGCCACCTTCTCGGTGATCGACGGCGAGACTCGGGCCGGGATGTCTTGTGCCGCTTCGTCCATCGCGTCCGCCGCCATCACCCGGTAGGTGGTGTACTTGCCGCCCGCGATACTCACCAATCCGGGCGCGACCCTGGCCACGGCGTGTTCGCGCGAGAGCTTCGAGGTCTCGTCGTTCTCCCCCGCCAGCAGTGGACGCAGGCCCGCATAGACGCCGTCGATGTCGGCGTGGGTGAGCGGGGTGACCAGTACCTCGTTGACCCGGTCGAGCAGGTAGTCGATATCGGCCTTGGTCGCCGCGGGGTGGGCGAGGTCGAGATTCCAGTCGGTGTCGGTGGTACCGACGATCCAGTGCGCGCCCCACGGGATGATGAACAGCACCGAGGTGGAGGTGCGCAGGATGATCGCGGCATCGCTGACGATGCGGTCGCGCGGCACCACGATGTGCACGCCCTTGGACGCTCGCACATGGAATCGGCCGCGTTGACGCGACAGGCTCTGCACCTCGTCGGTCCACACACCCGTCGCATTGATCACCACGCTCGCGCGCGCCTCGCCGGTGCGCCCGTCCTCGGTGTCGCGCAGTTTCACCCCGACGACCCGGTCGGCTTCGCGCAGGAATCCGACGACCTGGGTGGAGGTGCGGATCACGGCGCCGTAGTGGGCGGCGGTGCGGGCGACCGTCATGGTGTGGCGGGCGTCGTCGACGACGGTGTCGTAGTAGGTGACGCCGCCGATCATCGAATCGCGGCGCAGGCCGGGAGCCAGACGTAGTGCGCCGTGACGGGTCAGATGATGCTGTCCCGGAACGGATTTCGCGCCACCCATGGTGTCGTACAGGGTGAGACCCGCGGCGACGTAGGGCCGCTCCCACACGCGATGGGTCAGCGGGTAGAGGAAGCGCAGTGGTTTCACCAGATGCGGCGCGAGCGTCGACAACGCCAGCTCGCGTTCCTTCAGCGCTTCCCTGACCAGGCCGAACTCGAGCTGCTCGAGGTAGCGCAGGCCGCCGTGGAACATCTTCGACGACCGGCTCGACGTGCCCGACGCGAGATCGCGGGCCTCGACCAGCGCGACCGACAGCCCGCGCGTCGCGGCATCGAGCGCGATGCCCGCACCGACGACGCCACCGCCGACGACCAGCACGTCGAACTGATCCTTACCCAGCCGCTCCCAGGCGGTCCGCCGATGTTCGGGCCCCAGGTCACCCGGCCCGAGCCGGTCCCGCTTCCCGCCCGCGACCAACTCACCCGGATGCAGGAACGGAAACTCCGGTGTCTGCGACATTCTTCGACTCCTCGCCGCCGACCGATTCCGGCCGGTCCCAGTCGACAGTTGGGGGCAAACGCCGCGTTCCGGGCGCCGCTGCGTACACGCTAAACCTAGCGGCCGATCGGCGCTCGGGACGTGTCCGGCGAGGCGTGTGCGCGAAATTCGTCGCCGACGCCAAAGGTTGCGGACGCCGGCTCCAGTTTCGGTAACCTGCATCAATGCGTCGCTATGTGGCTGCCATCGATCAGGGGACGACCTCGAGTCGGTGCATCATCTTCGATCGGCAGGGTCGGATCGTCGGGACCGCGCAGCGGGAGCATCGCCAGATCTTCCCGAAGCCCGGCTGGGTGGAGCACGATCCGGCGGAGGTGTGGCGCAATACCGAGGCGGTGCTCGGTGCGGCGCTGGGCACCAGCCGGTGTTCGGCCGGGGATCTGGCCGCGGTCGGCATCACCAATCAGCGCGAGACCACCGTGGTGTGGGATCGGGCGACCGGCGAGCCCGTGTACAACGCGATCGTCTGGCAGGACACCCGCACCGATCAACTGTGCACCGAACTCGCGGGAGACCAAGGGCCGCAACGCTATGCGGACCGCACCGGCCTGCCGCTGTCGACCTATTTCGCCGGTCCGAAGCTGCGCTGGATCCTCGACAATGTCGACGGCGTCCGCGAACGTGCCGACGCCGGTGACCTGTGTTTCGGCACCATGGACAGCTGGGTGCTGTGGAAGCTGACCGGCAAGCACCTCACCGACGTCACCAACGCCTCCCGCACCATGCTGATGGATCTCCGTACTCTGCAATGGGATTCACAGATCTGCGCCGATTTCGACATCCCGATGTCGCTGCTGCCACAGATCCGCAGCTCGTCGGAGGTCTACGCCGACATCACCTCCGGCCCCTTCGAAGGCATCCCGGTCGCCGGAATTCTCGGCGATCAGCAAGCCGCCACCTTCGGCCAAGCGTGCCTGTCCCCCGGCGAAGCCAAGAACACTTACGGCACAGGCAATTTCATGCTTCTCAACACCGGCACCGCGCCCGTGTTCAGCAAACACGGCCTCCTCACCACCGCCTGCTACCAACTCGGCGACACCCCAGCGGTGTACGCCCTCGAAGGCTCCATCGCCGTCACGGGCTCCCTGGTCCAATGGCTACGCGACAACCTCGGCATCATCTCCTCCGCCGAGGAAGTAGAACCCCTGGCCCGCTCGGTCGAAGACAACGGCGGCGCCCACTTCGTCCCCGCCTTCTCCGGCCTGTTCGCCCCCCGCTGGCGCCCCGACGCCCGCGGCGTCATCGCCGGCCTCACCCGCTTCGTCACCAAAGCCCACTTGGCAAGAGCCGCACTGGAATCCACCGCCTTCCAAACCCGCGAAGTAGTAGACGCCATGCGAGCCGACGCCGCCGCCCAACACCTCGACCTCGAACTAACCACCCTCAAAGTCGACGGCGGCATGACCGGCAACAACCTCCTCATGCAATTCCAAGCCGACATCCTCGACGTCCCCGTAGTCCGCCCGGTAGTCCGCGAAACCACCGCCCTCGGCGCCGCCTACGCCGCAGGCCTAGCAGTCGGCTACTGGTCCGACCTGGAAGACCTCCGAGCCAATTGGATAGCCGACCAAACCTGGACCCCCGAGATGTCCGAAGAAGAACGCAACCACCGCTATGCCGACTGGAACAAGGCCGTAGAACGCACCTACAACTGGGTCTGAAGAACCCGCGGAAATCCCGAAATCCGCTGTTGAAGCAACTGGGGTTCAGTGACTTCCGAGATCGATCGTCAAGATCTTGACCACCGGGTGGGCGTCGCCGTTGCCGCCTTCTGTCGTGTCATTGCAGTACTGGTAGTCGATTCGTCCCGCGCCACTGATCTCGTAGTGGACGGTGCGCGAATACCCCCGCCCACTTCGGGCCGTGGTGCTTGCCCCGCAGAACGGTCGATGATCCGACCGCAGGCGGTCTGCCCGGTGTCGCCGAAACGTGGTCCCAGAACTGCCTGGCGGAGGTGATGCCGACTCGGTCGGCGAGCCCGTTCCACACGTCGAGATATTGGCGATGCACCAGAACTCGGTAGACAGGTTTGGCGTCGGGACGGTCGCCGGGCGAGCGCGCCGAAACATAGGGCCGTAGGCACCGGGCTCGGGGTCAGCCATCGTTGCTCGAACGGGGCGCATCCACCTCGACGAACTCTGAATCCTCTACCGAACCGATGTGCACCGCGCGACGGGCCGAATCGCGCATGACCGCCGCTGTTGTGACCCACGCGTGCAATGCTTCCCGCAGGGGCGCCGGGTCTTCCGACGCTACCGTCAGGACAACGGCATTCCGGATCTCGGCCAACGCTTCTGCTCGGTCGTCGGCGTCGAATTCCGCGAGCCATGCGAGCCCGCCGAGCTCGACCGGCGTGGGTGCGGAGGTCCTCGCCAGCACAGCCTCAGCCGTGAACAGCTGCGTGGTGACGGCAACCGCTTCGTGCAGGGCAGCGATGCGCTGCGCCGCGAGCATGATCAGGACGGAACCATCGGTATCGCGCAGCGAGGCCGACGAGCGCTTGGCTTCGTCGAGGAACTCACGGCGCCGCGCGCCCGCCAGATCACTGACCTGAAACATCACCATGCCACGATTCTAGCAGGATAATGGCAGATATCCGCCGCCGTTCAGGTCTGCGATGCTTTCGCCAAGCGGGTGATTGCTTCGGTGAGGGTGGGTTCGTCGGAGGTGGTGAAGCAGAGACGGAGGGCGTTGTCGGAGGTGCTGGAGACGGCGAAGGCGGCGCCGGGGACGTAGGCGACGCCGGATTCCAGGGCTTTGGGGAGGAGGGTGGTGGTGTTGGTGTTATCGGTGAAATCGGCCCAGATGAACATGCCGCCGGTGGGGGCCGTGCAGTGGATTCGGTCGCCGAAAGTGGTGTGGACGGCGGCGACGAGGGCTCGGGCTCGGGTGCCGTAGGTGGTTCGGATCGTATTGATGTGGGCTGCGAGCCAATCAGCGTCCGACAGGAGGTCGGTGGTGATCTGCTGGGTGAGGGCTGAGCCGCAGAGGTCCGCGCCCTGTTTGAGGAGTTCGACTGCGCGGCAGACTGTTTCGGGGGCGATCAGCCAGCCGACGCGGAGGGAGGGGGACAGAATTTTGGAGACGCTGGAGAGTCGGATCACCTGGGGTGAGTGCGAGGCCACCGGCGCGGGCGAGGGCTGGTCGAACCAGAGTTCGCCGTAGGGGTCGTCTTCGATGATCCAGAAGCCGTGGGCCTCAGCTAGTTTCGCGAGGCGTTCACGGCGCTCCGGTGCAAGGGTGACGCCGCCTGGGTTGTGGAAATTCGAGACGGTGTGGACGACTGCGGGGCGTTCGCCTGCGGCTAGGAGGTCTTCGAGGATGTCGAGGCGCATGCCGTTGGAATCCAAGGGGACGGCGATGATTCGGGCGCCTGCAGCTCGGAAGACTTGTAGGGCACCGACATACGCGGGGTCTTCGACGATGACGAGGGCGCCAGGGTCGAGGAGGACTTCGGCCAGTAGCGACAGTGCTTGTTGGGAGCCGTGAGTGATGAAGACCTCCGCGACCGGCACGGGGCGGCCGATTTTGGCGGATTCGCGGGCGGCGATCACCTCGCGCAGGGCGGGCCAGCCGGATGACTCCGTGTACTGCAGGACGGCCGGGTCGCGCAGGGCGGTTTCGGCGGCTCGGGCGATGCGGTCGCGCGGCATCAGGGTGACGTCGGGGAGGCCGCCTGCGAGGCTGATGATGTCGGGGCGGGCGGTGAGTTTGAGCAGGTCCCTGATCGCTGAGCTCTGTAGACCTGCGAGCTTGCCCGCCAGTGCGGGAGTGGTCAGCGACATGGGAACCTCCGGGGACGCCAAGGGAAGCAATCATCCTACGATTGCACAGCGTCCGCCAGAATGTGAAATTATGGTCTCATACAGTGAGATGCTACCGAGCGGTGATCGACTTGACCTGCCACTTTCCGTCGGTGTTGGTGGTGATGATTTCCTGCTTGTAGACCACCGCCGAGCCGTCGGGATGCATTTCGCGCAGTTCCACGTCGTAGCGGCCCACGGTGGTTTCGCGCATCTTCACGCAGTGCGTGGTGCCTGCGGGGATCTGGCCGTCGATCGCCTGCTGGATCGTCTCGGCCGGGGAGATGTTCTCGGCGTCGGGCGCGACGTATTCGCGCACCTTCGCACCGGATCGGTCGGTATAGAAGGCGTACTGGAAACCGAGGATGGCCCTGGCGCCGGTGGTGGTGTCACCGGGACCGTTGCCGACGGTGACGGATTGTTCTGCGACAGACTGACATTCGGTGCCCGACGAGACGGAGGGGACGGGCGCGGCGGTGACACCGGGGTCGGCACCACCACCACGCTTGACCAGACCGATCGTCAGGACCAGCGCCACCACGAGCAGCACCGCCGCGGCCACCCCGCCGATGATCCAGCGCAGGCGCGTGTTGTCGGTTTCCTTCTCCACCGGCGCGGGGGTGACCGGATTCTTCGGCGCGAGGCGGCGGGCGATCGGGTCGTCGGCCCAGGACAGGCCGGGCTCGGCAGGCGGCTTCGGAATCTCGTCGTCGTCGGAGGCGTCCCACCACTTCTCGCCCACAGACCTCGGCGGCTCGGGGCGCAGCGGGGTGCGGGAGCCCTCGGGCGGGCGTTCGATATCCGGTGCGGGCTTGATATCAGGTGACTTCGCCTGCGGCACAGAGTCTTTCGAACCGGGACGACCCCGACGGATCACCTCGGTGAGCTCGCGACCCGACGTGACCGGCACGGAATCGCCGAAGACCGAACCCTCGCTACGCGGCGACTCGCCGCTGAAACGCACGGTCGGGTCGGCAGCGGGCGGACCACCCGGCGTGGGACCACCGAACGGGGCGGCGCCACGCGCGCCGGGAGGCTGCTCGGCGCTGAAACGCACCGTCGGGTCGGCGGCCGACGGACCACCCGGTGGGGGACCACCGAACGGGGCGGCGGGCGGCGGTGTCGCTACGGCGTCGCCGAAGACGGACGTGGGTGCGGAACGACGCCCGTCGGGCAGCCGAGGCGGCGTTTGACCGGCACTCGGGCCCGAACCATGGGTCGCCGGACCGGGCTGCACCGATCCACCGAACGGAGCGCCAGGTGGCGGAGCAACGGGCGGCTGACCGGCGACGGGCCCACCGAACGGACTCGGCGCACCGGCTGACGGACCCGGTGCAGGCGCAGCGGAGGCGGGACCGAACGGACCCGGCGCAGTGGAAGCAGGACCGAAAGGCCCCGGCGCGGGAGCAGGCGGACCGGCCGGCTTCCAACCCCGCTCGGGAACCCCGGACGGCGGGGGTGGCGGCGTGGCGGGAACGGGCCCACCGAAACCGGCGTCGTCGATCGGCGGCCCGAAATCGCTTACGGGAGGACCGAATCCCGCGGCGGGTCGTGACTCGCCACGTTCGTTGTCGTCGCCCTCGGTGCCCAAGTCCAATCCTTTCCCCAGGACACACGTGTGGGGCGGTCGAAGGCGACCGCCCCACACGACGTACTGCGTGTCAGTACTGGAGCGAGCCACCCCACTGGGTGTTCACACCCATGACGTTCACCGTCTGAAGCAGCTCCCCCGGCACGGGCAGTGTAGCCTTCGCGGCCGCATCGAGCGCGGCGGTGCCGCCCGGCTGGGCCTTGATCCAGTTCTCCACCGCGGCCTTGGCCAGGTTGGCCTGCGTGGTGTCGAGCACGGTCACCGTGGTGTTGTCGGCACGGCCGTCGCCACCGTTGAAGGTGGTGACCTTGACCTCGTTCGCGCCGATGTACTCGACCGACACACCGGCGTCACCGAAACCGCCACCCGGCGTCCGGTAGCCGACGGTGCCGACGTAGCCCGACGCGTTGTTGTAGTGGTGGGTGTTGGCCAGGATGCCGGCACCGTCGATGGTGGCGCCGACTTCCTGGTGCGGGCCTTCCATCTCGACGACGGGCGCGGCGGGCGCGTTCTCCAGGCGAGGTGCCTGCCAGGCCGGTTCCTTCGGCTCCTGGATGAGGGTGTCCGGGGACTCGACCTCGGTATCGGTGCCGGTGCCCTGATCGGACGGCACGGAAGGCTGCGTCTGCTGACCCGGCTGGGTCGGCGTGGTGCCCGGCTGGCTCGGCGTGGCGCCCGTCTCGGGCTTGGTGGTGCCCGGCTGGTCCGACGTGGCGCCTTCACGCTCCGGCTGGACCGCGGGCTGGGCCTGTCCCGGCACCGGCAGCGGCGCGGTACGCGGCTTGGTGACACCGGGCTGGCTCGGCGTCGGCTTGGCGGGGGTGGCCTGTTCCGGCTGACCCGGCGCGGGGCTGGTGACACCCGGCTGGGCAGGCGTCGGCTTGGTCTCGCCCGGCTTGACGCTCTCCGGGGTTTCCGGAGCCTGTGCTTCACCCGAAGGCTGGCCCGGCTGCGCAGGAGCCGGAGTGGCGGGTGTGGTCGGCTGGTCGCTGGGGACCGCGCCGGCCGGAGCCGCGAGGAGAGTTGCCACTGCTGCCGCGGCAGCCAACGGCAACGACGTGCTTGCCATCGCTCGCTGCGCCCGACTCGGCTTACGATGCTTCACTTTTCGTAATCCCTTTCCCGGAGGGAATCCCCCACTGCTCCACCACGTGATCGCATTCGATCACGCCTCGGCGGTGAGTCAACCACATGAGCGCGGGACAGGCAACGCAGCAGTAGGTTTCGCGTTCCCTTGGCCCCGCCTGCGCAAACACCGGGCGTGGCGGACGCCGGGAATCGACGAGCGGCGTTGTCGACCAACACAATTCGAAACCCGCGAGCCCTGTGATTCGTTTCACAATTGGCGTGTCGAGGCTCAGTCCAGGTCGTCGTGGCGCATCAGCAAACGCCCGGCTTCGGTGAGCGATCCGGTGAGCGAGGGATACACCGAGAACGTCTGCGCGAGGTCGGTGACGGTCAGATTGTTCTGCACCGCCAACGCGATCGGCAGGATCAATTCCGAGGCGATCGGCGCGACCACCACGCCGCCGATCACCACGCCGGTCGCCGGTCGACAGAAGATCTTGACGAAACCGCGCCGCAGCCCCGACATCTTCGCGCGCGGATTGGTGTTGAGCGGCAACATGACTGTGCGCGCGGGGACCTCGCCCTCGTCGATGGAGGTCTGGCTGACACCGACCGTCGCGATCTCCGGGCGGGTGAACACCGCAGAGGCAACCGTCTTCAGCCGAATCGGGCTCACGCCCTCGCCGAGCGCGTGGTACATCGCGATCCGGCCCTGCATGGCGGCCACCGACGCCAGCGGCAACAGGCCGGTGCAGTCGCCCGCGGCGTAGATGCCGGGCACCGAGGTGCGCGAAACCCGGTCCACGCGAAGGTATCCGCCGCGATCGAGTTCGATACCGACCCGGTCCAGGCCGAGGTTCTTGGTGTTCGGGGTGGAACCGACGGTCATCAGCGCATGCGAACCGGTGACGGTGCGGCCGTCGGACAGCTTCACCACGATGCCGTCGGCGGTGCGCTCCACGGCGTCGGCGCGGGCGTGTTTGACCAGCTCGACGCCGCGTTCGGCCAAGGCTTCCTCGAGCACGAGGGCCGCGTCGGCGTCCTCGCCGGGCAGCACACGGTCGCGGCTCGACACCAGCTTCACCTGGACGCCCATCTCGGTGTACGCGGACACGAATTCGGCACCGGTGACACCGGATCCGACCACGACCAGCGTCTCGGGCAGTTCCTCGAGGTCGTAGAGCTGACGCCAGTTCAGGATGCGCTCACCGTCGGGCTCGGCGCCGGGGAGCACGCGCGGGCTCGCGCCGGTCGCGATCAGCACCACCTCGGCTTCGAACTCCTCGGAGCTGCCGTCGACCAGGTTCGCGCGCACGCGATGCGCCAAACCCGGTGCGGGCCCGACCAATTCGCCATAGCCCGGAATGATCTGCACGCCCGCGGCCTGCAGCTTGGCACGGATATCGGAGGACTGCACCAACGCGAGCGCCTTGACGCGCGCGTTCACCTCGGGCAGATGCACCTTCGCCTGATCGGCATCGATATTGATGCCGAGGTCGCGGGCGCGGCGCAGATCGGTGCGCAGGCCCGTCGAGGCGATGAACGTTTTCGACGGCACGCAATCCCACAGCACACAGGCGCCGCCGATGCCGTCGGCGTCGACCAGGGTCACCGTGGCCCCGTGCTGGGCGGCTACCAGTGCCGCCTCGTATCCGGCCGGTCCACCGCCGATGATCGCAATCCGTGCCACCAGTCACGCTCCTTGTGCTCGCCTGATCGAAGGTGCCCCTTGTGAGGGCCCGTCCGTGCTTGTCGACCCATCATTTCAGGTGGGCCGTGACGTTGCCGGGTCGGATCGGTGAACAACAGTGCGCGTGTTCTGTGCCACGTCATCTGATGCCGTCGAGTGTGACGGACAGCCGATCTGGGTGGGAGACAGGAAAACCGCCGGGGTTATTGGCTACAGTTCCATGGTGCCGATCTATGCCGCCTACGGGTCCAACATGGACTCGACGCAGATGCTGGAACGCTGCCCGCATTCGCCCATGTCCGGGACCGGGTGGCTGGAGGGTTGGCGCCTGACCTTCGCCGGTGACGACATCGGCTGGGAAGGGCCCCTAGCGACCGTCGTCGAGGATCCCGGCTCGCGGGTGTTCGTCGTGCTCTACGACGTCTCCCCCGAAGACGAGGACAGCCTCGACCGCTGGGAGGGGTCCGACTTCGGCATCCACAAGAAGATCCGGCTCCGGGTCACCGGCACCCAGGGCGAGTCCCGCCTGGCCTGGCTGTATGTCCTGGACGCCTACGAAGGCGGTCTCCCCTCGGCCCGCTACATCGGCGTCATCGCCGACGCGGCCGAAAAAGCAGGCGCCCCAGAGGACTACGTCCACGCCCTACGCACCCGCAACAGCAAGAACGTAGGCCCAGGCGCATAGCCGAACCTCTGTTCCGCCGTGACCGCATTCCCGGCCACGTACGACCCGACCTCGAGGAGGGTCCGCCGCGCAGCGGCGTAGCGGCCCGGCCGCGAGTTAGCCGCCGTTGCGCATGCGCGAAGCGCGAGCAACGGCGGCTAACTCGCGGCCCCAAGGGGGCCGCGCTCGAGCGCGCCAGCGCTCCAATAAACACAGCGTCAAACCTGCCTGGGACTACTCAAACCCCGGAGCTCTGCAGCACGATGTTCGTCAACGTACGCACCCCAACCGCCAACGCGCGCTCGTCGATATCAAAAGTCGGCTGATGCAGGTCCAGCTGCTCCCCGACCCCCGACCAGACGCCGAGCCGTGCCATCGCGCCGGGCACTTCTTCCAGATACCAGGAGAAGTCCTCGCCGCCGCCCGACTGCGGGGTGTCGGCCAGTGCGTCCTCACCCATCGCCAGGATCGCGTTCTCGAACATCAATGCCGAGGTCGGATCGTTGACGACCGGCGGCACGCCACGTTTGTAGTTGAGCTGATACCGCACGCCCGTCGGCGCGAGCAATCCGTCGATGATCTCGCGGACCAGCGGTTCCAGCAGCAGCCAGGTGGCGTGATCGCCGGTGCGAACGGTGCCGGTGAGCATGCCTGTCTGCGGAATCGCGTTGGGCGCCTTGCCCGCGCTCACCGCACCCCAGACCATCACCGTGCTCGTGCGCGGGTCGACCCGACGACTCAACAAACCGGGCAGCCCCGTGATCACGGTCCCGATCGCGTAGACCAGATCACTGGTCAGATGCGGGCGCGAGGTGTGCCCACCGGGCGAATCGAGCACCAACTCGACAGTGTCCGCGGCCGACGTGATGGCCCCGGTCCGCACCCCGACCTTGCCGACTTCCAGGCGCGGATCGCAGTGCAGCGCGAAGATCCGGTCCACTCCGGTCATCCCCCCGGCCGCGACCACATCGAGCGCACCGCCTGGCATCACTTCCTCGGCGGGCTGGAACACCAAACGCACGCCCACCGGTAACCTGTCCTGCGCTTCGGCGAGCGCGAGCCCGGCGCCGAGCAGCACCGTGGTGTGCGCGTCGTGACCGCAGGCGTGCGACACCCCCGGCACGGTCGAGGCGAAGGTCAGCCCGGTGAATTCCTGCATCGGCAGCGCGTCCATGTCGGCGCGCAAGGCGATGCGCGGACGGTCGGTCGGCCCGAAATCGCAGAGGATCCCGGTGCCGCCCGGCAGTACCTCCCAGCTCAGCCCGGCCTTCGTCAGCCAGCCGGAGACGAACTCGGTGGTGGCGAACTCCGCGCGCGACAGTTCGGGGTTGGCGTGGATGTGCCTGCGCCACTGCACCAGGTCACCGGTGTGCTCGGCCAGCCAAGCGTCAACGATCTCGGTTCCCGACATCATCAGAGTTGGTTCGGTGTCCGGCATCGTCGGACACGCCGCGTTCTCCCGCGCGATCGAGTGCGTACCCACACTCATCGATAGCGCCTCGGAGCCTGCGCGTGCGGTGCCCGGATGGCCGGAAATGGTCACCGAATATCCTCCTGTCGGTCGATCAGCCGTTGCAACAACCTGTCCCTGTGTACTTCATCGCCTGCTACGGCGACAGCGGTACGTGCCAACGCCAGTGCCCCGTCGAGCACCGCGCGGTCCGCCGAGGCGTTCACGGCGGCCGCGGCGAACGCGGGCTGGTGCGTCGCCGCGCCACCGGCATCGATGCCGATCACCGGGTGGATACCGGGGATCACGTTGGTGACGTTGCCCATGTCGGTGCTCCCGAGCGGCCGCAGCACCTCGAGCTCGGGCGCGATCGGCACCCGTCCCAGCCCGGTGATCTGCGCGCGGTAGGCAGCGGAAAGAACCGGATCGGGGGTGAGCTCGGTATAGGTGGGCGCGAGCGTCCGTATGTCGTGGGTGCAGCCGGTCGCCAGGGCGCCCGCTTCGAAACAGGCTTTCGCTCGGCGCATCAGGTCGTCGAGTGAGCCGGAATCGGCAGCGCGGAGGTAGTACAGCAACTCCGCGCGTCCGGGCACGATATTGGGGGCTACACCACCGTCGGACACTATACCGTGCAGCTGTTGGCCGGGGCGCAAATGCTGACGTAGCAAGCCGACAGCTACCTGGGTCACGGTTACCGCGTCGCCTGCGTTGCGGCCGAGTTCGGGCGCGGCGCTGGCATGCGCTTCGCGGCCGTGGAAGGTGATGGCCAGATCGGCCAGTGCGAGGGAACGCGCGCCGACGATATCGGCGGGACCGGGATGGACCATCATCGCCATCGCGATGTCGTCGAAGGCGCCCGCTTCCAGCATCAGCACCTTGCCGCCGCCGCTCTCCTCCGCCGGCGTGCCGAGCACGACGACGGTCAGGCCGAGGGTGTCGGCCACCGCGGCAAGACCGATCGCGGCGCCGACTGCGGAGGCGGCGATGATGTTGTGGCCGCAGGCGTGCCCGATCTCGGGGAGCGCGTCGTATTCGGCGCAGATGCCCACGGTCAGCGGGCCGCTGCCGTAGACCGCGCGAAAGGCCGTCGAGAGCCCGGCGACGCCCGTGGTGACGGCGAATCCGCGCTCGACCAGCGGCGCGAGCACCTTGGCGACGCTACGGGTTTCGGCGAAGGCCAGTTCGGGCTCGGCGTGGATCACGTGCGAGAGCCCGATCAGCTCGCCGGTGGCCGCCACGATCGCGGCGTCGGAGGCGGTGGCTGTGAGTTCGCCGGTGCGCGAGGGTGCCATACCCCCCAGTCTTGCATCAGAGCCCGACAGCGGCGCACCGGCGAGCCAGCTCAGTTGCCGAAGGGGAGGTTCTCCGGGGTGACCGGGGTGGCCAGCGCGGCGAGGGTTTCGGCGTGCAGCGCGGTCTTGATGATCGGGGTGATGGGCTTGCGCAGGCCGGTGAGCGCGGCGGCGCGGGCGATCGCGGTGGGCAGCACCTCGTCGCCGTCGGCCTTGGCATCGACGATGCCCGCGGCGATGGCCTCGTCGGCGCCGAAGCGGTGGCCGGTGGTCATGGCCTGCACGCACACCTGGTTGCTCAGGCGACCCTTCAGCAAGCCGTTCATGCCGATCGTGAACGGCATACCCAGGTGCACCTCGGGCAGCGACCAGAAGCCGCGGTCACCGCGCATCACGCGGAAGTCGTGGGAGGTGGCCAGCATGGCGCCCGCGCCGAACGCGTGACCGTTCACGGCGGCGATCGTCGGCATCGGGAAGGTCAGCAGGCGGGTGTACAGGGAGTGCACGCGGTCGAGGTAGCCGTGGATCTTGTCCAGGTTGCCGAAGACGTAATCGGTGTCGAGGCCGTTGCTGTAGAACTTGCCGGTCGCGACGGTGACCAGCGCGGCAGCACCCTCGGACGCCTCGACCTCGTCGAGTGCGCCGTGGAAGGCATCGATCCAGTCCGGCGAAAAACGGTTCTCGTTGTCGGTCTCGCCCTCGTTGCCGAGGTACAGGACGAAAACATCACCAGAGCGCTCCAAATACGGCATGCAGCGAGAATAAACCGCGGTCGCCGGTGACCGTTACTCGCGGGTAGCGAGCGCGGATCCGCACTTGTCGGCCGGCCGCAATACACTCTCCACATGACTGCCGAACAGGCCGCTACGGCGATTGCCGAACGTACGGGAGTGCCGCGTCATCGCGTGGCCGTGGTGCTGGGATCGGGGTGGCAGGAGGCAGCGGCCGAGATCGGCGCGCCGCACGCCTCGATCCCGATGACGGAGCTGCCCGGCTTCGGCAAACCCAGTGCGCAGGGGCACGGGGGCATGGTGCATTCGATCACCGTGAACGACAACAACGTGCTGCTGCTGATGGGTCGCCAGCACCTGTACGAGGGCTATACACCCCAGCAGGTGGTGCATCCGGTGACCGCGGCGATCGCGGCGGGCGCCGAGATCGTGCTGCTCACCAATGCCGCGGGCGGGCTCCGGCCGGGGCTGACCGTCGGCGAACCGGTGCTGATCGCCGACCACATCAATCTCACCGCGCGCACACCGCTCGAAGGTGCGCGGTTCGTCGACCTCGTCGACGCCTGGGATCCCGAGTTGCGCGCGCTGACCAGGGAAATCGACCCGAGTCTGACCGAGGGTGTGTACGCCGGGCTCACCGGTCCGCAGTACGAGACGCCCGCCGAGATCCGCATGCTGTCGACGATCGGCGCCGATCTGGTCGGCATGTCGACGGTGCTCGAGGTGATCCAGGCGCGCTCGCTCGGCGCGAAGGTGCTCGGCATCTCGCTGGTCACCAATATGGCCGCGGGCGTGACCGGCGAACACCTTTCGCACGCGGAGGTACTTGCCGAAGGGCAGGCCGCGGCGCCCCGGCTGGGCAAGCTGCTGCGCGGCATTCTGGAGCGCGTGTAGATGCTGCGCTTCGGGACCGCGGGCCTGCGTGGACCGTTGCGCGATGGCCCGGACGGGATGAACGTGACCACGGTGTCACGGGCCACGGCCGGGCTGGCCGACTGGCTGCGGGAGAGGTGCCTAGGCGGTGGGGCCGTGGTCGTCGGGCGCGATGCTCGGCACGGGTCGGCGGAGTTCGCCACCGCGACCGCTGAGATCTTCACGGCGGCAGGGTTTCCCGTGACGTTGCTGCCCGAGCCGGTGCCGACGCCGGTGGTGGCGTTCGCGGTGCGGGAGTTGGGTGCGGTGGCGGGGGTGCAGATCACCGCCTCGCACAATCCGCCCGCCGACAACGGGTACAAGGTGTATCTCGACGGTGGTTCGCAGTTGATCGCGCCTGCCGACAGCGAGATCGAGAAGTGCATCGAGGCGGTTGTCGAACCTGTTGCGCGGGAAGCTGTTTCGCTATCTGGTGATGATCTGGTCGATCGGTATGTCGCGCGGGTCGCCGAATTGCCCGGTCTGCTCGGTGGACCCGGCGAGCGAGCGCCGGTGCGGATCGCGCTGACCGCGATGCACGGCGTCGGCGGTGCGATCGCGGTGCGCGCGCTGGCCGGGGCGGGTTTCACCGATGTTCATGTGGTCGACGAGCAGTTCGCGCCCGATCCCGACTTCCCGACGGTGAGTTTTCCCAATCCGGAGGAGCCCGGGGCAGCCGATCTGCTGCTCGCGCTGGCTGCGCGGATCGATGCCGATGTGGCGATCGCGCTCGACCCCGACGCCGATCGGTGCGCTCTCGGCGTAGCAGGTCCCGATGGTTGGCACATGTTGCGTGGTGACGAAACCGGTGTGCTGCTTGCCGATTACGTGCTGCGCACCTCGCCGAACGATCCCCTGGTCGCCACCACCATCGTGTCCTCGCGGCTACTGTCGAAGCTGGCCGCCGCGCGCTCGGCCCGCTACGCCGAGACCCTCACCGGCTTCAAGTGGCTGGCCAGGGCGGGCGAGGGTCTCGTGTACGCCTACGAGGAGGCCATCGGACACTGCGTCGATCCCACGAAGGTCCGCGACAAGGACGGCATCTCCGCCGCCGTCGCCGCCGCTGACCTCGTCGCCCTGCTGAAGGCCAAGGGCACGACGTTGCAGGACGAACTCGATTCCTATGCCATCGAATTCGGCCTGCACGCCGGCGACCAGGTGTCTCTGCGCCTGCCCGACCAGGCCGCCGCGAGTCTGCTGGTCGCAGGCCTTCGCGCGAACCCGCCCACCGAAATAGCCGGTACCCCGGTGAAATTCACCGATCAGGCGCAGGTACGCGGTCGATTACGCACCGACGCACTGATCTTCGACGCCGACGACTTCCGCATCGTCGTCCGCCCGTCGGGCACTGAACCGAAGCTCAAGTGCTACATCGAAGTAGTCGCTCCCGTCGCCGACTCCGCTACCCTTCCGGCCGCCCGCGCCGACGCCGAAATCCGGCTCGCCGCGATCTCCGACTACTGCCGATCGCTCGCGGACTGAATCCAGCTGAGGACACCGCGGGTGGTCCGACACCGTTTCCGCGGCTCGGCGATTCAGCGGGGGCCGAACTGGCGGTCGCCCGCGTCGCCGAGGCCGGGGACGATGTAGGCGTTGTCGTTGAGTTTCTCGTCGACAGCGGCGGTGATCAGGCGGACGGGTAGGCCCGAGTCGGCCAGGGCGGCAACGCCTTCCGGGGCCGCGACCACGCAGATCGCGGTGATGTCGGTGGCGCCGCGGGCGACGAGGAGTTCGATGGTGTGGCGCATGGAACCGCCGGTGGCCAGCATCGGGTCGAGGACGAAGACCGGAAGGCCGCTCAGGTCGGCGGGCAGGGATTCGAGGTAGGGCACCGGCTCGTGGGTCTGTTCGTCGCGGGCGATGCCGACGAAGCCGACGCGGGCTTCGGGGACGAGTTCGGCGGCGGCGTAGACCATCCCGAGGCCCGCCCGCAGGACTGGAACCAGCAGCGGCGGCGCGGCCAATCGGACGCCGTCGGTGACCGCGACCGGCGTGTCGATGGGGGTGCGCACCACGGGCGCGTCGCGCAGGGCCTCGTAGATGAGGATGCCGGTGAGGTCGGCAAGAGCATTGCGGAAGGTGGCGTTATCGGTACGGACGTCCCGCATGGTGCTCAGCAGGGTCGCGGCGAGCGGATGGTCGACGGTGTCGGTGCGCATGAAAAGACGATAGGGTCGTTTGGCGCTTCGCGCCTACGACCGCTGGGGAAATTTTCGCGGAAGCAGGGAACCGAATGCGGAGCCGGTGCGTCCAAGACAATGAGGGACGTACTCTGCCCGGGAACTCGAGGATTGGGGGAAGTTCGATGCGTAAAATGTCAGCCGATGCCGAGGGCATCACCGCGTACAGCGCGGCTGCCGTGGGGATGTCGACGGAACTGGCCACGGCCGCGGCTGGTTCAGTGGCCTCCGACCCCACCCTGCTCGGCCCCGTCATGGGCCTCATCGGCGGCGATTTCACCGCCGCGTACTCCGCCGCCCACGCAGGTCACGTGGCGTCGATCGCCCAGCTGTCCGCGGTCATGAGCAGCATGGGCGCGGCCACCGCCAGCGCCGCGACCACCCTGGTCGAGACCGACCTGAACAACGCCGCACCCCTCACCGCGCTCGGTGACGACGCATGATCGACCTCAGCGGGCTGGCTCAGCCCCTCCTCGATCTGCTGTCGAGCTTCGGCACCGGCGTACTCGCCACCGGCGGCCCGTCCGACGGCTTGCGCTCGACCTCGACCAATCTCGACCAGATCTACGAACAGGGTCGCAACAGCATCAACAACGTGAACACCGCGTGGGACGGTCAGGCCGTCGACGCGGTCACCGCCAAGGCCCTGCGCGTGCAGAACTCCTCGGCCACCCTGTCCGACAACGGCACCGGGATGGCGACCGTGGTCGACCAGGCCGCCGCCTATGTGCAGACCGGGCAGAAGGAACTCGACGGGATCGTCAACTCGTTCGTGTCGCAGGTGTCCGCGCTCGGCCCCGCCGTGAGTACACCCGTGGGTCTGACCACGGTGATCGCCTCGGCGATCGACCACATCGGTCAGGGCATGGGCGTGGTCGGCCGGGTGCAGGAGGAACTGGGCACCCAGACCGCCGCGATCCAGGAACTCACCCCGGCCCCGTCGAGCACGTCGCTGGCGGGCGTGTCGTCCGGCGCGAGCAACCTGTTGTCCTCGGCGTCGAGTTCGGGCTTGCTGTCGACGGCGGCGAGCACCGGTAGCACCGTGCTCAGCTCCGTGGGGTCGGCGATGTCGACCGCGATGGGCGGCAGCACCAGCAGCGGTTCGAAGACCGGTGGAACCACCGGCGGGACCACCGGCGGCAAGACCGACGCCGGGTCTTCGACGGGCTCGGCCGGGGGCACCGGCGTCAAGATCACCCTGCCCGACGGCAGCGTGGTCGAGGCGCCCAACGAGAAGGCCGCGACAGCGGTCCGCTCGGCGATCAGCGCCTGCGGCACCCCGTACGTGTGGGGCGGCAACGACCCGCAGTCGGGCATCGACTGCAGTGGGCTCACGAAGTACGCCTACGGTGAGGCCGGAGTCGAACTCCCCCGCCTCGCCCAGGAACAACACATCGGCAATCCCCAGGTTTCCCCCGGTGACCTGCAGCCGGGCGATCTGGCCGTGTGGGACGGCCATGTCGCCATGGTGGTGGGCAACGGGCAGCTCGTCGAGGCCGGCGATCCGGTTTCGATCAGTTCCATTCGAACGGAGAACAGTGGCATGGAGTTCTACGGCTTCTACAGGCCCACCGAATGAGCGGCACGCCGATCCCCGAGGTGCCCAATGTGGAGTCCGCGGTCAGCACCAACCGCTCCGGCACCATCTCGGTCCGCGCGACCAGCATGGGTCTGCCGATCGCGCTCAAGTTCGAGCGCAGTGAGTACCAGTTCGGCGCGCAGGCGCTTGCCGATGAGATCCTGCGCCTGACCAGGCGCTCGACCATCGCCGCCGCCGCCAAACTGCGCGAGGTCTACAGCGAGCAGGCGCAGATCCCTGACGAACTGCTCGACAAGATGAACCTGCCAACCCGGCGCCAGGCGGTCGACGAACTCGACCGCATCGACGACGCCGACACCGGTCAGACGAGCTGGATGAGGCCACTGTGAGTGCGGAAATGGATGCCCTGGTCGCGGGCGTCACCGGAAAGCTCGAAGCGCTCGAGGCGGCGCTGTACGGGTTGAAGCAGGTCAACGGGCAGTTCACCACCGAGGACGGGCTGGTCACCGCCGAGGTGAACAGCGACGGCGCCCTCGTCGCCCTGCGGCTCGACGAAGGCATCACCGCGCTGGCTCCCCCCGAGGCCGCCGCGCTCATCCTGGCGGCCTGCAAACAGGCCACCACGACCGCCGGTGAGGCGCGTTCCAACATCATTGCGACACTGAACGAATCGCTCGCCGGCCCGAGTGCACAGCCCGACGGGCACTTAGCACCCGGGCCGGATAGTGCGCGGCGCTCGAGCTAGCTAGGCTTCGCGTCATGGCTTCTGGAGACATCGTCCCGATCGAGCTCGGTCTGACCGATGGCGATCTCGTCACCCTGTGGGCACCGCGCTGGCGCGACGGTGACGATGAGTGGGAGGCGTTCCTCGGTCACGAGGACGACCTCTACGGTTTCGAGTCCGTTGCGGAGCTGGCGGCGTTCATCCGCACCAACTCCGACAACGACCTCGTCGACCACCCGTCCTGGGCGGTCATCGCCGGACTTTCGGCCGCTGAGCTGGAGCCGGAGGAGAACTTCAGCTTCGATCTGGTCTCCGTGCCGGAACTGGCCGCGGGCGATCCCGACGGCGAGGTCGTCGGCGAGCTCGAGGACACCCTGGCGATGGTGCGCAATATCGCCGAGGTGTGCGAGCTCGACGTGGTGACCAAGTTCTTCGGCAACAACCCGGTGCTCGGCGCACTGGCCAGCGGAGCTTCGACGTTCGTCGGCCGCGATGGTGAAGAGCTGTGGGATCAGGTCGGTGCCGCGATCGTCAAGGGCTGGGACGATGTGCTCGACGCGATCGACAGCGTCGTCAGCACGCCCGAGGTCGACGCGGCCGCGGTCGCGGTCGCCGAGGCGGAGTTGCTGGCGGCCGAGGAGAACGAAGTCGACGCCGACGATGTCGCCGAGGAGGAAGAGGAGTTCGAGACCGTCGATCTCGACGCCCCCGACGAAGAGGAAACGTTCTGGGACGAGGTCGGCATCGACCCCGTCAAGATCGTCACCTCCGACGGCGAGCACTTCACCCTGCGCTGCTACCTCGACGACGAGCCGATCTTCCTCGGCAACGGCACCACCATCACCGTCTTCGGCTCCGAGCGTGCCCTGGCCCGCTACCTGGCCGACGATCACGAGCACGAGCTGGCCCGGGTGTCGACCTTCGCCGAGGTGCAGACCGCGGCGGTGGACGGTTCGCTCGAGGTCGAGGTGACCGACGAGAACGTCTACGTGCTCACCGGCCTGGTCGAGGATCTGGCCGAGGGACCGGAGGCGGTCGATACCGAACAGCTCGATCTCGCGGTCGAATTGTTCAGCGACGCAGCCGATTACGCCGATGACGACAGTGTGGAAACAGCGCTCGCGCCGTCGAACCCGCTCGGCTGGTACGTCTCGTACCTGCTCAACCCGGACCCGAACCGGATGGCGCCGAACCCGCCGTACGCGTCGGAGGCCCAGCAGTTCCGCGACATGCAGCGCACGTTCGAAGCGCGGCTCGTCAGCGAATAAGAGTTCAGGGGTGGCACCGACAAGGCGCCACCCCTGATTTCGTTTCAGCCGACAAGTACCGCGTACCTGGGTTTGATCACCTCGTCGATGATCTTCAGCCGATCCGGGAATGGGATGAAGGCCGACTTCATGGCGTTGATGGTGAAGCGTTCCAGGTCGCTCCATCCGTAGCCGAACGTGTCGACCAGCTTGAGCATCTCCTCGCTCATGGAGGTGTCGCTCATCAGGCGGTTGTCGGTGTTGACGGTGACGCGGAAGCGCAGGCGGGCGAGCAGGTCGAACGGATGCTTGTCGAGCGAGGGCACCGCGCCGGTCTGCACGTTCGACGAGGGGCACAGCTCCAGCGGCACCCGCATATCGCGCACATAGTTCGCGACCAGGCCCAGCTGCGCGTCCTCGATGTCGCCGGGGACGCTGATGTCATCGGTGATCCGCACCCCGTGACCGAGCCGATCACAGCCACAGAAGGCCAGTGCTTCGTGAATCGACGGCAGCCCGAACGCCTCACCCGCGTGAATCGTGAAGTGCGCGTGGTTGGCTCGCAGGTACTCGAAGGCGTCCAGATGCCGGGTGGGAGGGAATCCCGCCTCGGCACCCGCGATATCGAACCCGCCCACACCCGCATCCCGGAACCGCACGGTCAACTCCGCGATCTCCCGCGACCTGGCCGCATGCCGCATCGCCGTGAGCAGACACGTCACCCGAATGACATTGCCCTGCTCCGCCGCGATCGCCTCCCCCTCCCGGAACCCCGCAAGGGTGTGCTCGACAACCTCGTCGAGCGTGAGGCCCTTTTCGAGGTGCTGTTCGGGCGCGAACCGCACCTCCGCATACACGACCCCGTCAGCGGCGAGGTCGACAGCGCACTCCCGCGCCACCCTGCGCAGCCCCTCCGGGGTCTGCATCACCGCAACGGTATGCGCGAACGTCTCCAGGTACCGCTCCAACGACCCACTGTCGGCAGCGTCACGAAACCACGCCCCCAAACTCTCGGCATCGGAAGCGGGTAACTCGTCATAGCCGCAATCAGCGGCCAGCTCCAGCACCGTAGCGGGCCGCAGACCACCATCGAGGTGATCATGCAGCAATGCCTTCGGTGCGCGTCGGATCGAAGCAAGGTCTAAGGGCGCCGGTCCAGTCATGTACAGACGGTAGCTCTCCGAGCCGATCCCGGCAGCGAAGTCCCCACGTGGCAACCGTCTCGTTGATAAACCGCCCCAAGAAGGACTACTACGGGTCACCCGCCGCCTCCACACCCGCCACACACCCCAAGGCCGCAGCCCCACCGCACTCCCAGCCACACCGCGCACCCCGGTTCCGCCATAACCGCACTACCAGCCCCGCACACCCCGGTTCCGCCATGACCGCACTACCAGCCCCCGCACACCCCGGTTCCGCCATAACCGCACTACCAGCCCCGCACACCCCGGTTCCGCCATGACCACACTCCCGCCCCGCACACCCGACCCCTGGGGAGGGTCCGCCGCGCAGCGGCGGTAGCGGCCCGGCCGCGAGTTAGCCGCCGTTGCGCATGCGCGAAGCGCGAGCAACGGCGGCTAAC
>NZ_JBHXRR010000016.1:0-140165 GCF_042716665.1 Nocardia sp. NPDC058658
GTGTGCTGCGTTCAGCGACGATCGCGATCAACGGGACCCAGCAAACCTTCCCGCCCGCGGTGAACCCGCAACAGCAGGCGCTGTTGGCTGCGCTCGAGCACGGGAAAACTCAGGCACTAAGCAAATGAGCCAACTCGGGTCAACTGTGGAGGTCGACCGCCGCCTCCATGTTCGGACAGCTGGAACTGGTGGTTTGTCGGCGCTACAACCAGTCGACTTCGTAGCCGGAGTCAGGTTTCCGACCGGTGGATTCGAACTCGTCGGCGGTGGTGTCAGTCTCGGACCAGTCTGCATGCGTGTCACCTAGTGCGGCGTCTACGGCGTTGGTGATGGTTCGCGCTTGTAGGTCCGGTTCGTGGGTGTGCTTGGTCGGGTCGGGTGTGGCGGCGGCCAGGTCGGTGTCGGCGATTTCCAGGCGTGCCCAGAGTGCGGCGGCGGGCATTTCGTCGGGTAGCGAGCGGGCGCCGGCGGCATTGGTGAGCTGGTTTTCTATGTCGAGGCCGGCGCGGGCGGCGGCGTCGATGTTGGTGGCGATGATCGGCCATGTGGGGTCGGTGCTGATGCGGGGGTCGATGCGGTCGACGGTGGCGGCCCATCGGTGCTGCGGTAGGCGGGTGTTGCCGTCGACTTCGAGGATGCGGCGGTGCAACTGTTGTTGGTGCGCGCGTTCGATCGCGATGTATCGGGCGGGTCCGGTCGGGCGGGGGTCGGACTCCGGGACGTGTAATCCCGCACGCCAAATGGCAAGGTCGGCAATGAGTTCGGGATCGGTACCGAGCAGTGGTCGCGCCCATTTCGGGGCGGTAGCGGTGGTCCAGGCGCGGGCGGTGTCGCTGACCTGTCGGGCGAGTTCGGCGACAATCCGTTCGCGGGCCTGCACGGGGGCGGTCTCTGCGTCGGAGGTTGGGGCCTCGGTAGGTAGTCCTGGTGTCCACGCCAACGGTCCGGGTCCGGCGGAATGGTTACCGGTGGGGTCCAGTCGCCAGTCCAGTACGGCGGCGGGATCTGTCACGGTGTCGAGTTCACGCGCAGCGATGGCGGTGCGCAGTTCGGTGACGGGGTCTGCCCCGGACAGGGCGAGCATGGCGAGGTGTTGGCGTAGGACCGAGTAGGCGGGGCTGCCGGTCAGTCCCGGTACGAGTCGTTCGGCGATGCGGTCGATGGCGTCGAGTCGTGTTGTGCCGATAACGTTTTCGGCGGTCATGCCGAGTGTGTCGAGATAGATGTCTACCGCGCGGCCGATCCGGCGTGCGGGGTCGAGCGCGTCACGGAGTTCGGTGTGAGCGGACGTGCGTGCGCCGTCTCGGTCCAAGACGTGGTGCAGGTGTTCGACGGCGGTACGCGGGTAGTGCGCGGGCACGGTGTAGATATCGCCCTCGTCGCCGTCGAGCGCGGTCGCGATGTAGGCGTGGTTGGCCTGGCGTCCGCGCGTCATCGCGACATAGAACTGTTGGCGCGACTCCCGCCCGGACAGCGCGACGTGGCAGGAATCCGCGGTGATACCTTGCGCGGAATCGATGGTCGCGGCATAGCCCAAGTGCAAATGTTCGTGCACGTACTCCCCCGGCAACCGCACCACCGCGTCGGTATCGCGACCCTGCACGCGCCGTGCGACGGTGACCGCGCCGTCGGAATGCACTTGCCGGATGGTCCAGGAGTAGCCGTTGCGCACCCAATCACGGGCACCGACCCGCAAGCGGGGGTCGTTGCGGCGGGTACGCACGATGTCACCGGCTGAGGCCACCAACCTGTCAGCAAGGAACACATGCGGGTCGGGTACACCGGCAGCGGTGATCGCGGGAGCGGTGCGCGCGATCCTGTCCGCGCGGGCGCGCACGTTCAACGCGGACACGATGTCGTGAGTCGGTGCCAACATCACCGCATCCCATCCGTGGGCGATGTCGGCGGCCCACGCTCGGTAGGCGTCGGCGTAGACGGTGCCGAGGTGTCCGGCGTGGATGCGGCCGTTGTCCAGGTACCACGCCAATGCGAGCGGGTCACCCTCGCGTAAGCCGGTCGAGGCCAATGCTTCGCCGCGTTGGGCGAACCGCACAACCTCGGTGAGCGTGGGTGCTTGCTCGGGTGCGGCGTGGGTCATGTCGGTGTGGACGCCCCCGGCATCGATTGCCGAGAGCTGTCGGTCGTCACCGATACAGCGCACAGTGGCACCGCGTCCGGCCAGATACCGCAGCAATTGCAGGCGTTTGGTGGTCGGCAGGGTGACGTGTTCATCGACGATGACCAGCGTTGTCGCGTCGATGTCGAGGACCCATTGCGGCAGAAACGGCAGGTTCTCGCTGGCGTTGTCGGGGCGGTGGGCGTCGATGACGTGCAACAGTTTGTCCACGGTTTCGGCGCGGGTGCCGATCGAGTCGCCCAGCACGGACGCGGCGGCGGCTGTGGGTGCCATTCCGAGTACGGTTCCACCACCGGATTCCCACGCGGTGGCCAGGACTTGCATGGCGGTGGTTTTGCCGGTTCCGGCGGGGGCGTTGGCGGTGTGGACACGCATTCCGGCGCTGGCGAACGATTCGATCACCCGAATCTGGCCGGGGTTCAAGGGTCGGTCGGGGTGGGCGGTGTTGTATTCGTAGACCGCGCGCGAGACCAATCCGGGGTTCAGGATGACTCCACCGGGCTCGACCGACAGCGCGATCAGTTCGGCTTCGGCGGCCAAGGTAGATTCGGTGGTGTAGATCTGGGAGTTCGCGCGGGTGTGGATCGGGGTGCCGTCGCGGCGACGTAACCACGCCGGGACCGCGCGGAGGTCGGGTTGTTCGGTGAGGTCGGGGTCACCGCGCGCGACCGTTGATGACGGTGACAGCGCTTGTGCCAGGACTTTTTCGGTGGCGTCGGCCCATTCGGTGGGGGCGATGTTCCCGCGGATTTGTCGTTCAACCTCCGTACGGAGGTTGAACACCCGCCAGGTCGCGCGCTTGTCCGACACTGCGGCTAGGGCTTGGTCGGCGAGGTGGGTGATGAACGCGCGATCCGGTGCCGGACGCGGCACGCGCGAAACACCTACGACACGGGCTTCGATGTTGTCCACAACATCGATCCCGCCGAGCACTGCGGCGGCATCGGCGCGCCAGCTCGCCCGTTGTTCGGTGCGTGAGCCCGGAGCGTGCTTGCGGGGGCGGGTTTCCAGGGTGGCGCGTTGGCCGAGGTCGTGGACTTCGCTGGGGGTTGGTTCGCGCCCGAACGTGGTTTGGAATGCGGCGGTGAGGGTGTCGAGGCGGTCGGCGATCACGGCGGTACGCCGGGACCAGTGGTGGATCAATGGCAGTGGGAAGCCGACGATTTCGCGGACTCTGACTTGGTCGGGGGTTCGGTCGGTGCGGGTTTCGAACTGCACGTTCAGCGCGGTTTCTAGGTGGTGTTCGAGGCGGGTGTCATAGATTTCGGACACCGTGACCACCGCTTCGTGAATCACGGTGCCGTTGACGGTGCGCCATTTGCCATCCGGTGTGCGGACCCGATTGGCGACTAGAACATGGGTGTGTAGGTCCGGGTCACCCGCGCGGGAATCGCGGTGGTCGAATGTCGCGGCGACCGCTCCTTGCACGTCGACGTGTCGAACCCCGTTGCGCCCCAACCGGGTGAACAGCGCATTGTTCTCCAACCACGCCAACGCGTCGGTGATCGCGGCACGGTGAGCGGTCTCGATGGTGTGCGCCAGCTGCGGTGTCGCGACTGCCCACAACCCTGACACGCTCTTGACGGGGCTGAACGTGAAGTCGAACCCGGCGACCGCTGTGCGGTCCGGGCGCGAGTTCTTCGCGACCCATCCCGACAGTTCACGCGGGTCCAACGGGGCACGCTCGTACTCGGTGGTGAACATTTCGGTCGCGATATCAGTGCGGATCTGCGCGCGGATCGGGTCGGGAATATGGGCGGTGACGCACTCGCCCTGGGCGGTGTTGTAGTCGCGGTATGCCTGCGCGGTGGCGGCGGGGAAGTCCGAAGTAGTCGAATAGACGGCGAACTTGTTGCCGAGTTTGGTTGCTTTGTCGGCCAATCGGGCGGCGTAGGCGGGGCGTACTCCGGCCGCGAGGTGGTGCGCGTGGACGCGTTCGCGGACTTGGTCGGCGTTCGGGTGCATCCCGGCACCGAACAGAAACTTCATCTGGTCTTCGGTGACTTCGTCGCCGGGGGTGATGTCGAGGTCGGAAAGTCCGCTGCCGTGCCAGGTTCCGGGGGCTTCGCCGTGTTCGTTGTAATAGTCGGACAGCGAGGCGCGCCCGCGCGCTGTGGTGTCGTTGGCGGCGGTGTTGCGCAGGTAGTACTCGTAGCCGTTGCCTGCGGCGACCTTGTGCATGGTCGCGACCATGCCTCCATGAGACACCCAAAACGGGCGAATTCAAGGCGACCTAGTCTGTGAATCCTTGCGCAGACAGCGTTTCCGCAGGACGTTACCAAACAGTGATCCTGAGATGAAAGATGTCTGAATGTGAAGGAGCGAAAAATAGGGGTAGGGGGTATGTAGAAATGAGGGTGAGTTTAGTTGCGAGGGTGGGGCATTGATGGGGTGGGGTGGGGTGGGATGTGTTGCGTGGGTTTGGGTGTGAGTGCGATGTGTTGGGTACCGGTGGGATGGGGTCGGTAGGTCTGAGGTGATGAATCCGGCGCGCCGGGCGGACGGGCGCGCGCGCGGGGGCGGCGGCACCGACCGGGCGCCCCTCCCGGTACCGAAATTTGCATACTTGGCCGACTTTCGACCAATGGCACACTGGGACGCGGAAGAGCCGCGAGATCAGGGGACACGTCGATCTACTGAAAAGGAACACAAATGTCCCTTCACAACAGAAAAGTTCGTCCACACACAGGCCGGTCCGGTGTCTCTCAGTCGGGCCGACCTGACGAGCAGGCTCTGCCGGTCACCGACTCCCCGGCAGCCTCGGCACCGGCCGACAGTGCGGCCACCGATGGCGCGGACTCCGATACCGCAGCGACGCAACAGCGACCCGCAACGCAGGACAACACCGATGGGCACGGGCTCGCGCTGATCGGACCGACCAGCGAAGCCACACGCCGTTGGGTCGCTGAAAGCAGGATGCGGCAGGGGCTATCGCCTCGCATCACCGATCCCGTCGTGCTCGATTCACTGGCGCTGTTCTTGCGCAACGCGATCGACTCCCTCGACCGCGATCGCCGCCGCCGCGACGACATCTGAGTCCGGTCACAACTGCCGCCAGACGATTTCGACTGAGGACTTGTCGAACCGCCACACGCGCCCGTTCTGGTCTTCCCACTTCGCGGCGTAGATGTTCGCGGGCCGCACGATCACTTTCTCGATCACGCGGGCGGCGGCCTCGTGCCGCCACCGCGAACCCTTGGTGGCCCATGCCTTGCGCAACTCCCCAGGTGTGGAGCCGATGTCGGCCAACACCGCCAGCGCCTGACTCGAGCGCAACGAATCCTGTTCGGCACGCATGGTCTTCAAGCTGGCTTTGAGTCCGGTGATGGTGCGGTCGATAACCCGCAAGTCGAACTCGTCCCCCGCACCGCTCAACACCTCGGTGCGGCGGTCGGCCTCGGCGTCGAGGTTGCCTGCGGTGGTCTCGATCCGTTTCTGTAGTGCCGCGATCTGTTCGGCGTTGTCGTTTCCGCGATCCAGACGCGCGAGGATGTCAGGGTTCTCGTACTCGGCGATCACCGCTTGCCCGACGAACGTCTCCAACGCGTCCGCGTCGCGGAAGACCCGCCCGCACGCACACACGACTTTGCGCGCGTCCTTGGACCGGCAACCGTAGCGGCGCTGAATCACCGGGGGCCCACTCTTGCGCGTGCGTTCCAGTGCCGAACCGACCAACCAACCCCCGCAGTACTGCCCAGCGCGGTCGGTGTTCTCTCTCCAGGTGCCGCCGCACTCGGCCAACCCGGTCAACCAGTAGAAGGCGTTGCGCTGGCGTGGTCGCTCGGGGTTCTTGGACCGGCGGTGCGCGGTTACCGCCGCACGCATGGCGTCGTGTTCGGCACGAGTGAAGATCGCGGGCCACTGCCCGCGATGACGGGTACCGCTGCGCTCGTGGACGCGAGTGCCGTTGCCTTCGGGGTTGTTCAGGCATTCGCAGCGGTCGCCGTTGGCGTCGGTGTGCTCACCCTGGTCGTACGCCACATACGCTTCCAACAGCAGTTGCCTGGCGAGCCTGCCCACACCCCACAGTTCGCCCTCGGCAGTGGTCACACCCCGCGCGTTCCAGTCGGTCACAATCGAGGTCTGAGTCTCACCGTTGATGAGCCGATCACGGCCCTCCCGCAATACCTCCACTTCCTCGTCACGCAACGCGCACCGGTCCAGGATCTCGGCACCGGTGATCGGATGGGTCCCGGCCACCTTCCCGTATCCGAAGCGGCGCGAGCCTCCTTGCATGACTCCTTTCGCGGCTTCTTCGCTCATCCGCTCCAAAAGGTTCTCGGTGTTGACTTCGCGGTACTCGACCGCCTCCGCCACCGCGACCATGAAATTCTTGCGACCCGCGCCGGTGGTCAGGTCGTAGTCGGTGGCGTTGACGAAGCAGTACCGCACACCCTCATCACGGCCCAGCTTCATTAACTCGTTGCCCAGGTCGTAGTCACGGGTCAACCGAGCCACGTCACGAGTAAGCACGACTTTGGCCGGACCACCGGTCACCAACCCCAGCACTTCCCGCAACGCGGGCCGGTCAGTGTCGGCCCCGGACATGTCGTTGTCACACCAGATCCGCGCCAACGCCAGATTCTTGCGCTTGGCCCGTTTGACCTGGTTCTTGGCTTGCAGGTGAACACCCTCGGCGCGGTCCTTCTCATCGCGCGAGATACGGACGTAGCCGTACACCCACTGAGCGGGGTCGACATCGGCCACAGCAGCCGCCAAACCGGTGTTGATCTCGGTGAGCCAAGCGGGCTCGACCTGGGTCTTTGTCTTCGATCGCGTCATGTACAAATTTTATGAGAAGGAGTGCATAACGGGTACCTTTCCGGCGTCAGCGTCGAATACCTGATCCGCCTGGAACAGGGCCGCGACAGCCACCCCTCTTCTCAGGTGCTCTCCGCACTCGCCGAGACCTTGCGGCTGAGTCCGCGAGAACGCGTGCACCTGCATCAACTCAGCAAGGGCGTGTCCGGTTTCAGTTGCGGTGCCGCCGAGAACGGCCCCAACCGCACGGTGCGCCCGACGATCCTCGCCATTCTCGCCCAACTCGAACCCGCACCCGCCGCGATCACCAACCGCTTCACCGAAGTCCTGGCCTGCACCGAGGGTTATCGGAAACTGATGACGCCCAGCGGTCTGTTCGAGCAGGGCGAACCCGCCAACCTGGCCCGGTTCGTCTTCACCCATCCCGGTGCCCGCGAGCTGTACGCGGACTGGGACGCGGCCGCCGACAAGCTGGTCGCCGCGCTGAAACAGGGCCCGTTCCGTGCCGACCCGATGGTCGCCACCCTGATCGACGAACTCACCGTCACCGCAGGTAGCGCCTTCACCGACCGGCTCGCGACGCTGCCCGGACTGCCACCGTCGGGCGGGATCAACCCTCTCAGCCACCCCGAAGCGGGCATACTGCGCCTGGCCTACGAATCACTGGATCTGTCCATCGACGACGACCAGTCCCTCTACGTCCTGCTCCCCGCCGACGAAGCCAGCGCGAACGCCCTGGACCAGTTGCTCGGACGCCGCCCCGGCGGCCTGCGCGCCATCGCAAGCTGACCAAGGCTTCGCAGTGTCGGACCCGACCGGTAGCCTAGGAAATCGTGCATCCTGACGTTATCGCCGACCTCGCCGAACTCGACACCACGCTCAAGACGGTCGAGTCGGTCCTCGATGTCGAGGAGCTACGCCGCCGCATCGACGAACTCGAGCATCAGGCCGCCGATCCGGAGCTGTGGAACAACCAGGACCACGCCCAGCAGGTGACCAGCGAGCTCTCACACGCCCAGAGCGAACTGCGCCGCGTCGAAGAGCTGCGCCAGCGCCTCGAGGACCTGCCGGTGCTCTACGAGCTGGCCGAAGCCGAGGAAGACGCCGCGGCCGCCGAAGCCACCGCCGACGCCGATACCGAGCGCGTCGCACTGCGCGTCGACATCGAGGCGATGGAGGTGCGCACCCTGCTCTCGGGCGAGTACGACAAGCGTGACGCGCTGGTCAACATCCGTTCCGGCGCCGGTGGCGTCGACGCCGCCGACTGGGCGATGATGCTGATGCGCATGTACATCCGCTGGGCCGAGCGGCACAAGTTCACCGTCGAGGTCTACGACACCTCCTACGCCGAAGAAGCCGGCCTCAAGAGCGCCACCTTCGCGGTGAAGGCGCCCTACGCCTACGGCACGCTCTCGATCGAGATGGGCACGCACCGCCTGGTCCGGATCAGCCCGTTCGACAACCAGGGCCGCCGCCAGACCTCCTTCGCAGAGGTCGAGGTGCTGCCCGTGGTGGAGACCACCGACCACATCGAGATCCCCGAGGGCGAGATCCGGGTCGATGTGTACCGCTCCTCGGGCCCCGGCGGCCAGTCGGTCAACACCACCGACTCCGCGGTGCGCCTGACCCACATTCCCACCGGCATCGTCGTGACCTGCCAGAACGAGAAGTCGCAGCTGCAGAACAAGATCTCGGCCATGCGTGTGCTGCAGGCCAAGCTGCTCGAACGCAAGCGCCAGGAGGAGCGCGCCACGATGGACGCGCTCAAGACCAACGAGGGCGCCTCGTGGGGCAACCAGATGCGCTCTTACGTGCTGCACCCGTACCAGATGGTCAAGGATCTGCGCACCAACCACGAGGTCAACAACCCGACCGCCGTCCTCGACGGTGACATCGACGGGTTCATCGAGTCCGGTATCCGCTGGCGCATGCGCGATCAGGCCGACGCGTAGCCAGCTGTTCGCTCACAAATGGTGCGCCAGAGCACGTTTGACGACAAGCCGTGACCGACCTGTAACCTTTCTTGTGTGTGTTCGACCGAACCGAAACTGTGCCTGTGCAGGTCCATGAAGGAGACGCGATGACCCACGTCCTCGCGGCCGACAGCGGACCCGAGATCGCCGACTGGATGCGTTCCAGTGGGCTCGAGATCGTCCTGTTGATCGTCGGCGCGATGCTGTTCGGCCGGTTCGCGGCGTTCCTGCGCGACCGGGTGACCACCAAGATCGACTCGACCTTCCAGACCAGCGATGCCCTGGTCCGCACCGAAGCGGCCAAGCACCGCCACGCGCTGGCCCAGGTGGTCACGTGGGTGGTGCTGACCATTGTGTATGTGCTGGTCGGCATGGAAGTGCTGCGCAGGCTCGGGTTTTCGGTGACAGGTCTGGTCGCCCCCGCCGCGGTGCTCGGTGCCGCGCTCGGTTTCGGTGCCCAGCGCATCGTCCAGGACATCCTGGCCGGGTTCTTCCTGATCACCGAACGCCAGTACGGCTTCGGTGACGTGGTGCAGATCGCGGTCACCGGTTCCGCCGATCCGGCCGAGGGCACCGTCGAGGACGTGACCCTGCGCATCACCACGCTGCGCAACTCCGACGGCGAGGTGATCATCGTCCCCAACGGGCAGATCGTGAAGGTCACCAACCTGTCCAAGGACTGGGCGCGCGCCGCGATCGACGTGCCGGTGTCGGCGCAGGCCGATATCACCAAGATCAACGAGATCCTGCACGCGGTCTGCACCAAGGCCTACGAGGACCGGCGGCTCAAGCCGCTGCTGCTCGACGAGCCGTCGGTGATGGGCGTCGAGGATCTGTCGATGGATGTGATGAACATCCGGATGGTTGCCCGCACATTGCCAGGCAAACAATTCGAAGTGGGCCGCGAACTGCGCGTGCGCGTCGCCGCGGCCCTGCGTAAGGAGGGAATCAGTGAAACCACGTAAGTCCACAGCGATCCTGATGGCGGCGTGGCTGTCGACGTTCGTCGTCTATGTGTTCGTCAAACCGACGGAGACGACGCCGGATGGCTCCACATCGTTCCTCAATGCCGTTCCGACCTGGGTGAATGCCGAACCCGAGCGCTGATCGGCGCGTCGGGTCCGGCGGAAGCGGCCCCGTAGCTGATTACACTGACCCCTCGTGATCAGCATGCGCAACGTGAGCAAGTCGTATCCGACCTCGACACGGCCCGCGCTGGACAATGTTTCCGTCGATGTGGAAAAAGGCGAGTTCGTCTTCATCATCGGCCCGTCCGGTTCGGGCAAGTCGACTTTCCTGCGGCTGCTGCTCAAGGAAGAGGCGCCGACGTCGGGCGAGATCCGGGTCGCGGACTTCCGCGTCGACCGGCTGCCGGGGCGCAAGGTGCCCAAGTTGCGGCAGCGGATCGGCTGCGTGTTCCAGGACTTCCGGCTGTTGCAGCAGAAGACCGTGGAGCAGAACGTGGCCTTCGCGCTGGAGGTGATCGGCAAGCGGCGTCAGTTCATCGAACGGACGGTCCCCGAGGTGCTCGACATGGTCGGGCTCGGCGGGAAGGGGCAGCGGTTGCCCTCGGAGCTCTCCGGTGGTGAGCAGCAGCGGGTGGCCATCGCGCGCGCGTTCGTGAACCGCCCGCTGGTGCTGCTCGCCGACGAGCCGACCGGCAACCTCGACCCCGACACCAGCGCCGACATCATGGCGCTGCTGGAACGGATCAACCGCGTCGGCACCACGGTGCTGATGTCGACCCACGACAACCACATTGTCGACGCCATGCGAAGGCGGGTGGTCGAGCTCGACCAGGGCAGAGTCGTGCGCGACGAAGCGACCGGCGTCTACGGGGTGGGTCGATAATGCGACTGAGTTTCCTGTTCACCGAGGTTATCGACGGCCTGCGCCGCAATCTCACGATGACCATCGCGATGATCCTGACCACGGCGGTGTCGCTGATGATGCTCGGCGGCGGCCTGCTGTCGGTGCGGATGGCCGACAAGACCGAGAACTTCTTCATCGGCCGCCTCGAGGTGCGTTTCTACCTCGACGACGCGGTCTCCGACACCGATCCCGACTGCGCCGCCGACCCCTGCAAGGTGCTGCTCGCCGACCTCAAGCAGACCTCGGGCGTGGAGAGCGTGCAGTTCCTCAACCGCGCCGACGCGCTGGAAGAGGCGAAGAAGCTGTTCGCGGATCAGCCGGAGATGGTGCAGTACATCGCCGATTCGCCGCTGCCTGCTTCGTTGCGGGTGAAGATGACCGATGCCGATCAGTATCAGCACATCTACGACAGTTTCGCGACCAGGCCGGGTGTGCGGATCGTGGCAAACGACAAGGAGTTCGTCGACCGGCTGACCAGTCTGTTCGACGGGCTACGCAATGCGGCGTTCGGCTTGGCGCTGGTGATGGCGTTGGCCGCGATGCTGCTGGTGTTGAACATGGTGCAGATCGCCGCGTTCACCCGGCGCACGGAAGTCGGCATCATGCGCCTGGTCGGCGCGACCCGCTGGTACACCCAGCTACCGTTCCTCCTCGAAGCGGTCGCGGCCGCGTTCGTCGGCTCGGTTCTCGCGGTACTCGGCCTGGTGATCGCCCGCCCGCTGGTGATCGACCGGGCCCTCGGTCCGCTGTTCGACAGCAATGTCTTCCCGCGCATCACCGGCGACGACATCGCGGTGGTGGCCCTGACGATCGCGCCCGTCGGCATCGTCTTCGCCGCTGTCACGGCCTATCTCACCCTGCGCTACTACGTGCGCGAATAAAACGGCCCGTTCCTGTCCGACGCCCGTGAGTGGACTCCACTCACGGGCGCGCGTCACTCACGGGCGTAATTCCCGCGCGACCCCGTGTGAGTCAGGCTCGCATCGAGTTGCGCGGCGAGATGAGCGCGCTGACGGTCCAGATCAGCGATCCGCCGGTCCAATTCGGCGCTCCGATCAGCCATGACCCGCACCGACATCTCGCAGGCCTGCACCGGCCCGTCGTCCTGCGCGCACGGCATGAGCAAGGCGATATCGTCGGTATTCAGACCGCCTGCCAACAGTTCCCTGATCCGGGCGACCGTCTCGGGCGCCGACTCGGGATAGCTGCGATAGCCGTTGCTGTCGCGGTGCGGATGGAGTAATCCCTGCTCCTCGTAGTAGCGCAGCAGCCGCGTGGCGACCCCGGTACGTTGCGCCAGTTCGCCGATCAGCATGTGATCACCGGCACGTTCGGCTTGACCTTCACACCCATGTCAATCCCTAACGTCGCCGGTATGACAACAATTCCGCTCCAAACCACCGTCCACGGCTCCGGCCCCGGCATCCTTCTCGCGCACGGCGGGGGTGGCTCGATCGAAAGCAATTTCGGCGCCGTGATCCCCGCCCTCGCGGCCCGGCACACCGTGGTCGCCCCGGACTATCCGGGCGACGACACCCCGTTGACCCTCGATGACCTCGCCGACGCCCTGGTCGCGGCCGCCGTCGACGCCGGTGTCGAGACCTTCACCATCGTCGGTTTCTCGCTCGGTACCGCGGTGGCTGTGCGCGCTGCCGCACGTCATCCCGAACGCGTCACCGGTCTCCTGCTCACCGCCGGGCTGGCCGCACCCGACAATCGAGCACGATTGGCCGTGCAGGCCTGGCAGGACCTTCTCGACCAGGGCGCGCACGAATCCTTCGCCCGTCTGGTCCTGCTGACCGGGTTCTCCACCGATTTCGTCAACGGCCTCCCGGCCGCGACCGTCCACACGATGGTCCGGCAGACCGCCGACTCGATCCCCGGCGGCACGCGCCAACAGGCTGCCCTGATCGAAACCGTCGACACCACCGCCGACCTCGCCGGCCTCTCGGTCCCGACCCTCGTCGTCGCCACTACCGCCGACCTCCTCGTAGACCCGGTCAATTCGCGGGCACTCGCCGCGGGCATACCCGGTGCCGAGTACGCCGAAATCGAGGCCGGGCACGTGGTCATGGTCGAGCGTCCTGACGAGTGGCAGAAGCTGCTGACCGGTTTCCTCGACCGGCACGGGCTCTAACCGAGCGTGCGTAGCTGCGGCCACACTTGCGACCAGGGCCGAATCGGATTGCGGCAGATGAACATCGGCGCGCCCTGTTCGTCGTTGTCGATGCCGAGGCCGTTGTCGAGTACGCCTGCGGGCTCGACGGTCGAGCAGAGTTCGGTGAGTCGTTCGTGGTCGATGCCGACGGTGAGGACCTCTGTCGCCGAGTCCGGCGGGGGTCCCCACCACCAGTACGCGTTGTGGCCGGAGTGTGGCGTGGGTAGGGAGTCGCCGTAGCGCTCGATCGCGCCTGCCTCGCCGTAGTTGGCGGTGAGGATGGAGGCGCCGGGCGGGTGGGCGGCGGCGATCTGTTCGACGTAGCGGGGCCAGGCGATGGTTTCACCCGCGTCGTAGTTGATCGCGAGGATGGGCGAGTCGCGCAGCCACGCGACCGGCAGCACGGGCAGGAACAGCAACGCCGACATCATCGCGTTGATCACGAGCACGGAAGTGACTGCCGCCCAGCGTTTCCGGTCCGAACCCAGCCACCGGCACAATCCGACAGCCCCCGCCGCGAGCAGCACCGGATACATCCCACCGAGGTAATAGGCCTTGCCGCCGGTCGTGAGAAACACCACGAACAGCACCGCGAAGGTCAGCGGAAACGCTCGCCACGGCGAGTTCCACAGCCGCCACAGCCCATACGCCCACAGCGGAACCAGCACCACCCCGAACAACCCGAACTGCAAGAGCACGAACATGACCGGCGAATCCGAGGTCCCCGACGAACCACCGGCGATCGCCCGGCTCAGCTCCCACTGCGGCCACCCGTTGCTTGCCTGCCACCACAGATACGGCAGCTGCAACACCAGCGCCAGACCGGCAGCGAGCCCGAAGTATGTGGTGACGAACAGCTTTCGATGACCGGTCACCGCGAGGGCCCCGGCCAGCACGAGGACCGGCACGATCAACAGCACCTTGTTCTGCAATCCGATGCCGACGACGAGCCCGATCACCAGCCACCATCGCCGATCCCGCCCGAGCTTCAACACCAGCAGGCAGATCAGCACCCAGGCCGCCAGGTCGAACACCGTCGTCCCCAGCATGTGCCCCACGCCCATCATCAGGGCCGAACTCGCCACCGCACCGGCCGCCAACGCCCGCGCCCCGCGCCCACCGCCCAACTCCCCCGCGATCAACCCGGCGCACACCACCACAAACGTGGCCGCCGCGATGGCGGGCAATCTCATGACACATAACGAATCGGGGTCGATCGCAGCCATGAGTCTGGCCAGAAACGGCGACAACGGCGGCTGATCAGGGTAAGACCAGTCCAACCGCTGACCTGCGGCCATGAAGTACAGCTCGTCGCGGTGATAGCCGTAGCGTCCCGCGCTCATCAGCAGAACGAGCGCGAAAACGGACGCGATGACGGGCACCCGACCAGCGTGACAGAAACCGCCGATTCTCCGACGGGTCACAACGCTTCTTACTCCGGAGTAAGATAGACTTACCGAAGAGTAAGATGGTGGGGTCGAAGGCACCCCGACAGCCGAGGAAATCAGGTGATGATGAGCACTCGAGACAGCGCGACGAAGCGACGTCCGAACGACACGTCCGCGGTCGGCCTCAGCCAGCCCAAGCGGGACTGGATGGGCGCCGCGATGCGCGCTTTGACGACCATTACCGGGTCGGAGCTCGCGGGCAAGTACAACCTGCGCAAGCCGATCGAGCGAGTCACCTACGAGGGCACCAAGACCGGGTTCCGCACCCTGGGCGCGGCCACTCGTACCTTCGCGAAGGTGGCGGGCGGCGGTGAACCCAAGCGTCTGGTCGACAACGAGTCCAAGACCAAGGGCTACTTCGACCTGACCCCGACCGACGAGCAGCAGATGATCGTCGAGACGGTGCGTGACTTCGCGAGCGAGATCCTTCGCCCCGCGGCCTACGACGCCGACAATGCCGCCAAGGCCCCGCGCGATCTGCTCGAGCGCGCCGCCGAACTCGGCATCACTCTGATCAACGTGCCAGAGGAGCTCGAAGGCGCGGCTTCCGAGCGCGGCGCCGTCACCAATTCGCTGGTGGCCGAGGCTCTTTCGCACGGCGACATGGGTCTGGCGCTGCCGATCCTCGCCCCCAGCGGGGTCACCGTCGCGCTGTCGCAGTGGGGCACCGACGCCCAGCAGCAGACCTACCTGCCCGCCTTCACCGGCGACGCCGTTCCGCAGGCCTCGGTCGTGATCAACGAGCCGCGTGCTCTGTTCGATCCGTTCGCGCTGCAGACCAAGGCCGTTCGCTCCCCCAGCGGCTACAAGCTCAACGGTGTGAAGAGCCTGGTCCCCGCCGCCGCCGATGCCGAGTTGTTCATCGTGGCAGCCGAACTCGACGGGCGCCCCGCGCTGTTCATCGTCGAGTCCGACACCGCCGGGCTGTCGGTGGAAGCCGATCCGAGCATGGGTCTGCGCGCCGCCGGTCTGGGTCGACTGATCCTGGACAACGTGGCCGTCAGCGCCGATGCCATCCTCGGCGACGGCGATGCCAAGGTCCGTGCCGCCGAATACGGTGACGCGGTGCAGCTGGCCCGCCTCGGCTGGGCCTCGCTCGCCATCGGCACCGGTCAGGCCGTGCTCGACTACGTGATCCCGTACGTGAACGAGCGTGAGGCGTTCGGCGAGCCGATCTCGCACCGTCAGGCGGTGGCCTTCATGGTCGCCAACATGGCGATCGAGCTCGACGGCCTGCGCCTGGTCACGCTGCGTGGCGCTTCGCGTGCCGAGCAGGGTCTGTCGTTCGCCCGTGAGGCGGCGCTGGCGCGCAAGCTGGCCACCGACAAGGGCATGCAGATCGGTCTGGACGGCGTGCAGTTGCTCGGCGGTCACGGCTTCACCAAGGAACACCCGGTCGAGCGGTGGTACCGCGACCTTCGTTCCGTCGGTGTCGCCGAAGGCATCGTGCTGGTCTAGGCCCGTTTCTCACCTTCCAGGAGCCCCCTCATGATCAATCTCGAACTCCCCAAGAAGCTGAAGGCGAGCGCCAACCAGGCCCACCAGGTCGCCGCGCAGATCTTCCGCCCCATCTCCCGTAAGTACGACCTCGCCGAGCACGAGTACCCGGTCGAGCTCGACACCATGTCGGCCATGATCGAAGGCCTCGCCGACTCCGGCACCCAGCAGATCGGTGGCGCGTCCGGCGGTCGTGGCGACGAGGTGTCGGTCATTCCGTCGGCGAATGCCAACGGCGGCAACATGTCCTCGCTGATGAACACCCTCGAAACCGCGTGGGGCGATGTGGGCCTGCTGCTCACCATCCCCTACCAGGGCCTCGGCAACGCCGCGATCGCCGCGGTGGCGACCGACGAGCAGCTCGAGCGCTTCGGCAAGGTGTGGGCCGCGATGGCGATCACCGAGCCGTCCTTCGGTTCCGACTCCGCCGCCGTCACCACCACCGCCGTGCTCGACGGCGACGAGTGGGTGCTCAACGGCGAGAAGATCTTCGTCACCGCCGGTGAGCGCGCCACCCACATCGTGGTGTGGGCGTCGGTCGACAAGAGCCTCGGTCGTGCCGCGATCAAGTCCTTCGTCGTCCCGCGTGACGCTCCGGGTCTGTCGGTGGCGCGGCTCGAGCACAAGCTCGGCATCAAGGCCTCCGACACCGCGGTGCTGCTGCTGCAGGACTGCCGGATCCCGGCCGACAACATCCTCGGCTCGGCGGAAGTGAACGTGGAGAAGGGTTTTGCCGGGGTCATGCAGACCTTCGACAACACCCGCCCGCTGGTGGCGGCCATGTCGGTCGGCGTCACCCGCGCCGCGCTCGAGGAACTGCGCGCCGTCCTCACCGAGGCGGGTGTCGAGATCTCCTACGACACCCCCGCGATGAACCAGTCCGCCGCGGCCGCCGAATTCCTGCGCATGGAAGCCGACTACGAAGCGGCCTACCTGCTCTCCCTGCGCGCCGCCTGGATGGCCGACAACAAGAAGCCGAACTCCCTCGAGGCCTCGATGTCGAAGGCCAAGGCAGGCCGCACCGGCACCGACGTCACCCTCAAGGCCGTGGAACTGGCCGGCGCCATCGGCTACTCCCAGCGCACCCTGCTCGAGAAGTGGGCCCGCGACTCGAAGATTCTCGACATCTTCGAAGGCACCCAGCAGATCCAGCAGCTGATTGTGGCTCGCCGCGTCCTCGGAAAGACCAGCTCCGAGCTCAAGTGACCTGGTAGACAACGAAATCCGGTGCGAGTCGACGTCCTGACTCGCACCGGATTTCTTGTTTCCGGAAGCCGTCCGACTCGGACTCATGGTCACTCAGGCCGCATCCAGGCAGTTCGCGGTGGGAAGCTCCCAGATGTGGGCCGACTACTGCCAGTCGGCCAGACACTCCGACAGCTACACACCCGGGGCATCGTCAAGTATGATCGAAACCATCACGTGAGTGATGCTGAGCGGGTAGGACGCCGCGGACACGACGCCCTACCCTGGTGGGTTACCTAGCCAGCCAGACTCGGCGGACCAACAAGAGCGCCCCGGCGATCACGGCAGTCATTGCAAGGACAATGCCGTAGTCGACCGGGGCCTTTGTCTTGCACCGGCGATGTTGTGCCATCTCCCACCACCTCCTTCCTCGGCGCGATGCGGCCTGGACCAGCTGCCACACCGCCCCTGAGCTGGAGGTGACCCCAGCATCCTCGAGGCAACCCCGACCGGAACCGTTTGCACCCCAATCATTTCCGGCACCCAAACCATGTTTTCAACGGGCGAACGAATCGTTGAGCTACCGCGATCGCACACACCTGGCCCGATGTCCGCAGCTCCCGCATAATCACCACCCAGCACAAGCACCATCTGGACGGCCGGCTCCAGTCAACGAACCGCAATCACGGACCAAGGCACTGTCGTTGAACGTCCCCGAGTTGGTGAGCGCCCATCACTTCGACGGTGTAGTAGGTCAGGCCGGGGGTCTTTCGCCCTTCGCGCAGGGTGTCGGCGTTGACATCCGCCAGCCGCAGCACCCGTGCGCCGCGACCGGCGATCAGGATCGGCGGGCTGTTCGAGCCAGGCGTACTGGTCGAGCTCGGACGTCGGCTCGCGGAACTCCGCGACCATGCGCTCTAGCTGCGAAACCCGCTCGCCCGCAGAGGGAAACGGGATCCCGGCCGCGTCGAACTGCGCGCGGTCGTAGTCGGCACCGAGCCCGAGCTCGACCCCGCCGTCCGAGTACCGGTCGACGGTGGCGACGTCGCGGGCCAGCGCTCGAATCGAACCCGGTCGGACCCGCCGGCTATCCCGAGTTCGCCGTAGCCGATGGCGGCCTGACCGGCTCCGAGGCGGAGCTGCAAGCGGCCGTCGGACACCAGGTCCAGGGTCGCGGCCTCCGCGCGAGAACGAACGGATTGCGGAAGTCGTTGCCCAGCAACCATGTTCCGATCTTCGAGCGTGGTTGTCGTCGTGGCGGCGTAGCTCAACGCCGTCAGGGGCGCGGACACCGGCGCGGGCAGGTCGGACAGAAGCAACGCGGAGATCCCGGCGTCCTCAGCCCATCGCGCGGTCGATATCCACGACTTCGGGTCGGCGGAGAACAGTGACGAGGCCGAAGCGAAAAGGGTGGTAGCTCACGGATTCTCCGGTGCCGCGTAGGCGCGCAAGAAGGTGTCGACGGCGGCGGTGGCGACCACGTGCTCCCCGCCGGAGGCCGCTGTCACCACTGATGCTGACGGCGAACCGACCGCCTAATGATGCCAGTCGGTAGTTTCCGAGCGTCCGGGGCTCAGCTAGCCATAGTGGACAGCATGATCGAACGCCACTGTTGCGGTACACAATTCATCGCTCTATTTCTAGTGATCGAAACCGCAGCGATGAGACCAAAAGGTGTTCAGTTCGGCAGGGGTCCGTGGGCCTGAGCGATGTCGGTCACACGAGCCAGTCTCCAGAAGCGGCCCGCTTGTAGGGTCGTCAATATGAGTACGGGGGAGCACGTAGAACTCAGGGATTTGCGAATCTTCTTGGCTGTCGCAGAGTCACTGCACTTTGGCAGGGCCGCACGAGATCTCGGCTTCTCCCAAGCACGGGTTAGTCAGATAGTACGTGAGCTAGAGCGCGCTGTCGGGGGACCGCTTTTTGTGAGGACTAGCCGCAGAGTGGAGCTCACCAGCCTCGGGAAGAGATTGCAGGAAAGTATTGCATGCCCCCTTCGAGATCTACGCGCCGCATTGGAGGCTGCGGAGGAGATAGCGGGCGGCATCTCTGGACGAGTGACATTGGGGTATACAACACCCGTCGCGGGTGGACCGTTGATGGTGAAAATAGTGCGATCCTTCTGTCAAAAGTATCCAGGCGCCTGTGTCGAGGAACTCGATCTGGGGCTGGACCGAGATCCGATCGCATGCCTGCACCGCAAGGAGATCGATCTCTTGGCCACCCGGCTTCCGATCGATCGAGAGGGTATAGAAGTCGGTCCGCTACTGTCCTCCGAAGCCCGCGTTCTCGCGGTTTCCGTAGACCATCCCCTCGCGAAACATGACACCGTAAGCTGGGATGCGGTGGCCGACTATATGGTCCCGAGTGCTCCAGCCTTTCCGATCGAGGCACTTCGGGATCTCGTCCCTGAGAGCTCGCCATCAGGTTGCGTGATCCGGCGCGGCCCCGCAGTACGTACATTCAGTGAACTGCTTCTCCAAGTGGCGCGGGGCGATGTGGTACACCCCACAGTCAGGTCTTTTGATCAGTACCACCAGCACCCCCAGGTCACGACCATCCCCCTCTCGAGTCCCACGCCGAGCCGAAGCGGTCTTGTCTGGTCATCTATCGAGATCACACCGGCTGCCCGCGCGTTTGTGGATTGCGCGCGGGAAATAATAGCAGAGTATCCGATCATGTAGTTTCGATAAGCGGACCTTATCGCTGGGTTCACTGAACGGCTCTTGATAGTGACCGCCTTCTCCGATGAAATGGGTACCGACAAGCAGGGAGCAATTTCAGGCGGAGCAACCGGTTGATAATTGACCGGGAGCCCGGAGGTATCTGGGGGTTGCGTGCGTATCTTCTACTTCACTAAGTTCCCTCCACTGCAAGGTGGAATGAGTGCTCGCGGTCTGTTCATCGCAAAGGAGCTTGGACGTCGCGGTCACGAAGTCCACATCTTCTCCGACTCGCTCGCAGCCGAGCCTCACGAGCGGGTGAACAATGCGCCGCTTCGAGAGCTGTTGAATGTTGTTGGCGATCGGGTAAGCATTCACTGGACGGAGGCTGCCGAACATACATTCTATCGCCGCCATCCTGGGGGGCGGCCAGCAGTTTCGCAGCTTGCCTCACTCGCGCTGTCCGCAGCCGAGCGGAATAGACCAGATGTCATTATGGGATCCTTTATGGAACCGTTCGGCGTCGCTGCGCACCTCGTCAGTAAGACCATCGGTGTGCGGCTCGTCACTGCTCACGCTGGTAGTGATATCGGACGATTGATGCGCGCTAGGGACAGCCAGTTTCTGTATCATCGGATACTTCTCGACTCGTCCGCGATACTGACAACGCCTCGACATTCGGCCTATTTCGTGTTGATGGGTATATCGCCTCGACGACTGCACGCGCTGCCGGCGCCTGCGCCCGCATGGGCGCCGAGTGAACCGGCGCCACTCCCCGACGAACCGCCAACTGTGTTGATCTACGGCAAACTTCCAGCCGATGACAGTTACCTTCGAAAAGTTGTCGATGACTGCGCGCAGATCGATGTCCGAACCAAGGTCGTTGGACACGCTGCGTGGCCAGCGTCGAGCGGTGTTCAGTCCGGGAATACTTTACGGACGTTGCCCTTTGTGTGGCCATGGAAAGTGCCGGACTTGATTTCCGGGTCTTCGCTGGTCGCCGCGTTGCGTAGCAGCGGAACCGTTGAGGTCCCCCACCACCACGGGCTAACGGCGGTCGAAGCGGCAGCAATGGGACGGCCGGTCGCACTGCATTCGAGCGACGCAGCAAATTTCCACATGACCGGCCTTGGACTACCCACCTCGCACAGCGAGATGATGAGTTTGCTCGGCGGACGTGACGCCGGCAACGAGTTGGCCGGTCTCGGGAAATCGTGCTTCGACTGGCTGCAGGGCCAGTTGTCTTCTGGCGCGAGCGGCTTGGTGCTGTTTGCATCGTACGTAGATCGCATCGAACGTGTCTTGACTGTTCCCGATGAACCCGCGGATGAGAGTGTCGTGACAGATCGAGTGTCCCGACTGCTGAATGCGCCCATCCAGGGAGGTATCGACCGACAGGTACTTCGCAGTGAGCGACGTGATGCCTATCAACCAGTCAGAGCGGCATTACACTACACGGATCGGATGTCGTGTAATGCGCGGATTGTGCGACGTGTACCAATACGGTACACGGAGCTCCCCGACCAGCAGTATTATGTTATTGCACATTCTGCCGGAAGTCATCCGCATGAGCACATATTGCCTGAAACCGCATTCGCCCTTTTGCGATCTGCCGACGGAACCAAGAATCGGGTTGAACTCGAACCAGGAGAGATCATGCTTTTGCAGGCGCTATCGGACCGCGGATTAATTGCTCTATGCGATGCCGACCTGCTGCCATCGCAAGACGAATTGCCATCCTTGTCAAGAATTGAGTCCTCGCGTGGTTGAAATGGATGCAATTAGCGTGGGGATCTCATACCGGCCAAATTTTCGGGAATTCTGCCTCTCTGAAGACGGGCGCAGACTGATCGGCCACTTGGAGATGCCTATAGAGAACATTACTGGGTACGGCACTGTGAGCGCCTCGGCCATGCGTTTGTCCAGACAGTATCCAGTCATACTGCACGGTGTAAGTCAATCCTTCGGGTCCGAGTCGTTTCCATCTCGATCGGACTCGGTTCGCATCACGCAACAGGCCGTGGAATTGTTACGGCCAGCATGGGTGGGTGACCACATTTCGACATCTCTCCACCAAGGGGGTGATAGTCGGCAACTTCTGCCAGTTGAACGTTCCGAAGAGATGGCAAAAGAAGTGGCAGGGCGCGCGAATTCCTTTCGACGTGCGGTCGGGGTGCCAGTGGTTCTTGAGTATATCGCACACGCTTTCGACCCTGGGGGGCCACTGACAGAATCAGAGTTCATAAGATCGGTGATGCGCGAAACTGAGTGCGGGCTCCTCCTTGACCTCCACAATATTTACGCCAACTCTATGAACTTCGGATTCGACCCCTTTGCCTTCCTGGCGGAGCTTCCCATGGATCGAGTTACGCAGATACATATTGCGGGTGGAGAAACTGCCAATGGCTTCTATTTCGATTCACATAACTCGGGCGTGCCCGACGTAGTATGGGGATTGCTATCCGAATCGATAGCTAGAACCGGTTCGACAGCAATAACTCTGGAGCGTGATGACCCTGCGGCATGCACGGCAGAAATAATTGCCGATCTCGAAAAAGCGACTCATATCGCCAAGGATGCGCTGCGTGGATCACCGGCTCATATGCGTAATTCAACTGCGCGACCCATGCCCGCAAAAACCATCCGACATGAGTCCAAAACCACCCTTCACGATATCGGAAATTCTTGCGAGCATTCTCGAAAGTCTCGGACCTGCGCTACAATCCGAAGGGCGTATCCGTTCTCGTGGGAGATCATCGAGAATCAAATAGTGAACAATTGGAGAGTGTTCGAAAAGGCAGGCGAACGGTATGCTTCCGCCGCTGATAAGGCGAGTGCGGCGCTGTCGCTCGTCGCCGAGACTTTGCCTGCGCAGCACCGCTGGCGCGCAGATATAGACGCGCAGCTGTCACGGTTAATTTTTGCCGAAGACTCAGAAGACCCAATTGTCGTTGAATTTTCCGTCGAGAATGAGTATTACGTTCTCCGCCGGAACTCGGACTTGACTATAACAGTCAAGCGCCACGCGGTTTGCTAACCACGTGCGTGTTAAATTACCACAGGCGGAGGGGAGGTGACACACATGAACACGCAACGCGAAATGATCACCGATGTCCAGTTCGAAATCGAGATGGAAGCCGACGGCGGCATCTGCGACCAGGTCATCATTACTCCGGTCTAAGCACCGCGTAGCAGAGCTACTGGAGCGAGGTGGACCTCGCTCCAGTAGCTCTAACCAACGAAGAGAGGATGATCGTGACTGGCGTCGCGACATTACGGCAATCGGGATACTACGTCTCTCCAATACGAGTCGATGATGACTTGATCGATATCCTGAGGGTGGCCAGCGATAATGCTGTGCGCGCCGTCGTCATGTCGCCGGCCGAGAACAACTACCGGCACGGAGACGGAGATCGTGGTTTCGGATATGTTCGCCGAATCGAGAACCTCTGGACTCTTGATCCGGCGTTCGCTTCACTGTTGGTTCACAGGCCGATCATTGAGACAGCTGAGGCGGCGATCGGTGCTCGAGCCATGCCCGTCAATGCTCAATTGATAATAAAGGGCGCGCGGGAGAGCGGATCGCTGAACTGGCACTTCGACCCAGATCCGGTGGGAAAACCTCGACCCGCGGATGACTATGTTCTGGCGGTTTACCTGGAGGACTCGAGCTCTCGCAACGGAGCTATCCAAGTTGTACCTGGATCGCATCGGTGGAGCTTCAAAAGGCGGATCGGCTGGTTGCGGGAGCACCCTCAGATAGCTAGCGATCCAGCTGCGGAGGCGGTCGAGTTGAGCTGCCCTGCAGGAACGATCTGCCTGCACGAACGGGGAATCCTTCATGGGTCGCCGCCAAACAGGACCGACGGTCAGCGCCGCACGATATACGTGCACTACCGCAGCAAGGAGTTTTTGACGGAAACCAGGGGCGAAAACTATGTGGCGAAGCTGGCTGCATCGTTGGCCGGCTTGCCCGCACTTGGTTCGGTTCGTTGAGATGGGCAGTCTGACCGTTTGGCTGATCGCCGGCGCCAACGGCGTATCCACGCTTGGCAATACGGCGCTGTTCACCGGTGTTATTTGGATTGTCGTGCACGGACATGGGGATGCTCGAACCGCGGGCTTCATGCTGGCAGTTTGCGGCGGAGTGACGGTGGTGCTGTCGCCCCTGGTAGGAGCATTGCTGGACCGACGCCACGGGATACGGCTCGTGCTACTTGCCGATTATGGCGCGTTCGTCGTCCTCGCCGCACTCGCACTTCGGGGGGAGAGCTCGGCCTCCACCGTCCTGTGGGTCGCAATGCTGACGACTGCCCTCGGGGGTGTGGCCTACGGGCCCGGGGTACAGATGATGATTGGGCGTACCGTTCCGGACGACGGGCGTCGTAACGCGAACGCCAGAATCCATACGGCGAGTCGTATCGCCTTGATAGGCGGTCCTCTCATCGGTGGGGCAGTTGTGTCAGTTGCCGGTCAGCGTGGACTCCTGATCTTCGACGCCGCCACGTTCTTGATTTCGGGTGTGATAATCACATTAGTCTTGATGCGCCCGGCTGCCAGCGAGAAAATGCGCCCAAAGAAAAATGTCCGACCTGTCCGTTTCATCGAATGTTTGCGATTTATGATCCGCGATAGGGTTGTTCGCTCTGTACTTCTTATCGGCGCAACTGTAAATATGCTTACATCCGGATTCAGTATCCTGTTACCTGCGTTGGCAGCGGGAAACTCGGACTCTGGGGTGAGCTACGGAATCCTGTTTTCTACGTATCAGGCAGGTATGTTGTTGATTGCTGCCGCGCTCAGCAGCGATCGAATTTCTCGATTGTCGGTCGGCAATGATTCGCTTGCTGTCGCGCTGTCGCTCACGGTGTTCGGGGTAGGATTTGTCGTTGCCGTATTGGTTGATGATTTGAGATTGTTGGGTGCGTCGGTATTTCTTGTTGGCGCAGGGCTCAGCGCGACATCGCTATTCGCCGATACGAAGTTCTTGGTCAGCGTCCCGGAGGAGATGCAAGGCCGAGTCTTCTCTTTGGCAAACTCGATCTTTGGCAGCCTGCGCCCAGCGGGCAGTGCAGTCGGCGGCGTGCTCGTCAGTGTCTCGACGGTTTTGGTGGGCGTGACTGCAGCTGCTGCGGCCGTGGGCTGCGCAGGGTTCATGGCTACGCGTAGGCCGCTGGAAACTATTCAAAGTACGCAGGAGGCACAACGATGACAACAACCGGCGATTCGGTCATGGGAGCTGCGACCATTTATCGCAGACCAGGGACAACTACCGTGCAGACCGGGATACTCGGTGGAAGCCCGCTCTACGCAAAGTTTCGTGATACGGGCGGATGGACGATCTCGGATTCACTCCGCGCTGTCTCCATGGAGGCCGCAGGCTGCACAATCGATGATGATCTGGTAGCGCGACTACAGTCAGAGCCTTTATCTTCCTGGCCGGACGGACTCATGTCGTTCATACGCGATGTTGTCGTACTTGACCCGAACTCGACATATCATTTCGACGAACATGATTCGCGGTTCCGCGTCGAACGTGACCGCCAAGAATGGCCCGACAGCCGACCTTTGACGCCTACTTCGCTAATTGAGCACCTGCACGCCGCACTCGTTGAGGCGGATATTCAAGAACCGCCGTTGCTCTTCCTGTCGGGCGGACTCGACAGCGCGTTGTTGGCAGTTGTGATGGTGGACTGCGGCATAACCTTCGATTCGGTATGCGTCTATGATGGACACAATGCGGACGACGTCGAGTACGCGACTGCACTCGCGACCGAGCTGGGCGTGCCATTCTCCGTTTACGAGTTCGGCTATGACTCCTTTCTGTACGGACTGCCGAGCGCGATTGCGGCGTTCAGTGACCCACGGCCGGACCTATTCCTCGCATCCGGCCTTGTCGACTGTCTGTCGAAAATTGGTCCGGATAAGTACGAGACTGTGATCGGAGGGGAACCGGCGGACGCTCTACTGGGCGGGCTGCGAACACAGGTTAACGCCCTGAATGATGCATCGCGGGGGTCTATTCGGGCTCAAGCGTTGCGGACGCAGATCCCACGTGACATCGCGATCCTGGAGCAGAGTGCCAGTACGATCGGCGCGAATGGGTATTGCCCGTACGCTCATCACATGCTGGCGGCGGATGCGTTGTCTACACCCTGGTCCGCTCTGCTCGATCCTGAAAATGCCATCCATGCGACAACCGGGGAACTCGGTGGGCCTGGCTACAAAATACTTCAGACCTCGTCCGCCACCCTACTTCCGAGTTCGGAGCTGCGTCGAATTGCCAGGCGGACCAAGCGAGGATTACCCTCGTCCGCGATCTCGCACTGGAGAACGCTCCAAGCAGAGCTAAGTGGCGATCCAGGAGATATGAAACCTATGCTTAGCCTTGGTGTCAATATCTTCGAGCAGATCTTCGTCCATGGATCAAGCCCGAGTGAAATATCGGTGGAGGACTCTATCGCCTATGTCAAGGAATTGCATCGGCGATGATATTCGTAGCTGGTGGATCTATCGAGAACATACTGCGACCATACGTCGACGAATATCGGATGCGACGTTTTACGCAGATTCCCGGCATGGTGAGTGAGTCCGATATATTATCGTTGACGGATATAATGTCTCGCCTCCTGGATCAGTCCGAGGAGATTGTTGTCGGGCATGAGTTAAATAAGGAATCTCATCGAATAAGTGGTGGGAGTCGCTATCTACGATTCGATCCCGGACATCCCCAAGTCGACCCGTTTGTGAGCCGGGTCCAGGCGGAATTGATGAGAAATTCGGGTCTGAAAAGCTTTGCTGATCGCCTAGCGAATGAATTGGCTCCCATTGTCGGTGGTGTGATCGGCGTACAGGCCGAATTCAGTCGCTGCTATTTTCTGGCATACCGTCCCGGTGACTACATATCGGCGCACGATGACAAACAGACTGGCAATCGAATAAATGTGCAGATTCCAATTCCGTTGGGGTGTCGGTCATGCATTCGAATCCTCAACGAGGACACCGGTTTGCTGGAGGTGAAGGAGGACGTTGTGGGGCAGTTGCGGTTTCTTGGACCCGCTGTGTGGCACGACGTTCCTCCATTCGTAGCCGACGAGAGCTCAGTCAGGTTCAATTTCATGCTCCGGTACCGCCATTGAACAGGCCTGATTCGGCGTCGAATGCCGACGTCTCAGGGGTCAGCGTACGTCGACATGACAGCTGCTCAAGCCAGTAGGAGACGTTGGTGGGAAACAGAATCATCGGCTGTCCTGCCGGCACGCCAGCACCGCGCGCAGTCCATTGCCGCCGCCGAGGCATCTTCGTAGGCTGTGCTGCATGCCTGTCAGAGTGGTGGTGACGTTCGTACCGAAGAAGCTCACGTCGAATGTCGCGTGGGGTCTGCGCGAACAGTTCTGGGGGCCTGCCGGAGCGACATGGCAAGAGCATCGGTGCGGACTTCGAGTGGCTGGTGATCTGCTCCGAGGTAAACGGCTTGCCGCACGGTCCGCGGGCGCTGACCGACCTGTGGAGGGAATGCGCCTCCGTGACGTAGAACATCGCACGTCGCGACTCGGGTGTCATCACCGAGGGACTGCAACCGTTGTGGCCCGACGAGGTGGACGCCGGCGAGGTGCGATATACCCACCGGTTCGCGATCTCCTCGTATGCCGAGATCGTGCAGATCAGGGCGGCGGAGTTGCCCGAGGATCTACTCCGGGCAGTCAGCGTCGCCCATGCCAAGCCCCGGCATCTGGAGCTGGCCGACGATGACTTTCTCCGCCTCCTCGAGCGCGCGGGCTGGGAAGCCGGTGAACTCTCCTCGGTCCCGCTGGGACAGGACTCGATACCCTCGGTCCCGCAACGCGGCGCCCGAGGTCAGGGCTACATCAATGGTCCGCGCAAGCGGAAGGCCGTCGAGTTGCACGCCGAGGATACTGCGATCCGCTACCTCGAGACGGTGGAGGGCTGGACCGACGCCATACGCGTAGGGAAGCCCTACGACCTGAAATTCAACTGTGCCGGAGCCGAGAAGCGTGTCGAGGTAAAGGGCACGACCGGCGCTGGATTGTCCGTCTTTCTCATGGCGAATGAAGTCGATCATGCCCGCGAAAACGATTCCGGCCAGCCGATCGACTTGGTTGTTGTCTCAGGAATCCAGCTCACCCGCGCTAACGACGGGGGGTACATCGCGAGCGGTGGTCGGCTCGCGCATTATCGGGACTACATCCCGGCTGACGAAGACCTCCGGGAGATGCAGTTCGACGCTGCCCTCACCATCGCACCCTCCAGCGTCGTCAGCGTCGGTTCGTGGACGGATAGCCATGGAGACCCGAGCCGCGGGGCTGAGCTTCCGGTCGCCTCGGAGTGAGGTTCGACCGGATTTCGTTGTCCGACAATGTCAGAGGGCGGTCGTGTCGTCGGTGCGGAGTTGGCGGGCGAGGCGGTCGGGGTTGATGTCGAGGAGGGGGCGGTCCCAGTGGGCCAGGTCAGCGGCGGAGGCGTAGGTGGTGTCGAGGAAGCTCAGGAGGGTTGTGTCGGGGTCGGGGGAATCGCGGACCGCTTCGTAGGGGAGGACGAATTCGCCGAGGGTTGAGTCCCATTCGGCGCCGTGGGGGCCCGCGGGGCGGGCGGAGTAGCCGTCGGGGGCGGGATAGGAATAGGCGTAGAAGGTGCCTTCGGTGCCGCCGGGCCAGAAGCCGGCGCTGGCGCATTCGCGGGAGTAGGCCTCTTCCATGACCCAGTCGGCGCAGTTGGGGGCGCCGCCGGGGTGCAGGGGTGCGGGGCGGCCGGAGAAGCGGGTGCAGGCCAGGTCGAAGGAGCCCCAGAAGAATTGCACGGGGCTGGATTTTCCGGCGAAACCGGCGCGCCAGAGCTGGAAGACTCGCTCGATCTGGACGAGCTGTTGCCAGAAGAGGTGGACCGCGTCAGCGTCGTAGGAGTGGTGGGTGGTGTCCTCGGCGAAGGGGATGGCCGGGTCGACCTCGTTGGGCGAGGCCTCGATGTCGACCACAATGTCGAGGCGGCCGAGCACGTGGCCGAGTTCGGCGTAGAAGTCGGCGACCGTGCGTGGGCGAAGGGCGATCGTGGCGTGGCGGCCGTCGCTGCAACGCAGGACGAGCTCGTGATCGACGAAGTCGAATTCGATGTCGAGCAGGCGGCAGTCGACGGGGATGGCGCCGGTCGCCAGCCCGCGCGCGCTGACCGCGAAGGTGACATTCCACCAGTGGTTGACCAGCGGTGTCCCGGCCAGTTTCAGCTTGCCGATGATCTGCGACCACATGTGCAGGGTGTCGCGGGTCTCGGACCAGGAGTCGACGCGCAGAGTCGGCCAGACGGCCTTCGCGGGAGTTGAACGAACCATCGGATTCCTCCTGGTCAACCGTTAGGCGGGTCCTGCGGTGTCCAATCCTACGTTGATGCTGGTAGATCGCGCGGCAACGACGAATGCTACCCCCGGAGGGGTTGTGTGAGACCCTGAGTCTCATATAACGTAGGACCTGCGTCATACCGAAGGAGACATCGCTGATGCTGTCGACAGTCAAGAACACCGCTACCGATCCCGAGTACCACGAGATCCTTCGCGGCCTGTCCGAAGGCTCGGTCAACCGACACTTCGACCCCTACGTCGACATCGACTGGGACGCACCGGAATTCGCCGTGCACAGCGACGATCCGCGCTGGATCATGCCCGACGAGGACCCGCTGGGCCGTCACCCCTGGTACAAGGCCCAGCCGATCGACAAGCAGATCGCCATCGGCATGTGGCGTCAGGCCGGCATCGCCAAGGTGGGCCTGGATTTCGAGCAGCTGCTGATCCGCGGGCTGATGCAATACCTGATCTCGGTTCCCAACGGCGACCCCGAATTCCGGTACATCACGCACGAGGCCGCCGAAGAGTGCAACCACACGATGATGTTCCAGGAGATGATCAACCGCATCGGCTATCGCGATGTGGTCGGTATGGGCACCATCGATCGTAAGCTCACGATGATCATCTGGCCTGCGGTGAAGTACTTCCCCGAGCTGTTCTTCACGATGGTTCTCGGCGGCGAGGAACCGATCGATCACCTGCAGAAGTCGTTGCTGCGTGGCGGCGTCGACCTGCACCCGATGGTGCACCGGGTGATGCAGATCCATGTGGCCGAAGAGGCCCGGCACATCTCGTTCGCGCACGAGTATCTGCGCCGCAATGTGCCCGGCATGAACATCGTCACGAAATCCGCACTGTCGGTACTGTTTCCGATCGCGATGCGCATCATGCTCGACATGATCATGACCCCACCCAAGGAATTCGTCGAGAAGTTCGACATTCCGGCCGAGGTCATGCGTGACGCATACTGGGGTAACAACGAATCCCAGGCCTCGATGCGCAACATCTTCGGTGATGTGCGCGCGCTGGCCACCAACAGCGGCCTGATGAACCCGGTCGCCAAGCGGGTGTGGCGCTTGCTCGGCATCGACGGTCCGGTTACCCGTTACCGCAGCGAACCTGCCCGTAAAGTCGCCTGATCAGGGGTTTCCCCACTGTACACAGGACTGTACAGTGGGGTATGGCCGATTACGACAGTGTGCCGCTGACCGAGTTACGTGGTCAGCTGGGTAGTGTTTTGGACGGGGTGTCCGCGAGCGGACGGCCGGTGATCGTGACTCGGGAGGGGAAAGAATTGGTCGCGGTGGTACCAGCAGAAGTGTTGCGGCACGCGGCATTACCGCCCGCGTACTTCAATGATGACCTGCGCGAACAGATTCTGGGCAAACTCGACGCCAGAATCACCCAGCATTCCGCGGAAGACATCGCCGAGGCCGAAGCCAAACTGAGCAAGCTGATGGGCGCGCTGGACAGTCGCCAGTGAGCGTCGCCGATCACACCGCGCTCACCTCGCTGGCCTTGTCGCCGCTGTTCGGGCAGGTGATCATGCGCCAGTTCACCCAGCAGCGCCGAATCCTGGTGGTGCCCACCGTGAGTCTGATGGCCGCGATGCGCGCCGTGGACAACATCGATGAACTCGGGCGTCTGCTCGACAATCGCGTCGCCGTGCGCTGGGCCGAACTCGACGCGCCCACCGCGATCCGCATCGGCACCACCGTGCCGATCGTCGACGATCACCTCGACTGGCCGCTGATCGCGCCCGTGGTGTTCACCGCGCAGCACCTCGACATGCCGGTACTCACCGCCAAGCCCGAGCTGTATCGCGGCTACAAAGTAGAGATCGCGAACATGCCGTAACCGACCCCACGAGGTCCTGAACACGGCTTTTCCCAGGGGTAGTGATCATCGCCACATCTGCGGTGGGTACGGTGCACAAGTAGTCGGCGGCTAACACCACACGGTCCCCGACCGACACACAGAGCGGACGAATCACCAGGGAAAGCGCTACCAGGAACACTCTAGGAGAGCTGGTTATGCATCATCTGAGTTTCATGCGTCGCATCACCACCGCGGTAGCCGCCACGTCGGCTGCCGTCGCCATCACCTTCGCCGGTCCCGCCGTCGCGGACCCGACCCCACAGACTGTCGATGTGGCCTCGGCCGTATCGCAGCTGCGGACGTCGGTGGCGGACAACCCGGGCGCACTCGCCGCCCTCGACCAGCTCGCCGCCAACGGCACGGTCGACGTCGCGCTGCCCGCGCAGCCGTTCCAGATCCCGGCGACCTCCGATATCGGCCAGAACGGCGGCGGACCGGGCGTGTACGGCTCCGGTATCGCCCTCGATATCGACGGTTTCCGCTTCGGCTTCTTCGGCGGGCCGGGCACCATCTCGCCCAACCAGACCGGAGCCAAGCTCGAGGTCATGTGGCTGAACCTGAACACGTTCCAGAGTGGGACCGCCGTGCTGACCGAGCACATGGACGTTCCGGTCGACACCACCATCCGCACCGCACCGGTGAACACCGGCGGCGGCCTGATCGTGGCCGCGGTGTACGGCACCCTGTGGCACCGCTGGTCGGTACCGGTTTCGGACGCGCACCCGGACGGGTTCGCCTACAAGCTCGGCACGATCCAGCAGCCGTCGTTCGGCGCTGTGACCAGGTAGTTCAGCCTTCGGCCGCGCACAGCTCACCCAGCTGCGCGCGGCCGAATCGGTTCGCGTTACAAATGATCCCGCGCTGTAACCTGGACGACCGGCCGACGTCGAGAGACGGGCGGCCCGATGAACTTCTCGTCCATCTCTCGCCATCGAACTGGACGCATGATCAAAATTGGTCATGTTCAAACGAATAGTCTTGTCCGCCTTGTGTATTGCGGCAGCGGTTCTGCCCGTCACCCCCGCTTCGGCAGCACCCCAGGTCACACCGCGGATCGCGTCGTACAACGTGTTCATGCTGGCTGGCACGCTGTATCCCAACTGGGGACAGGAACAGCGAGCCGACTTGATCGCCGCCCAGAACGTCCTCGCCAACCAGGATGTGGTGGTGCTACAGGAGCTGTTCCACAACTCCGCCGCCGATCGAATGCTGGGCAACCTGCGCCAGACCTACCCGCACCAGACCCCAGTGCTCGGCCGGTCCCGCAGCGGCTGGGACGCCACCCAGGGTTCGTACTCCTCGACCACGCCCGAAGACGGTGGCGTTGCCGTCGCCAGCCGCTGGCCGATCAGCCGCAAGATCCAGTACGTCTACGCCGATGCGTGCGGCAGCGACTGGTTCTCCAACAAGGGCTTCGTCTACGTCGAACTGGCCTCGCCCGGCGGTCCGGTGCACGTGATCGGCACCCACATGCAGTCCGAGGACGACGGCTGTAGCTCCGGTCAGCCGGGCCAGAAGCGGGCCCAGCAGCGCGCGGAGATCCGCAAGTTCCTCGACGGCCGCAAGATCCCCGCCGATCAGCCGGTGTACGTGGCAGGCGATATGAACGTCATCGAGTCGAGCGCCGAGTACCCGGCCATGCTCGCCGAACTCCGCGCGGCCGCGCCCGCGCACACCGGTCACCGGCACTCCTGGGACTGCGCCGACAACACGGTCTGCGTGGATCAGTACGGTCCCGAATACGCCTCCGAGCACCTCGACTACGTGCTGCCGATCGCGGGCAACGGCGCGCCCGCGCGATTCGTCAACGAGACCCGGCGCGTGAAGAGCCCCGCGTGGAGCGTCACCGCCGGGGGCGAAACCCACACCTATACCGACTACAGCGACCACTACCCAGTCTTCGGTTACGCGGGCTGAACCACAGTGGGCCGTAGGTGAGTTCGCCCGACTCACCTACGGTTTGCGCCGCCACACCGCGACCGGACGCAGTAGGTTGGCGGCGTGGATCTGGTCGACCGACTCGAAGAATTGGAACGGCGCGTAGCCGCCTTGGAGCACGCGCATCCCGAGGACGCGCAGCTGCCGTGGGCGGTGGCGCGATTGCGGCAGGAATTCGCCGACGCGGGCAAACGCACCGGTGGCGTGCTGCTGGCCGGGGCGCTGCAGCTGCCGACCGGCGAGCGGTTCGATTGGCAGGCCCAGTACCCCACCGATGACATCGTCGGCGACGTCTGGACCATCGAGGCCGCCAATTGCCTTGCTGCCCTTGCTGATCCGGTGCGGCTACGACTGCTGCAGGAGATCGTCTACGGTCGCCGCACCGCCGCCGACCTCGCCGCTATCGAAGAACTGGGCACCTCGCCCGAGATCTATCAGCATCTGCGCCAGCTGGCCGCGGTGGGCTGGTTGCAGACCGCGGGCCTCGGTCGTTTCGAGGTACCCGAGGGCAGGCTCGTGCCGTTGCTCGCGGTGTTGGCCGCCGCCCAACGTTGACAAGCAATGCGCGTTGTCGATAGCTACAGGGCCGGTCCTCGGGAAATATCCCAAATGCCCGACTAGACTACTGTGATGCAGGACACATCGACTGCTACGGTGAGCGTCGAGTGATCAATGCAGTGGAGGTAGTCGAGTGAACGTGTCACATCTGCTCGAAAGCGTGAAAGCGATCGGCGTGCTGCGTGCGCGCGGTGTGTCGAACCCGAAGACGCCCCTGGAGACACTGAAGACGATCAAGGAGTCGAGGGTCTACGGCCCGCAGGCTGCCCTGGTGCGCCATTCGGCCCGTGTCTTTCCCGATCAGATCGCGCTCGCCGACGAGCGCGGCGAACTCACCTACCGCGAACTGGACCAGCAGTCCACCGCCATCGCCCGCGGCCTGCGCGAGGCAGGCATCGGCGAGGGCACGGTGATCGCGGTCCTCGCGCGTGACCACCGCGGCCTGATCATGTCGATGGTCGCGGCGGGCAAGCTGGGTGCGCGGATCGCGCTGATGAACACCGGCTTCGCCAAACCGCAGTTCGCCGAGGTGTGCGAGCGCGAGAAGGTGGTCGCGGTCCTGCACGACAGCGAGTTCCTCGGCCTGCTCGACGCACTGCCCGCCGACCTGCCGCGTTACCTCACCTGGGTCGACGAGGGTGTCGAACTCCCCACCGGCGCCACGACTTTCGACGATCTCATCGCGAGCAACACCACCGATGACCTACCCGCCCCGAGCAAGCCCGGCGGCTTCATCATCCTCACCAGCGGCACCACCGGCCTGCCCAAGGGCGCCCCTCGCACCAAGGTCACGCCGATGGCCACCGCGCAGTTCGTCGACCGCGTCCCGTTCCCCAAGCAGGGTACGACGATGATCGTGTCGCCGATCTTCCACAGCACCGGCGTCGGCACCTGGCTGGTCAATTCGATCCTGTCGAACAAGATCGTCATGCGGCGTCGTTTCGACGCCGAGGCCACCCTCGCCGCCATCGCCGAGCACAAGGTCGAGATGCTGGTCTGCGTGCCGACGATGCTGCACCGGATGACCGACCTGCCCGCCGAGGTCCGCGCGAAGTACGACCTGTCCTCGCTGAAGGTGATCCTGTTCGCCGGTTCCGCGCTCACGCCGGAGCTGTGCATCCGCGCCACCGAGGCGTTCGGGCCGGTGCTCTACAACCTGTACGGCTCGACCGAAGTGGCCATCGCGACCATCGCGACCCCGGCCGAACTCGCGGAAGCGCCTGGGACAGTTGGCCGTTCGCCGATCACCTGCGAGGTCCGCCTCTTCGACGAGAACGACCAGCCGGTGACGACGCCGGGCGCCCGGGGCCGGATCTTCGTGCGCAGTGGCGCGCCGTTCGAGGGCTACACCGACGGCAGGCACAAGCAGATCATCGACGGGTTCATGTCCAGCGGCGACATGGGCCACTTCACCGAATCGGGCCTGCTGATGGTCGACGGCCGCGACGACGACATGATCGTCTCCGGCGGCGAGAACGTCTACCCGCAGGAAGTCGAGAACCTGCTGGTCGAGCGGCCCGAGATCTCCGACGTCGCGGTCGTCGGCGTGGACGATCCGGAATTCGGAAAACGCTTGCGCGCCTTCGTCGTTCTCGAAGAGGGTCACACGGTCGAGGCCGCCGAACTCCAGGCGCACGTCAAGGCGAATCTGGCCAGGTTCAAGGTGCCACGCGAGGTGATCTTCCTCGACGAACTGCCCCGCAACGCCACCGGCAAGATCGTGCGCCGCACCCTCGTCGATTATGAGGTCTCACAGGGATAATCCGAACTTACCGCCGAGTAGACAACGCGGGCGGATCGCTTGCTACTGTGAGTTCCAGCACTGGATCTCGAAGAAGCGGTCCGGCCTGCGGTGTCGCGCGGGCTCGGTCTGCCGGAAGGCTGTTCGATGTCTCTGTCTCTTGGAACCACCGCCCGGCGTGCCGGGGACTTCGCGCTCAGCGTCAAGGTCATGGTGGATCGCAAGCTGTTCAACCCGCTGCGTCTCGACCACGCGGCCCGATCGGTTCGCAACGTCACGAAATTCGGCCCGTTCGCCGGCGTGGTCATGCACGCCGCGCAGAGCAGGCCGCAGGCGGGCGCGATCGTCGACGAGCTGGGTGAGATCACCTTCGGCGAACTCGACGCGCAGTCCAGCGCGTTCGCTCGCGGCCTGCGCGCCAGCGGGATCACCGAGGGCGATGTGATCGCCGTGCTGGCCCGCGACCACCGCGGCATGGTGTTGAGCCTGCTCGCGGCGGGCAAGCTGGGCGTGCGCGCGGTGCTGATGAACACCGGCTTCGCCAAACCGCAGTTCGCCGACGTGGCCGCCCGCGAGAAGGTCAAGGCGGTGCTGCACGACAGCGAGTTCATGGACCTGATGAGCGCGATTCCCGCCGAGATCCCGCGGGTGCTCACCTGGGTCGACGAGGCGCACGGGGTTGACCCGTCGATCCCGACCGTGGCGTCGCTGTCGGCGGATCGTTCGACCACGCCGCTCACCGCGCCGAGCAAGCCCGGCGGCATGGTGATCCTGACCAGCGGCACCACCGGCACCCCCAAGGGCGCCCCACGCGACAAGGTGAGCCCGTTCGTCTCAGCGCAGTTCGTGGACCGGGTGCCGCTGCCCAACAACGGCACCATGATCATGGCGGCGCCGATCTTCCACGGCACCGGGCTGTCGCAGTTCACCCTTGGCCTGGCCCTCGGTAACCGGGTGGTCTTCCAGCAGCGCAAGTTCGATCCGGAGCAGACGCTCGCCAATGTGTCGAAGTACCAGGCGGATTCGCTGATCGTGGTGCCGACGATGTTGCAGCGCATCATGGATCTGGACGAGCAGATCCTGGCGAAGTACGACCCGTCGACGATGAAGGTGGTCTTCGCCGCGGGCTCGGCGATCCCGCCGGACGTGGTGACCCGCACCCTCGACTACTTCGGTGATTCGCTCTACAACCTCTACGGCTCCACCGAATGCGCGGTGATGACCGTGGCAACGCCGGAGGATCTGCGCAAGGCGCCGACCACCGCGGGCAAGGCGCCGGTCGGTATCCGGATCGTGCTGCTCGACGAGAACCGCAAGCCGATCACGAAGCCGAATGTCACCGGAACGATCTTCGTGGACAACGGTTTCGCGTTCACCGGGTACACCGACGGCCGGAACAAGGAGATGGTCGACGGGATGATGTCGAGCGGTGACGTCGGGCATTTCGATGCCGACGGGCTGCTGTTCATCGACGGCCGCGACGACGACATGATCGTCTCCGGCGGCGAGAACGTCTTCCCCCTCGAGGTGGAGAACCTCATCGCCGGGCGCGCCGACGTGTTCGAAGCCGCGGTCGTGGGCGTCGACGACCACGACTACGGCAAACGGCTGCGCGCGATCGTGGTGCCGGGGCCGGAGTCCAAGCGCGACGCCAAGGAGATCAAGGAGTACGTCCGCGAGAACCTGGCCCGGTACAAGGTGCCGCGCGAGGTGATCTTCGTCGACGAGCTGCCACGCAACGCGACGGGCAAGCTGCTGCGCAAGCCGTTGATCGAGCTGGCGGTCGAGTCGGACTGAGTTCGGTTCGACCGTCTGACCTGGGCGGGCGACGCCGGTCGTCTATCATCAGCGCGTGATCATCGGGTTCGAGCAGGCGTCCGCGCCGTCGCGTGCTGTCGGCGCGCGGCTGCGTGGTGCCTGCGCGGGCTCGATGTCAGGGGCGTTGGCGTTGGCCGCGCACGGGACGGCTGCCGGTGGGGCGTTGCCGGGGAGCACGGCGATCGTGTTGCTGGCGGCGGCTTCGGCGGTGGTCGGGGCGCTCGTCGCCGGGATCGGTCCGTTGCGCGAGGGCGCGGTCGGGCTGGCTGCGGTGCTGCTGGGTGGCCAGCTGATCGGGCACACCACGATGAGCTGGTCCGGGCACGCGCACTCGACTGAGGACTCCCTCGGACTCGGCATGCTCACCGCCCACACCGTCGCCGCACTGCTCGCGGCCGTCGTCATCATCGGCGCCGAGGCCGCGTACCGGATCGGCAGCGCCGTCCTGGCACGCATCCTGCCGCTGCGCTACCGCACTCCCCGCATCCCCGACCGGGCGCCGTTGCGCCTGACCCACCGCGACCGCGTCATCCTGCGAATCTTCGCCACGCAGTCGCTACGCACCCGCGCTCCCCCACTCGCGATCGGTTTCTGAACTCTCCCTCACCCCAGTGCACGGACCTGTCGTCCTGCGCTGTTCTCGCATTCGCGCACACGGCTCGATGCCGATCGCTCGATGAGCCATGTCTCCAGTGAGCGTGGTGGTCGACGTGCGAGGACGGCCGGGCATTTCCGCGCGCACTGGGGTTTCCAGAACTCGAGAAATGAATCGCTATGAGCATCACGGACACTCGTCCGGTCGAGGAGAACTCACCCTCGGCACCCCCGATCGCCGGCGCCCGTTCGCGCCGGGGCCGCCGCCTCTATCCGCTGGCCGTGCGCCTGCATTTCTACGCGGGGATCTTCGTTGCCCCGTTCATCCTGATCGCCGCGCTCACCGGCGCGCTGTACGCGATCGCGCCGACGATCGAAGGGTTCGTCTCGCGCGATCTGCTGCGGGTCGACACCACCGGCCCTGATCAAGGCCTGTCCGCGCAGGTGGGTGCGGCTGTCGCGACGCGTCCTGACCTGACGCTCGTCGCTGTCGCCCCGGCACCGAGCGACGGCGAGACCACACGCGTGCTGTTCAACGATCCGACCCTCGGCGATTCGGAGCGGCTGTCGGTGTTCGTCGACCCGCACACCGCGCAGCCGGTCGGCGAATCCGTGGTGTACGGCAGTGGTGGGGCGTTACCGCTGCGGACCTGGCTCAGCGAGTTGCATCGCAGCCTGCATCTGGGCGAGCCCGGCAGGCTCTACAGCGAACTGGCGGCGTCGTGGTTGTGGGTGATCGCGCTGTTCGGGCTGGTGCTGTGGGTGCATCGGGTACGTAAACGGAAGAGCCGCCGGTCCGCACAGTGGTTGGTCAAGCCTGATCTGTCGCAGACCCGGCGTCGAAAGATGAACTGGCACGGGGCAATCGGTGTCTGGATTCTGCCCGTGGTGCTGTTGCTCTCGGCCACCGGCATGACGTGGTCGACCTATGCGGGCGAGAACGTCACGAAGCTGCGCGAGGAACTGAGCTGGACCACGCCCGCCGTCACCGTCGCCAAGTCGGGTGACGCTGCTGCCCCGAGCGATCATCGCAGCGCGGGCCACACCGCACCCGCGCCCGTCGACCCGGCGGCCCGGATCGCGCAACTCGATCGCGTGTACGAGGTGGCCCGCGCCAACGGCATCACCCAGGGCGCGGAGATCGCGGTTCCGGCGACACCGGACGAGGCCTTCGCGATCAAGGAACTGCGCCTGCCCGGCACCTTCACCATCGATGCGCTGGCCGTGGACGGCGAGACCGGCACGGTCACCGACCGACTGGCGTTCGCCGACTGGCCGCTGATGGCCAAGCTCACCAGCTGGGGCATCGCGTTCCATATGGGCCTGCTGTTCGGCCTGATCAACCAGTTGCTGCTGCTCGCGATCATGCTCGGGCTGGTCACCGTGATCGTGCTCGGCTACCGCATGTGGTGGCAGCGTCGGCCGGTACGGAAGTCGGCGCTGCCCGTCCCGCCGCGCCGTGGCGTGCTGCGCCGCACCTCGCTGTGGATCACCGTGCCGATGGTGGCCGCGGCGGTCGCGGTCGGCTGGTTCGTTCCGCTGATCGGGGTGAGCCTGGTCGTGTTCCTGCTCATCGACGTGGCCTTGGGACTCGCCGCGCGGACCGACAAGGTGTAACGCAAAGCTAACTATCGAGGAAACATCCCATGTAACCCATGCCACTCGATGATCGGAGCTCCCCCATGAGAACCTCAGCTCGCGCAGTAGCGATGGCCCTGGCCGCCCCGATCGTCGCGGTCGCGTTGACCGGGATCAGTGCGGGCACAGCCGCCGCTGATGCCGGCTGTCAGGGCTCGATGAACGGTCCGTGGGCGTTCAACGGTGGGTGCTACGGCGGCGAGGGGACCTATCGGCTCGAGGTCGACTGCCTCGGATACAACATCGCACCGCTGGCCGTCGGCCCGTTCACGATCCGCCAGGATCTGCCCGTCGGCCAGGCGGGCACGGTGTCGTGCTTCGGACCGAACTGGTCGAGCGCGGGCTGGGCCTCGGGTTCGCGGATCTTCCGACTCTGACACCGCATCGGTGGGCAGGTTCGCCGCCGCGGTGAAAGGATCCGAGGATGACCCTGTCTCGTCGAAAACTCCTGCGCGGCAGCGTGACAGGTTCGATCGCCGCCCTGGTCGGGGTGTCGGCGGTGAGCAGTGCGAGGTTTCCCGCGCCGCGCACGCTCGGCGAACCGTTCTCGCTCGGGGTCGCCTCCGGCGAACCGACCCCGGACGGGGTGGTGCTGTGGACGCGACTGGCCCCCGATCCGCTCGCACCCGACGGCTACGGCGGGATGACGATCGCCCCGGTGACCGTCGACTACGAGGTCGCCGAGGACGAACGCTTCACGAAAGTCGTGGTCAGGGGCTCGGCGGTGGCCACCCGCGAGTTCGGGCACAGTGTGCATCCCGAGGTCGCCGGGCTCGCACCGGACCGCTGGTATTACTACCGGTTCCGGGCGGGCTCGGCGATCTCGCCGGTGGGCCGCACCCGCACCGCGCCCGCGCTCGACAGCCCGACCGAGCGGCTGCGGTTCGCCTTCGCGTCCTGCCAATCGTGGAGTTCGGGCTACTACACCGCCTATGAACATCTCAGCGCCGAAGACCTCGACCTGGTCGTGCACCTCGGCGACTACATCTACGAAACCTCCTGGATCCTGGCCCGCCGCGGCGCGGCCGAGCCGCCGCCGCAACTCCACGGCGAGGCCGTGGACCTCACCGGCTACCGTTTGCGCTACGCCCAGGCCAAAGGCGAAGCACCACTGCAGGCCGCGCACGCCGCGTTCCCGTGGCTGGTCACCCTCGACGACCACGAACTCGACAACAACTGGGCCGGTGAGAGTCCCGGTCTCGGCCTCGACGTGTATCGCCTGCCGCCGCTGTACCGTCGCCGCAAAGCCGCCGCCTTCCAGGCCATGTACGAACACCAGCCGATGCGCCTTGCCCAGCTCCCCGCCGGCCCGTCGGCGCACCTGCACCGCCGCTATCGGTTCGGCGATCTGGCCGAGTTCACCATGATCGACACCCGCCAATACCGCACCCCCCAGGCCTGCGGCGACGGCTCCGCGGTGCTCGGCTGCGCCGACCGCTTCGCCACTGATCGCACCATTCTCGGTGCGGCCCAACGGGACTGGCTCGTCGACGGCTTCGCCACCTCGACCGCGCGCTGGCAGGTACTCGGCAACCAGGTCGCCATGGCCCAGTCGGACTACGCCCCCGGCCCCGATCTGCTGCTCGGAACCGACGCCTGGGATGGCTATGTCGCCGACCGCAATACGGTTCTCGGCGCGGCGACCGATTACGAGGTCGACAACCTGGTGGTGATCACCGGCGACCGGCACGAGAACTACGTCGCCGACCTCCGCCGCGACTACGCCGATCCCGAATCACCAGTCGTGGCAACCGAAATCACCGGCACCTCGATCAGCACCGGCAGCGACGGTGCCGATGAGACCGACGGCGGCCGCGCCCTGCTGGCCGCGAACCCCGACATCAAGTTCCACAACCGGCAGCGCGGCTACGTACGAGTCGATCTCGATCATCGACAGTGGCGCAACGACTTCCGCGTGGTTCCCTATGTCAGCAGCCCCGGAGCGCCGATCAGCACCCGTGCGAGTTTCGTTGTGCAGGACGGGATCCCCGGCGCCACCCCGGCGTGAGGTGTCACGGATCCGGGGTGAATTCCTCCATCGTCATCGTCGTGGTCTCGGGGACCTGCACGGGACGCAGCAGCGCCCAGCCGATGAACACGACCGCGAACCCGAACATGCCGAGGCCCGCCCACAGATTCACATCGACGCCACCGGTTTTGACGTCTTGGGTCGCACTGTCCTGCAGCAACGAGGTGATCACCAGGATCACGCCGTAGCTGCCGAGCAGCGCACCGATCATGGTGCGGATATCGAAAAGCATTGCGGGACTCCTTATCCGATGATGATGTTGAGCGCGATCACCAGCACGAGCGCGATCCCGGCGAGCAGGACGGGGCGCTGGTACCAGGGCAGCGAGTCGGCGTCGGCGTCTTCGCGCATCGCCTTCGGCGTCTCGGAATACACCAGGCCGACGAGCTCGGCAGCCGGTTTCGGCTGGGTCACCATGGTCACCGCGACGCTGACGGCGATATCGACCACGAAGGCCGCGCCCGCGGCGACGAAGCTGGCGCCCTGCCCGGACAGGTTCGTCACCCCGGTCTCGTTGAGCAGGAACACGAACACGGCGGCGAGGGTGCCGCTGACCAGGCCGACCCAGCCCGCTGTCGGTGTCATCCGCTTCCACAGCATGCCGAGGATGAAGGTCGCGAACAGCGGCGCGTTGAAGAAGCTGAAGAGGGTTTGCAGGTAGTCCATCATGTTGCTGAACCCGCCCGCGATGAACGCGGTGAAGATCGCCGCCACCGTCGCGCCGACCGTGGCGAGCCTGCCGACCTTCAGGTAGTACCCGTCGGGACGATCCTTGCGGACATACTGCTGCCACAGATCGAAGCTGAACACGGTGTTGAACGCGGAGACGTTCGCCGCCATGCCCGCCATGAACGCCGCGAGCAGACCTGCGAGCCCGACGCCCAGAAGTCCGTTGGGCAGAACCTCTTTCATCAAGAACAACAGCGCTTGGTTATAGGTGACATCGCCCTCGAAGTCGGGATTCGCGGCCACCTGCTGCTTGTACTCGATCATCTGTGGCACCAGGACCGCGCTGATCATGCCGGGAATCACCACGATCAGCGGAATGAACATCTTCGGGTAGGCGCCGATGATGGGCGTGCGCTGTGCGGCCGAGATCGAGTGAGTTGCCAACGCGCGCTGCACTTCTACGAAGTTCGTTGTCCAATAGCCGAAGGAGAGCACGAAACCGAGACCGAACACGATGCCCATGATCGAGGCGAAGTTGTCGGTGAACCCGCTCATCGCATTGCCCGGCCAAGTCTGCAGCTGTTCGGCACCGCCCGGCGAGCTGGTTACCTTGGCCTGCAATCCATCCCAGCCACCGACGCGGTGCAGACCCACCAGTGTCAGCGGCAGCAGCGCGGCGACGATCACGAAGAATTGCAGCACCTCGTTGTAGATCGCGGCCGACAGCCCACCGAGGGTGACATACGACAGCACGATCGCCGCGGCCGCGACCACCGAGATCCACAGCGGCCAGCCGAGCAGCACGTTCACGATGGTGCCGAGCAGGTAGAGGTTCACGCCCGCGATCAGCACCTGGGCGAGGGCGAAACTCAAGGCGTTCACCAGATGCGCGCCGGTACCGAAGCGCCTTCGCATGAATTCCGGCACCGATCGCACCTTGGAGCCGTAGTAGAACGGCATCATCACCACGCCGAGAAACAGCATGGCCGGGACCGCGCCGATCCAGAAGTAGTTGAACGTGGGGAAACCGTATTGGGCGCCGTTCGCGGACATACCCATGATCTCCACCGCGCCCAGATTGGCGGAGATGAACGCCAGACCCGTCACCCAGGCGGGTAGTGAGCGGCCGGACAGGAAGAAGTCGACACTGTTCGACACCCGCCGCCTGGCGATCAGGCCGATGCCGAGGACGAAGACGAAATACAGGGCGACCAGCGCGTAGTCGACGGGGGCGGCGTCGAGTCTCAGTGTCGAAGATGCCTCTAGCACAGCGTATTCCTCCTGGCCTGGAGCCGGGCGGCACACGAGCGTCGTTCACACAGCGCGGGCTGCGTCGCCCGTCGAACTGTTTCGGATGCCTCCACTGTGAGGGTTTGTGCTGTGCGTCACAGCGAAATCGGGCTGAACAAAAAGGACAACTGTTCAATTCAGTTTGTGGGCACCCGCGGCGGGTTCGACGGTGAAGACGCGCGGTGGGGCGAAACCTGTTGCGGCGAAGCGGTTCACGATGTGTTCGGCGACGCGGTCGGCGTGGTCGACCAGGGCGATGATGCTGCCGCCGAAGCCGCCGCCGACCATGCGCGCGCCATGGGCGCCCGCGTCGAGTGCTTCTTCGACCGCGAGATCCAGTGTGGGCGCGGAGACTTCGAAGTCATCGCGCAGGGATCGGTGCGAAGCGGTGAGCAGCTCACCGATCTCGCGTGGGTCCGTGCTGGTCCGCAGCTTGTCGGCGACTGCGAGGACCCGCGCGTTCTCGGTGACCACGTGGGTGGCGCGACGCCGTAGCACTGAATCACCCAGGCGCGGAAGGTCTTCTGAGGTGGCGTCGCGCAGAGCGGGCAGGTTCAGTGCGTCTGCGGCAGCTTCGCATTGGGCTCGACGTTCGGCGTATCCGCCGTCGGACAGGTCGTGCGGTTGGCCGGTGTCGACGACGAGCAGCGTCAAGCCCGCTGCTTCCAGGTCGAACGGTATCTGTTCGGTGGCACCGAGTTCCGCCGCCGTGAACGCGCGGACATCGAGAAACAGCGCATGACCTGCGGCACACAGGATCGAGGCTGACTGGTCGAGCAGGCCGGTCGGCACACCGGCGAAATCGTTCTCCGCCGCCCTGGCGACCTTGACCATCTGCCGATCGGTGATTTCGGGAGCGAACAGATCGCGCAGCGCGATCGTCACCGCGCAGCACAGGGCCGCCGACGAGGACAGGCCCGCACCTATCGGCACCGCGCCGTCGAGTTCGAGGTCGACCCCGCGGACGCGATGACCACCGCGAACGAACTCGTCGACGACGCCGAGCGGATAGCGCGCCCAGCCGGGCAACCGATTCCGCTGTGCCACGAGGGCGTTCAGCTGCACTTCGACGGTGTCACCGGGCCGTTGCGCCGAGGTGAGCCGCACCAGCCCGTCATCGCGTGGTTCGGCCGCGCACACGACACCGAGTGACAGCGCGATGGGCAGCACGAAGCCGTCGTTGTAGTCGGTGTGCTCGCCGATGATGTTGACCCGGCCCGGCGCGATCCACTTCTGCACGCGTACTTCCCCTTCCGCTCCCTGCGACGATGCCCCCACCGAACACCGCGGCGGGCAACCGTCCGGCACCGGGTGCCGAATCGGTATCCGGTAATGCTCCCAACACATCGACAGCGAGGACGTGGACGTGTCATGATCGACTGAGTTGTAAAGGTTTTGAGCGTCGGCGCCTGCCGGCTGGGGATAGTGCTCGAACAACAACACTCGGTGCTCTCGGCCGATACTTCGAGTGATTCACCGGCCTTCCGTTCGATCGGCGCTCGTCGCGTGCGCAGCAAGATCGAGGGGGGCTGATGACCATCAGCGAAACACCGAGCGGCAGCCGACGGTGGTGCGTGGTGTTGCTCGGCGCGGCGGGGGCGGTGCTGATCGCGCCGCTGACGGGTGGGCGCGCGCTGCCGTTTCTGCTGCTCATCGTGATCGTGGCGGGGTCGCTGGCGATGATCGGGTACGGCATGTACCGCCATCGACCCGCCCATCGGCTGCCCTGGTATCTGCTGGCCGCCTCGGTGCCGCTGTTCGCCGCCGGTACCGCGATACGCGCGCTGGGGCTGCACCAGGGTTGGCACCCCGTCGACGATCTGTGCACCCTGGCCGCCTCGCTGTGTCTCGGGTTCGCCGCCGTGGGCTGGTTGCAGCCGCGCACCCTCCGCAATGCCCGTGACCTGTGGCTGGATTCGGCGCTCATCGGACTCAGCACGCTGCTGGCCTCGTGGACCTTCCTGATCTCGCCGATTCTGCGCCACGGCACCGGTCTCGTCGATACCGCGCTCGCCGCGAGCTATCCGGTGATCCACGCCCTGCTGGCCACGGTGCTCGCGCATTCGCTGGCGACGGTGGTTCGTTCGGAGACGTCACTGCGGTTGTTGCAGGCTGCGCTGATCGCGGTGCTCGTCGGCGGTGTGCTCGAAAGCCTCACTGCCGCAGGCACGATCGCGGTCGATCCCGAGTTCGCGCTGGTGCCACAGCAGTGGGCGTATCTGCTGGCCGGGCTGGCCGCGGTGCAGCCGACGATGGGCGCGCTCCGCGACACCGAGGACGTACACCCGCACCGATCACGCCAGCGCGCCGGAATGATCGCGGTGGCGTTGGTGGCGGCCTCGCTGATCAGCGTGGTCGGCGCCGATCTCGGCGTCGGCGATCGCGTGGTGATCTGTTCGCTGCTCACCCTGCTGCTGGTGGGTGTGCTGGTGCGCAGCGAACGCGCCATCGGCCGCAGTATGCGCAGCGAACGCCGGGCGCAGTATCAAGCCGACCACGACCTGCTCACCGGCCTGTTCAACCGCGCCGCCCTGCTGCGCGCACCCCACCGCTACCGCGACCAATGGGCCGGAAAACCGCTGTGCCTGCTGTTCATCGACCTCGACGGCTTCAAAATGGTCAACGACAGCTACGGCCACGCCGTCGGCGACGAACTCATCGCCAACGCCGCCTCCCGCATCCGCCGCACCACCACCGCAGGCGACCTCACCGCCCGCTACGGTGGCGACGAATTCGTCATCCTGTCCCCCCGCACCCGCGCCGAAGCCGCCATCCTCGCCGAACACCTCCTCGGCGCCTTCATCCGCCCCTTCGAACTCAGCTGCGGCGAAATCCCCATCACCGCCAGCATCGGCGTCGCCTGCATAACCACCCGCCCCACCGAAAAAACCATCTACGACCTCATCCGCACCGCAGACGCCGCCATGTACCACGCCAAGGAATACCGCCTAGGCCTGACCTTCCACGAAGAGATCCGAAAGTCAGCCCCCCACCGCCCCCACCAGCTGCGCGCAGCGAACCCCACCACGACAGCGGTCTGAACTCAGCTCCGAATCACTCAGTCCCCCAACTCCTCCAACAACTTCCGCGCAGCCTCCAGCTCAGCCTGCAACTGCGCCACCTTCGCCTGCTGAACCTCCCGAGCAGCCTCGAGAATCCCCGCCACCACTTCCTCCACCTCAGGATGCAAGATCTTCGCAGCCTGGGCGACAGCCGCACTGCTCACAGCCATCCCCTTCACACTGCGCTTCTTCCCGTTCACCACATCGACAGTCCACTCACCGTCGGCCGTCCCGGTGAGCGTGACGGTCACCTCGGCAGGCTTGGTCTTGCGCGCCGCGGGAGCTTTCGCCGGACGGGGCGCGGCCGGAGCGGGCTTGGGGGCGTCGTCAGGTACCGGGGCGAGCGACCTCGGCGCGGGCGTGGCGGTGCTCGGCAGGGTCGACGGCTGGGTCACAGTGTTGTCCTTTCGATTGCTCGGCGCGGGGACAATCTCCTGGCGGGTCCGGGTGGAACCGCCCGGCGCTACCGTAGTCCCGCGGGCCGGCTTGGTCAGCGTCACCTCGCTCGGGCCGAACGAGAGCACATCTTTGGAACCGGTGGGCCGCACCTGCAGGAAGTCGCCCGCGGACGGGTCGTCGAGCGCGACGACCTTGCCCGACTTCCCCTCGGCGACACCGACAGCGGCGGAGGTGAACCACACCATCGGCGGTTTGCCCTCGGCGAGCTCGCCTGCGATTCGCGCGAGCTCGGCGTCGGAAAGGACCGGCGGTGCTGATCGGCGGGATGCGGACTTGGTGCTCGGCGAGGACATCGTGGACTCCGGGGGTTGGTGCTACAGCGTGGTCTGAGCACCGATGATGCACCACGGCACCGACAAGTTCTTCCCCGAGCCGACATCGCGGCCCCAAAACGCCTCTCGTGACAGGTTTCCCGCCGCTGCGCGATCAGACGGGAATGGCGTTTCCGCGCGTCGTCGGACGGATGTTCTCGCGCACGGCGGCCACATCGCGATAGCCGTTGACCGCCATCAACAGGTCCGCTTCGGCGGCGTAACTGCGCAGCATATGCACCAGCCCGCGCACGCCACCGAGCGCGAGCGCGTACACATACGGCCTGCCGAGCCCGACCATCGTCGCGCCGAGTCCGAGCGCCTTCACCACATCGGCACCCGAACGCACCCCGGAGTCGAACAGCACCGGCACCCGGTCATTACACGCGGCCACCACCGCGGGCAGGGTCTCGAGCGCACTCAGACCGCCATTGGCCTGGCGCCCACCGTGATTGGAGCAGTAGATGCCGTCGGCGCCGAAGTCGATCGCCTTGCGCGCGTCCTCGGGATGGGAGATGCCCTTGAGGATCAGCGGCAGGTCGGTGAGCGAACGCAACCAGGTGAGGTCGTCCCAGGTCAGCGAGTTGCCGAAGGTCGCAATCCAGTGCAGGACAATCATTTTCGGGTCGTCGGAGCCGACCATCTGCTGGAAGACCGGGTCGCTGGTGTAGTTCTTCAGGACATGCCCACGCAACTGGGGGAAGTTGCCGCTGGCCAGGTCGCGCGGCCGCCAGCCGGGCACCCAAGTGTCGAGGGTGACGGTGATGCCGGCATAACCGGCGGCTTCGGCACGGCGCACCAGACTCTCGGCGAGCTCACGGTTCTTCGGCGTGTAGAGCTGGAAGAACGAGGGCGTATCGCCTGCGTGCGGGCGTACCTCTTCGAGCGGATCCTCCATCAACGTGGAGTACATCGCGGGCACCCCGGTCTGCGCCGACGCCTTCGCCACCGCGATATCCCCGTGGCCCTGCTCGCCGACCAGCCCGATCACCCCGACGGGCGCGAGGAACAGCGGGCTGGCGAAGGTATGGCCGAACGCCGTGACGGTGAGGTCGCGCTCGGTGGCACCGACCAGCATCCGCGGCATCAGACCCCAGTCCGCGAAGGCCTCGGCATTGCGGCGCTGCGTGAGCTCGTCGCCCGCACCGCCCGCGATGTAGTTCAGCAACGAATCCGGCAGTGCCGCAGTGGCTTTACGCTCCAGCGTCGCGTAATCCATGGGAAACTCGGGCTGGATCCCACCGAGCGCGGCCAGGTAGATCTCGTTCTGGTAGTCGGCGAACTGACTCATTGCTGCACTTTCGCACGCCGACCCGGGGTCACGGACCGCAGGGGGGATGTAAGGTGCGTCATACTCGAAAATACGAGATTGTGAGTGCCCCTGCCGTGACCGTCGTCGAACACTCGGCTGCGCCCGCCGATCCGGACGCCCTACTCGCCGATCGCTTCCATTGCGATGCCATCCGTCACCTGACTCGCCTCGCGCTCGGGCTCTCCCAGGACTCGATGGATCTGCTGACCTCGGTCACCGACCGACTACGCGCCGCCGAGGGCGCCCTGCGCGATCCGCTCACCGCCGACCTCGGCTTCGACTGACCCTTACCGCCGCCGCACGGTGAGCGCCGCGAGATCGGCGAGCCGATGCGCGCGGGCGATCTCGGCGGGTGTGAACGGTTCGTCCGGACGCACGAAACCCCAGCGCCGATCGTCGCTGTCCAATTCCAACAGCGTGCCCTCCCCTGGTTCGGGCACCTCCGGCGTGCCGGGCGCGAGATAGCGCGCGCCGAGCAGTTCGGCTACCGCCAACGGCAATTCGTCCGGATCGCCGACGATGCGGGCGGCGATAGCCAGCGCTTTGGTCTGCCCGTCGATCAGCGACAGCACGGTCGCCGGCCAGACCCGCACCTGCGAACCTCCCGCGTGTTCCACGGCCGCGGTGATCGTGGGCGCCGTGACCTCGACGGGGGCGGCGACGACGAGTTCGTCGAGTACCGCGTCCTCTAGTTGGTGCACATGCACGGTGAGAATGTTGGCGTCGCGGTGCGCGAGATGTTTGGCCAGGGTCTCGAGCGCGCCGGGTCTGTCCGCCAGGCGCACGCGGATCCGCCAGAGCGCTGGCGCGGCGTCGATGCGCTCGCGAGTGCGCAGTTCAGGGCTGTGCAGCCAGCCGCCGAGCACGCGCATCGCCGACGGTTCCACCACCCAGATCACCAGGATCGTGGTGGTGATCGTGAGCAGGGCGACGGTGAGCAGGTACGGCGGGTGCAGGTGCACGACCAGCGCGTGCAGCGCCAGCTCCACCGGGAACACCGCGGCGAGTTTCGCCAGGGTGAGCCTGGTCCGGCCCGGATGCGGGAGTCGGCCGCAGACCTCGCAGGCCAGGGCGTTGACACGGGGTCGCACTGCGAATCGCCACATGGAAGTCAGGATCGGTGGCCTTCGTGTCGATCTTGGACGAGGTGCGTAACGGCGAGGTGAAAGGCGACGCGAAAACCGTTGACCTGCAAGAACTTCCCCCGTGATACCGAACACGCACCCGGCTTCTCTGTGACTGCCGACACCTTCCATCGCGATAGGCGACGGCAACAATTGTGACTCGTCTCACCGAAAATCATTGACAAACCCACAGAAGCGGGCATAAAACAACATGAGTACAGATTCACGCCAGACCGGAGGAACCCATGTACGCCGAGGAACGGCAGCAGGCGATCGCGACCCTCATCGGGCATCGCGGGCGTGTCTCCGTCGCCGAACTCGCCGACCAGTACGGGGTCACCACCGAGACCGTGCGCCGCGACCTCGCGGTACTCGACCGGCTCGGCGTGATCCGGCGAGTGCACGGCGGCGCGGTCGGATCCGGTGCGCTCACCACCTTCGAACCGGGCACCGCCGAGCGCGACAGCACCCGCGCCGCGGAGAAGGACCGGATCGCCGAACTCGCCCAGCGATACCTCCCGCGCGCCGGTGGCAGCGTGCTGTTCGACGCGGGCACGACGACCGTGCGGGTGGCCGCGGCCATGCCGATCGACGTCGACCTGGTCACCGTCACCAACTCGCTGCCGGTCGCCGCGCGCCTCACCGGATTCGCCGGGGTGCGCTTGCACCTGCTCGGCGGGCGGGTTCGCGGGGTCACCCAGGCCGCCGTCGGCGCCGAGACCCTGCGACTGCTCGGCGAACTGCGGGTCGACGTGGCGTTCCTCGGTACCAACGCACTCACCGTGCGGCACGGGCTGTCCACCCCCGACCCCGAGGAGGCGGCCGTGAAACGCGCGATGATCGCCGCCGCCGATCGGGTCGTGGTGGTCGCCGACGCGAGCAAGATCGGGCGCGAGGACTTCGTGCGATTCGGCGATACCGCCGACATCGACGTCCTGGTCACCGATACCGACATCCCGGCCACCGCGCACGCGGAACTGGTCACCGAAGGAATCGAGGTGGTGTCCGCATGATCGTCACCCTGACCGCGAACCCGAGTCTGGACCGCACGGTCACGCTCACCGAGCCGTTGCGGCGCGGACAGGTGCATCGCGCGGCGAGCGTCACGTCGCATCCCGGTGGCAAGGGGGTGAATGTCGCGCGGGTGGTGTCCGAGGGTGGGGCGCCGGTGCTCGCGGTGTTGCCCGGGGCCGAAGACGATCCGGTGGTGCACGGATTGCGCACTGCCGGAATCGAATTCCGTACGGTGCCGATCTCGGGAGGGCCGCGGGTCAACCTGACCATTGCCGAAACCGACGGCACCACAACCAAAATCAACGAGCCCGGCCATCCCCTCGACGCTCGGGATCTGGCCGAAATCACCGCACTGCTCGTCGAATTGACGGCAGGGGCCGAGTGGATCGTGCTGTCCGGATCACTGCCGCCGGGAGTTCCCGTCGACTGGTACGCGCGGCTCGTCGCCACATTGTCGCTGTTACCCAACGGAACTCGACGCACCCGCGTCGCCGTCGATACCTCCGACGCACCCCTGCTCGCCCTGTTCGCCGAATCGGTCGGCCCCGTGCCGGATCTCGTCAAACCGAACTCCGACGAACTGGCCCAGCTCACCGGTCTCGATCCCGTCGACCTCGAAAACCCCACGGCCGCAGCCGAAGCCGCCGCATCCTTGATCGACCGCGGCGTCGGCACGGTGCTGGCCACCCTCGGCGCGGCAGGCGCGGTCCTGGTCACCGCCGACGACGCGTGGTTCGCCGCTGCCCCGCCGATCGTCCCACGCAGCACCGTCGGCGCGGGCGACTCGGCCCTGGCAGGCTACCTACTCGCCGACCTCGCGGGCGCCTCCCCCGCCGACCGCCTGCGCACCGCCGTCGCCTACGGCAGCGCAGCCACCGCCCTGCCCGGCACCGGGCTACCCGGCCCTGCCGACATCCTTCTCGAGGCAGTCACGGCCCACCCGCTCACTGCCAACCGGCCGCAGGCTCCGGCATGAGCACCGCTACTCGGTCGCTGATTCGCGACCCGACCGCGTGCGCGGACCATCACCCCGCGTGCTCGACCGCAACCGGTCGGCGCCGATAGCCCGGCCGACCGCATCGCCCCCCTGCTCTACCCCCACTCCGGAAAGAACACGACGATGGCCGATTCGATCATCACTCCAGACCTGATCACGCTCGACGCCGACCTCGGCGCCGACAAGAGCGCCGTGATCACCGCGCTCGCGAACAAGCTCGCCGCCGCGGGCCGCACGACCGATGCCGCCTCGGTGAGCATGGCCGCGCTGGCCAGGGAGGCGCAATCGGCGACCGGCCTACCCGGCGGCATCGCGATCCCGCACTGCCGATCAGCCGCCGTCACCACCGCGTCGCTGGGGTTCGCCCGCCTGTCCCCCGCCGTCGACTTCGGCGCGCCCGACGGGCCTGCCGACCTGGTCTTCCTGATCGCGGCTCCGGAAGGCGCGGGGGCCGAGCACATGAAGCTGTTGTCGTCGCTGGCTCGCGCACTGGTTCGTCCGGCCTTCGTCGCCGATCTACGCGCCGCCGCGACCCCGGCGGATGTGGTCACCCTCGTCGACGGCGTCATCAATCCCGCGCCGACCGGATCCACCACCGCGACAACATCTTCCACCGCTGCGGCAGGCACAGCGGCGACCGGATCGACGGATGCAACCGGGTCCTCCGTCGACGGCGCAACAGGTTCGACCTCCGCCGGCGGCGAGCCCGGCACGACTGCGGCCTCCGGCTCGTCGGCCACCGGTGTCGGCGCGGCCGCAGTCACCGCCGGTGTCGCCGCCTCCGGCGCGGCTGCGTCCGGTGCGGGAACCGACGGCGCTACGGTCAGCACCGCGAAGGCCGGAGCACCCAAGAAGATCGTCGCCGTGACCGCGTGCCCCACCGGCATCGCCCACACCTATATGGCCGCCGACTCCCTGACCGCGGCGGGCGAACGCGCAGGTGTGGACATCGCAGTGGAAACCCAGGGCTCCAGCGGCGGCGACAAACTCGCTCCGTCGACCATCGCCGAGGCCGACGCCGTCATCTTCGCCACCGATGTCGGAGTGAAGGACCGCAGCCGATTCGCGGGCAAGCCGGTGATCGAGTCCGGCGTCAAACGCGCCATCAACGAGCCCGACAAGATGATCGCGGAAGCCGTTGCGGCCAGCGATACTCCGGGTGCCGCCACGGTCGGCGGCACCACGCCCACACCCTCGGACTCGGCGGCCAAGGGCATCGGCTGGGGTACGCGCCTGCGCCAGATCCTGCTCACCGGCGTCAGTTACATGATCCCGTTCGTCGCCGCAGGCGGTCTGCTGATCGCGTTGAGCTTCCTGCTCGGCGGCTACGAGATCTCCGACAGCGCGAAGACGATCGTGCTGGACAATTCGATCACCGACCTGCCCGACGGCGGCCTGGCCATCTACTTCGGCGCGGTGCTGTTCCAGATCGGCTCGCTCGCGTTCAGTTTCCTCGTCCCCGCACTGGCCGGATACATCGCCTTCGCGATCGCCGACCGCCCCGGTCTCGCACCGGGTTTCACGGCGGGCGCGATCGCGGTGTTCGTCGGCGCGGGCTTCCTCGGCGGTCTCGTCGGTGGTCTGGTGGCCGGGTTCGCGGCACTGTATGTGAGCAAGCTGCCGGTGCCGGTCTGGGCGCGTGGGCTGATGCCGGTGGTGGTCATTCCGCTGCTCGCCTCGGCGATCGTCGGCCTGTTGATGTTCGTGCTGCTCGGCAAGCCGCTGGCCGCGGTGACCAACGGGCTCCAGGATTGGCTGTCGGGCCTGTCCGGCACCTCCGCGGTCGCGCTGGGTGTCATCCTGGGCGTGATGATGTGCTTCGACCTCGGCGGGCCGGTCAACAAGGCCGCGTACTCGTTCGCCGCCGCGGGCCTGTCGGTGAACGATCCCGCGACCCTGCGGATCATGGCCGCGGTGATGGCCGCCGGCATGGTGCCGCCGCTGGCGATGGCACTGTCGACGCTGGTCCGTCCGCGTCTCTACACCGAGGCCGAACGCGAGAACGGCAAGGCTGCCTGGCTGCTCGGCGCCTCGTTCATCTCCGAGGGCGCCATCCCGTTCGCCGCCGCCGACCCGCTGCGCGTACTGCCGTCGATGATGGTCGGCGGGGCGGTGACCGGCGGTTTGATCATGGCCACCCAGGTCACCCTCAGCGCACCGCACGGCGGCATCTTCGTGTTCTTCGCGATCGGGCACATCGCCTGGTTCGTGGTCTCGCTGCTGGCAGGCACCGTCGTCGCGGCTCTGTGCGTGACCGTCGCCAAGGAGTTCACCCGCAAGCAACAGCCTGCATCGCCCGTTCTCACCACCGCGTAAATCCATCCACACAAGGAGATATCCCATGGCAAGCACCACCGTCACCGTCGGCTCCTCGGTCGGCCTGCACGCCCGCCCCGCGGCCCTGATCGCCGAAGCTGTCGCCGCGGCAGGCGTCCCGGTCACCATCGCGGTCACCGGCGGCGACCCGGTCGATGCGGGCTCGGCGCTGCTGATCATGACCCTCGGCGCGGGCCAGGGCGCGGAAGTCGTGATCAGCAGCGACGACCAGCCGACCCTGGACAAGATCGCCGAACTCGTCGCCAGCGACCTGGACGCATAACCCCGGATAACGCGAAAGGCCCGGAACCAGTGGTTCCGGGCCTTTCGTTTTGTAGCGGGGACAGGATTTGAACCTGCGACCTCTGGGTTATGAGCCCAGCGAGCTACCGAGCTGCTCCACCCCGCGTCGGTGTGAACACAACATTACACACAGGTGCGCGCGGGTGCCAAATCGCAAGGTCAGTGGGGGTTTTCTGGCCGATATGCGCAATCCTCGCCGGGCAACGCAGCGCTTCGGGGGGTTCGAATGTGACAGCAGTCACACATTTCAGCAACTACTCGCGGCGGGGTCGAGTTCCGGTGAGTGGCGTCACTATTACCTCGTGATCCCGAACACATAACGACCCAATAACAGACCGCTCGGAATCTAGGTATTCCCACTGGCTATGCACCGTAAACATCGATAAGACGTCTATTCCATTCATAGAATTGCCTCGTTATCAAGATGTGATCGTCATCGATTCTTTGGTTAGCGTCTCCCTCATGACTGAGACCCGGAAATTCAGCACCCGCGCCCTTGGCGTCGCCGCCATCACCGGCGCCCTTGTTGCCGTTCCGTTCGGCCTCGCCACCGGCACCGCCTCCGCCGCCGCCTACAACTGGGACGGCGTCGCCCAGTGCGAGAGCGGCGGCAACTGGGGCATCAACACCGGCAACGGCTACTACGGCGGCCTGCAGTTCTCGCAGAGCACCTGGGCAGCCAACGGCGGCCAGGGTTCGGCGCACAACGCCAGCAAGGAAGAGCAGATCCGCGTGGCGGAGAACGTGCTCGCCAGCCAGGGTGTCGGCGCGTGGCCGCACTGCGGCCAGTACCTGCAGTCGGGCGCGTCCACCCCAGAGCCCGCTGTTGAAGAGCCTGCCGTCGAACTGCCCGTCGAACTGCCCGCCCAGGCCGAGACCGAGGCCCAGCTCGCCGTCGAGCAGGCCAAGGCCGCCGGTCAGGCGCTGGCCGACCAGTACGGTGTCGCGGTTCAGTACCAGGACCTGCTCAGCGCCCATGCTCCGCTGATCGCCTCGATCGGCGGCTGATCCAACCGTTCCCCCTGCACAAGAAGGGCCCCGTCATCGTGACGGGGCCCTTCTTGCTGGTCGGTTACCGGCCTGCAGCGTCCTGGTACGCCTTCATCGCGACGTCCAGTTCTTCCAGTGCCTTGCCGTAATCGGTGAAGTTGCCCGACCGCATCGCCGTGCGCACCGCCTCGATCTTGCGGCTGACCTCGGCGGCCGCGGCCTCCTGGGTCGGCGAACTCGCGGGCGGCGTTGTCCCCGGCTGCGGTGTCGTCCCGCCGACGGGCGGCGTCACGGTGCCCTGGTCGACCGGTGGGGTCGCTCCCGGCTTCGGCTTCACCGCGGGATCGCCACCGAACGGTGTCGCCAGCGAACCCGCACCCGGCATCACCTGATTCAGTGCCCCGGCCAAGGTCGAGTCGTAGCCGACCTTCACGCTGCCCGCCGCGTCGCGATAGCTCACGAGCACGCGCAGCAGCTGCGGGAACGTCGACGAACCGGTGTTGCGTTCGTTGTAGAACGGTTCGACGTAGAGGATGCCGCCGTCGGCCACCGGCAAGGTGAGCAGGTTGCCGTAGCGGATCTTGTTCGAGTTCGACAGCAGGGTTTTCTCGCGCGAGACCGCGTCAGCGGTGGTCATCGAGTTCTGTGTCTGTTGCGGACCCTGGGTCTGGGAGTCGGTCGGCAACTGCAAGACGGTGAACTTGCCGTAGTTCTCGGGATCGGAGCGCACCGAGATGTAAGCCGAGAGGAACTGCCGGTTGTAGCCGACCATCGCCGAGGTCAGGTTGAACGCCGGCTTGTTGGTCTTCGGATCACCCAGCAGCACGTAGTACGGCGGCTGGTTGAACGTGCCGCCCTCGATCGTCGGATCGCTGGGCACCGACCAGAACGCGTTGTTGGTGAAGAACTCTCGCGGGTTGTCCACGTGGTACTTCGTGAGCATGTCGCGCTGGACCTTGAACAGGTCCTCCGGGTAGCGGAAGTGCGCGCGCAACTCGGGCGAGATCTCGCTCTGCGGCTTCACCGCGTCCGGGAACACCCCGCGCCAGGCCTTGAGGACCGGGTCGACGGTATCGGTCTCGTACAGGGTGACGGTGCCGTCGTAGGCGTCGACAGTGGCCTTCACCGAGTTACGGATGTAGCTCACTTCCTTGCGCGGGATCACACGCCCGGTCTTCTTGTCGATGCTGTCCTCGACCGCGCCGTCGAGCGAGGTCGGCTGGGCGTAGGGGTACTTGTCGAGGGTGGTGTAGGCGTCGACGATCCACTTGACGCGGCCGTCGATCACCGCCGGGTAGGCGTTGCCGTCGGTGGTGAGCCACGGTGCGACCTTCTGCACCCGGTCGCGCGGACCACGGTTGAACAGGATCTTGGAGTCCTCGCTGATCGCGGAGGAGAACAAGATGTTGCGCTCGGCGTACTTGGCCGCGAAAGCGAGCCGGTTGAACCAGTTCCCGATCGGCACACCACCGCTGCCGTCATAGGTGAATTGCGCTTCGTCGGAGTCGTATTCGCGCGGGGCCTGGCCCTCGGCGGTGCCGACGATGGCGTAGTCGGGATCGGTCTGAGCGATCAGCTCGCCGTAGTAGATGCGCGGCTGGTCGACCTTGATCTGCTGGTCCTCGACCTTGGTGAACAGGTCGCTCACCATGAACAGCGGATAACCCGAATCGCTGCCGCCCGCGGCACTCTGCGCCTCGGACTGCGGCTTGTTCACCCGATTGGCTGGAGCGGCGACGAAGCCGTTGCCGTGGGTGTAGACGGTGTGCTGGTTGATCCAGTCCTTCTGGTTACCCGACAGCGCGGCCGGGTGCAGCTCGCGCGCGGCGACGATGTAGTCCTGCAGATCGCCGTTGAGGTTGTAGCGGTCGATGTCGAGGGACTCGGGGAAGCCGTAGAAGTTCTTGCGCTGCTGCAGCTGGGTGAAGGTGGGCGAGAGGATGTTCGGGTCGAGCAGCCGGGCGTTGCCGATGGTCGCCGCGTCGGCGGGCACCTCCAGCGGGCTCTTCGCGGAACTGCCTCGATAGTTCTGGTACTCGACCTTGTCGTCGGTGATCCCGTACGCCTCGCGCGTGGCTTGGATATTGCGCTCGATATACGGACTTTCCTTCTCGGCGGCGTTGGGGCGCACCGAGAACTGCTCGACCACCATCGGCCACACCGCACCGACCAGGATCGACGACAGCACGAGCAGCGCCGCCGCCATCGCGGGAACGCGCAGGTCGCGCAACACGATTCCGGTGAAGAACGCCAGCGCGCAGATCACCGCGATCGACAGCAGGATCAGTTTGGCGGGCAGCACCGCCATGATATCGGTGTACGACGGCCCACCGAACGTTGGTTCTTTGCGCGTACTCGACAACAGGTCGTACCGGTCGAACCAGTACGCCACCGCCTTGAGCAGCACGAAGATTCCGGCGATCACCGCGAGCTGCACGCGCGCGGCCCTGGTGAGGGTGCCTTCGCGCCCGGCCAGCCGCAGGCCGCCGAACACGTAGTGGGTCACCAGGTTCGCGAAGAACGCGATCACCACGGCGACGAACAGCCAGTTCAGCACCATCCGGTAGAACGGCAGATCGAAGGTGTAGAAACCGATGTCGAGGCCGAACTGCGGGTCCTGCTGACCGAACTCGCCACCGTGCAGGAACAGCTGCACCGTCGCCCAATTCGACTGCGCCACCAGCCCCGACAGCACGCCGAGCAGCACCGGGATACCGATGCCGAACAGGCGCAGCTTGCTCATCACGGTCGTGCGGTAGCGCGCGATCGGATCGTTGGGCCCGGCGACCGGCACGAACACCGGCCGCGACCGGTAGGCCAGCAACAGCGCCGCCCAGACCACCAGGCCGACGAACAGCGCGACGGTCACGAACAAGATCAGTCGCGTGACCAACACGCCGAGATACACACTGCGATAACCGACCTCGCCGAACCACAACCAATTGGTATAGGCGTCGGTGAAGCGGGGCCCGAGCAGCAGCAGCGCCGCGAGGACGACTGCTGTCACAAGCAGCACACGGCTGCGTCGGGACAACGAAGGTAAGCCGGTGGGGGGCCGCATGCCCACGGTGCCACTCTCCATGCTCCGGCGGTTCCACACCGTGAATCGGTGTAGTCACCGCAGTCCGAATGTTGCGGGTGATCCGGGGGGTCATCCCCGCTCGCGCGAGGAGCATTGCTTGCCGGACCGTTGGCGCCCACTCTACGGAAATCGGACACCGTGCAAGCGCGTGGGCCGAAAATGATTGGATGTGCGGGTGACCGAAGACGAGCACGCCGAAGTTCTCCTCGCCCGCTGTGTGCGCGAGGTCGTCGAGTTCGCCGACGCCGAGGGCTGGGGAAACCCGCCGCAGATGTTCGCGTTGGTGCCGACCGCCGACCTGGCCGCGGCTGAACCCGACCTGCAGGACCAGCTCGACGACGGCAGCGAACTGACCCCCGTTGCCCAGGAAGCCTTTCCCGACGACATCACCGGCGGGTCGATGGCGCTCGACGAATTCCTGGCCACCACCACCTGGCCGCCCGCGGTCGAGGGCTGCGTGCTGGTGCAGGAGATCGTGGTGCTGCCACCCGACGCCGAGAGCGATCTCGACGAGGCCCTGGTGCCGCTGCTGGCCGACGACGAAGCCGCGGACGCGGCCGGGCGCGCCGCCGCGCACGCGCACCCGGGTCGCCGCGACGCCCGGCTCATCGCGGGCGTGCTGCGCCAGGGCGCGACCCTGTGCCTGCTGCAGATCCGCCCCGAAGACGACGACGGCTTCGGCGACCTCGACCTGCGCACCTACCCCGACCTGGCACCGGGCCTGGTCGAGGCCCTGCACCACACGTTGGAGTGACTACCCGCAGCTAATAGGTTCGCGACCCTCGTTGATGGCGGTCAGTGATGTGATCGCGCTGTCGAGGGTGTCGACCTTCACCAGGCGCAGGCCCTCGGGAAAGCGCTGAACTGCCTCGTTGCAGTTGTCGGCGGGGACGAGGAAGGTTTCCGCGCCCGCCTCGCGCGCGGCGATCATCTTGTACTGGATGCCACCGATCGGGCCGACCTTGCCCTCCTGATCGATGGTGCCGGTGCCCGCGACGAACTTGCCGCCGTTGAGTTCGCCGGGAGAAAGCTTGTCGATCAGCGAGAGGCTGAACATCAGGCCCGCCGACGGTCCGCCGATATCGGCGAGGTTGAACTCGACCTCGAGCGGCGGCCGTCCGCCTTCGCCGGGGGTGATGCCGAGGTAGCCCTTGGCCTCGTCGCCGGGACGCGGCGCCAGGGTGATCTGGCTGGTCTGCTCGGCGTCGCCGCGTCGGTAGACGACGGTGATGGCGGTGCCGGGGCCTTTGGTGCCGACGATGTCGATCACATCCTTGGGCGCGGTGATCGGGGTGCCGTCGATACTGATCAGCTGGTCGCCGACCTCGAGCACCCCGTTGGCCGGGCCTTCCTCACCGAGTCCGCGCACCAGCACGACCGTCGGCATCTTCAGGTAGTGCAGCGCGGCGACCTCGGCATCGCTCTCGGAATCCTTGAAGTCCTGCTGGTTGGACTTGTCGACTTCCTCGCGCGACACGCCGGGCGGGTACACCTCGGCGCGCGGTACGAGGCCGTGCTCACCGCTGACCCAGAACCCGAACGCCTCGAACAGGTTCAGCCCGTCACGCACCGACACGGTCGTCATATTGAGGTGCCCGGTCGTGGGATCCAGCGGTGCGCCGGTGACATCGACCACCGGCTTGCCCTCCACCTGGCCGAGGGTGTCGAAGGTCGGCCCGGGCCCGAGGGCGACGAACGGCACGGTGACCACGCTGCCTGCCACACCGAGCACGAGAACGGGAACGAGGGCGACGATCAGGGTGAGGATCCGACGATTCACTCCGACCACAGTAGTGATCGACGGCCGTGACCGACGGCAGTGGCACGCAATTGCGGTGCGGGTCATGTCGGGCGATTTCGCGAAGCGCGAACACCGAAGCCCCAGGGGTCCCGCGTAACGTAAGAGGTATGAGCGATCTCCCCTTCGGCTTCTCGACCGGCGACGACGACGAGTCCGGCAAGCGTCGCGACGAGGGCAACGGACCCGGCGGAAACGATCCGTTCGGCTTCGGAGCGGGCGCCGCCGGTGCGGGTGGGTTCGATCCGTCGCAGCTGGGCCAGATGCTGAGCCAGCTCGGGCAGATGATCAGCGGCATGGGCCAGGGCATGGCCCCCGGCGGCACCCAGTCCGGTCCGGTCAACTACGACGTCGCCAAGCGGTTGGCCCGCCAGCAGCTCGGCTCCACCATCGCCCCGATCGCTGCGGGCACCACCACCGCGGTGACCGACGCGGCGCACCTGGCCGAGCTGTGGCTCGACGGCGCCACCGTGCTGCCCGCGGGCGCCACCAAGACGGTCGCGTGGACGCCGAACGACTGGATCGAGGAGACGCTACCCACCTGGAAGCGCCTGTGCGATCCGGTGGCCGAGCAGATCTCGGGCATGTGGACCGCGCAGCTGCCGGAGGAGGCCAAGCAGTTCGCGGGGCCGATGGTCGGCATGCTCGGCCAGATGGGCGGACTGGCGTTCGGTTCCCAGCTCGGTCAGGCGCTCGGCCAGCTGGCCAAGGAGGTACTGACCTCCACCGATATCGGCCTGCCGTTGGGGCCTGCCGGTACCGCGGCGCTGCTGCCGACCGCGATCTCGGCGTTCAGCGAAGGGCTCGAGCAGCCCGAGAGCGAGATCATGGTCTTCCTGGCCGCCCGTGAGGCCGCCCACCAGCGGCTTTTCGCGCATGTGCCGTGGCTGCGCCAGCAGGTGCTCGGCGCCGTCGAGGGTTACGCGCGCGGTATCAAGATGGACTTCTCCGCGATCGAGGAAGCCGCGCAGGGCATCGACCCGATGTCGCTGAGCGACCCGTCCAAGCTGGAGGAACTGCTGTCGCAGGGCACGTTCGAGCCGCAGACCACACCCGAGCAGAAGCAGGCGCTCGAGCGCCTGGAAACCCTCCTGGCCCTGATCGAGGGCTGGGTCGATGTCGTGGTCACCGATGCGGTGGGTGAGCGCCTGCCGGGCGCGGGCGCGCTGTCGGAGACGCTGCGGCGCCGTCGAGCGTCCGGTGGACCCGCCGAGCAGACCTTCGCCACCCTCGTCGGACTGGAATTGCGGCCGCGCAAGGTCCGTGAGGCGTCGGCACTGTGGCGGCGGCTGACCACCGATGCGGGAATGGAGCGCCGCGACAAGGTGTGGGAGCACCCCGATCTGCTGCCCGATTCCACCGATCTCGACTCCCCCGCCGGGTTCATCGACTCGGTGATCGGCGGCGGCACCGGCGCTTTCGACGATCCGCTGGCCCAGCTGGCCGAGACCGAGGCGCGCGAACGCGACGCGGCCAAGGCCAAGGATGCCGACGAAACCCCGCGTGACGAAGGCGATTCCGATACCGGCAAGTCCTGATCCGTACCGCCACCGAGGTCGATGAGAAAACTTTCGATCTCGGTGGCGCAACACGGTTCCACGGCTAACGGTCGTCGGAAATCGGTGCGCTGACCCGCCGTACACAGGTTGTTCACAGTTCGAAGTCGCCCTGCCGACACGCCGAAAGCCTGTGGATAACTACGCTTTCGGCACGAGTTGCGGTATCGCCGGGTGCCGATACTTCTGACATGACGACCACCTCTCCACTGCGCGGCCCGATGCTCCATCCGCGAGTGACCACCCTGGTTCGCCCGTCCGGCACGGTCCAGCTCGGCTGGGACCCCGAACGCGCGCTGCTGCTGGAAACCACCGACCACGACACCGGCACCGTGCTCGCCTTCCTGCGACTGCTCGACGGCCTGCAATCGAGACCCCAGATCATCTGGCGCGCAGGCGAATTCGGCATCAGTCCCGATCGCACGATGGGTATGCTCACCGCGATCGAGCGAGCGGGGTTGCTGCTGGAACCCGAACCGAAGCTGGGCAAGATTCGCAGCATCACGGTGCACGGGTTGGGCCCGCTCTCCGATGCCGTGGCGATCGGGTTGCGGCGCATGGGCATTCGGCCCACCCGCTCGCGCGAGTATCGGCCCGGCACGGCGGTCGGCGCTGCTGCGGGCGAGCTGGTGGTGCTCACCGACGCGTTGATGATCGATCCCGGATTGGCGGTGGATCTGGTGTTGCGCCGCGTGCCACATCTGCAGGTACGGGTCCGCGACGGGGTCGGCGTGGTCGGCCCGCTGGTGCTGCCCGGCGAGACCAGCTGCCTGCGCTGCGCCGACCTGACCCGAGCCGGATTCGATACCGACTGGCCGCATCTGGCCGCCCAGCTCCTCGGCCGCACCGGGCACGCCTCCCCGGCCGGCATCGCCGCGACGACAGCGCTGGCGCTCGGCGAACTCGAGGCAATCATCGCCTGCTCGCCCCGGCGGGCACCACGCACCCTCGATGCCACCGTGGAATTGGACCTCGACACCCACGAGATCCAGCGCCGACCGTGGCTGCCACACCAGGACTGCGGCTGCCGGAACATGACCGCGCGCGCACCGGGAACGTCGCGGTGACGGGCATCGCAGCGGCCGGTGTGAGCATTCTTATGGCACACACCCCGCAGGTTCGGCCATGATGGGTACCGTGTCCGAGATCGTGCGCCGCAGTTCCAGCCGCAATGCCAAGATGGCCAAGATTCCTCTCGGCATCGCCGGACGAGCCGCCGTGGGGTTCGGCAAGAAGCTCGTCGGCGGTGACAAGAAGCAGATCAACGCCAACCTGAACCAGAAGGCCGCCGAGCAGCTGTTCACCGTGCTCGGCGAGCTCAAGGGTGGCGCGATGAAGTTCGGGCAGGCGCTGAGCGTGATGGAGGCCGCCGTCCCTGAGGAGTTCGGCGAGCACTACCGCGAGGCGCTGACCAAACTGCAGGCCGCGGCACCGCCGATGCCCGCCGCGACGGTCCATCGGGTGCTCGACCAGCAGCTGGGCACCAAGTGGCGGGACCGCTTCACCTCCTTCGACGACTCCCCCGCCGCCTCGGCCAGCATCGGCCAGGTGCACCGTGCGGTGTGGTCCGACGGGCGCGCGGTGGCGGTGAAGGTGCAGTATCCCGGCGCCGACGACGCGTTGCGCGCCGACCTGAAAACGCTGTCCCGGATGACCGGGCTGCTCTCCTCGGTGATCCCCGGCGCCGATGTGAAGCCACTGCTCGCCGAGATCACCGAGCGCACCGAGGAAGAGCTCGACTACCGCATCGAGGCCGCCAACCAGCGCCGCTTCGCCGCCGCGTTCGAGGGGCACCCCACCATTACGGTGCCGAAGGTGGTCGCCGGTTCGCCGAAGGTGATCGTCACCGAATGGCTCGACGGCACCCCGGTATCGGCGCTGATCAAGGCAGGCGCCGAGGACCCAGCGGGCACCCTCGCCCAGCGCAACCGGATCGCCGAGCTGATGGGGACCTTCCATTTCAGCTCACCCGAGCTGGTCGGCCTGCTGCACGGCGACCCACACCCCGGCAATTTCCTGATCCGACCCGACGGCACTCTGGCCGTCCTCGACTTCGGCGCCTGCGCGCCGATGCCCGGCGGCTTCCCGGAGATCCTCGGCCGGATGCTGGCCCTGGCCGTCGCCGACGAGCACGCCGCGCTCACCGAACTGCTCTACGGGCACGGCTGGGTCATTCCGGGACGGAAGGTGACCCACGAGGAAATCGAGGCGTACCTGCGCCCGTTCAGCGATCCGATCCGCACCGACACGTTCCACTTCACCCGCGCGTGGATGCAGCGGGTAGCGGGCAAGGCCTCGGAGTTCTCCAGCCCGGAGATGAAAACCGCTCGCGCCCTACAACTTCCGGCCGAATACCTCACCGTCTTCCGGGTGCTGGGCGGTTCGGTCGGCATCCTGGCTCAGCTCGACGCCGAACTCGGTTTCATGAACCTGGTCCGCACCTGGGTCCCGGGCTTCCGCACCGAACAAGCCTCCTGAAAGCGCCCAGCCTCCAACGCAAAACGAACCGCTCACCATGACGAGGTGAGCGGTTCGCTTGCGGTACAACCCTTTTCCCGGTTCATGCTGTGTTTATTCGGCATGCTCGGGCGGCCTACGTGGTTACGCTCCGCTGCCGCCTCCGACCGCTGACCGCTCATGCCATGATCGCGACCTTGCGCGGGCGGCCGCGGGGGCGCTTGCGGGCGATCACGACACCCTGGTCGAAGATCTCACCGCCCCAGACGCCCCACGGCTCGGCGCGGTCGATGGCCGCGGTCAGGCAGGTCTTGCGGATGGGGCAGGCCGCGCACAGCTGCTTGGCCTGCTCCAGGTCGGTCGGGCTCTCAGCGAACCACAGATCGGGGTTTGCCCCCCGGCACGGCAGAGTCTTGGTGCCCTCACGGACACGAGAGGTCTGCGCCTCGGTGCGGCATGTCACGTCAGTAGTGGCCGTCGGCCAGTCCTGGGCGGTGAACACGTCGTTCTCCTTCAGCTCGTTTGCAGCGGTGGAATGTTCGGTGTGCGAACCCGGTGCCTACGGCTGAGGAGCCGAAATAAATATGGCCACGGATTTCGCTTGTCGCGATCCGTGGCCAGGAGGTCTGGGAGGTGTTCCCTACCTAGTTCGACATTTCTGTCGATTCCTGATCACGGAAGCTGGGTGGACGCGGACGCGGATTGCGCCGATGAACTCCGGCGCGTAACCGGCTTCATCGGCGGGTGCTGCCGGTGCCGCAACGGCGGTCGGCTGCCAACCCACGCTGGGCTTGTCCTGGAGACGAATCGGAGTGTGCTGATGCACGACAGTCATCGGCACGGCTTTGGCATCGCCGCCGGACAGGCCGGTCCCCTGCAGAGCGAGGACCCCCCGGGAGGCGGACATGACAAATTCGTTCACCAGGACGCGATTCACCGAGACTTGATCGGCGAACGTCTCGAACGTGGTGTTCGTGTTCGTGTTCATGTGTCTGCCTCCCTCCTGAACTCGTGTGTGAACAATTACCGCGCACCGACATCTCTCGGTGCGTGTTCTCCACCATAGGCAATGATCGAGAACCTAACAACTTATTTTCTACCTGGGGTTATGTGCTCTTCGCTCGCAAACGTGAAGCAACGATGGCGAGCACGTCGGCACCGTAGTCTTTGATCTTCTGCGGGCCGATCCCCGCGATGGCCGCCAGCGCCGCATCGTCGGTGGGTAGCTGTTCGGCGATCGCGGTGAGTGTGGTGTCGGTGAAGATCACGAAGTCGCGCCTGCGCAGGGCTTCGGCCTTCTCCGCACGCCACTCGGTGAGCGCCTCCAGCAAGAGCGGGTCGACCTCACCGGGGCACCGCTTGCAGCGGCCGAGCATGGTGGCGTAGGTACCGAGCAACGGCTTGAGGCACACGCGGCACAGCGGCCGTTTGGACTCGGCCGAACTCGGGACCTCGACCGCGATCCGGGTGGCAGGCGAACTGTCCGGAATCAGCCCGGTGAGGAACCGCGAGCGGGTGACCGGACGGGAGTCGCCGCTGGCTTGCATGCGCCGCTGGGTCCACGACAGGTTCAGGTGTTCGCGGGCCCGCGTGACACCGACGTAGAGCAGCCGCCGTTCCTCTTCCAAGCCCGCCTCGTCGACGGGCCCGTTCTTCTTGCCGAGCACGTGGAAGATCGGCAGCGTGCCGTCGGTGAGCCCGGCCAGGAACACCGCGTCCCATTCCAGGCCCTTCGCCGCGTGCAGCGAGGCCAGGGTGACGCCGTCGACGGTGGGTGGGTGTTTGGCCTCGGCGCGGGTCGCGAGTTCGCGCAGCAGCGCGGTGAGGTCCAGTTCGTCGTCGTGGCTGACCAGTTCCTCGGTGAGCTGCACCAGCGCCAGCAGCGAGGACCACCGCTCCTTGGCCTGCGCACCGGCCGGTTCCTCGGCGGTGAGCCCGACCGGCGCAAGCGCGGCCCGCACCAACGTGATCAGCGACGATCCACTGCGAGCCTCGTCGGGCAGGTCGTCGCGCGAGTCGACCTGACGCAGCGCCAGCACCGCCTGCCGCACCTCTTGCCGATGGAAGAACCCCTCACCACCACGCACCTGGAACGGAATCTCGCGTGCGGTCAGCACCTGTTCGAACGGTTCCGACAGGGCGTTGGTCCGGTACAGCACCGCGATTTCGGCGGCGGGTGTCCCGTTGGCGATCAGCTTCTGGATCTGCCCGGCGACGGCCTCGGCTTCGGCGTGGGCGTCGGCGTATTCGGCGAATTCCGGTTCGGGACCGTCCGGCCGCTGGCCGATCAGAGCTAGACGAGTTCCCGCGATGCGTCCCCGCGCGGCCCCGATGACCTGGTTCGCCAGCGCCACGACCTGCGGCGTCGACCGGTAGTCGCGTTCGAGCCGGACCACGGTGGCGTCGGGGAAGCGCCGGGAGAAGTCGAGCAGGTAGGAGGGGGTGGCGCCGGTGAACGAGTAGATGGTCTGGTTCGCGTCACCGACGACGGTGAGGTCGTCGCGTTCACCGAGCCAGGCGTCGAGCACTCGCTGCTGCAGCGGCGTGACGTCCTGGTATTCGTCGACGACGAAACTGCGGTAGCGCCCGCGGAATTCGTCGGCGACGGCCGGGTAGTCCTCCAACGCGGCCGCGGTGTGCAGGAGCAGGTCGTCGAAGTCGAGCAGCAGGCCGTCGGCGGAGGCTTTCGCGGATTCGTAGCCCTGGTACACCTGCGCGACCTTGTCCACATCGACCGGCGCGTCCCGGTGATGTCGGGCGGCGGCGGCCGGATAGTCCTCGGGCGCGATCAGCGAGGCCTTGGCCCATTCGATCTCGCTGAGCAGGTCACGCACCATTTCGGTGGAGGCGCGCAGCCCCGCTCGTTGCGCGGCCTGCGAGACGATCGGGAATTTGCTGTCGATCAGCCGCCACGGCACATCTCCCACCACCTGCGGCCAGAAGTACCGCAGTTGCCGCAGCGCCGCGGCGTGGAAGGTGCGCGCCTGGACCTGTCCGGCGTCGCCGCCGAGCCCCATCGTGCGCAACCGATTGCGCATCTCCCCCGCCGCCCGCGCGGTAAAAGTCACCGCGAGCACTTGGTCGGCCTTCACATGTCCGCCCGCGATCAGATGCGCGATCCGATGCGTGATCGTCCTGGTCTTGCCCGTGCCCGCACCGGCGAGAACGCACACCGGCCCCCGTGGTGCCCGCACCGCGGCGGCCTGTTCCGGGTCGAGGGCGGTGAGATCGAGTGCTGGCACGCGCACCATCATGACAGCGCCCACCGACAACTTGCCGCGACGGGCAAGGAACACAGCGTCACCCTGCGACGTTGCACATTCCGTGACTGAACCAACCCCAGATCTGACGATGTACTCGACCACGTGGTGCGGCTACTGCCGACGCCTGCGAACCCAGCTCGACGAGGCGGGCATCACCTACACGGTGATCGACATCGAGGACGACCCCGCTTCGGCCGAGTTCGTCGGCAGCGTCAACAACGGCAACCACGTGGTGCCGACCATCAGGTACCGCGACGGCTCCACTGCTACCAACCCGTCGCTGGCCGCGGTCAAGCAGGCGTTGGCCGCCCAGCAGGCCTGATTCAGTCCGCCCAGGACTCGATGATCGATCGGGCGATCGAGATGGATCCGGGCACGAGCAGTCGTGCGCCGGGTTCCCTCGCCGACCAGTCGCCGACCTGCAGCGCGGCCCGGACCTCGTCGCGGGTGAACCAGTGCGCTTCGGCGATCTCGCCATCGGAGAACACGAGTTCCTGATCGGGGTCGCCGACCGCGGCGAAGCCGACCATCAGCGAACGCGGGAACGGCCACGGTTGGCTGCCGAGGTAGTGGATATCGCGCAGGTCGACGCCGACCTCTTCGCGGACCTCGCGTTCCACGCAGTGTTCCAGCGATTCGCCCACCTCGACGAAGCCGGCCAGCAGCGAGAACATCGTCTCGGGCCAGCTCTGCTGCCGGGCGAGCAGCACGCGATCGGCACCGTCGTGGACCAGGCAGATCACGGCGGGGTCGATGCGTGGAAATTCTTCCTCGCCGGTGGCGGTCAGCCGCGACCAACCACCGCGCGCCGACGTGGTCGCCGTGCCGTCACCACCGTGGTACCCGGCGCGGTCGTGCCAGTTGAGCAGCGCGTACGCGGTGGACAGCAGTTCGGCGGTGAAGTCGTCGACGGCGCCGAGCGTGCGCAGATCCTTCAAGGTGCCGTCGAGTTCGGGCGCTCGCGTGGCCCACAGGTGGCGGCCGTCGACGACGCCGAGGAACACCGTGCCCTCGCCGGGGCCGTCGGCCACCGCGGCGGCCGGGTCGAGGATGATCCTGCCGTCCTCCACCCGTACTTTTCCGCGCGGGTCGATTCGCAGAATCTTCGCCTTCCCCCACCCTTCGCGCAGCGCGCCGGGATCGAGCCGGGCATTCTCAGCCCGGTCGATGGTGGAACGTGACAGCAGCGGAACGTCTTTCAGCCGGAACGACACATGCCGAGCATAGTGGGCACCGACGCGTCGGCGTTCCTCAGCCGTGCACGCGCTCTACTTACTTCCGGCGCGGCGGATGTAGAGCAGTTTGTCCCCGGCTTCGAGGGCGTCGGACTCGGGTTCGCCGACCCGGATCAGCGCGCCGTTGCGAACCACACCGAGCACGATGTCGCTGAGATGGCGTGGCGAGCCACCCACTTCGCCCGGCTCCACCTCGCGTTCGGCGACGGCGAAGCCCTCCTCGGGGGTGAGCAGGTCCTCCATCATCTCCACGACCGTCGGCGTGGTGGTGGCGATGCCGAGCAGCCTGCCCGCGGTCTCCGAGGACACCACCACCGAGTCGGCGCCGGACTGGCGGACCAGGTGGGTGTTCTCCGCCTCGCGGATCGCCACGGAGATCTTGGCCGTCTTGTTCAGCTCGCGCGCGGTGAGCGTCACCAGCACGGCGGTGTCGTCGCGATTGGTGGCGACGACGACCGCGGACGCGCGCTGCACGCCGGTCAGCCGCAGCACATCGGATTTGGTGGCCGAGCCGTGCACGGTCACCAGACCGGCTGCCGCGGCGGCCTCGAGCGCGATGGGGTCGGTATCGACCACCACGATGTCGGACAACTTCACCCCGTCACCGACCATCGCATCGATCGCGGTCCGGCCCTTGGTGCCGTAACCGACGACGACGGTGTGATTACGCACGGTGTGCCTCCATCGCTGAATCTTGAATGCCTGCCGTGACCGTTCGGTCAGCACGCCGAGAGTGGTACCGACCAACACGATGAGGAAGAGAACGCGCAGTGGGGTGATGACGATGATGTTGACCAGGCGGGCCGACGGGGTCACCGGGGCGATGTCGCCGTAACCGGTGGTCGACAGTGACACCGTCGCGTAGTACATCGCGTCCAGGAACGACAGCTCGTCACCGGTGTTGTCGCTGTAGCCCGCGCGGCCGACGTACACCACCGTCGCGGCGGTGAACAGCAGCGCGATCGCGAACAACACGCGACGGGTGAGGGAAACCCACGGGCTCGACTGTGCCGCCGGGATACGCAACAGACCGACCAGGGCGTAGTCGGGACTGCTGCTCAACCCGACCGGGTTGCGCGTGTCACCGAACATGCCTGCTCCTGTATTTTTGGCGGCTGGCGCCGCTGGGTTTTCGGCCTGGGTACCTTGATCTTCCCTCCCTACGGGTACTCCTTCGTCGCACCCTTCGGTCAGTCCAGATCAAGGCGGCCGAAAACCGGCGGCTGCGCCGCCGAGTGACCGGCCTTGATTACCTCGAAACTTCCTTTGCTCGGGCCATCCATGTCGCGCTGACCGTGGTCAGGCGACCGGGAGACCCTCGGTCGGTCGGATCGAGGTGGCAGAGAACGGTGGCGTTCTCGGCCTGTGCCGTCGGAGGTCATCCGTCGGCGATCGCAACACTATCGGCTCAGGCGTTGTCTTGTGGATCGGTGTCTATGTTTTCGGGTGCGGCGTCGCGGATGAGGCGTTCGAGTTCGGCCGGGCCCGCCAGTCGGTTGGGGGCGATGGTGCGGCCGGAGCGGATGTAATGGAATGCGGCGCCGACGCGTTGGAGCATCCGGTCCTCGGTGTCGCCGGTGCGGGCGGCCATCAGGCGGGCCCAGGCGAGGCGGTAGACGGCGAGCTGCATGGCGACGGCGGGTTCGTCGGCGGGGCCGGGTTCGGCGCCGGTCTTCCAGTCGACCACGATCCAGCGGCCACCGGGTTCGGCGAAGACCGCGTCCATGCGGCCGCGAATCACGGTGCCCGCGATGCTGGTTTCGAACGGCACTTCCACGTCGACGGGGTTGCGGTGCGCCCAGGGTGAGCGACGGAAGGCGGCCTGCATGGCGGCGAGTTCCTGGTCGGCGCGGCCGAGTTCGCCGGTGCTGTCGGCGGCGCCGGGGAGTTCGTCGAGGCCGAGCAGCTGTTCGGTGCCGAACCAGGATTGCACCCACGCGTGAAAGGCGGTGCCGCGCCGGGCCATCGGGTTCGGGGGGTACGGCAGGGGGCGGCGCAGGCGGGCGGCGAGGCGGGCGGGGTCGGCGCGGAGTTCGACGAGGGCGGTGGCGGGGAGCTGGCCGGGGAGTTCCACCTGTTGTTCGGCGAGCTCGGCGGCGGTGAATTCGGCGAGGAGGGCGTCGACGTCGTTGGCCCATCCCTCCGGGTCGTCGTCCATACCTTCGATGTCGTCGGCGATTCGATCGTCGCCGCTCGCGTCGTCGGGATCCGTTGGCCCGCCGCGTAACCGGTCGAGTGCCTCGCGGACCAGCGCGGCGCCCTGTTCGATCGGGTCGCGGCGGTTGCCGAGGGGGTCGCGTGGCCACTGGGCGGTGGGTGGGTTGTCGGCGAAGGGGTTCACCGCGTCCGGTGGTGGTTTGTCGTCCCAGCGGGCGACGGTCGCGACGCCGTAGGCCGGGCTGTCGGGGTTCTCGTTCGCTTCCCTGAGTTCGAGCAGGAAGTCCGACGGGCCTTTCTGCTTGGTGCCGGTCTCGGGCCAGTAGTAGGCCGAAACCAGCAGTACCCGTTCGGTTCTGGTGAGGGCGACGTAGAACAGGCGGCGTTCTTCGTCGAGTCGACGGCTCTTGAGCGCGTTCTTGTGGTCGTCGAGCGCGTGTTCGAGTTCGGAACGGTCGCCGACGGAACTCAAGTCGAGGACGGGCACGCCCTCGGATGCGTCCGGTTGGGCGCGGTCGCCGCGCAGCGTGGTGGGGAGCTCGGTGAGTGCGCCGAGCCAGGTGCTCAGCGCGGTCGTCGACGGGAACACCGTGGAGCTCACGTGCGGGACCGCGACGACCTCCCATTCGAGGCCTTTCGCGGCGTGCACGGTGAGGACCTGCACACGGTCGCGAGCGACCTCCACTTCGCCTGGCTCCAAGCCGTTTTCGACCGATTCCGCCGCAGTGAAGAACGCGAGGAGGCCGCTCAGCGAGGCTCGGGAGTCGGCGGCGTATCCGGCTACCACCTCGGCGAAGGCGTCGAGGTGTTCGCGACCGGCACCGCCACCGGCGATCGCGCGCCTTGCCTGGGTCTCGACGCCGACGCCGATGGTGCGTTCGACGTCGGCGACGAGCTCGACCAGCGGCTGTCCGCTGCGCTCGCGCAGAGCCGCCAGCTCCTCGCTCAAGGCGACGATCCGCGCGAACCCGGCCTCCGAATACTGGTCCGGCGCACCGGGATCGGCGATGGCGTCGGCGAGTCCGGCCTTCTCGGTCGGTTCGGGTGCCACCTCGCGCAGCGCTGTCGCGAGGCCTGCCGCGTCGGTGATGGCGTCGGCGTTGCCCGACCCGCTGCCGATGGACAACATCCGCGCACGTTGCGCCAGCGCGGCCAGATCCGCCACCCCGATCCGCCACCGGGCGCCGGTGAGAATCCGGACCGCCGCGCTCCCGGTGCCGGGTTCGGCGATCAACCGCAGCGTCGCGACGATATCGGCGACCTCCGGTGTCGCCAGCAAGCCGCCGAGCCCGACGATCTCCACCGGCAACCCCTGCTCACGCAACGCCTCGGCCAGCGGCGCCGCATCGGCGTTCCGCCTGATCAACACGGCCGAAGTGGGCGGCGGCTCCTGATTCTCCCGTGCCGTCGCCCACTCCCGCGCGATCCGCTCGGCGATCCAGTCTCGTTCCTGCGCAATGGTTTCGGTGAGCGCGAACTCGACCACCCCGGCCTCTGCCGCCGGCTTCGCCCGCAGCGCGTCCACGGTCGCGCCACCGCCCGCCCTTGCCACCGCGCGCAATGGATCCGCTACGAGGTTCGCCAACGCCAGCGCCTCGGGTGGATTGCGCCAGCTGGTCAGCAGAGGCAGCACCGGCGCGGGAACCCCTGGCGCAGCGGGGAAATCGGTGGCGAATCTCGGCAGGTTGGCCGCCGAGGCACCGCGCCACCCGTAGATGGACTGCATCGGGTCACCCACCGCCGTCACCGCGAAAGCGCGCGCGGACATCGCGCATTCCTCAGTTGCACTGCGGTTTACATGCGCATCATCGGCTCGCGGTGCACTGTTGTGCAAGGTCGACCCGGCGGTCGCCGCAACCTTCGGCGACACCCTGTTCGGCTGCGGCTCCGTCCGCGCTGGTCCGTCGGTTGCGCGCCCGCCTGCACCACCACGACCACCGTCTGACGCACCGCTGCCATGTGTGCCGCCCGGCTCGCCGCGATCACTTCCACCGACACCGGGCGACCGCTCCGCCGTACCTATGCCCGCATGTCCGTCGTCACGAGACTGCGCCGAATCCTGGTCGTCCACCGCGAACAGGGAGTCGGCCTCATGGGCTCGGGCGGGCTGCGTTTCGCCTCGAATTCGCACCGGCTGCCTCGGTCGATCCTGTTGCACCGCTTCGGCATTGCCGAACAGTGCCGAGAGCAGTACCCGTTGGGCGTGCCCGGTGTCCTGGTATTCGTCGAGCAGGACCAGTTTGAAGCGCGCACGTTCGGCGGCGGCCACCTCGGGGTGGTCGACGGCGAGCTGCGCTGCCAGGGACATCTGTGAGCCGAAATCCAGTGCGCCACGCCGGTTCAGGGCGTCGGCGAGCTGGTGGACCAGCGGCAACAGGGCGACGCGCTCACGTTGCGCGTTCAGCACGCCGAGCAGCGCCTGGCTCGGCCCGCCGCGTTGACGGGGACCGGCGGGCAGCGTGTAGACGAGTTTTTCCAGCTCCGCGTGCGCCTCGGCCAACCGCTCGGGTTCCACCAGGTGTTCGGCGAGCTGCCCGGACAGGGCCAGGACCGCCTCGGTCACCGAGACCGGGGTGCGGTCGGTGTCGAGGTCGCCGTCCCATGACCGCACCACCTCGTGCGCGAGCTGCCACAGCTGGGTCTGGGTGAGCAGCGCCGCCGAGGGCTCCACCGGCAGCAGCAGCCCGTGCGCGGTGAGCAGCCTGCCCGCGTACGAGTGATAGGTGCTGATCTCCGGCTCTGCCCCGGCGACGATCGTACGCAAGGCACCGCTGGGGTCGATCTCGCGCAGCAGCGGCGCACCGGCCAACCGGGCCAGCCGCGTCCGGATACGAGAGGTCAACTGCTGTGCGGCTTTTCGGGTGAAGGTCAGGCCCAGTACCTCGTCGGGGGCGACCAGTTGGTTGGCGACCATCCACACCACCCGCGAAGCCATGGTCTCGGTTTTGCCCGCGCCCGCACCCGCGACGACCAACGTGGGCCCCGGCGGTGCGGCGATGACCGCCGACTGTTCCTCGGTCGGGGGCGGCAGGCCGAGCGCGTCGGCCAACCGCTGCGGGGTGACGCGCACGCCGCTCACTCGTCGGTCACCTGCCGTCCGGTGTCCTGCACCGGGCAACTGCCCGCGACCGGGCAGTGCCTGCACCCGTCGTTGCGCACCGCCAGGTAGCCGGGCCCGCGCGTGGCATCGGCCGCATCGTGGATGGTGGTGCGCCACTGGTCGAGTCCGGCATTGTCGAGGGGGCTCTGAGTGCGCTCCGTGGCACCGGTTTTCGTGCTCGGCTTGGCGACGTACACCAGTCGCGCACCGCCGGGTTCGACAGCGGACGCGGACTCGTCCTCGTCGAGCGCACCGTGCGCGGCCGCCACCTGGTAGGTCGCCAGCTGCGCGTGATCGGCGACGGACTTCGCGCTGACCGGTGTCTTCCCGGTCTTCACATCGACAATCACGAAGCGCCCCTGCGCATCTCGTTCGAGCCGATCGATCCGTCCCCGAATCCGCACGGCCCGTGCGCCTTCCGTGCGCGCGGGCAACACGCAGTCCACCGGCACCTCTACCCCGGCCTGCGTGAGTTCGCCCCGGGTGGTGCGCACCCAAGAGAGGAAGGTTTCGAGCATGGTCTCGGTACGGCGCAGTTCCGATCGCGAATGCCAACCGTCGGCCGGATCGACCGTTTTCCAGGCCTGGTCCAGCGCCGCCCGCACCTGCGCCTCGGGGACATCGCCCGCCAGCGCCTGCACGAGCGTGTGCACCAGGTTGCCCTTCACGGCGTGCGGGTTGTCGCCGTCGGTGCCGCCGTGCCGTTCCAGCGCCCACCGCAGCGGGCAGGTACGCAGCAGTTCGACCGTCGACGGTGAGAGCCCGATCGGCGAATCGTCGTCGTCCCAGAGTTCGCGCTGCGAGCTGAGTTCGGCGGTGCCGTACCAGTCGCCGGGGTCGGTGCCGGGCACGCCCGCGTCGGCCAGCCGGGCCAGCTGACGTGCGGCCCGGTCGCGACGCTCGGGGTCGGCCCCTGGATCACACACCACCCCGCGTAGTTCGGCGACCAGCGCGTGCATCACCAGCGCGCGCCCTGGATCGGCGACCGGCAGCGCGCCCGGTTCGCCGCTGTCGTCGTCGCCGACCAGTTCGGCGAGAAACCGCGACGGCACCAGATCCTGGTCTCCCGCAGCGGATTCGACGGCCGTCACCAGCAGCGATCGCCGGGCCCGACTGCACGCAACAAGCAGCAACCTGCGTTCCTCGGCCAGGATCGGCGCGGCCCGGCTCAAGGTCGCGCTCGGATCGACCCCGCCGACCAGATCGACGAGATCCTCGGTGTGCAACAGGGTGCCCCTGGATCGCGGATTCGGCCAGATGCCTTCCTGCACAGCGGCTACCGCCACAACCTCCCACTCCCGGCCCGCAGCGGCGTGTGCGCTGAGCAGGGTCACCGCGTCGCCTTCGGCGGTCAGTGGCCTGCCCTGCTGCGGAAGTTGCTGGTGCAGCAGGTATTCGACGAACCCGTCGATGCTCGCCTTGGGCAGCCGGTCGACGTAAGCCGCAGCGGCATCGAACAATTCGACGGCCGCGTCGAGATCCCGGTCGGCCTGCATCCCCGAGGCGCCACCGCGCCGCGACTGCTTGAACCAGCGCCGCTCCAGCCGCGAACTCGTCCACAATGTCCACAGCACGTCTTCGAGACCCTGTCCCCTGGCCTGGGTCTCCTTCGCCTTCGCGACGGCGCGCAGCACGCGACGTAACGGTGCCGCTTCGACTTCGGTGAGCCCGTCGAGCAGCCGCTGTTCGCCGATACCGACGATCAGGTCACGCAGCACCTCGGCAGACGACTGGTCGATGAGCGGCACCGTGGCAACCGCCGGTTCCGGCCGCACCGGTTCGACGATTGTTGTTGCGGCAGGAAGCTTCTCGGCATCGAGGAGGTCGATGTCGTCCGGGAGTCGCTCGGCGATGTCCCATTCCGGTTCGGGTTCCGGTCGTAGCGGATCCTCGAAGTCCGGTGGTGGCATCCAGTCATCGACCGGATCCGGTTCCGGCTCAGGCATTTCCGGCGGCGGCACGGCCTCGTCCCAGAGCAGGAACTGATCGGCACCGTCGACGAAAGGTTCGGCCAGCGCGCCGGTTCGCTCCAGATCGAGCACACTGCGCCGCACGCCGCGCCGCAACCGGCGCAACGCGATCTGATCGGCCCCACCGAGCGGCCCGGACAGCAGATCCATCGCATCGTCGGGCGAGAACATCGCATCGATCGCCCGCCGCGAACCCGGCCGCGACGAATCCCCCGCCAACAGCACCCGCAACGCGAGCACCATCCACGCCGCCCCCCGTCGCCGCGCCAACGGTTCGGCCACCGCGGGCCTGCGCACCGGCACCCCCGCCGCCAGCAGGGCCCGCCGCAACGGCGCCAACGACAACGGCACCGACCGCACGATCACCGCCATCGCCGACCACGCCACCCCATCGGTGAGATGTGCGCGCCGCAGATGATCAGCGATCAGCGCCGCCTCCTTCGCGGGAGTCGACAGCACCCGCACTCGCACGCTCGACTCGTCGACGGGCGGCACGTTCTCCGGCGGCACCCAGTCGTCCTCGGGCGGCACCCACTCGTCATCAGGCGGCACCCACTCGTCGCCGGGTGGCACCCACAGATCGGGTTCGCGCGGCGGTTCGCCCTCGGGCAGATATCCGCTCGCGTGCGGCCCACTCGGTTCGGCATCGTCGAACAGGCCGACATCTCCCGCGAAAACCGGACCCGGCTCCGCACCAACGGCTTCGGGCGGCTCGTTCTCGTGCCCGGGTAGTACCCGGTGCCGAGCGCTACCCGGCAATCTCGCCGCGATACGAGCGGTCGCCAATCGAATCGGCGCACCACTGCGATGGTTGTGGCGCAGGATGATTCGCCGTTGCGGTACGGTGTCGAGCTCGGTGAGAAAGTGCGAGTCCGCGCCACGGAAGGTGAATACCGCCTGGTCGGGGTCACCGGTGACGACCGTGCTCGCGCTGCCGCTGCCGATCGCGCGCACCAGCGTCGCGGCCTGTGGGTCGAGGTGCTGAGCGTCGTCGACGAGCAGGTAGCGGATCCGATCACGTTCGGCGGCAAGCAGATTCCGGTCACCCGCCAGGGCGTCGAGAGCCGCACCGACCAGTTCCGCGGCATCGAGGGCGGGCGCGGTGGCTTCCGGTGCGGCGACACCGACCGACCAGCGCAACATCGACGCCTGTTCATAGCGCTGGAAGAATCGCCCGGCCGCCACCCACGCGTCGTTGTCGTGTTCACGACCGAGCGCCATCAGGTCTTCCGGCCCGAGTCCGCGCTCGGTCGCGCGCAGCATCAGGTCGCGCAGTTGCTCGGCGAAGCCACCCAGGGCCAACGCCGGCTGCAACCGCGGCGGCCACAGTCCGGCGCCCGCTTCCATGTCTTCGAGATCGCCACGCAGCATCTCGCGTAGTACCGCGTCCTGCTCGGCGCCGGTGAGCAGGCGAGGGGGCGGGTTGCCGTGCAGATCGGCGTGGCGACGCAGCACCGAGAACGCATAGGAGTGCAGTGTTCGCACCATCGGCTCGCGGCTCGCGCCCGGAATCCCACCGGCGGCGGGCCCCAGCTGGTGGGTGATCGCATCGCGCAGCGCGGCGGCCGCATGCTTGGTGTGGGTGAGGACCAGCACCGACTCGGGGTCGGCACCATCGACGATCCGCGCGGTCACCAGGTCGACGAGCAGCGCGGTCTTACCCGTCCCCGGCCCGCCGAGCACCTGCCACGGCCGCCACCCCGGACGCGGCGGTGCGGGCTCGGCCTGCTCGGCGAAGAGCGCGCGAACGGACGCACCCCAGGCCCGCGGCCGGGGCGCCCGCGTTGTCCGGCGCACAAGTCGCACCGAGCTATCCGATCGCACCACATCGGCTATTGCAACAGACCAGTCCGACACACCCGCGCACCCCTGCCGGGGGGACACGCTGCGAGACCGTGCGCGACCGGCCAGAATGGCAGTCGTGTCCTCGCTACATGTGCAACGTTTCGGTCCCGCCGACGGCCCGGTCGTCCTCGCCCTGCACGGCCTCACCGGCCACGGCAACCGGTGGGAAACCCTCGCCACCGAGCACCTGCCCCAGGCCCGCGTGATCGCCCCCGACCTGCGCGGACACGGCCGCTCCACCTCGCTGCCGCCGTGGGATTTCGAGACGATCGTCGCCGATCTCGCGGCGTTGCTGCACGCCGAGACCGACGGCCCGGTCGTCGTGGTCGGCCACTCCTTCGGTGGCGCCACCGCGATCCATCTGGCACGAACCCATCCCGACCTCGTCCGCGCGCTCGTTCTGCTCGATCCGGCTATCGGCATCGATGCGAAGCTGATCGAACAGGTCGCCGCCGCCAATCTGACCTCCCCCGATTACACCGACCTGGCCGAAGCCCGCTCCGACAAGCAGGTCAGTGCGTGGGGACCCGACGAGGTCGACTCCGAGATCCTGGAACGGGAGCTGGCCGAGCACCTGGTGCCCACCGAAGGCGGACGGGTCGGCTGGCGCATCTTCCAGCCCGCGATCACCTCCTACTGGGGTCAGCTGGCACGCCCGTTCGTACTGCCGCCCGCCGACCTGCCGACCGTCCTGGTCCGCGCCGCCAAAGTGCAGCCGCCCTACGTCACCGAGGAGTTCCTGGCTGCCCTCACCGACCACCTCGATCACCTCACCGTCGAGGTCTGGGACTGCGACCACATGGTCGCCCAGGCCCGCCCCGCCGAGACGGCCGCGCTGATCGCCGCGGTCCTGTAGCCCGATGGCCGTCACGACCGAGGAACAGGTGGAGAAGGTCCGCGAACTCGTCGCCGCGATTCCGCCGGGCCGGGTGTCGACCTACGGCGATATCGCCGCCGCGGCCGGGCTGTCCTCGCCTCGCACGGTCGGCTGGATCATGCGCACCGACACCGCCGATCTCCCCTGGCACCGCGTCATCGGCGCGTCCGGTCGCCCCGCCGCGCACCTGGCGGCTCGTCAGCTCCGGCTGCTCGGCGAGGAAGGTGTGCCGATCGTCGACGGCCGGGTCGACCTTCGGGCGGCCAGGCTCTGACCTCGCCGCAAGTCTCGACAGCCGCCGTTCGATCGATGAACCGGATGCGCCGCCGATGCGCATCGAACGCGGTGCTGTCGGGAACCTCGTCGAGCGCGGTGCGGGTGGCGAATCGGATTCGCGCGCCACGTATTCCGGCGGGGACCGAGGCCGATACCCGACAAGGATGCGATGCGCGATTGGCCAGTCCTGTTTCGGCTGTGGCGGCCTTCGAGTTGCGCCGGGTTCGCAACCGCCCGCGCCGTCGGCCGAGTTGCGCACGGTCGCAACGCACGACAGTTCGCCCGCGCGGGCGCTCCAGTATCGGTGAAGAGGCCTACTAGCATGGCGTTCGTGCCGCGTACCCGATCCAGGATCAGCCGATGACCGCCGCCGATGCCATTGTGCTCGCGGGTGGGCGAGCCAGTCGGATGGGCGGGGTCGACAAACCGGCGATCGTGATCGGTGGGCGGTCGATGCTCGACGCCGCGCTGGCTTCGGTGCGCGAGTGCGCCGAGGTCGTCGTGGTGGGGCCGCAGCGCCCCGAACTCGATGCCCGGTTCGGGCAGGTTCGTGAGGTCCCGCCGGGTTCGGGCCCGGTCGCCGCGATCGGCACCGGCCTCGCCGCACTCACCTCCACCGCGCCCTTCGTGGTCGTGCTCGCGGCCGACATGCCTTTCCTCACCGACGACACCGTGCGTCAATTGCTCTCCCGCGCAGCTGAATCCACCGCCGACGCTGTCTTCGCGATCGACGATTCCGGCCGCCCCCAGTATCTCGTCGGAGTGTGGCGGCGCAGTGCGCTGGTGGCAGCATTGGCCGGACTGGATTCATTGGTGAATCAGCCGATGAAGGCCATCGTGCCCACCGAAACCACCCTGGTCGAGCTACCGGACATCGCCGACTGCGACACCGAGGAAGAAGTCCGCCGCGCCCGCGAATCCCTGGCCACCGACCGCGCGTCGGCCCGCCTCGACCTCGACGAAGCGCGCGCACGCCTCGGCTCCGGTCTCACTCCCCTGGTCGCCTACGAGGCCGCGCTGAGCGAAGTCCCCGGCGCCGCACTAGCCGCACCGATCACAGCCGCGGGCCCGCTCCCGCGCTTCGACGTCTCCGCCATGGACGGTTACGCCGTCAGCGGTGACGGCCCATGGCAGCTGCGTCGCGACGTCGGATTCGCCGGCGGCGCGAGGCCCGAAGGTCTGCGCCCCGGCGAAGCGGTGCGCATCGCCACCGGCGCCCACCTCCCAGACGGCACCACCTCGGTCCTGCGCGACGAGTTCGCCACCCTCACCGCCGACGAACTCACTCGCCTGCCCGACACCCCGATCCGCGGCGATGTCCGAAAGAGCGGCGAGGACAGGAACATCGGCGATCTGGTAGCCCCTGCGGGCACCCGAGTCACCGCTGCCCTCCGCTCAGCCGCCGCGTCGGTCGAGGTCACCACCGGCACAGTGCGCGGCCCGGTCCGCGCGCGAATTGTCATGACCGGCGACGAAATTCGCAGCACCGGCCCCCTCCAAACCGGCCAGACCCGCGACTCGATCGGCCCCGTCCTCCCAGATCTGCTGGCAGGCTGCGGCGTTCGCGTCATCGACCGAGTCCACCTGCGCGACACCGCCCACAGCTTCGACGACATGCTCACCGACACCGCCGATTTCGACCTCCTCGTCGTGGTCGGCGCCACCGGCGGCGGCGCGGCCGACCAACTCCGCACCGCCCTGGCCCGAGCCGAGGCCCGCACCCTCGTCCCCCGACTCGCCCTGCGCCCCGGCGGTTCCACCATCGTCGCCGAACTCCCCACCGGCCCAACAGTTCTGGGCCTACCCGGCAACCCCTTCGCCGCCATCGCCGTCCTACTGGCCCTCACCCCCACCATCGTCGCCGCCCGCACCGCCTCCCCCCTCCCCCGAAAAATCCTCGGCCCCCTCCACAACGCCGCCGAAATCACCGCCCCCGCCCCCCGCATCACCCCCGCCCGCCACACCCCCACCGGCGGCTGGCTCGGCGACCCCACAGTCCGCACCGCCCACCTGGCCGGCCTCATCGACCGAGACGGCCTGGTAATAGTCCCCCCGAACGCCCCCAACGGATCAACCGTCGAATTCCTCCCGCTCCCCTGTTAGATAAACTAAGATGACATCTCAGTAAGATTCACTCTTAGTTACGAAATCCCACTGCCGAGCGCGCCGACTTCATCGAGGCCGCGAGCCGCATCGGCTCCCCCGGCGCCGATCTGCTCCGCGGACTATCGGCAACCGACTGGAACCAAGCGCTGCGGGCGCTCGCGGTCGCCACACCGGACGACCGCCCGACGGTCGCCGTCATCGATGAGGTGCCCTGGCTCGTCGAGCAGGACGGCGAGTTCGAAGGCGCGTTGCAGACGGTGTGGGATCGCGATCTGTCCGGCAAGCCCGTCTTGTTGATTCTGGTCGGTAGCGATATCTCGGTCATGGAAGCGCTGGGCGCCTGCGACCGCCCCTTCTTCGGCCGTGCGACCAAGATGACGATCGACCCACTCGACGTCGCCGATGTGCAGGCGATGACCGGTCTCGACGCGGCCGCGGCCATCGACGCCCGCCTCATCACCGGCGGATTCCCCCAGATCCTCACCGCGTGGCGACCCGGCATGGACCGGCTGGATTTCCTGCGCGAATCCACCACCGACCCGCTGTCGCCTTTGTTGGTGGCCGGCGAACTGTCCCTACTCGGCGAATTCCCCGAAGGCACGCGTTCACGCGCTGTCCTGCAAGCGATCGGCAGTGGCGAACGAACATTCGGCACCATTGCCGCCCAAGCGGGCTCACAGGGTGACCTCGCGGCCGGAACCCTCAATCCCCTTCTGAAAACTTTGCAGGACAAGCGAATTGTGGCCGCGGATCGCCCACTTTCCACCGTCGCCGACACCAAGAACAAGCGCTACCGAATCACCGACTCCTACTTACGATTCTGGCTGGCGTTCCTCGAACGTGGCATACCTCTCGTAGAACGCGGCCGCGGCGATATTGCCCTGTCACGCATCGAGCGATCCTGGACGTCTTGGCGAGGCCGCGCCGTAGAACCTCTTATCCGCGCTTCCTTGCTCCGCCTTCTTCCCGACGAAAATTGGCCCGATACAGAGGAAATCGGTGGTTGGTGGAATCGTGCCAATAATCCGGAAGTAGATCTGATCGGCGCCGACAGGTCTCCCGTCGCGAAGTCCATCCAGTTCGTCGGCTCGATCAAATGGCTCGACGATCACCCCTTCGATCGACACGACTACGACGCCCTCAGCCGTTGTCTGCTCGCCGTCCCGGGCACCGATCCGAATACCCCCTTGGTCGCGGTTTCCCGCGCCGGAACAACCACCGATGCCCCGGTCTCAGCCTGGTGGGGACCTGAGGAATTGGTCGCCGCCTGGCGACGTTGACAATTGTTTTTCGAGCGCTCGAGAACAGAATTGACACGCCGCATTCACGCTGGTCGAGACCCTATTTCTGGTGCAGGTCTACCGCTGGGGCGTAATGGTGCTTATTGTTGGTCGGGTCAGGCGTGGGACGCCCCGCACGCGAGGTGGATTGCGTCGGACAGTGCGTTGAAAGGCTTTATCCTTTATCCCTCGGAAAGGACCGTGTGGAGATGGCTGACAAGTCTCGGAAAGCGCCGAAGAAGATGCCCAAGCAGATGCCGCGCCAGCAGCAGGAGCAGCGGCAGGAGCAGGGGCAGCAGGACTCGCAAGGCATGACGCGAGCAGGCCAGGACGATCGGCGGGATCAGCAGCGCCGCCCCGGCCATCACTGAATTACGTGTGTCGACGAGCCGCCGGTATTCGTACCGGCGGCTCGTCCACGTCAGGCCCCGACGCTCTGTAGCGCGGCTGCCGAGGATTCGGCCCGCCCACGCCGCGCCGTCGACGGATCGGGAACGGGCACCGCGTCGAGCAGGCGGCGGGTGTACTCCTGAGCCGGTGCGGCGAATACCGCGCGCACCTCGCCGGTTTCGACGATCCGGCCCTGCCGCAGCACCACAACCCGGTCGGCGACCTGGTGCACCACGGCCAGATCGTGACTGATGAACAGACTGGCGAAGCCGTATTCGGCGCGCAGGTCGGCGAACAGGTCGAGCACCTGGGCCTGCACGGACACATCGAGCGCACTGGTCGGCTCGTCGGCCACCAGCAGTCGCGGTGCCAAGGCCAGCGCACGAGCCAGCGCCACCCGCTGACGCTGCCCGCCGGACAGCTCTCCCGGCCTGCGCTGCGCGTAATCCCTTGGCAGCCGCACCGATTCGAGCAGGTTCGCGACCTTGGCCCGCAACAGCGTGCCCGACGCGGCCCGATGCACCTGTAGCGGTTCGCTGATCGCGTCGGCGATGGTGCGCCGTGGATCGAGTGAAGCGCTCACGTCCTGATGCACGAGCGCGACGTGCTTGCGCAGTCCACGCAGCTCGCGTCGCGATATCCCCGCCAGCGCAACACCCTGCAGCTCGACACGTCCCGCGGTCGCGGGCACGAGTCCGAGTGCGGTGCGGCCGAGCGTGCTCTTGCCCGAGCCTGATTCACCGACGATCCCGAGGACTTCGCGCGGACCGAGGGTGAGCGAGATATCGCGCAGCGCGGGGAACGCCGCACCGCCATGTCGTCCCGGATACACCACCGAAAGATCATCGATCCGCAGCACATCGACGTAGCCGGATTCCTCTCGCGCGCCACCCTTTTCGACGACGACGACCGGCTCACGCCCGACTGCGACAGGTTCACGATCTCCGCCTCGCGACGACACCGCGGGCAACCGCGGCACCGCCGTGAGCAGCGTGCGGGTGTATTCCGCCGCGGGTTCGGCGAACAACCCGAACACCGCCTGTTCTTCGACCACCCGGCCTTCGCGCATCACCACGACCCGGTCCGCGATCTCCGCGACCACCCCGAGGTTGTGGGTGATGAACAGGATCGCCGTGCCACGCTGACGTTGCAGGGAGCGCAGCAGGTCGAGGATCTCGGCCTGCACGGTGACGTCGAGGGCGGTGGTCGGTTCGTCGGCGATGAGCAGGTCGGGTTCGCCGGACAGTGCCAGCGCGATCACCACCCGCTGCTTCTGCCCGCCGGAGAGTTGGTGCGGATACCAGTCCAGGCGCTTCTCCGGCTCCGGAATATCCACGGCGGCAAGCAGTTCCACCGCACGCGCCCGAGCTGCGTTCTTGTCGGTCACGCCGTGTGCGCGCAGGGCCTGGGCGATCTGGGTGCCGATCTTCTGCACCGGGTTCAGCGCGGTCTGTGGCTCCTGAAAGACCATGGCCGCCTTGGTTCCGCGCAGATCCCGCAGCACGGATTCCTCGGCACCGACGACCTGCGTACCCGCGAGCCGGATCGATCCAGCCGCCCGCGCGGTTTCCGGCAGCAGCCCGAGCACCGATCGTGCGGTGAGCGATTTCCCCGACCCTGATTCACCGACCAGAGCGACGACTTCGCCCCGGTGCACCCGCAAGCTCACCCCGTCGACGACGGACTTCTCCCCGAATCGCACTGTCAATTCGTCGATGTCGAGCACGGGATCGTTCTGTGTACTCATGCCAGTCTCCTTGCCCGGCCCAAAGCCTGGGCGATCAACAGGAATCCGAGGGTCAACGCCGCCACCACCACCAGCGGCCCGATCGCCATCCACGGGTTGGCATCGAGGTTGCTGATCGAGGCTGCGATCAGCCCACCCAGCGATGGTTGCGGCGGGAGCACGCCGATCCCGATGAAGCTCATCGCGCCTTCGATGATCACCGCCATCGACAGCGACAGCGCGAACTGCACAGCCAGCGGTTCGAGCACGTTGGGCAGCACATGCTTTCGCAGTGTCCACCAGGTGTCGGCCCCGATCACTTCCGAGGCTTCCACGAACGGTTGTTCGCGCACGGCCAGCACGGCGGTACGGATCTGACGTCCGAAGATCGGGATCTCGGCGGCGATGATCACGATGACCACCGCGTGCCACCCGGGCCCGGTGATCGCGGCGAGTGCGATTCCGAAGATCAGGGTCGGGAACGCCAGGATCAGGTCGAAGAGCCGTTGTACGGTCACGTCCGCGACCGGGTGCACGGTGGCGGCCAGCCCGACGAGCGCGCCGATCACCGCACCCACCGGCACCGCGAGGAACGCGATCAACAGGTCGATGCGGATGCCTGCCAGCACGCGCGCGGCGACGTCGCGGTTGAGGTGGTCGGTTCCGAGCCAGTGTTGCGCGCTCGGGCCCACCAGATTCGCGCCGGGGACCTGGGTGAGCGGGTCGTACGAGCTGAGCACCGTCGCGAACAGGCCGGCCAGCGTTACCACCACAATGAGCAGCGCGCCAACCAGCCCCTGCCCACCCCGCAGTGCACGTAGCGGCGAATCACGCACGGCCACGGATGTTTCGGTATCCGTCATGCCCGTCCTCCGATGCGGATCCGCGGGTCGAGCCACGCGTGAGCGATGTCGGTGATCAGCTGGATCACCACGAACACTGTCACCGACAACAGCAGCAGCACCTGGACCAGCGGGTAGTCGCGTCGGCCGATCCCCTGCTCGATGAGCAGACCGATCCCGGGCCACACGAACGTCGCCTCCACCAGCAGCGCGCCGCCGAGCAGGTGCCCGGTCTGCAAGCCGAGCACGGTGAGCATGGTCGGCAACGCGTTGCGCAGCGCACCACGGGTGACGATCTCGCGATGGGAGATGCCGAGCGAACGCGCCGTCAGCACATACTGTTTCGCGAGTTCGGTTCGCAACGCCTCGGTGAGGAAGCGGGTGAGCGCGGCCGACATCGGCAGAGCAAGGCAGATCGCGGGCAGCAGCAGGTACTGCACCGCGATGTCGGGGCGCGCGATGAATCCGTCCGGCGGCACGCCACCGGCGGGCAGCACCGGAATCACCACCGCGAACACCAGCACCAGCAGCGGCCCGACCACGAAGGTCGGCAAGGCGGTCGCAACCGTATTCGCGCCCGAGACAACGATGTTCAACCAGCGGCTGGGCCACAGCACCGATGCCACCGATACCGCCAGACTCACCAGCACGGCCAGCAACATCGCGGTCACGGTGAGCACCAGGGTGTTGGTGAGCCCGCGCCCGACCAGGTCGGTGATCTCGCCGCCGATGATGTAGGAGCGGCCGAGGTCGAGGGTGAACAGGTCGCCGAGCCAGTGCAGATACTGCACCGGGATCGACCGGTCGAGACCGAGCTGGTGGCGGATCACCTCGATGGACTGCGGTGTCGCGTCGTTGCCCGCCAGCGTCGTGGCGGGGTCGCCGGGGACAAGGCGCAGCACCAGGAAGATCAGCACCGACGCGCCGAACAGCACCAGCAGGGCCGAAGGCAGACGGTGCAGCAGATAGCGCGTCATGACAGGAAGGTGTCGGTGAGTACGGGTTCGCGCCGCTTGGTCCAGGCGAAATCGTGCACCTTGTCGACGGTGGTGTACTGCTGGAAACGCACGCCGATCTCGATCAGGAACAGACCGTCGAGGAGCTGGTCGGTGACGGCCTGGTACGCACGCACCGCCTCGGGTCCGGTGCCTTGCGGCAGCCGCCAAGCGGTGTCGGCGGCAGCGGTGTAGGCGGTCGATTCGTAGCGCGAGGCGTTGCGGCGGGCGTTGAACGGGTAGGCGCTCACGGTCAGTGTCGACGGGACGAACTGCGCCCAGGAGTGGTCGGTGACCCACAGCCCACGGAACTGCTGGCCGGTGAGCTGTTTGACGAAGGTGGCGGCGTCGACCGGGTCGAGTTCGACCTCGATGCCCGCGTCCGCGAGGTTGGCCTGCACGATCTGGGCGACCTCGCCGAAGCCGGGAGCGAAGGTCAGCGGCAGCTTCGGCGGCTTGGCGACCTGGCCGAGCAGCTGCTTCGCCTTGGCGATGTCACGGGTGTATTTGGTGTTGCGGGATTCGTCGAAGGCAGGCGAGGTCTTCGGCCACGGTACGTTCAGCGGGTACCCCGCGCCGCGGTACACCTCGTCGATGATGCGTTCACGGTCGAGGGAGTAGGCGATCGCCTGCCGGACCCGCACGTCGGCCAGCGAGGGCTCGGTGACGTTGACGCCGACATAGGATTGCAGCTCGGCTCCGTCGAGATTGTGCACGGTGAAACCACCACTCTTGCCGAGGTTTTCGGCATCGCGGAAGGTGAGCTCGCGCGCCGCGGCGATCTGTCCGGACTTCAACGCGTTGAGCAGTGCGTTCGTGTCCGGGATGATCGAGACCTCGACCCGGTCCAGGTAGGGGCGCTCAGGGACCCAGTAGTTCGGGTTCTTCTCGAAGATCAACTGTGAATTCGGGACGCGCTGAACATATTTGAACGGTCCTGTGCCGATGTAGGTGTCGCCGGTGCCGAGCTTGTCGGCGGTTTCGCTGTCCAGGATCGGGACGGTGTCGAGCAGGTCGTAGATGTTGTTCAGCGGGTGGGCCAGCTGCAGCACGATCCGCGTCGGGGAGACGATGTCGAACCCGGTGACCGCGGCCGCCGTACTCCGCAGCTGCGCCGACCATTTGGCGTCGGCGTAGGTGCGCAGCGAGAACTCCACGTCCTTGGCGGTGAAGAGGCGGCCGGAATGGAACTTCACGTCGTCGCGCAGGTCGAGGCTCAGTGATCGGCCGTCGGCGGCGAGCTGCCACGACTTCGCCAGCAGCGGTTGCGGTTCCAGGCTGTCGTTGGGGTAGCGGATCAGCGACTCGTAGACCAGGCCGATCACGACCGGGGTCGCGGCGGTGTTGGTGAGCAGGTTCGCCGGGACCAGATCCTCGCGGATGCCGACCTTCAGTGTGCCGCCGCGCACCGGTGTCGCGTCGTCGCCGCCCGCCTTCTGTTCCGAGACCGCCGAGGTGCAGGCGGCCAGCGCCGCACCGCCGAAGATGGCCGCCGCGGCGATACCGCTGGTGCGCAGGAAGTTACGACGGTCGAAGCCGCCTGGGGTAGAGCTCATCGTGAAGATCCTCGAGGACGCATCGGCCCGCACTGGGCCGAGGAGGGTGCACAGCACCGCAGGAAGGGGAACACATCGGGCGCAGGAGTTCGTCAGCCGCGCAGGACGCGACACGAACAGCAGCGGGGCTGATTCGTGAGCATGGCAGTGACGCTAACAAGTTGCGGCGCACCGGTCACCGATTCGACGCACCGTGCACTTAACCCTGGTGACCAGCGAATATGTCGTCTTTACTGCGGGAATGCCTGTTCCACCCCATGCTCGCGGTTACGAATCCTTCGGCGGCTCGGCCGCTCGCACGTCAGCGGGTTCGACCCCAGATTGGACCTATCCGCCCACCGCGCCCGCCGGTGCGCCCAATATCGTCGTCGTGCTCGTCGACGACATGGGTTACAGCGATATCGGCCCGTTCGGTTCGGAGATCGAGACCCCGACCCTGGATCGCCTCGCGGCTCAGGGCGTTCGACTGTCGAACTACCACACGACACCGCTGTGCTCGCCCTCGCGCGCGGCACTGCTGACCGGAATCAATTCCCACCGTGCGGGTTTCGGCTTCGTCGCCAATGCCGATCCAGGCTATCCCGGCCTGCGCCTCGAGCTGGCCGACGATGTGCTCACACTCCCGGAGATCCTGCGCGACAACGGATATGCCACCTATGCGGTGGGAAAATGGCATCTGGTGCGCGATGCCACGATGAACCCGTCGGCGCATCGGGACTCCTGGCCGACGCAGCGTGGATTCGACCGCTACTACGGGTCTTTGGAGGGGCTGAACTCCTTCTACTACCCCAATCAGCTGGTGTCGGACAGCTCGGTGGTCGATGTCGAGGAATACCCCGAGGGCTACTACCTCACCGACGATCTCACCGACAAGGCGCTGTCCTACATCAAGGACCTGCGCGCGCACGACGCGGAGAAGCCGTTCTTCCTGTACTTCGCGCACGTCGCGATGCACGGGCCGTTGCAGGCCAAGGCCGAGGACCAGGCCAAGTATCGCGGTCGTTACGCCGAGGGCTGGGACGAACTGCGCAGGCGACGCTTCGCCGAGCAGCTGGCCCAGGGGTTGTTCCCGCCGGGGACCGAGCAGAAGCCGCGCAATACCGAGCCGGGTTACGAAGCGGCGGAATGGGATTCGCTGTCAGCCGACGAACAGCGGCGCTACGCCAAGTACATGGAGGTGTACGCGGGCATGGTCGACAGCATCGACCAGAGCCTGGGCCGCATCGTCGATCTGCTCGAGGACCTCGGCGAACTCGACAACACCATCATCGTGTTCACCTCCGACAACGGCGGCACCGCCGAGGGCGGACCGGAGGGCACCCGCACCTATTTCGCCGAGTTCCCGCACGTCGACGATCCCGACTGGGTGAGTGATGTGCCGCACGACGAGGACCTGATCGGCACCGCGAAGCTGGGCGTGCACTACCCGCGCGGTTGGGGCCAGGCCTCCAACACGCCGTTCCGGTTCTACAAGGGGCAGACCTTCGCCGGTGGTGTCCGGGTGCCGCTGGTCGTGTCGTGGCCGAAGGGGTTGCCGCGCACCGAGTCCGACGCCGGTATCCGGCACGAATACGCCTACGTCACCGATCTCGCGCCCACATTGCTCGAGCTCGCGGGGCTGGCACGCCCGACCGTGCGTAATGGTCTGCCCGCCAAGGACTTCGACGGTGTCTCGGCGGCCCATCTGCTGCGCGATCCTGCCGCGCCGACCCTGCACACCGAGCAGTACTCGGAGATGACGGGCCACCGCGGCTTCTACCGTGACGGCTGGAAACTGCTGTCACTGCACGAAGACGGCGAAGACCTCGACGCACCGAACTGGCAGCTGTTCGACGTGCGCGCCGATCCCACAGAGCTCCACGACCTTTCGGCGCAATACCCGGAAAAGGCCGCCGAGCTCGCCGCCGCCTGGGACGAATCGGCCTGGGCCAATACCGTTTTCCCGCTGCTCACTCGCGCCGACCTGTTCCGCCGCCGCCCGGAGGAAGCGCGCTTCGCCGCCCCTGTCCGGCTGCTACCCGGCACCCCGACCTTGGAGCGTTACCGCTCCCAACGACTCATCGCCTACCGCGACTTCACCATCACCGCTGACCTCACCGGCACCCGGCCATCCCCCGACACCGGTCGGGTGGCGCCGTCACCGCTCACCGCGGCCCCAGTTGCCGCGGAAGGGACCGGCCACGCGGATGGACGCGGCTATCAACTCGGCGACCAAGGCGTGCTCGTAGCCCACGGTGATCCGCTCGGCGGATACCTGCTCTACATCGAAGACGGCGAACTGGTGCTCGGCGTGAACAGTTACGGCCGATACGCCTCGGTGGGAGTGCCGCTGCCGATCGGAACGCGGGAGGTCACGGTGCGCGCTGTGGTCCGTCCACACCTGCGCTGGGACTTCACCGTCGAAGTCGACGGCACCGCGCTGGCCGAACTCACCGACCAGGTGCAGCTCGTCGGCATGGCGCCGTGGACCGGGATCTCGGTGGGCATCGACGCGCGCGGGCCGGTCTCGTGGGACCTGCGCGAGCGCCGCGGGCCGTTCCGCTACACGGGTGCGTTGCGGGCGATCACCTACACGCCCGGCCCGATCCAGGTTCCGCAGCGCACGATCGACGCTGTGGAACGGGAGGCCGAGTACGCGGCGGAGTAACGGACGACGAGGTGGCCGCCATCGACCGGCGTAATCACGCAAACGCACGACTTTCGGTCAGAAAACTGATTGAAAACACGCGAATTGCGCGATTACGCCGGTTGTCACGCAACTCGCGCACATCGTCTCGTCTCGCGAACAGTGTGTGCTCAGCACAGCCCCCGGCACGGCGCCACGACCAGGTCGGATACCGTTTACCGGCCGGATCTACCACGCAGACAGGACCCACCCCGATGGACGACAGTTCCCTGACCTGGGACGACGGTGCGCTCGTCACCATCGACCAGCGCGGACTGCCGCACGAGGTGCGGGAACTGCGGCTGCGCTCCGTCGAAGAGATCATCGACGCGATCACCAGCCTCGCCATCCGCGGCGCCCCGGCCATCGGGATCGCGGGTGCGTTCGGCGTGGTCATCGCGACCAGGGCACACACGCTCGGAGTCAGCGGCGGCATCGTCGCCGACCAGCTCGACAGTGCGGGCGGAACTGGTGGCGTGGTCGATGTGGCCGCAGTGCAGGCGGAGGCTGATCGGATCGCCGCGGCACGGCCGACGGCGGTCAACCTGGCGTGGGCGGTCGATCGGGTTCGTGGCCGGATCGCCGAGGGTGCCGACGCGGTGCTGGCCGAGACCCTGGACATGCTCGCCGAGGACGGCCGAGTCAACCTCGCCGCCGCCACCCACGCCGCCGACCTGGTGCAACGGCTGTGCGGCGACCGCCCGCTGCGCCTGCTCACCCATTGCAACACCGGCCGCCTCGCCACCAGCGCGGTCGGCACCGCGATCGGCGCGATCCGGGTACTGCACGATCGCGGTGCCGTCGCGGACGTGCTGGTCGACGAGACCCGCCCGCTGTTGCAGGGCGCCCGACTCACCGCATGGGAACTGGCCGAGGCAGGCATCCCGCACCGGCTCACCATCGATTCCGCCGCCGCCTGGGCGATGGCGACCGGTCAGGTGGACGCGGTTCTGGTCGGCGCGGACCGGATCACCGCCAACGGCGACGTCGCCAACAAGATCGGCACCTTCGCTCTCGCACTGGCCGCCCGCCACCACGGCATCCCGTTCGTCGTGGTCGCCCCGGAATCGACCCGCGACACCACGATGGCGTCCGGCGCCGAGATCGTGGTCGAACAGCGGGCCGGCGTCGAGGTCACCGGATTCGGCGGAGTCGATACCGCTCCTCTCGGCACCGCGGTGTTCAACCCGGCCTTCGACGTGACTCCCACCGATCTGGTCACCGCAGTCGTCACGGAAAACGGTGTGGTCTACCGCAATTCGGATGCTTTCAATGCGCAGGGCAGGGCGAATTCCGACACCGCGTACACCGAAAATACTCCCGGGCCCCTCGCTCAGGATCGTGCCGAACAAGGTCTGGCTATCGCCGCGACCGCACGCCAGCTCTATGAGCGGGGGTGGATGCCGGGCACGGCGGGCAATATCTCGGTGCGGATCGCGTCGACCGAACCCGCGCAGGACGACGATGCGCTGATCACCGCCAGCGGTTTGTCCAAAGGCGAACTGAGCGAACACGATACGGTCCTCGTCGCGATCGCCGACACCGTCGCGCGACCGGGCCAGAGCCGGAAACCGTCCGCGGAGACCAGCATTCACACCGCCGTCTACCGCACACGACCCGCCCGCGCCGTCGTCCACGTGCACTCCCCCTTCGCCACCGCCCTGGCCACCACCGCCGCGCAACCCGGCGATGCCGTCACCACATTGCCCAGCAGCGCCCCGACCACGAACGCCGCACAGCCCGGGGATCATGTATCTACATTGCCCAGCAGCGCCCCGACCACGAACGCCGCACAGCCCGGGGGTCATGTAGTTACATTGCCCAGCAGCGCCCCGACCACGAACGCCGCACAGCCCGGGGGTCATGTAGTTACATTGCCCATCACCGGTTTCGAGCTGCTGAAAGGCTTCGGCCTGCCCGACCCGTCGACGGTGGCGGTCCCGGTGTTCCCGAACTGGCCGGAGGTCCGGCGCATCGGCACCGACATCGAGACCTACCTGCGCGAAAACCCTGATGCCCCACCGATTCTGTTCATTACCGGCCACGGCATCACCACCTGGGGTGACACTCTGGCCCAGGCGCGTGACCGTGCCGAATGCCTGGAAGCCCTGTGCGAGTTGATCGCCCGCACCGGTCGTACCGACGCCACGTCTCTCGAGATCGGACCGACATGACCCTGCTGCAAGTGATGGCCGCGGACAACGCCGCCGACGTGCGCGTGCGCACCACCGACCCCACCGAGATCGGCGCCGAGCTGGCGAAACACGGCATCGCCTACTCCCACTGGGACACCCTGGCCGACGCGACCACCACCGACTCCGACACCCTGCTCGCCCACTACGGCCCGCAGATCGCCGAACTCAACGCCTCGGGCCGCTACGAGCACATCGATGTCGCGCGCATCCACCCCGACGCCGACAACCCGGAGTGGCCCACCATCGCCGCAGGCGCCCGCGCGAAGTTCCTCGATGAGCACCGCCACGCCGAGGACGAGGTCCGCTTCTTCGCGGCCGGTCGCGGCTGCTTCTACCTGCACGTCGACGACGCCGTCCTCGCCACCGTCTGCGAAGCGGGCGATCTGCTCTCGGTCCCCGCGGGCACCCTGCACTGGTTCGACATGGGCGCCACCCCCGACTTCATCGCCATCCGCTTCTTCGAGGAGGCCGACGGCTGGGTCGGCGACTTCACCGGCGACAAGATCAGCGCCGGTTTCCCCACCCTCGACGAACTGCTCGCATGACCCGCGCGATCGTCCTCGACATCGAGGGCACCACCAGCCCCACCGACTCGGTCCGCACCGATCTCTACGGCTACACCGAAAAACACCTGCCACAGTGGTTGGCCGACAATGCCTCCGGTGCAGCGGAATCCGTGATCGCAACAACCCGCGAACTGGCCGGTGAGCCGACCGCCGAGACGCCCAGGATCGCTGAAATCCTCACGGGCTGGCTACATTCCGATGTGAAGGCCGAACCCCTCAAGGCGGCTCAGGGCGCGATCTGTGCCCAGGGTTTCCGCGCGGGCGAACTCCACGGCCGCTTCTTCGACGACGTGGTCCCCGCCATGAATGCCTGGCATGCCGCAGGCTTTCACCTCTACATCTATTCCTCGGGATCCGAACGCAACCAACGAGATTGGTTCACCTACGCCACCCCCGGCAACCTCTCGCCCCTCATCACCGACCACTTCGACCTGGTCACCGCGGGCCCCAAACGCGACACCGAGTCCTACGACGTCATCGCCGACCGCATCGCCACCGCACCGGAACAAATCCTGTTCCTCTCCGACCACCCCGACGAACTCGACGCCGCGACAGCCGCGGGCTGGCAGGCGATCGGTGTCCACCGCCCCGGCGAACCCCATCCCCCACGCCCGCCCCACCGCTGGGTGAGCTCGTTCACCGAAGTAGATCCATAGAAACGTCGAGGTCCCGATCCGACCGGACCGGGACCTCGACGAATGAACGATCAGGAGCTGACGGACACCTTGTCACGATCGGGCTCGTAGGTCTCCCAGAACGTGGCGTTGGGGATATCGAGCTCCTTCGGGTCGAAGACCGGGTCCTTGCCCGCCTTCTTCTGCCGCTCGAAATCACGCAACGCCTTGAACGCCGGCTGCTGGATGATCAGGATGCCGACGATGTTGAGCCAGGCCATCAGCCCGACACCGATGTCGCCCAGCGCCCACGCGTCGGTCGCAGTCGACACCGCGCCTGCCGCGACCGACACCAGGATCAGCGCCTGCAGGACCAGCGTGGTGTTGCTGCCGATGGTGCCGCGGAGGAACGGAACCGGCGTGGCGGCCTTGTCACCGAGCAGGAACCGAACGTTCGTATCCGCCATGTAGTAGTAGGCGATGATCGTGGTCAGGCAGAAGAACGCCAGCGAGATCGCGACGAACGTGGAGCCGAAACCACCCCAGAGGGTGTCAACCGCGGTCTGCGCGTAAGCGGGGCCAACGGCGATGTCCGATGGCAATGCGCCGTCGTCGTGCAGGACGGCGCCGTCGGCCGACTCACCTTCGAAGACGCGGTAGGCGCCGGTCGACAGGATCAGGAAGCCGGTCGCGGTGCAGACGAACAGGGTGTCGATGTACACGGCGAACGCCTGCACGAGACCCTGCTTGGCCGGGTGGGAGACCTCAGCGGCGGCGGCCGAGTGCGGGCCGGTGCCCTGGCCTGCCTCGTTGGAGTAGACGCCGCGCTTGACGCCCCACATCACCGCGGAGCCGACGATCGCGCCGAACGCGGAGTCGAGGCCGAGCGCGCTGCGGAAGATCAGCGACAGGATCTCGGGGATCTGGTCGGCGTTGACGAAGACGATGATCAGCGAGATCAGGATGTAGCCGATCGCCATGAACGGCACGACCACCGTCGCGAACGCGGCGATGCGCTTGACGCCGCCGATGATCACGAACGCGAGCACGATCACCGTGCCGACCGCCAGCGCCCACTCCGAGATGCCCCACGCCTGATGCATGGCCGCGGTCATCGAGTTGGCCTGCACGCTCGGCATCAGCAGGCCACAGGCCAGCACGGTCACCGCGGCGAAGAGCACGCCGTACACCTTGAACAGTGGTGCGGCCTTGGTGTGGGCCATCGCTGTGCTGAAGTAGTACGCGGGGCCGCCGCGGTACTCACCGGTGAGCTTGTCGCGGGTCTTGTAGATCTGGCCGAGGGTGCACTCGACGTAGGAGGTGGAGGCGCCGAGGAACGCGACGACCCACATCCAGAACAGCGCGCCGGGGCCACCGAAGGCGATCGCGGTCGCGACGCCGGCGATATTGCCGGTTCCGATGCGCCCGGACAGCGACATCGCCAGCGCCTGGAACGAGGAGACACCCGATGCGGATTTCTCGCCCTTCACCAGCAGTCGGATCATCTCCGGGATCTCCCGGATCTGCACGAACCTGGTCCGGATCGAGAAGTACAAACCTGCGGCCAGACACAGGTAGATCAGCGAGTCACTCCAGATGTACTCGTTGATCGTGGCCAAGAACTCGGACACTTGATTATGCTCCCTAACGATGTCGCGGTCGGGAGACATGATCGCACGTCCAGTAACGGGCGAGTAACTGAACCGGTTACGTTCTTGTTAGCGAAACTATTGTTCCCGGCGACTCAGCGCCCGACGGTCCGCAATTCCACCGAGCCCGCACTCTCGCGAAATACCCGCCGGGCGTGCACTGCGACCGGGCTGGTCGACCACGGCGCCAAGGTCGTGGTGAACATCAGCTCGCACCACGACAGCGCCGGAATGTCGCCCGCGCACAGCGTGGCGATCAGCGACAACTCGGTGTCGTGCCCCAGCCATGACGCCACCAACCACGAGGCATCGAATCGACCGAGGAATTCCTCCGCGTCCGCAGGCGGTCCGTGCGGTGTGTCCACGGTCAGGTGGACGACGGCCGTGACCGCGTGGCGCATCGTCGCGGTCATCCCGACGGCATCGTGCAACAACAGACTTTCCAGCGCCGAGCGCAGTTCCATCGAGGGATCGAGTGCCAGTTCGTGCATGACGAGCCTTTCCTGTGATTCGGACTCCCGGCCGAGGCCGCCTGTGATCGAACGAAGCGCCGGCTGCACCTGTGGATCCACGAGATCGGTCAACAGTCCCGACGTCGGGTCGAGCCTGCCGAACGCCTGGCACCAGTCAAGGGCCGGATTGTCTTCGGTGACAACAAGGTCGAGGGCAAGACCTGCCATCGACGCAGCGCAAGCCAGCGTGACGGCGTCGAGCCCGGACTCGCTGACCGACAGCCGCAAGGTCACATTCTGTGCCCCGGTGTCCTCGCGAGCCCGTCCTGCGAGCCAGATCGCGCGGTTCGCGGCACCCATCACAGCGGCGAGCTGGTCACCGCGCGGATGGTCCGCGTCGGCGTCGATGAACGGGCCGTACCAAATCGCCCTGCCTTCCGCGTCGCAGACCGCGAAGGTGGCAGACACGCTGTCGCCGGCGGCGGCCAGACAAATCTGGGTATCGGACCCCTGCTCGGTCACTTTCATCAAAACCCCCACGTTTCCGACTCGAGCCGAATTTTGCTACGTCTTCTATCCAAACGGTCACGAACAGACATGTCCACCGGGAGCGCGAACATTGTGCGCCCGGTAAGGGACAAACACTCGCCAGTGAATTCACAGAACCGTCGGTACACCCAACAGTCGGTACCGCATTCAGCCCGCAACCATCGAAATCGACTGATTCGCTTGTATGTTTCGACCATGCCCTTCGTGCACTCCGATTCCGTGAACGTCCATTTCCGCACCGATGCCCGCCACGGCCCGACACTGTTACTCGCCCACGGATTTCTCATGGACACATCCATGTTCGATCCGGTCCGGAATGTCCTGGCACACACCGATATCAATGTCGTCACCTGGGATGCCCGCGGACACGGCCGCACCGGGTACGGCGCGGACCCCCGCTTCGACTACTGGGATCTGGCCACCGACGGCCTGCGGGTACTCGACGCGCTCGGCATCGAGCACGCTGTCGTCGGCGGCGTGAGCCAGGGTGGTTACGCGGCGCTGCGAATGGCTTTGCTCGCCCCCGAACGTGTCACCGGATTGGCACTGCTCGATACCGAGGCCGACGCATGCACCAGGGCCGAGGAAACCTATTACGAGAATTTCTTCGACGAATGGTGCGGCACCGCCGACTTGCACGCCCTTGCGCAAGACCTCGCGCCGCGACTGATCGGCGGCACCGATCCGCAGATCTGGCAGAGCTGGATCACCCGCTGGCTCGCCGCCGACCGCACCGCGATCCGACCGGCCGCCGATTGCCTGATCGGCCGCGACAGTGTGCTCGGACGACTCGGCGAGATCAGCGTGCCTGCACTGGTCCTGCGCGGCGAACACGACCACACCAGCACCGCGGACAAGAGCGCGCGACTGGCGCACGCACTGGCGGGCGCGAGCGGTGTGCACACGGTGGCGGGTGCGGGCCACGGCTGCGCGCTGACCCATCCCGTGCAGGTCGCTACGGCGCTGGCCGCAGTGGTCACGGCCGGCACCAGCTACACCGTGGAGCCGACGGCAGCGGCCGGGATCTAGCGGCCAGGGCCGCGAACCCCCAGGTAGTACTGGATGCGGCCGGGATAGGCGACGGAGTCGAGCCGGAACAGCTGCACGTCGACGGTGAAATGTTCGCCGGTGTGCAGGTCGCACAGCCGCATGGCGGGGTGCTCGCGACCGTAGGCGGTGTCGCCGTCGTCCCAGATGCGGCGGAAGTCGCGATAGTGCGCCAGTTCGTCGAGCAACTCGGCGGCCCACTGTCCGCCGCCCTGCTGGCCGATGAGCCCGCGCAACCAGTGCACGGTGAGCGTGGACTCCTTCTCCCACTCCACCATCACTTTCCGTGAGAGCGGGTTGCCGAAGAACCAGCGCAGGATATTGACATCGTCGACCAGGCCGGGAAACGCGCGATCGTAGGATTCGTTGCCGGCGAGCACATTCCAGCGTGTGTCCACATAGGCCGCGAGGTCGGGCTCCTGCAGCGCCAGTGTGCGGCGCATCTCGGCGCTGATTTCGGCGCGCAGGTCCTCGACCGTCGGATTGTCGACCGGCGGTAAACCCGCCAGGTCGAACAGATGCCTGCGTTCGATGTCGGTGACCGGTGCAATACGGTCGAGATAACGGACCAGTGCGTCGATCACCGCACGCGTCGGCCGCTCACGGTCCCCGCTCTCCAAGTGCGTGATGTAACTCGAACTCACCCCGGCCGCAAAGGCCAACTTCTCTCGGGAAATCCGCCGATCGTCACGTAGTCGCCGAAGCAAACCGCCCAGTGTCGGCGGTCGCGGCGGGCCGTCAGGCCCGTCGGACGAAGTTTTCGGTAGCACCCCAACCCTCCCTGTCTGCATGGGCTCATCCTGGATGACGCTTCAACCACGATCCAACAACCGAACGGAAAAGATGCCGTTTCTTTATACTGGCGCCTCGCCATTCAGATGGCTACCTTTCGGCAAACGTGCGTTCGGTCACGAAAGGCACTGATACGAACCGATATCGACAGATCTCGAATTTCATTCTTTGATGCCACCGGCCGCGGCCGCCCCATCCCATTCCGCCCCGCCTACCTGCCGTCCGTGGCAGCACAGGAGACCGGGGCATCGACCCGGCCAACCTCTCGTCCACCCGGGTGAACGCGCAGCCGACCCCGCGCACCGCACCGACTGCAACAGTACCCAGCGCCGTTGTGCGTGGCGTCACATTCCGGCTGTTCGGCCGGGAAACCAGGTGTGTAAACAAATGTAAACCGCGGGAGAACCAGTCGTTTCCGAAGTATCACCGCCGACGTTCCGACGCACCCCCCGGTCGCCCCATTCGGCCAGCTCGCGACCCATTCACCCCTGGTGGGCCCCCGATCGCGAGGGTCCGCGCGCACCTCGCCCGTGACCACAACATTTCGCCGACCTCACAGCTCACCGCGGCCCGAATCCGGATGTGAAAAGTTCGTTTTGCCGAAAGAGCCCGCCTCCTTACAGTTTTCCCCAACAGCCCGATTTCACGCACTCGAAGGGGGCGTCGTGGTTAATTCGCGCACGCAAGGTCCGTCGCCCGATTTCGGCGACACATTGCTGAACCTCGGTAAGTATTTCCAGCGGGGCGAGGTCTCGCCCGACAACCGGTCGGTCTACAAGGTCGGTGGTCGGGATGCCGACGAGTTCTACCGCGACCGCTGGTCACACGACAAGGTGGTTCGCTCGACCCACGGCGTGAACTGCACCGGTTCGTGCTCATGGAAGATCTACGTCAAGGACGGCGTGATCACCTGGGAGTCGCAGCAGACCGACTACCCGTCGGTGGGTTCGGACAAGCCCGAGTACGAGCCGCGCGGCTGCCCGCGTGGCGCCTCCTTCTCCTGGTACACCTACTCGCCCGCCCGCGTGCGCTACCCGTATGTGCGTGGCACGCTGCTGGATCTGTACCGCAAGGCCAAGGCCGAGCTCAAGGATCCGGTGCTGGCGTGGGGGTCCATCGTCGAGGATCCGGTCAAGGCCAAGGCCTACAAGATGGCGCGCGGCAAGGGCGGGTTCGTCCGCGCCGAATGGTGGGAAGCCGCCGAAATCGCCGCTGCCGCACATGTTTACACGATCAAGCAGTACGGGCCCGACCGCGTGGCCGGGTTCTCGCCGATCCCCGCGATGTCGATGGTCAGCCATGCCACCGGCGCGCGCTTCGTGTCGCTGATCGGCGGCTACATGCTCTCGTTCTACGACTGGTACGCCGACCTGCCGGTGGCCTCGCCGCAGGTGTTCGGCGACCAGACCGACGTGCCGGAATCGGCCGACTGGTTCGATGCCGGTTACCTCATCATGTGGGGCTCGAATGTCCCGGTGACCCGAACCCCCGACGCGCACTACATGACCGAGGCGCGCTACCGCGGCCAGAAGGTCGTGGTGGTCTCCCCCGACTACGCCGACAACACCAAGTTCGCCGACGAGTGGGTGGCCGCGCGGCCGGGAACCGATGCGGCACTGGCGATGTCGATGGGGCACGTGGTGCTCAAGGAGTTCTTCATCGAGAAGCAGACTCCGATGTTCACCGACTACATCAAGTCTTTCACCGACCTGCCGTACCTGATCTGCCTCGACGAGGCGGCGGATCAGGACGGCGCCCTGCCCGGCAAGTTCCTCACCGCGGCCGATCTGGGCCACACCGACGAAAACGCCGAGCACAAGCCTGTTCTGCTCGATCAGGACGGTAATGCGGTGGTGCCCAACGGCTCTCTGGGTCACCGCTTCAACGAGGCCGACGCGGGCAAGTGGAACCTCGACCTCGAGGGTGTCGACCCGCTGCTCACGCTGCTCGGTCATACCGACGAGGCGCCCGCCACCATCGCGCTGCCCCGCTTCGACACCGATGTCGCCGGGTCGATCATTCGTGGCGTGCCGACGAAAACTGTTGCGGGCAAGCGGGTTACTACGGTCTTCGATCTGCTGCTCGCGCAGTACGGCGTCGGCCGCGACGGTCTTCCGGGCGAGTGGGCAAAGGGTTACGACGACGCCGAGTCGCCGTACACCCCGGCCTGGCAGGAGGCCATCACCGGCGTTCCCGCCGTACAGGCCGCGCGCATCGGACGCGAATTCGCCGACAATGCGGAACGTTCCGGCGGCCGCTCGATGATCCTGATGGGCGCGGGCACCAACCACTGGTTCCACTCCGATCAGATCTACCGCGCCTTCTTCACCCTCACGCTGCTCACCGGCTGCCAGGGCAAGAACGGCGGCGGCTGGGCCCACTACGTCGGGCAGGAGAAGTGCCGTCCTGTAACCGGTTGGGCCACACTGGCTTCCGCTTCGGATTGGCAGCGGCCGCCGCGTCAGATGCAGGGCACCGTGTTCTGGTACCTCACCAACGACCAGTGGCGCTACGACCCCTTCACCTCGGACTCGTTCGCGTCGCCCCTCGGTAAGGGCAAGTTCGCCGGGCGCACCGCCGCCGACAACATCGCCCTGGCCAGCCGACTGGGCTGGATGCCGAGCTACCCGACGTTCAACCGCAACCCCCTCGACCTCGCCGACGAGGCCGCCGAAGCCGGAAAGACCCCAGCCGAGCACGTCGTCGACGGTTTGAAGTCCGGTGGCCTGCGGTTCGCCTGCGAAGACCCCGACGCCCCCGAGAACTTCCCGCGCGTACTCACTGTCTGGCGCGCGAACCTGCTCGGTTCCTCGGGCAAGGGCAACGAGTACTTCCAGAAGCACCTACTGGGCTGCGGCTCCAACCTGCAGACCACCGACGCAACCGGCGTGCGCCCGCAGGAACTGGAATGGCGTGAGGAAGGCGCCGAGGGCAAGCTGGATCTGCTTCTCGCACTGGACTTCCGGATGACCAGCACCACGCTGTTCGCCGACATCGTGCTCCCCGCCGCCACCTGGTACGAGAAGCACGACCTGTCCTCCACCGACATGCATCCGTTCGTGCACGCCTTCTCCCCCGCCATCTCCCCGCCGTGGGAAGCCAAGACCGACTTCGAGGCGTTCCACCGGATCGCGCGCGGCTTCTCCTGGTTGGCCGAAAAGCACTTGGGCACACGCAAAGACATCGTCGCAGTGCCGTTGCAGCACGACTCCCCTGATGCCTTGGCCCAGGCAGGCGGCAAGGTCCTGGACTGGAAAGCCGGTGAGTGCGAACCGATTCCGGGCAAGACCATGCCCAAGATCGTGGAGATCGAACGCGACTACACCAAGATCGCGGAGAAGCTGGCCGCGCTCGGGCCGCTGGTCGAGAAGCTCGGTCTGACGACCAAGGGCGTGACCACCTTCCCCGAGGCCGAGGTCGAGTACCTGGCCGGCCAGAACGGCACCATCGTCTCCGGTATCGCCGCGGGTCGGCCGTCGCTGGCCAAGGACACCCACGCCGCCGAGGCCATCCTGTCGCTGTCGGGCACCACCAACGGCCGTCTCGCGGTCGAGGGGTTCGAGGCGCTGGAACGGCGCACGGGCACCGAGCTGGTCGACCTCGCGAAAGAGGCTGAAGGCAAACGGATCACGTTCGCCGACACCCAGGCCCGACCGGTCCCGGTGATCACCTCGGCGGAATGGTCGGGCTCGGAATCCGGTGGTCGACGGTACTCGCCGTTCACCATCAATGTCGAGCGGCTCAAGCCCTGGCACACCCTCACCGGTCGCCAGCACTTCTACCTCGACCACGACTGGATGATCGAACTCGGCGAGCAGTTGCCGATCTTCCGTCCGCCCCTCGACATGTCGGCGCTGTTCGCGGAACCGAGCATCGGCAATGTGAGCGGCAACGGGCTCACCGTGCGCTACCTGACCCCGCACTCCAAGTGGTCGATCCACTCGGCCTACCAGGACAACCTGCACATGCTCACGCTCTCGCGCGGCGGTCAGACGATCTGGATGTCCGATGTCGACGCGAAGAAGATCGGTGTGGCGGACAACGATTGGATCGAAGCGATCAACCGCAACGGTGTCGTCGTGGCCCGTGCCATCGTCTCGCACCGCATGCCCGAGGGCACGGTCTTCATGTACCACGCCCAGGACCGCGCGGTCGACGTGCCGCGCATCGAAGGCGCCGAGGACACCACCCCCGAAGCCAAGGGCAAGCGCGGCGGTATCCACAACGCGCTCACCCGGGTGCTGATCAAGCCCTCGCACCTGATCGGCGGCTACGCCCAGCAGTCCTTCGCCCTCAACTACCACGGCCCGACCGGTAACCAGCGTGACGAGGTCACCACCATTCGCCGCCGCAACCAGAACGTGGAGTACTAACCATGCGCGTAATGGCTCAACTTGCGATGGTCATGAACCTGGACAAGTGCATCGGCTGCCACACCTGCTCGGTCACCTGCAAGCAGGCCTGGACCAACCGCGGTGGCACCGAGTACGTCTGGTTCAACAACGTGGAAACCCGTCCGGGACAAGGGTATCCACGCCAGTACGAGGACCAGGAGAAGTGGAAGGGTGGCTGGACGCTCAACAAGCGCGGCAAGCTGACCCTCAAGTCGGGCTCGCGGTTCAAGCGCCTGATGAACATCTTCGCCAACCCCGACCTGCCCACGGTCGACGACTACTACGAGCCGTGGAGCTACGACTACGACAACCTGCTGTCGTCGCCGCCCATGGACACCACCCCTGTCGCGCGACCCAAGTCGCTCATCACCGGTGAGGACACCAAGGTCACCTGGGGCGCGAACTGGGACGACGACCTGGGTTCCGGCCCCGAGCAGGTCGGCAAGGACCCGATCCTCGGCAAGCTCGAGACCAAGGTGAAACTGGAGTTCGAAGAGACCTTCATGTTCTACCTGCCGCGCATCTGCGAGCACTGCCTGAACCCCTCGTGCGCCGCGTCGTGCCCCTCCGGCGCGATCTACAAGCGCGAGGAAGACGGCATCGTGCTCGTCGACCAGGACAAATGCCGTGGTTGGCGCCAGTGCATCACCGGCTGCCCGTACAAGAAGATCTACTTCAACCACAAGACGGGCAAGGCGGAGAAATGCACTTTCTGCTACCCGCGCGTGGAGGTCGGCATCCCGACCGTGTGCTCGGAGACCTGCGTCGGGCGTCTGCGCTACATCGGCGTGATGCTCTACGACGCCGACGCGGTGCAGGAAGCCGCCCAGGTCACCGACCCGCAGGACCTCTACACCTCGCAGCTCGGCGTGTTCCTCAACCCGCACGACGAGCGAGTGATCGCCGAGGCCGAGAAGGCGGGCATCTCGTCGGATTGGATTCAGGCCGCCCAGGATTCACCGGTCTACAAGCTGATCGTCGACTACCAGTTGGCGCTGCCGCTGCACCCGGAATACCGCACGATGCCGATGGTTTGGTACGTGCCGCCGCTGTCGCCGGTGGTGGATGTACTGACCGAGACCGGTCATGACGGCGAGGACGTGCGCAACCTGTTCGGCGCCATCGACGCGCTACGTATTCCATTGGAATATCTGGCCGAGCTGTTCACGGCGGGTGAGATCGGGCCGGTGCGCTCGTCGCTGCAGCGGCTGGCCGGGATGCGCTCGTTCATGCGCTCGGTCAACCTGGGTGAGGAGCCGGAGCCGCACATCGCGCCGTCGATCGGGCTCGAGCCCGAAGAGATCGAGGCGATGTACCGGCTGCTCGCCATCGCCAAGTACGAGCACCGCTACGTGATCCCGATGGGCGCGACTTCCAAAGCGCACGAACTGGATTCGCTGGCCACCGGGTGCAGTCTCGATACCGACGGCGGGCCCGGCATGACCGCGTTCGATCAGGTCGTCGAGAAGTTCTCGCTTTCGGATGTGAATCAGGCTGCGCCCGAGGAGAAGTCGGGCCGGATCAACCTGCTCAACTGGGACGGGCGAAGCACCAGTGGACTCTTGCCGAGCGCGAACGGCGAGAAGACCGGCAACGGCGCCGGTAACGGCAACGGCAGCAACGGCGCTGCCGTTACCGACACACCCGTGAGCGGTGTCGCACCATGAGCCTGCTCTCCATTCGTAAACGGCCCCAACCGGTTACGGCGATGCCCGAGCACGATCGCCTGGTCGTGTGGCGGCTGGCGGCGTTGCTGCTCGACTACCCCGGCGAGCAGACCCTGGCCATGCTCGGCCAATTGTCCGACGCCGCAGCACAATTGCCCGAAGAAGTGCAGGCGCATTTCGCCGAGATCCTCGCCTACCTGCGCGACAAGCCTGCGATCGAGGTGGCGCAGAGCTACGTCGAAACCTTCGACATGCGCCGCCGCGCCAGTCTGCACCTCACGTTCTACGCCTTCGGCGACACCCGCAAACGCGGCATGGCGCTACTGCGGTTCAAGCACGCCTACCGCCAGGCCGGCGTCGAACTCGGCGACGAGGAACTGCCCGACCACCTCCCGGTCCTGCTGGAATTCGCCGCCACCATCGACCCGATCGGCGGCGAACGCCTGCTCGGCGAGCACGTTCCAGTGATGGAGCTGCTGCGACTGTCGCTGGGCGACAACAACTCTCCCTACAGCGGCGTGCTGGCCGCGGTGCTCACCACGCTGCCGCCGGTGACCACCGCCGATCGCCGTCGCATCGCCGAACTCGCCGCCCAGGGTCCGCCCGAGGAAGAAGTCGGCCTCGAGCCGTACGCCATGGACCCCGCCCTCTTCGAAGCAACAGAAGGCCGCAGATGAACGCAACCATCCCCCTGCCCGAAGGCCTGTGGCTGATCCTGCCCTACATCGCGGCGACTTCCTTTGTGCTGGGCCATGTCTGGCGCTACCGCTTCGACCAGTTCGGCTGGACCACCCGGTCCTCACAGATCTACGAGTCCAAGCTGCTGCAACTGGGCAGCCCACTGTTCCACTTCGGCATGCTCGGAGTGTTCGGCGGTCACGTGATGGGTCTGCTGATCCCCGAATCCTGGACTGCCGCAATCGGTATCTCCGAGCACGCCTACCACCTCGTCGCGGTCGGCGCGGGCTCGATCGCCGGGCTGATGGTCGTCGCGGGCGTGGCGATCCTGTGCTACCGCCGCATCGTCATCCCCGCCGTGCGCAAGAACACCAGCCGCAACGACATCATGATGTACACGCTGCTCACTCTGGCCCTGGTCACGGGCCTGCTCAACACCTGGGGCTCGAACCTCCTGTGGGGCACCTACAACTACCGCACCACGGTCTCCCCCTGGTTCCGCAGCCTCTTCTCCATCAACCCCGAACCCGGCCTGATGGTCGGGGTCCCCTGGACCTTCCAACTCCACGGCCTCGTCGTCCTCGCCCTGGTCTTCGCCTGGCCCTACACCCGCCTTGTCCACATGTTCAGCGCCCCCATCGGCTACCTCACCCGCCCCTACATCGTCTACCGCCGCAAGGAAGTGGACACCAAGGACAAGACCCGCTTCGCCAAAGCCTGGGACGCCCCGGTCACACCGGACAAGTGGTAGCGCCACTGCCCGCTCGCCCGTTTCGACGGCCCGCCTATCTCGTCGGCGTCCCGACCATCTACTCACGGACGGAATGCGTACTCCGCACCCACCTGGACAGTTGATCACCAGGCCATGGTGGCGGCATCGCCCGAGAAGGAAAAACCATCGGCCGTCCAGGTGGGTGCGGCTGGCTACCGATGAATTCGCGGCGGCCGACTCGTCTTCATTGCGGAGCGTGGAGGCGGCACCGTCGCGTTCCGGTGGCCGGGTGGTGCCCGAATCGAGGTTCTCGTGAAGGATCAGCTTGTAAGTCCGGACCGTGCGACGTTGTGGGCGATGGCGCATGCCGAACGCGCCGCGCTCGCCGATGATCTCGCCGTCCTGGAAGCCGAGGGGTGGAGTCGGCAGTCGCTGTGCGAATCCTGGACCGTCGAGGATGTGCTCGCTCATCTCACGGCGGCGGCGAGCGTCGGCCGGGTGCGCTGGGTGACCAGCGTGCTCGGCGCCCGCTTCGACTTCGACAAGCACAACGAACGGCGCAAAGCCGAGCATCTCGGGACCACGCCGACCGAGACGCTCGCGCTGTTCCGGGCCATCATCCCCAGCACGACCTCAGCGCCCGGTCCCACCGTGGCCTGGCTCGGCGAGGTGATCGTCCACGCACAGGACATCCGCCGCCCACTCGGCCTGAGTTACACACCGTCGATCGAAGCCACCACCGCCGTCGCCGAGTTCTTCGCGAGCCGCGACTTCACCGTCCCCGGCAAAACCCTCATCAACGGCCTCCGCCTCGAAGCGACCGACGGGCCGTTCGTCTCCGGAACCGGGCCGCTGGTCAGTGGCACGACACTCGCGCTGACCATGGCGATGGCGGGGCGGGAGGCCTATTGCGATGACCTCGCTGGTCCGGGCGCGTCTACCCTGCGCGACCGCATCCTCGCACTGAGCGGCGGCGGCACTGCCTGACAGCCCGGCTCCCACGGTCGCGCACGGATGGCCGTGGGACGCGAGCCGGACGAATCCGCCCTCTCACTCGGATGGGTTGCCCAGCGCCTTGCGAACAGTGTCGAACCACGCCTGGGTACCGACGAGCCCGGCCTCGATATCTTTGCGGCCCTTGATGAATCCGAACAGGTCGGCGGCGTAGCGGCTCAGGACCGTGCCCTCGCTCTCGTCGAACTCGGCCAGCACTTCGGCGTCGCCCAGCACGTAGGCGACTACGGCGACCTGGCCTGCCGGCCACTCGGTGCGGTAGTCGGCCCAGCCGTTGGCCCGCACGGCGCGCGCCCTGGTGAGCAGGTCGTCGCGCAGGGCGGCGCGGTCGGCATCAGTGGGGTGGCGAGGTTTGCCCCAGGTGATCTTCTTGGCGTCCGACATGTCGAGTCCTCTCGCTGATGGGCGGGCGGCGTGACGAGAGTCGCCCGGTCTCGAGTGAGGGTTGCAGACCGGCGCGGGGTGAGCGCGCACGGGCTGCGTGTCGGCCCCGAAACCCGACCGCGCACCCGGGGCCCGATTCACGGGCTCCCGACGGCGCGGCCGGGTGCAATCGGCCTACTCGGCGCGCAGGAAGGCTCCCACGCGTTCGGTACCCAGTGCCGGATCGGCTTCACCTTCGCCGAAGACATAGCGCCCGTTGACGAAGACCGCGGTGACGGTTTCGTCGTTGCGGTTGACCATGCGTGCGAGGTTGCCGAAGACGGCGAGGGGGGACTCGGCGTAGGCGTCGAGGGTGTCGTCGAGGTGGGCGGGGTCGATGACGACGGCGTCGGCGCGGTCGCCGACGCGTAGGTGGCCGGTGTCGAGGCCGTACCAGTCGGCGAGTTCGCCGGTGAGGCGGTGGATCGCGTGTTCGACTGTCATGAACGACTTTTCGTTGGCGGCGGCGTCGTTGACACGGCGGAGCAGGCGCAGGCCGAAGTTGTAGAAGGCCATGTTGCGCAGGTGTGCGCCCGCGTCGGAGAAGCCGAGCTGGACCGACGGGTCGGCGGCGAGGATGTCGGCCACCTCGGGGCGGTGGTTGGAAATGGTGGTGCGCCAACGCAATTTGTCGCCGTGCTCGACGACGAGGTCGAGGAACGCGTCGACTGGGTGCAGGCCACCGCGGTCGACACCTACCTCGCCGAAGGTCTTGCCGATGACGGTGTCGTCAGGGCATTCGACGATATCGGCGTCGAAGAAGTCGCGGTGCCAGGCGCGGGGGCCGTACTTGTTGTCGTAGTCCTTGCGGAACGCGCGGCGGTACTCCTCGTCCTGCATGAGGTGGCGCTGCTCGTCGATGTGATCGGACAGGTGCAAAGCCGCTGCGCCGGAACCGAATTCCTCGAACACGGGCAGCGAGATGCCGTCGGAGTACACCTCGAACGGCACGGGCAGATGCTGCCAGCGGAAGTTGCCGTTGAGTCCGTTGATGATCTTGCCGACGGCGGGGAACATCTTGGACGCGCCCGGCACCGCCTTCACATCGGCGGCCGAAAGCAGGCTGACCTTGAGCGGCTTGCGCCCGACGCCGGTGCTCGAAACTGCCATCGACACCAGGCTTTTCGGGTTGGCGATGTCGGGCCCACCCTGCAGCGCGCGACCACGCTTGCGCAGGATCGTGTTGAGCCTGTGGCGCTCTTTGCTCTTGGCGTAGGTGGACGGCAGGGTCCGCGAACGGCAGGTGACACCGTCGAGTTTGTCGAACATCAGTTGCTGCGAGGACATTCCGACGAAGCCGGCATCGAGGGCGTCGACGAGCATGCGCTCGATCTCGGCGAGTTCGGCCTTGGACGGCTTCACCTCGTTACGGGTCGCACGGTCCAGACCCATGACCGAGGCCCGGATATCGGAGTGACCGATGAAGCCCGCCAGGTTCGGCCCGAGCGGCAACTGCTCCAGCGCATCCATGTATTCGCCCGCGGTACTCCAGGTCTTGACCTCGTTCAGCGCGCCGACCACGTACTGGCGCGGGATGGCCTCGACCCGGCCGAACAGGTCACCGGCGACCTCACCGTCGACGTGCACAGTCGACAGCGAGCACGAACCGAGCAGCACGGTGGTGACGCCGTGGCGCACCGACTCCGACAGCGACGGGTCGAGCAGGACCTCCACGTCGTAGTGGGTGTGGATGTCGATCATGCCGGGCATGACCCATTTGCCGGTCGCGTCGACGACTTTGGCACAACCGGTTTCGTCGAGCGGGGTCTCCGAGATCTCGGCCACCTTGCCGTCGATGATGCCGAGGTGGCGGACCGCGGACGGGGCGCCGGTGCCGTCGAACCAACGGCCACCCTTGATAATGCTGTCGAACATTTTCTGACCCCTCTAGATCGCGAGCTCGCGCCTGGTGACTTTACCGGTCGCGTTGCGTGGCAGCGCTTCGGAAGTGATCCGCCAGCGGGCGGGCACCTTGAAATGGGCGAGGCGGTCGGCGAGGAAGACGCGCAACTCCGCCGGGTCCGCCGTGCCGGGTTCGGCGACGACGATCGCCGCCACCTCCTGGCCGAGATCGGGGTGGTCGACGCCGAAGACCGCGCAGTCGCGCACGGCCGGGTGTTCGACCAGGACGTTCTCGATCTCGGTGGGATACACATTCTCGCCGCCGCGCAGGATCAGGTCGGTTCGCCTGCCCGACACGGTCAATCTGCCGTCGCGCACGGTGCCGAAATCACCGGAGCGCAACCATCTTTGCTCATCGATCGACGCCGCGGTCGCCGCCTCGTCGTTCCAGTAGCCGAGCATCACATACGGGCTGCGGATACAGATCTCACCTTCGTCGCCATCGGGGACGACGTGACCGTCGGCATCGCGGATCTCCACCGCGACCCCGATGATCGGCCTGCCGACCGAGGCATCGGCGGCGGCCAGGTCGAGTGGGGTGGCGACGGTGGCCGCGGTGCCGCTCTCGGTGAGGCCGTAGCTGGTGGTCAGCGAGAACTGCAGCGCAGGGATCTTCGCGCGCAGGGCGGCGAGCAGCGCGGGCGAGGACGGCGCGGAGTTCAGCGACAGGGCGGTCAGCGAGGACAGATCATGTTGGGCCACATCGTGTTCCAGTAGCCGCGACGCCATGGTCGGTACCGCGGCCCAGTTGGTGACCTTCTCGCGCTCGACCAGGCTCAGCACCCGGTCGACTTCGAAGGCGCCGTGCGGGAACACCGCCGCCGCTCCGGTCAGCAGGCGCGGGATGACGAGGTTGTGCAGGCTGGCGATGTGGAACAGTGGCGCGGTGACGAGGTAGCGGCGATCGCTGGGTGCGTCGCCGGGCTCCTGGCCCATGAACACGGCGAGCATGGCGTCGGTGAAACGGTGATAGTCGCTGATCGCCACTATGTTTCGCTGCGAATGGACCACGCCCTTCGGCTTTCCGCTGGTGCCGCTGGTGTAGAGGATGACGGCCGGATCGTCTTCGGCGAGCGGCGTGCTGGGGATCTCGCCGCCACCGAATTCGGCGATGAGGGCGGGCAGATCTTCCTCCATGGTGAGCACCGGAACATCCGTTTCACTTAGCAGCGCAGCCCTTTTCGCGTCCGCGACGACCACAGTAGGCGTGGTGTGCCTCAGCCCGTAGGCGATCTCCGGGGGCGCCCACCACGCGTTGTAACCGACCGGGATCGCACCGAGACATTGCGCAGCCCAGAACGCGATCACCCAGTCCGGACCGTTGGCGGCCAGGATGCCGACCCGGTCCCCCTTGCCCACGCCGTACCTGGCGGCCAACGCGGCGGCCAGAGCACCTGCGGCAGCGGCATGCTCGGCGAAGGAGATCCGGCGATCCTCGGTGACGAGATAGTCGCGCTCACCCCAGTTCAAGGAATGTTCGAGCAGTTCACGAAGGTTGGCGCGACGGCGCGCGAAGACCGGAATCGGCACGCCGAGAACGGGTTCGACCGTCATCTCGAACGGTGCGCCGGGCGCGGTGAGCCCCGCGGCGACCTTGGCGACGAACTCCTGCGGGTCTACGACATCCATGCACAACTCCTGAGCGACCTCGGCCATCGGCGACCAGACCGAGTGACGTGGACCACAGGATAGCGGCTGTCCGGTTCGACGGCGTCGGGTTCACCGCCGCACCGATGTCAGAACAGACCGAACGCGCGGGCCTGGGCGATGGCGTCGGCGCGGGCGTTCACGGCGAGCTTCTGGTAGATGCCGCGCAGGTGGGTCTTGACGGTGTTCACCGAGACGCCGAGGTCGGCGGCGATACTGGCCGCGGTCATGCCGGACGGAAGTTGGCGCAGGACAACGAGTTCGGTGTCGGTGAGCTGCGGGGCGCCCGCGGTGGCGCCGCGGTAGGCGCGGATGCGGTCGAGCAGCGCCGCGTACTGGCCGAAGCGTGCGCCGGTCCGGGTGAGGAGTTCGGCGGCCGCAGGCACGTCGAGGAACGGACGCGTCAGCTGTTCGGTCGCCGCGGCCGCGAGAGCTTGTTCGCAGGCCTCGTCGACTTTGCGGGGCCGGTCGAGACGATCGGCGGCGACCGCGACCAGCAGCGCGGCCGCGACCTGCGAGCGCGACGACAGTCGCGCTGTCGCGAGCACCGGTTCCAGCAGGGTCAGCACGACGGCTGGGCGATGGGTGTAGAGGGCGAGGCCCGCTTCGGCGACAGCGATCTCCGAGGTCCGCCCGAGCACCCGCGTCGCGTGGTCGATCAACTGCCGGGCGTCCGCTCTGGCCTGCACGCGCAGCAGCAGCCACAGCACATCGGTGACCAGCTCGCCGGTGCCGTGCAGCGTGGGCGAATCGTCGAGCAGGCGCTGGAGTTGCTTGCCGAGTGCGACTGCGGCGGCCGAGCGGTCGGCGGCGGTGTCGAACATCAGCACGCCGGTCATGATCGCGGCCTGCCGCACCGGCGCGGGCACCATGGTCTCGTCGGCCGCGACCGAGTGCAGGCTCGGCAACGGCCGCTCGAAATCCTGGCCCTGCTGGTAGGCGGCGAAAGCGGCGATCACCCTGGCGGGCACCGCATCCGAGGATCCGGTCAGCTCGTAGCGGTGCGCGCAGTCGAGCGCCTGGTTCGCCAGGGCGCGTTGCTCGCCGATCCGGCCCGCCAGCCCGGCCGCCACCGCCGCGGCGGTTCTGGCGCGCACCGCGACGCGACCGAGCCCGGCCTGCTCGCCGTGCACGATCGCGTGACGCACCGATGTCGCGCCACTGTCGACGTCGCCACCGTAGATCTCGGCGATACCGCAGTGCAGCGCGGCGTAGCAGTCGAGGTCGGGCTGGCCGGTCGCCGGGGGCAGCGGCCAGCGGATCGAGGACGAATCACCCACCAGCACAGCGACTCCCGCACTCACAGCGTGGTCGAGCGCGGCCACCCATGCGGCGGGCACCACCGCCGCCGAATCCGGGCCGACATGGGCCGCTTCGAGATAGACCTCCGCGGCGGCGATATCGCCTGCCTCCACCGCGACGGCGGCGCGCAGCAGACGAACGAACGCGTCTGGCTCACTACGGTTTTCGACGGCGGCGAGTAGGTCGTGACCGTTTCCTTCCAGGACCATGCGCAATCCCCAGTCCCGCAGGAATGCCACCGAACCCGGGGCGCCGGGTTCGGCCAGAACGTGCGCGAGCGCGGGCCCCGGCATCGCGGCGGCGGTGAACCAGGCCGCCACCCGGCGATGACAGTCGGGCAGACGCTCCGGCCTGGTGTGGGCGGCCTCGGCGAGCAGGTAGGCGCGCAGCAGCGGGTGGTAGGTGTGCCAGAGTTCGCCCGCGTGGGCGACGGTGTGCAGGGGGAAGTTGGCACGCAACAGTTCGTCGAGGATGCGGGCGGCATCCTCGCCTACCAAGTCCTCGGCCATCGGCAAGCAGAATTGCGCGGGAACAGCTGTGGCGAGCAGGAATTCGAGGGTGGCCTGCGGCAGCGAGGCGAGCAGCTCCGCGACCAGGAAGTCGGCGACCGCGTGGGCCGGGCGAGCCAGGGCGGCGAGGGCGGTGTCGCGGTCGGTGACGTTGGCGGACAGGCTGATTGCCGAGATCCGGACCAGCGCGGCCCAACCACGAGTGAGGCTCTGCACCGCGGCGAGGTCGGCGTCGTCGAGTCGGCAACCGTGCTGGGCGAACAGCTGGGCGACCCGCTCCCTCGACAGCGCGAGTTCGGGGGCGCCGATCCGGGTGAGCCTGCCCGCGAGGTCGAGGGCGTGCCAGCGCAGCGGGGGGTCGAAGCGACTCGCGATCAGCGCGGTGACCTGGTCGGGCAGGTGCGTGAGCAGGTACTCCAGGCCGGCGAGTTGCAGCGGGTCGGAGAGCAGGTGGGCGTTGTCGATCACCAGCACGGTCGGTTCGATATCGGCCATGGCGGCGACGAGGCTCGCGGCGCGGTCCATCGGCGTGCACAGCACCCCGGTCGGCACGGAATCCATTGCGGGATAAAGGCTTCGCGCGATCTCGGCCACCAGGTCGGTGCCGGGCCGGTCGGCGACGGTCAGCCACGCGAGGTGGGCCGAGCACCTGTGGCGCACCCAGTCGACCAGCACGACGGTCTTCCCACTGCCCGCCGGTCCGCACAGCAGCACCGTGTGTCCAGCGGCGGCCCTGGCGCGATCCAAGCGGGTGAATGCCTCGTTGCAGCGAACGGGCGCGAACGACAGCTCAGGGGGGCCCGCCACAGCTATCACCGAGCCGCCACTGTGAATGTCAAGAGAAACCGACGACAAAGCCATCTCAACCCTCCTGAACACGCCTTTTACTGCTGGGCGGCCGACCTCCGCCGACACAGACGCTAGGCGAAACAGCGACTGTTCGGTTGCTGGCGAGGAAATGTAGGCCCGCTCGTTATCAGATCGACGTCGACTCGTCGGCGAACGCTCAGTCGGGCAACTGCGACATGCTCAGCAGGGTGAGGCCGAGGGTGTCGATGCGGGCCATCACGCCGCGCATGGCGGTGCTGTCGTCGACGAGACCGAACAGCATGGTGGTTCCGGTGGGCGAATGCGAACTGGGGCGCAGTTCGGGGAAGGCCGCGAGAACACGCTCGGACAGCTCGCCCTCGATGACGAACTGGTAGCGGACCGGACCGGACCTCGACATGGTTCCAGTGTCGCGGCCGGTCACCGGGATTACCTCATCCGCTCCGGGTGAATTCGCTCGCCACCTGCGGCGCAATCTGTTTTTCCACTTTTAAACATCACTATTTCAGTTTTCGGGACGTGGACTGATCTGCTGGCTAATGTCACGACCGACATCAGCGCGAACAGGAGAACATCATGAAGATCTACCAAACGCGGCGTGCCGGTTTCGGACTTACCGCTTTCACCGCGGTGGCCGCGGCCGTGGTGCTGGCGGCACCGCAGGCATCGGCGCTCGTGCAGGGGATCGCGGTGAGCGGCAGCACGCACTACGTCGACACCGCCTACACCGTCACCGCCGATGTCACGGCCACCTCGTTCCTGTTCAAGGTGACCTTCACCGACAACGGCACCAAGATCGGCGAGCCGGTCTCGGTGGCCGACGGCAAGGCCACCATCACCTGGACCCCGAAGACCACCGGTGCACACGAGATCAAGGCGGTGCAGGAGCTCATCAGCTCGAAGACCGTCACGATCAATGTCGTCCCGAAGCCGACCAACCCCGCCCCCGGCGACGGTGCGGGCTCCGGCTCCGCCGATCTGGGTGGTCTGCTGTCCGGCTCAGCCGGCTAGTCCACCCGCCCGACGGCCGCCGCGAACCTCTCCCCGCGGCGGCCGTTTCGCGTGTCAGGGTCCGCCCGTTCGGTGGCTATTTGCGCGGCAGGGTGGCGGCGAAGGCGACCCCGCGTTCGACCCATTCCCGCAGGGTGGTGTCGTCGTCGACGGTTGCGGGGGCTACTCGTAGCCAGCCGCTCAGTTCGCGGCCGCCCATCACCATCGGGGTGATCGCCTCGCCGTCGAGGAGGGCATCGCCTTCGGCCGGGGCGACCCGGACCAGTAAGCCGCCCTTGCCGCTGGCGGCGACGGCCATGTTCCCGCCGATCAGGAAGGCGAGACCGCCGAACATCTTCTTCTCGGCGAGGTCGGGCCGGGGGTAGACGATCTCCCGGATCCGCTCGGCGAGTTCCTCGTCGTATGCCATCGGCTCAGTGTGCGCCGACCCACCGACAAGAACTCAGACGCCGAGGGCGGCGGCGAACATCGGCCAGGAATCGTGGATGTCGTCCTGCCAGTAGGGCCAGGCGTGGGTGCCCGCGGCGCGGAAGCGGACGTCGGCGGGGATGCCGAGTTGGGCAAGGCGGCCCGCGAGGGGGCTCGAGCAGCTGCCGACCACGGCTTCCATGGTGCCGCCGACCAGTAGGCGGTCGAGCAGGACGCCGACGTTGCCGCCGATGCTCGGGTCGTTGAACGCCTCGTGCGGGCCGGGTGCGCCGTTGCCAGAGGACAGGTAGACGGCGGTGCCGCGCAGTCGCTCGGCGTGCAGGGTCGGGTCGTTGGCCGCCCAGGCCGGGTCGCCGGGGCCGCCCCACATGTTGGTCGCGTCGGCGCCGAAAGTGGCGAGCTGGGAGCGGACCAGGGTTTCGGCCAGCGGGTTGCTGGTCTGGGTGCAGCCACTGAACGCGCCGACCGCGCGGTACAGGCCGGGTGCGGCGATCGCCAGGTTCAAGGCCGAGGTGGCCGACATCGACAGGCCCGCAATGCCATTGGCGCCCGTCATGCCGAACCGGTCGTTGAGCAGCGGGGGCAGTTCGTTGGTCAGGAAGGTGGTCCATTTGTTGCGGCCGAGCGCGCCGTCGTCACGCTGCCAGTCGGTGTACATGCTGGCCCGGCCGCCGATCGGGACGATCACGTTCACCGGCTTGTCGGCGAAGAAATCGACCACATCGGTGCGGCGCATCCACGGCCCGCCGCTCTCGCCGCCGTCGACGGCGTTGAGCAGATACAGCGCGGGCGCGCCTGCACCGGGGTGCGACATCCACAGGGTGATCGGGCGATTCATCGCCGCGGAATACACGACCACCTCGAACTGCCTGCCACCGAGCGGGCGGACGTCGAGGATCCCGGATTGCGCCGACGCAGGAGGCGAGACGACGAATCCACAGCCGAGCAGGACGAGCAGACAGCACACAAGCCGACGCATGCGACGTAGTGTGCCGCATGACCCCGCTAATGTCCGGCATTACGCGGTTCGTGTCCCTATTGCGCGAGTTCATCCGGAAAATGTGCGCGCAGGTCGGTGATCGAGGCGGGTCCCGCTTCCGGCTCGTGCATCCGCTCCGCAATCGTGGCGCGCAGCTTGCGCGGCAGCCCGGGCGCGTGGCGGGCGAGATAGGCCGAAAGCCATTCCGGTTTGCCGACGAGGAACGGGAAATCGGTGTTCATCATCGGCCGGATCACCAGCATCGGCAGTGGGGCGTGCAGCGGGCGGTAGTCGCGGTTCCACAGGCCCGCGACCGGGCAGCCGGGATAGAACTGGCCGAGCATGGCGCCCGCGGCGACGATGTCGCTCTTGCGCGCGGCGTGGGCGGCGTCGATGCGGGCGGTGTCGTCGAGGTCGGGAAAGACGGTGAGGACCGCCGGGGTGTGGTCGAGGGTGCGGTAGAGGTCGAAGGCGTCATCGATGGTCTGGGTGATCTCGACGGTGTCGGCGGGTTCGGCGATCCACAGGGTGTGTTGTGCGGCAGCGGGTTTGACGAAGGGGCAGACGGGGCCCGGGCGGCCCTGCGCCGGATCGTGGCGCATCAGGGTATCGGCGAACCAGTCGAGCAGGGGTGCGGTGCGGGGGTGTTCGGCGGACCAGCGGGCCGGGTCGTCGTAGGCGCACCACCAGGTGGTGGCGGTGCGTCGGCCGATTGTCGAGCGGAGCTGGGTCATGGTGTGGCCGTAGCTGTTTCGACTTCGCGGAGGTGACGGTCGAGGATCGGGCCGATGTGGGCGACGACGTCGGCGTTGGTGAGCTGGGCGTGGGTGGTGTCGACGGGGTGTTCGATGAGGCGGCCGGTGACGAAGGGGCGCCACATCTGGGCGTCGAGGAAGGCGGTCATGCCCTGGGTCGCGCAGAAGTAGAGGAGATCGCCGTCGAAGCGGGCGGGGCGGTAGCCGTGCGAGAGGCGGACGCCATCGGCGTACGCCTCGTGCAGGTTCGTCAGTTGTTCCGCGGTGAGGCCTTGGCCGAGAGTTGCTCCCGCTGTGGCCAATTCGGCGGCTGCTTGGTCGGCCGACAGGTCGGGGAGGGCGTCTGCGTCGTCGGGTTCGTCGCCGAGCAGGTGGGTGAGGAGGTCGCGCATGCGGGGTCGCGGGGGCGGGTCGGCTTCGGTGGGGATGACGACGCTGTCGAGCATGGCGAGGGTGGCTACGTCGCGGCCCGCGGCGCGGAGGCGGACGGCGGTGGCGTGGCCGAGTTGGCCGCCGAGGGACCAGCCGAGGAGGTGGATGGGGCCGGTGGGTTGTAGGCGGGTGATTTCGGTGGCGTAGGTGTCGGCGAGGAAGTCGACGGTCAGCGCGGTTGGCTGCGGGTGATCGCCAGAACCGTTGTCCGGCAATCTGTTATCTCCCGGTGCCGAAAGGGTGGGGGCTTGCAAGCCGTAGACGGGACGGTCGGTGATGTGGTGGGCCAAGCCCGTGTAGCACCAGGCCAGGGGGACTGCGGAGTGGATGCAGAACAGGGGTGGGTTGGGACCGCCGGTGCGCAGCGGCAGGACGGTGGCCAGGGCATCGGCGCCCGGGTCTGCGTCGGTTCGATAGGTCTCGATGCGGTGCGCGAGGGCGGCGACCGTGGGGGCGGTGTAGAGCCAGCGGACTGTCACCGGAGTGTTCGTCGACTCGGCCAGTTGTGCCGAAATGCTCACGCCGGTCAGCGAATTGCCGCCGATCGCGAAGAAGTCGTCGTCTGCGCCGACCGCGTCGAGGTGGCAGGCCGTCGCGAAGGTGGTGGCGATCAGGTGTTGGAGTGGGGTTCGCGGGGCGCGGTAGGCGGTGACGGGGGGTGCGGGCAGGGCGGCGCGGTCGAGTTTTCCGTTGGGGGTCAGCGGAAGGTGGTCGAGGGTGATCAAGGCGGCGGGGACCAGCGCCGCGGGGAGGACTGTTCGCAGGCGGGTGAGGGCTGCCGCGCTGTCGAAGGGGACTCGGGCCGCGACGATGTAGCCGATGAGGCGCGCTGCGGGGGTGCCGGGGTCGGCGATGTCGACTGCCGCGTGGGCGATTGTCGGGTCGGCGAGCAGGGCTGTTTCCACCTCGGCGGGTTCTATGCGGCGGCCTCGGACGGTCAGTTGGGTGTCGATGCGGCCGAGGAATTCGTAGCCGCCGTCGGCGCGGGGGCCGACGAGATCGCCGGTGCGGTAGACACGTTCGCCGGTACCTCTCGGGTCCGCCACGAAATGTGTTGCGGTGCTGACGGGATCGTTGATGTAGCCCTGCGCTACGCAAGGCCCGCCGAGGTACAGCTCCGCGCGGGCACCGGCTGGGACCGGCGTGAGTCGTGAATTCAGCAGCAGCGCCCGCACTTCCGGCAGGGGTGCACCGATGGTCACGGGCTCCCCCGCTACCAGCGGTGCGGACTGGGTGGCCATCACTGTGGCTTCGGTCGGGCCGTAGCCATTGTGCAAGTGGACTCGGGATGCCCAGGTGGAGACCAGTTCCGGTGGGCAGGCCTCGCCACCGACGACCACTACCGCGAGGCTCGGCACCTCGTCCGGGCGCAGGGTCGCGAGGACGGCGGGGGTGGTGAGCAGGTGGGTGACCCGGTGTTTCACGATCAGGTCGGCCAGGTCGGCGCCCGCGACAACTGTGGGCGGTTCGACCACCAGGCGTGCTCCTGCGGCGAACGCAGCGAGGAGCTCCAGCAGGTGGGCGTCGAATGCGGGTGAATGGGCGTGCAGCACTGTTGAATTCGGCAGCGTGCGGTATCGGTCGAGGAGGTGTTCTGTCAGCGGGCCGAGGCCTCGGTGAGTTACCGCAACACCTTTGGGTTTGCCTGTCGTGCCCGAGGTGTGGATCAGGTAGGCGGAGTGGGCGGCGGTCAAGCGGGCGCCACGGTCCGCGTCGGTGATGGGAGCCGAGGGTTGGTCGGCTACCCGCGCCAGAGTCTCCGGATCGTCGAGGGTCAGCCAGACAACTCCGGGTCCGTCGGGGTCTGCACGTTGAGCACGATCAGCCGGGTTGGCGCCCCCAGCACGGTCAGCGAAGCCAACAGTGGCAGCGGGGTCAGCGGATCGACCGGTGACCGCAGGTTTCGCGGCACGCGTCGTCAGCCCGAGTACCGCCCCGGAACCGGCGACGACACGCGCGATCCGCTCGCTCGGGTCGCCGATATCGATCGGTGTCAGGCACGCACCGGCCGCCGCGATGGCGCGCACGGCCAGCACGGACTCGAGTGACCTCGGTATCGCGGTCAGGACCGGGCATCCCGGCGAGGCTCCGTGCGCGATGAGCAGCCTCGCCCAGCGCGCTGCCGACTCCCCTAGCTCCCGATACGTCATCGACCTGCCACCGTCGACCACCGCGACGCTGTCTTCCCCGTCGAACCGGCCGAACAATTCGCCCAGGGTCGAAGTTGTTGCCACCCGGCCACATTCCGAGTGGCTGCCGCGGTCGGCAGCGGGTACGGCGGACGAACTCGCGTGGCCGGGGGCTGCGGATTCAGGAGCCAGGTCGCGGATCGGATGGGTTGGGTCGGCAGCCAGGAAGGTGGCGAACCAGTCGAGGAACAAGCCGTGGTACCAGGCCAGGGTGGCGGGGTCGTAGCGGGCCGGGTTGGCTTGGAAGTCGATCGTCACGGTGGTGTTGTCGGGGCCGAGTTGGTAGCCGTTGACGAGGAGGTCCTCGACGGGGCCGAGGCTCAGGAGGTGGGCGTGGCCGGTCGCGGCGCCGAGGGTCAACGGTGCGGTGAAGCCGAGCAGGTTGATGACGGGGCCGAATCCGCCACGGGCCAAGTGAGTTTCGCCGCGGTCGCGTTGGATGTCCTCGTAGCGGTAGCACTGGTGGCGCAGGGCACCGATCACACGTAAGCGCACCTGGTCGACCAGGTCTTCGACTGTGGCGGTGGCGAGGTCGCGCAGTCGCAGGGGCACGACGTTGGAGACCGAACCCGCCGAGCGGCGTAGAGCCGCGGTGGGCCGAGCGGCCATCGGCAGCGAGAGAACGACCTGGTCGGCGCCCGACATTCGTGCCAGGAAGGCGGCGAAAGCCGCGGCGGTCAGTTCCGGGAAGCTGGCGCCGTAGCGCTCTCGCGCGGCGGTCAGCAGGTCAGCGGTGCGCTCGTCGAGACAGGCCGACACCCGATGCGGGCAGGCCGACGCGGGTGCGGAGATGCCGGCGAGCCCGATCGGATCAGGTAGCCCCGCAACTTCTTTCGCCCAGAACTCCCGATCGGCGACCATACGGGCGGAAGTGCGATAAGCCCCATCCGACTCGACCAAGCCCTCGATCGACAACACCGAGCCTGGGTCGATATCGGTTCCCTGCGAATAGTTTTCGGCCGCGAGTCGCAACAGCGCCGCCGCGCCGACACCGTCGAGCACCAGGTGGTGGCTGCGCAGATAGAGAAGACACCGCTCGGGACCCACCCTGAACAACATCGCGACCGTGATCGCGTCCGCGCACAGGTCGAGCCGAGCTCGCCGGTCCGCCTCCATCCTCGACAGCGCCTCGCCGACCTCGGGGCCTACATCCGCGCGCGACATCGATTCGGCGCCAGCATCTACGTGCTCACCAGACAACGCGTCGACGCCCGCATCGTCGTGCCCGCGAGACAACGCAATGGTGCCGACATCGGTGCTCGGCATCGCCGACACGGTGAGGTCGACCTCGGTGAGTTCTCCGAAGACCGTCGGGTCGAGGTATTGGTGTGGCGTGCCGTCTACCAGTCGGATCCGCACATGCGGTGACTGCAATCGCGCTGCCGCCGAGCGCATCGCGGTACGCAGGCGCCCGATGTCCAGGGACCCACGCAAGTCCAGGTACAGGGCGATCGTCGCCGGAACATCCGGGGCCAGCTGATGAGCTACCCACCAGCGTAATTGCCCGGGAGACAAGGGAATCGGCACAGCGTCGGCCGCCGTCACGGCATCCACCGCGCCGATACCACCCTCGCCTTGCCGCACCGGGCCTCCCGGGATTCGGAGCAACCGTTGACTGGTTCCCCGGCAAACCTACGGCATCGACCCCGCGTCGGGCACGGATACTCGCGCGGCCGCGTCGGCCTCGACCACCTCGGCGAGCACCGCGTCCAGCGTCGACGCGGTGAGGCCGAAGGTGTCACGCACCGCCGAATCGTCGACGACGAACTCCTGATGGGACAGGTGTTTCGTCTCGAACAGCTCGGCCCAGAACGGATCCTCGGCGGCGAGTTCGGTGATCTCCGCGTCGGTGAGCACCGCGAGTTCGGGCGGCGCGACATCGGCCAGCGCCGCGAGTTCGTTCGCCGCCGCGCGGACGGTGGTGGTGATCACCGGCGCGTGCCAGGCCCTCCCCCAGGACCGATCGTCGCGCGCGACCGCGACCAACGCGGCCGCGGCGTCACCGATCGCGGTGAACGAATGCGCGAGGTCGAGTTCCTGCGGAACCCTGGCCGCAGTGTTCGCCAGGACGGCGGACTGCACGAACAGAGAGAACACCGAGACTGCGCCCGCACCGAGGAACTGACCCGCGCGTACCTCGGTGACACGCACCCTGCCTGCCTTGTGCGCGGCGAGTGCATCGGTCCACATCCTGGCCCGGACCGAGCCCTTGCTGCCGGTCGCGGCCAGCGGGGTGTCTTCGTGGACGACACTGTCGACCGGGCCGTAGCCGTACATATTTCCCAGCATCACCAGGTCCGCGCCGGCAGCTTCGGTGGCCGCGAGAATCGAACCGAACAGGGGCGGAACGGTCTCGGGCCAGGTGTGATACGCGGGCATCGCCAGGTTGAAGACGGTGGTCGCGCCGGTCGCGATGGCGGTCAGGGCGCGGGTGTCGTTGGCATCGCGAGCGATCAGTTCGACGTTGGGATGCGTGGGGCCGAGCCCGCTTCGGCTCACCATCCGGACGTGGTTCCCGGCTTCGGCGAGCAACAGCGCGGTGGCGGTAGCGGTGGCGCCCCGGCCGATCACTACATGAGTCGACATACGGATTCCCCTTCGCAACAACAGATTTCGGAATGCCGGCCAGGTTCTGGCCGCACACACAACGATGCCGTTCGCGCGACGGCTGGACTAGTGGCCGGAATGCCAGCTATCCCAAGGATCAGGCCATGAAGACCATCGCGGTGGTTGCCGTCCCGCCGGTGAAGTCGTTCGATCTGTCGATGCCGGAGACCTTGATGGGTGGGGTCATGGTCGATGGCGAACCTGCCTATCGAGTGGTTGTCTGCACGGCCGAGCCGGGGGTATTGCCTTCCACTCCAGGCGGATTCGACGTGGTGATCCGGCACGGGCTCGACGTCCTCGACGCCGCCGACGCGGTGATCGTGCCGAGCACCGGCAGTCGCACAGATGCGGACCCGGTCACCCTGAAGGCGCTGCGCGCGGCTGTCGACCGCGGCGTCTTGGTCACCTCGATCTGCAGTGGGGCGTTCGTCCTCGCCCAGGCCGGGCTGCTCGACGGCCGCACCGCGACCACCCACTGGGGCCTGGCCGACGAACTGGCCAAGGCGCATCCGCTCGTCCGAGTACGCGTCGACGCCCTGTTCATCGAGGACGGACCGGTGACCACCGCGGCGGGCGCGGCAGCCGGAATCGACCTGTGCCTGCATCTGATTCGAGCCGACTACGGCGCCACCGTGGCCAATGCCGCCGCACGCGCAGCGGTGGTGACACCCGTGCGGCAGGCGGCCAAGCCCAATTCGTCGACACGCCCTTACCCGCCGACGACGACCTCTCGCTCTCGGCCACCCGGGCGTGGGCGCTCGAACGCCTCGACACTCCCCTGTCACTACGCGAACTCGCCGAACACGCACGAACAAGCGTGCGCACCCTGACCCACCGATTCCACGACGAAACCGGCCTCAGCCCGCAGAAGTGGTTGCTGAGCCAGCGCATTCATCGCGCCCGTGAACTGCTGGAATCGACCACACTGCCGATCGATCAGGTCGCCAGGTACAGCGGGATCGGATCGGCAGAGTCGTTGCGCCAGCACATGGTTCGCCAGCTGGGCGTCCCACCGAGCACCTATCGCGCGAACTTTCAGTACGGCGCGATCGGCGGATAGCCCGGGTAAGGCTGGTAGCCGTATGGCGGCTGTGGTGCGAAAAACGGCTTGGACTTGCTGTTCCACAACAGGATCACCGCGGCAAGACCGATCGCCAACGTGACCGTGCCGAACACCAGCTCGATCCCGATGGTGGAGGCGACGAACCCCACCACCGTACCGACGACATAGAACAGCGCGTTGATCCCGAAGAACACCGTCCCGGTGATCCGTCCCCAGTTCTTGCCCGCCCGGCAGACGAACGCCATCCACACCCACAACCCGACGGTGATCAGCGCGCCGACCAGCGCACCACCGATGCTGCCGTACACGACCCAGTCGAGTTCGTCGCCCCGCAACGCACCACCCGACGCATCGAGCGCATCACTGCGGGCCTTGTCGATCGTGGTGAGCGAGTAAGCCATGCTGAGCAGGGTCACCACCGCGCCCGCCAGCATCAGGTAGAACGCGATCTGCACACTCTGCGGAACAACCCGCGCCACGACGTCCCCCGGCGCGGCACCACCCGGCACCGGATACGGCGCCACCGGGTAAGGCGGCTGCGCCCCCATCGGCGCCGAAGGCTGCTGCCCATACGCCGGAGGCATCGGCTGCCCGTACGCCTGTGGCATCGGCGGCTGTGGAATCCGGTCAGCCGACGCGGAATTCTGCGGATAAGACGTCAGCCCATCATCCTGCGACGAATACCCCTGACCTGCGGACGAATCTGACATCGAACTCCCCTTCATCGAGACCCCACCCTAACGCGCCCTCCACCACGACCACACCCCCAACCACCTCGTACACCCCAGATCCGCCATGACCGCACAACCCACCCACCACCTGCGACCTATAGGGAGCAGCGGCCACGAAGTGGCCGGTCGCGGCCCCTCGGGGCCGCGACTCGAGCGCGCCAGCGCTCCAACAAACACAGCGTCAAACCTGCCTGGGACCACTCAAACCCCAGAAGCCTGCCCCACCAACTCCCGAGCCGCACACCGATACCGATCGACAATCAACCGAACAACCCCCGGATGCACGCCGATCGGCTCAGCCACCCCATCAGCACCGGCATCGTGCAACCGCTGATGAAAAAGCCCGTGCGCCAACAGATAAGAAGCGATGAACACCCGCTCCGAACCCGATTCACGAAGCGAAGCAACAACTTCCGGCACCCGAGGCGTCCCTGTAGCCACGTAGGCGATCCGAACCGGCACCCCCAACTGCTCGGCAAGCATCCCCGCAGCCCGCCGAACATCCTGCCGCGCACGCGAATCCGAAGACCCGGCCGCGGCGAACACCACCGCGTCACCGGGCTTCCACCCGGCAGCCCGCAACCGCATCCCCATCACCCGAGTCAGAGCCGGATCCGGCCCCATCGCCTCGGTCACAGCGACAGCGCAGTGCCCACTCTCGGCAACTTCACGCGGAACATCTTGATACACGTGATAACCCGAGGCCAGAAACGCCGGAACGACAACAGCGGGCCCATCGATATCCCGCAGAACCTCCGAAGGCGAAGGCCCCAACACATCGACAAAGGCGGTCCGCAGCGCAGGCTCGGTAGACACAGCGACGCCGAGCTCGGCGGCCACCGCATCAGCAAGCGCCGCAATCATTTCCACGCCACGCGCACTACGCGTCCCGTGCGCGACGAGCACCAGAGCCGGCTCCCCCGGCGCCCCGGCGCTCACCACGTCCCCATCGCGGCAGACCTGGGCGACCGAGCGGGTGTGCCGATCCCCGCAGCATGCGGCGGCTGCACGGCCGGACGCGCAACGGGCGTATCGGAGCAGTCGGCCGCGTCCAGCGCGAGCCGGTAGCCACGCTTGACCACGGTCTGAATCGCCTTGGGAGTCCCCAGGCCGGCCCGCAGTCGCGCGATCGCGGTCTCCACCGCATGGGTGTCGTCACCGCCACCGGGCAACGCGGCCAGCAGGTCTTCACGCGAAACGACCCGACCCGGCTGACGAGCCAGCGAACGCATCAACGCCATCGGCGCGGGCGCCAACTGACGCACCTCACCGTCGACGACTACACACCCACCACGCACGCTGACCAGGTGACCGGCCGCGTAGATCCGGCTGGCGCGACGCGGAAGTTCTTCTGCCACATGGCGAGCCAACGCACCGAGGCGGGCCCGGCCCGGCATCGTGGTCGGCACGCCGAGTTCTTCCAGCGGAGCCGCGGTGATCGGCCCGACGCAGGCGGCGAGCACCCGGCCACGGAACGCATGCAGCACCGACTCCAGGAGCCCGGTTTCCTTGGCGCGCATCAACATCGACGCCACGGCGGGCGCGCTGGTGAAGGTGACGCAGTCCAGGCTGCCGGAGATGATCGCGTCGATCATGTTGTCCATCGGACCGCGATCGGACGGCGGCTCCCACCGGTACACCGGCACCGGAACCACATCGGCGCCCGCGCAACGCAGCACCTCGCAGAAATCGGGAACCGGCTCCCATTCGGTGGTCGCGCCGTGCAGCTGCACCGCGATGCGGACGCCTTCGACGCCCTCGGCGAGCAGATGATCGAGCACCTCGGCCGAGGACTCCGAAGCGGGCGACCATTCTTCGCGCAGTTCGGCGGCGCGGATGGCGCCCTTGGCCTTGGGACCGCGGGCCAGCATCCGGGTCGAGGCGAGGGTGTCGCGCAGGACCTCGGCCAGACCCCAGCCTTCGGCCGCTTCCATCCAGCCGCGGAAACCGATGCCGGTGGTGGCGACGGTGATCTGCGGCGGATCGGCGATCAGCAGTTCGGTGACCCGTTCGAGCTCGGTGTCATCGGCCAGCGGGATGATGCGGATCGCCGGCGCGGACGTGACGGTCGCGCCCCTGCGGGTGAGCAGGGTGCTGAATTCCTCGGCGCGACGAGCCGCAGTGACGCCGATCGTGAAGCCTGCGAGGCAGGGGCCAGTGTCGGTCGGAGATGTCATGGAGTCGGCACCGGCTCGTTCGAGACCGCGACGACGCCGCCGTCGAGTTGTACCGCGTAGACCGGCAGGGACATGGACTCGTCGTCGAGACAACGGCCGTCGATCAGCGAGAAAGCCTGCTTGAGCAGCGGCGACGCGACGACGGGGACGCCGCCACGATCACCGACGATGCCGCGCGACATCACCGCGGCCCGGCCGAACGGATCGATATTGCCGACGGCGGCGAGCGTGCCGTCGGAGAGTAGGAACAGAGCCGCCTGACGGCCGCCCTTCAGAAGGACAGCGACGCCGCGCCCCGGGATCAGGAAGTCGAGACGGCAGGCCTGGGTCCAGGTCGCGGTCTCGGTGGTGATGGTGGGTGTGTCGATAACGGTCATCGGTTCCTCCTCCGAACGCCTTACCTATTGGTACAGGCGCCCTGTTTCCGCAGCGTTAAGTGCTTATTTCCCGGCCGGTGCTGTGTCCGAAGCAACACCGACGGGCATGCCGGGGAGACCGAGAAGCACTGGTACCTTGCGTTCGCCGCTGTCGTCGAACGAAATCGTGGGGTCGGCTTCGTCAGGGGCATTGACGAAGGAGACGAAGCGCGAGAGCTTGTTCTCGTCCTCGAGGACCGCGGCCCACTCGTCCTTGTAGCCGTCGACGTGCTTGGCCATGGCGGCCTCGAGGTCGCCCGCGATGCCGAGGCTGTCGTCGAGGATGACGGCCTTGAGGTAGTCGAAGCCACCCTCGAGGGCTTCCTGCCAGGGCGCGGTGCGCTGCAGGCGGTCGGCGGTGCGGATGTAGAACATCAGGTAGCGGTCGATGTAGCTGATCAGGGTCTCGTCGTCGAGCTCACCGGCCAGCAGCACCGCGTGCTTGGGGGTCAGGCCGCCGTTGCCGCCGACGTAGAGGTTCCAGCCGTTCTCGGTGGCGATCACGCCGACGTCCTTGCCGCGGGCTTCAGCGCATTCACGCGCGCAACCCGAGACGGCCAGCTTGATCTTGTGCGGCGAGCGAAGGCCGCGGTAGCGCTTCTCCAGCAACACGGCCATGCCGACCGAGTCCTGCTGGCCGTAGCGGCACCAGGTGGAACCGACGCAGCTCTTCACCGTGCGCAGCGACTTGCCGTAGGCGTGGCCGGACTCCATGCCGACATCGACCAGGCGCTTCCAGATCAGCGGCAGCTGCTCCACGCGGGCGCCGAACAGGTCGATGCGCTGACCACCGGTGACCTTGACGTAGAGGCCGAACTCCTTGGCGACCTCGCCGATGGTGATCAGCTGGTCGGCGGTGACCTCACCGCCGGGCATGCGCGGCACGACCGAGTAGGTGCCGTTCTTCTGCAGGTTGGCCAGGAAGTGATCGTTGGTGTCCTGCAGCGCGGCCTGCTCGCCTTCGAGGATGTGGTCGCTCGAGGTCGACGCCAGGATCGAGGCCACGGTCGGCTTGCAGATATCGCAGCCCGAGCCCTTGCCGTGCTTGGCGATCAGCTCGGAGAAGGTGCGGATGCCGGTGACGGCGACCACGTCGTAGAGCTCGGCCCGCGACTGAGAGAAGTGCTCGCACAACGACTTCGAGACCGCGACGCCCGACTGCTCGAGGAGCTTCTTGATCATCGGCACACAGCCACCGCAGGAGGTGCCCGCGTTGGTGCAGCTCTTGACGGCCGGAATGTCGCAGGCGCCCTCGGCGATCGCACCGCAGATCGCGCCCTTACTGACGTTGTTGCAGGAGCAGATCTGCGCGTCGTCGGGCAGCGAGTCCGCGCCCAGTTCGGCGCCGGCCGGGGAGATCAGCGCGGCGGCGTCGGCAGGCAGCGGGCGACCGACCAGCGGGCGAAGGGCCGCGTACTGGCTGGCGTCACCGACCAGGATGCCGCCGAGCAGGGTCTGGGCGTCGTCGGAGACGACCAGCTTGGCGTAGGTGCCCTTGGCCGCGTCGTGCAGCACGACCTCGAGCGCGCCCTCGGTGACACCGTGCGCGTCACCGAAGGAGGCCACGTCGACGCCCATCAGCTTCAACTTGGTCGACATATCGGCACCGGGGAACTCGCCCGCGCCGCCCAGCAGGCGGTCGGCGACGATCTCGGCGGTGGTGTAACCGGGCGCGACCAGGCCGTAGCAGACGCCTTCGATCGCGGCGCATTCACCGATCGCGTAGACGCTCGGGTCGGAGGTCTGCAGGGCGAGGTCGGTGAGGATGCCGCCACGGGCACCGATCTCGAGGCCGGAGGCCTTGGCGAGGGCGTCCTGCGGGCGGACACCGGCGGAGAACACCACCAGCGAAGCCTTGATCTCGGCCTCGTCGGACAGGTGCACGGTGACCTTGTCGGCGCCCTCCTCCTCGATCGAGACGATCTTGGCGGTGCCGACCCCGGTGTGCACGTTCAGGCCGATATCGGTGACGAGCTTCTCCAGGATCGCGCCACCACCGGCGTCGACCTGGGCGGGCATCAGGCGCCCGTTGTACTCGATGACGTGCGGGGTCATGCCGAGCAGGCGCAGCGCGTTGGCCGCTTCCAGACCCAGCAGACCGCCGCCGACGACCACACCGTGCGCGCCGGGACCGGCCGCTTCGGCGGCGGCACGGATGCCGTCGAGGTCGTCGATGGTGCGGTAGACGAAGCACTCGGGCAGGTCGTGACCGGGGACCGGCGGCACGAACGGGTAGGAGCCGGTGGCCATGACCAGGGCGTCGTAGGCGATCACGTCACCGCTGGTGGACGTGACGGTCTTGGCTTCGAGGTCGATGGACTCGCCGCGCTGGCCCAGTCGCAGGTCGACCAGCGGGTCGCCGTCGTACATGTTGCCCGGCAGGGCCAGGTCGTCGGCGTTCCAGTTGCCGACGTAGTAGGACAGGCCGACGCGGTCGTACGCGGGCAGCTTCTCCTCGGACAGGATGACGACCTGCCACACGCCTGCCTCGTCACGCGAGCGAAGGGCTTCGACGAAACGGTGTCCGACCATGCCGTGGCCGACCACGACCACTGTCTTGCGAGTGCTGTTCATGAGAGTGACCTCCTTGGTAGTGGTCGGGCGTCAGCCGCGAGCCGACGGGGTGGATGCTTCGGCCTCGAGGACCAGGGACTCGGCCTCGACCACGACATCGGAGTCGGAAGACAGGCGCGGACGGCGCAGGAAGACCGTCCAGGTAACGGCGGCGCAGACCACATAGAAGGCCAGGAAGACCCAGAACGCGGTGGTGGCCGACGCGGTGCTGGAGTAGGAGCTGCGCAGCACCATGTTGATGCCGACCCCGCCGAGGGCGCCGATCGCGCCGACGAAGCCGATCAGGGCGCCCGCGGTGTTCTGCGACCAGGCCGCCTGCTCGGTCCGCGAGAGCGGCAGGCTCTTCGACTTGGCTTCGAAGACCGACGGGATGATCTTGGTGACGGCACCGTTGCCGAAACCGGACAGGATGAACAGGGCGATGAAGCCCGCGACCAGCAGGGTCATGGTCGAACCGGTGGCGATGCCCTTGTTGTTGTCGGCCATCGAGGAGGCGGTGATCACGATCAGCGCGGCGGCCATCATGGCCCCGAAGGTGGCGATGGTGACCTTGCTGCCACCGATGCGGTCGGCCATCTTGCCGCCGTAGGGGCGGGCCAGCGAACCGAGCAGCGGGCCGATGAAGGCGATCGACGCAGCGTGGATGGCGGCCTGGGTGGCGGTGTCGCCACCGGCCTTGAAGCTGATCTGCAGGATCTGGGCGAAGGCGAAGCTGTAGCCGATGAACGAACCGAAGGTGCCGATGTAGAGGAAGGCGATGGCCCAGGACTGCGGTACGCGCAGAGCCTTGACCATGTAGGACATGTCGGCCTTCTGGTTGGTCAGGTTGTCCATGTAGAAGGCGGCGCCGACGGCGGTGAGACCGACCAGGACCAGGTAGACCGCGCAGATCACCGAGGCGTAGTCGGCACCGAGGGTGACCAGCACCAGCAGACCGAGCAGCTGGATCACCGGGACACCGATGTTGCCGCCACCGGCGTTCATGCCCAGCGCCCAGCCCTTGAGGCGCTGCGGGTAGAAGGCGTTGATGTTGGTCATCGAGGAGGCGAAGTTGCCGCCACCGAAGCCGGCGAACGCCGCCACGATCAGGAACGTGCTGTAGGAGGTGCCGGGCTGGTTGATGAAGTACAGCGTCAGCAGCAGCGGGATGAGCAGCAGGAACGCGGAGAAGATCGTCCAGTTGCGGCCGCCGAAACGGGCGGTGGCGACGGTGTAGGGAATGCGAAGGAACGCGCCGACCAGCGTAGGCATGGCGACCAGGAAGAACTTGCCCGCCGCGTCGATGCCGTACTTGTCGGTGGGCATGAACAGCACCATCACCGACCAGATCGACCACACGGAGAATCCGATGTGCTCGGCGATCACCGACCAGATCAGGTTGCGCTTGGCTACGTCCTTGCCGCCGGCCTCCCAGGCCGCGACATCTTCGGCATCCCAGTGCTCGATGTCGTGGTTCCGCTTCAGCGTGCTCAAGATTGGGCCTCCCAAAAGTGCGATGGCCCAACGGTAGGAAATGGGTATTGCCGAAATGCTGCGGGAAATGTCGCTTGAATCAACGGTTTCTCACCTCCCTCCAGTCAGAGAGGTGAGATCAGCCCGTTTGTTTCGGGCATGTGTCGCAACGATTTCCGCGCGTAAGGAAGCAGCAAGAAATCGGGATATTCACCCGTGAGGGTGTGAGCTGCGCCTCCTCTCAGCGACTTTAGGCCAGAGTCACGCGCACCGCACTTCGGCGGGCGGCCGACGGTGAGAATTTCATTGCGTCAGCCCGTACCCGATGAGTTACCGATGTTCTCGCGAGATCACCAGGTGTCTTCGAGCGTGCGCGGTTTGCAGGCCTGCCAGGCGCCGGCGAGGAGTACGCCGATGGCGACGAAGAGTAGGCAGAAAGGCGCCAGCCAGCCGCCGGTCCAGGTGTGCAGCATGCCGAACAGCAGCGGGCCGGTGCAGGCGATCGCGTAACCGACGCCCTGGGTGAAGCCCGACAGCGCCGCCGAGCCCTGGGGGGTGCGGGTACGCAGGTTGATCAGCGTGAGCGCCATCGGGAAGGTGGACGGGCCGAGACCCAGCAGCACGATCCACAGTACGGTGAGGTGCATCGGCGCCACCAGCAGGCCGATGAACGCGGTCGTGAACAGCACCATGCAGCCGACCACGACGGGGAACGGATTACGCATCTTGGAGACCACGGCGGGCGCGCCGAACGCGCCGACCAGTCCGATCAGGGCGAACAAGCCGACCATGCTGCCGCCGAAACCGGCGCTGGCGCCCGCGTCGGACAGGATCTTGGGCAGCCAGGCGAACATGGCATAGGTGGTCAGCGAGGTCATGCCGAACATGCCCGCCATCCCCCACGCCACCGGCGAACGCCACACCTTGCCGGTCTCGGGCGCTTCGGCGGGCAATGCGGTGGTGTCGACCGTGTCGCGACCACGTCGGCCGCGCAGCACGACGAACCACGGAATCGCGGCCGCGAAACCGATCATCGCCCACACACCCATCGAGATCCGCCAGCCGTGTGCCTCGGCGACCGGGACCGCGACGAACGCGGGAACAACAGTGCTGAGCTGCACCATCACGATGTAGAGCGAGCTGATAACAGCCAGGTGATCGCCGAAATACCGCTTCACCAGCGGCGGAATCACCACATTGCCGATACCCATACCGAGCAGCGCCACCCCGGAGAACACCAGCAGTTCGCTGGTCCCGGTTGAGAACACCCGCACCAGCGATCCGGTGCCTGCCAGCAGCATCGCCACGAACACGGTCTTCTCGAGCCCGAACCGCCGCACGATCATCGGCGTGATGAGCCCGGCGAGACCGAACATGGCGGTCGGCAACATGCCGAACACCCCGACGATCCCGGTCCCGTACCCGATCTCGGCGCCGATCTTCTCGGCAAGCGGGCTGAACGCGGTGACCGCGGCGCGCAACGTCAGCGCCGACATGACAATGGCCGCCAGCACGAGCAGACGGCCTTCGATCAAAGACCGCCGAGTGATCTCCGGAGCGTCGACGGGGTCGACGACATCCCGCCGGTCTCCCACCACGGTCGACCCGGCGCCTGGCTGAAATTCACGGAATGGCGGCACTCGGAAATCATAGGATGACCCGATGATCCGGGCAATGGTTTGTGACCAGCGGTACTCTTGCGACGTGCAACCCGTCCGGCGTACCAGCCTCATCGCCCAGGTCACCGAGCAGCTTCGGGCCGAGATCCGTTCCGGCCGTTGGCCGGTGGGCCAGCGGATCCCCACCGAACCCGAGCTCACCGAGCTCACCGGGACCGGGCGAAATACCGTGCGCGAGGCCGTCCAGGCGCTCGTGCACGCGGGCATGCTCGAACGCAGGCAAGGCTCGGGCACCTATGTGATCGCCACCTCCGAAGTCGGCGGCACCCTGGGCAAGTACTTCGCCGACGCGCACGAACGCGACATCCTCGAGCTGCGCCAAGCGCTCGACACCACCGCCGCGGGCCTGGCCGCGCGCCGCCGCGACGACACCGACATCGCCAACCTGCGCCGCCTGCTCGCCGAACGCAGCAACCGCAACTGGGCCCACGCCGACCCGGTGGCCATCGCCGCCGACGTCGAATTGCACCGTGCGATCGTCGTCGCCAGCCACAACGCGGTATACCTGGAGTTCTACGATTCGCTGCTGCCGATCATCGAACAGGTGATCCACGCGCGAACGGCGAAATCCGACGACGCCTACGACACCGAGCACGAAGAGCTCGTGCAGGCGGTGATCGACGGCGACGCCGAGCGGGCCGTGCAGGCCGCGAACTGCTTCCTCTCCTCGCTCATCGCCGAATACCCGGACCGCTGAGCTGCGAAAGAGCGCAGTTCCTAAATCCAGGTAACCGGGCGGTCACCACCAGGGAATTCGCGCGGTGAGCCGTAGTTGCCGGGAACGTCACCTGAGGCCATTGTCACGCAACAACCGGCTTCTACCTTTATCTCGACACCGCATAAGCGCTCGATCGAGAGGAAGCCGATGACCGCAATCGCCGCCACCGGCCAGGCGACGGAATCTCCGTCGTTCGAATATGAGAAGAAGGGTCGATGGCTGACCCAGTGGGAACCCGACAACCCGAAATTCTGGGAATCGGGTGGTGAGAAGACCGCCAAGAAGAACCTGTGGTTCTCCGTCTTCGCCGAGAACCTGGGCTTCAGCGTCTGGGTGCTGTTCGGTTCCATCGTCACCGCGATGGGCGCCGCGGGCTTCACCTTCCTCGAAGGCCTCGGCAAGGGCAATCCGACCGCCGTCGCCAACGCACTGCTGCTGACCTCGGTGCCGACCCTGGTCGGCGCCACCCTGCGCATCCCCTACACCTTCGCGGTCCCCAAGTTCGGCGGTCGAGCCTTCACCGTCTTCAGCGCGGGCATGCTGCTGATCCCGACGCTGGGGCTCGCGTTCTTCATCAACCAGCCCGGCACTCCGATGTGGGTCTTCCTGCTGCTGGCCGCGCTCGCCGGTGTCGGTGGTGGCAACTTCTCGTCCTCGATGGCCAACATCTCCTTCTTCTTCCCCGAAGGCAAGAAGGGCGCCGCGCTCGGCATCAACGCCGCGGGCGGCAACCTCGGTGTGGCGCAGACCCAGCTGGTCGCGCCGTTGCTGATCACCTTCGGCACGCACCTGCTGGCCAAGGACGCCGCGGGCTACCGGTTCGGCATCACCCTGGCCATCCTGGTCTGGGTGCCGTTCATCCTGGTCGCCGCGTTCGGCGCGCTGCGCTACATGGACTCGATCGTCTCCGCCAAGGCCGACGGCAAGTCCTACAAACTGGCGCTGACCAACCCGCACACCTGGATCATGTCGTTCCTCTACATCGGCACGTTCGGTTCGTTCATCGGCTTCTCCTTCGCCTTCCCGACCCTGATCAAGGCCAACTTCCCGCACCTGGCCTCGATCAGCTGGATCAGCATGGTCGGCAACCTCGCCTTCCTCGGCGCCCTCGTCGGCTCGTTCAGCCGGCCGGTGGGTGGCTGGATCTCCGACAAGGTCGGTGGCGCTCGCATCACCGTGATCGTGTTCACCGGTATGTCTGTCGCTGTCGCACTGATCATGGTCGCGCTGTCGATGAAGAGCTTCCCGCTCTACCTCGCCGCGTTCCTGCTGCTGTTCGTGCTCACCGGCGTCGGCAACGGCTCCACCTACCGGATGATCCCCTCGATCTTCGGCGCCACCGCCAAGAAGTACGCCGCCGAACACGGCTTGGAGATCACCGAGGCGCAGGCTTCGGCTCGCCGTCAGGCCGGTGCCGCGATCGGCGTGATCGGCGCTGTCGGTGCCTTCGGTGGGTTCATCGTGCAGCAGGCACTTCGCTTGTCCAACATCAACTTCGGCACCATGGCGCCCGCCTTCTGGGCTTACGCCGGTGCGTTCCTGGTGATGGCGGGCGTCACCTGGTGGTGCTACCTGCGCACCTCCTTCGTCACCGACAAGATCCCCTCCCTGGCCTACGCCAACGTCTGACCAACCCCCTCCCAGCCGAAAGCCACGTTCGGAACCCCTCCCGAACGTGGCTTTCGGCTGTCTCGACTGCCGGTGAACATCGAAACGCATTCCAGCACAACCGATGACAAGAACGTGGTCGAGCGTCCACACTGAAAGGGCAGTGGTACGTAGGGGGTATCGATGAGAGTTCGACCGCGGCAACAACTTCTGGATCTGTGGCGCGCGCACCTGCGCACCTCGTTCCGCGATGGCAGTTGGGTCTGGGGCGGACGGGACGGACGCAATTCGATCAGCGACGCCGAGCAGTTGATGTGCTTGTTGTATCCGGCGACCGAGTTGGCCGGTTTCGCCCTCGACCCGGACAGCATCGCGACCGCCGACGACATCGCCGCGGTGATGGCAGTGCTCGGCGACGACATCCAGGTCGGTGGCACCCTGGTGACGAAAATCGAGCAGTTCTTCGATACCTATACCGACGCGAGCGGGGAGCCGATATTCGCGGGCGGCAGCTACTTTCGCAACGTGGGTTTCGGGCAGCCATCGGCGACGCAGCGTGAACTCGAAGTGGTCGACTCCTATGCGATGTCGTTGAGTCTGTGCATCGCGTCGCTGCGCTTCCTGCGAGGACTGCAGCGGTACCTGGTGCACGAGGTGCGCCGCGAGGCCCAGCGGCTGAGCGAGCACGTCGACGCGCTGATTCCCCGGGTGAGCACCCGGCTGACCTCCGCGATGGGTGGTCTGATCCGAAGTTTCGTCATCCACACACCGCACTTCTCCTCCCCGGCTGGTCAGGAGATCCTGAAGCTGGTCAACCAAACAGGCGCACCGGTCAGAGATGTCATCGCCGACTTGTCCACCGCGCTCGAGCAGATCCGCGTGCAGGCCGAACTCGACGTGCGCAACGGCCATTCCCTCGATATCGACCTGCGCGATATCAACCGGGCCTTCGAATGCGGCTGGGCGTGGGGGGTGGACGAAAATGCCGGTGACCTTGCCGAATTCAGCGGCCGGATCGCGACCCAACCCGGCTTCGCGGTCGCCGAGCCCTCCCTCTACTTCACCCTCGTCGCGCTCGACGGCATCAAAGACCTGTACTCCCAACGTACCCAAGAATCAGACCTGTTCGAGCCACATCAACTCCTGCTGGCCGAATCACTCAAGCGTCGCGCGGAACTGACCCAGCGCTATTGGTCCACGATCTCGCGCTTCGGCACCGGACGCTGGCCACTCGAGGACTTGCCATGGCGCACGTCGGACGGGAACCAGTCGGACTACGACAGCCTGGCCGTGACGGCTTTCCTCATCCAGGAACTGCTGGAACGGGAGTCGACCACCGACCTGGCACGCACCGTCGCGGTCCTGCGCCAGCTGGCACGGCGAGGCAAGATCATCCACCGCGAGATCCCCGACGATCCCGCCGCCCTGCTGCACTATCCCGGAATCACCTTGACGCTCAAGGGATCTGAGGCCATCGATGCGGGCCCGATCCTGGGCTATCACGTCAGCGACTTCACGACATTGCTGCTCAAGCGCAGTCTGCAGGCCGCTCGACTGGCACGCGATGTGGGTACCCGCGAACAGCTGCTCGACCTGGCCGCCGCAGCCCTCGAGCACATGCAGAATCGGGCCATCACCGGGGGCCGTTCGGCGGGCCTGTGGGACAACCTCGGCCCGGACGGCGACACCGCAGACGCCGCGCCATCGTGGTTTCTGACCGAACGCATGATGGAGTGTCTGGTCGTCGCGCACATCACCTACACTCGACCGCCGCTGGCCACCGAGACGATGGTGAACGCCGCGATCGGCAAGATCGGCGAGACCGAGCATCTGCTCAATCAGGAGTTACTCCAGGTCACCGACGCCGAGTACTCGCCGCGCTTCCAGGAGCTGGCCGCGATCCAGCAGCTACTCGACCGAGCTGCGAGCATCCAGACCAAACGGCCGCACACGGCAGAGGCACTGGCGGCCGAAGCGTTGAGGCGGCTCGACGCGCTCGCCTACGCCCGCGAGGACGCCACCCGATGAGCACCCAGGGCACCGACCCGATGCTGGTCTTTGCGACCTCCGACAAAGGAGGCACGGGACGCTCGGTCACCAGCTGCAACGTCGCCTACCGGCTGTGTCTGCGTGGCCTCGATATCGCCTATGTCGACTTCGATTTCGGGTCCCCGACGGCGGGCGCACTATTCGAGATCGGCCACGCCGAACGCGGCACCACCGAGGGCCGCGGGCTGCATTCGTATCTGCTCGGGGAGACCGGCGAGCCGCGGCGGCTGATCGTCGACCGCGAAACGGACCGCCCCCAGCTGCGTCGCGCCGCGCCAGGAGCCGGACAGCTGGTGCTGCTGCCCGGTGACGTGGGGGGTGCCGAATTCGGTTGTGACGACACCATCGTGGCGCGCGCCGTCACGCTGCTCGCCAAGCTCCTGAGCGAATTCGCCGTAGTGATAGTCGATCTCAGCGCCGGCCGCTCGGTCGCCCTGGAGATCGCGTTGCGGGCCACCGTCTCGACCATGCTGGCGCACCGCGCGCACCGCTGGCTCGTGTTCCACCGATGGACGCGCCAGCACGTGCTGGCCGCCGGCGGCTTGGTGTACGGATCGCACGGGCTGCTCGAGACCGGCGGGCACTTCGAGCACGACCGCCAGGAACTGCTGGCATCCGTGCGGTGCGTGCGCACGGCAGTTGCCGCGTCGGACTGGACCCGAACGGTGGATCCGCCCCAGGCGGCCTGGCTGAACGAGCAGTCCAAAGCGCTGCGCGAACTGGCTATGGCCGAGGGCCTAGGCGCGGCCATGGTGCTGGGGCAGACACCGATCGAGCCGATGCTGCAGTGGCGCGAACAGCTCATCCTCGACGCCGACGTGAACGCCCGGCTCGCCGATCCGGCGACTGTCGAGGCGTACACGGATCTGGCTCGGCGGCTTACCGATTCGGCGACTTGGGATATCGAGTAGATGAATTCACCAACCTATCGTGAGGCGTCGGAGGAATCGGTTATCGCACCGCTCCCCATGGCTCACCTATCGATCGAGATCTGCCATTTCCGACACGAGGAAATCCTCTACGACACCGACCTCGTTCGCGCGCAGTTCCGACGCGCGGTCCCGCTGGTCGCCGCGTTCGTCGAGTCGGCGCGAATCGAATTCGGCCCCGACACCCGGGTGAGTACCTGCTACCTCACCGACGACTACTTCCAACCCCGCTTCGCACCGGCCGACGTGCTCGACCGGCTACTCGGTGCCGCCGCCGACGCCGGCTTGACCATCGACTATCTGGCCAGGGAATCGGCCTGTCACCAAGCGCCGATGTTCGCGGGCGGGGTGGCCGTCGGCGCACCGATCCCGGTCGCGGAGATGGTGGCTGCTCGGCTCATCGCCCAGCCCGAGGACGAGGAAGTCGCCAACGGCCGCCGACCACCGACCGCCGAATTCGGCTGGCTGTGTAACGGGCGTCGGGAGCAGAACAGTTCGTCGCGCCCGGCCATGCATCCGCAGCCGTATCGGCCGCCGCAGGAATACGGCCGCGGCGAACATTCGATATTCCTCGACGTGGAGCTCTGGCACGACCGGGACGAGGCGCGGCGCTGGTCGTGCCCGTTCCTGACCGCGGTGTGGCAGCTGTTGCGCCTCGGCATGCTGCGCTATCACGGTGCGCCAGTGGTCGATCCGCAGTCGTGGCCCGCGGATCGGGAGTGGCCGGACCGCTGGACGGATCTACCACCGGTGATTCGACTCAATCCGGACGCGGCACCGTTCACGGCCTACCGGACGCTATCGCTGCTGCCCAAGCGCTACCTGCTGATCGAGTCCGCGGTGCGGGTCATCCTCGACCATCTCGCACCGGACAACGATGTCGCCGCGCAGGTCGCGGCCCAGGGCAGTGCCGAGCACGTGCTGGTGCCGGCCACAGTGGTCGAACGCGTCGGATATCTGTTGATCGACGGGGCCTGACCATGACGGGCCCCGAGGTGGGCAACCCCTCCCGTACGGCATCTCTGCCGCGTCGCGCTGCGTCACGACCGCCGACGCCCCTCGTGGTGCTCGGCGAGATCCGCACCTGCCTGCTGCCACATTCGGTGACCCTGGACGGGCCGGCCACCGACGACCTGCTGGCCACGGTTGCCGGCGCGACCGTTCTGCGTCGCGAACGTCCTGGTCCACTTGCCTTTTCACCACGTCATGCGACCGGCGTCGACTGCCATCTGGGCTGGGGTACGACGACGACCGTGCGCGCGGTGGGGACGGTGGAATCGACCGCGATCTTGGTCGGTAGCCGGCTGTCACAGCTGTCCGCGCACACCACCGTGGTGCGGGCTTCGCAGCGGAAGCGCAGGCCGTGGTCGCACTACATCAGCCAGGTCGGGGTGACCGAAGTGATCGGCGACCTGCCCGACCACGCGATCGCCGACAAGGAATTGGCCGCAGGTCATTTCGCCCCGCCCGGCCCCAACACCCTCGATCTCGCCTCGATTTCCGCCCGGCGTCTCGATGCGCTGCATGCCTCGCCGCTGCTGGATCACCAACCGCCGCTGCGGGCGCCGACCACGCGGCTGCGGTGGACCGCCACTATCGGCGGCAGTACCGGACCCGCCGTGTCGCTACGCATCGAGGACGAGCTGTCCAGGACCTTGCGGGTCACGGTGCGGGAAGCGGCGGATCTCCCTGACGCCGTGCGGTTCTGCCAGGACGTCGCCGTCCACGACTGGTTGCTGACCGTTATCGACGCGAAAGTGCTTGCGGCCGAAGGCGCACCCGCCGGGCGGCAGGTCTCTGCACTCGCCCCGGTGCTCGAACATCTGACACACCTGTGGATGCCGGGAGCACAGGTCCCGGCGGCGATGCGGGCACCGTGGCGCGATCTACAGGCAGCGGCGAACTTCTCCAAACAGTGGACGGCCCGAATCCAGCAGGTACAGCGCCGGATCGAGGTGGCGACGTACTACGCCGCGCGTGGTGAGAACCCGCCTGGCGGTTGGTGATCACACCCGGAACCAGCGGCGGACCAGCAGCGCGAAGAACACCGACATCGAGACCGCACCCAGCCACGCCTCGACCGCGAACAGGACACGCACTTGCGGGGCCAGGTTGTCGGCGTCCCCCGGATCGAGCGGATTGAGCACACCCAGGTAGATGATGTCGGTCCACAGCGTGTTTCCAGCCCACACCAGGCTGAGGCCGGTGCACACGAGGATCTGCACGACAACCCAGCCGAGCAGCCAGAACGGCCGATACCCGTAGCCGCACAGGAGATCCGAGGCCGCGCTGACCCCACGCCGCCAGCCCGGCGCGAAGGTGCGGCGACGGACTCGCGCCAACGCCAACGCACACCGATCCTGTGCCCCGGCATCCTTGGCGCGGCGGTGCAACTCCACGGCGGCACCCCAGGCACGGACCGCGTGCGCGGGCAATTCACGCACTGCGTACGCGGACGTCCCGCGGTGAGTCAACGCGATGGCCAGCGCCTCGAATTGCGCGGCGAGCAAGGCGTTCTGGGTTGGGCTCAGCCGCAGTGGTCCACGGAATTCGACTTCGGCGGCGATCAGCCCGGCGATCAGGGGCTTACGCCACACCTCGTCCTCGCCCGGCACCGCGTTCGGGACCTTCGCGTACACGGTGTCGAACCGCAGTCGATTGCTTTGCCGCCCTAGTTTGAGCAGTTCCGGGCGGTCGAGTATGGCTTCGATGGTGGCGTCCAGGTCATCGAGCACGTCGGTTTCCGCGACCCCGGGCGAATCGAGTTTCTGGGTGTAGCGCAATGCCCGGTCACCGATATCCTGGATGATCGGATCGTCCTGCGATGGCTGCGCACTGCCCCCCGGCATCGGATTACCCCCGCGTCACACATAGTCGAATCAGGCTCCAGTGTAACCGTTTTCGCTATTGTCAGCCGGGGGTCCGGATAGACGGTGCATCTTGTAGACCAGTATGTCGCGTGGTTCGTCATCACCGAAATACCGTTCGTCGTGCTCACGCGGTCAAGTCCCCAGTAGTGGTGTAACGCAAATCCTTCGGTTCAATGGGTCAGGCGCTGAGTTCGAGGGCGGGTTCGTTCACCTCGTTTCCGGTATCGGTGAGCAGCGTGAGGCGGCTCTTGGCGAGGATGTCCAAGCCCAGATAGCGGCGTCCTTCGGCCCACT
>NZ_JBHXRR010000017.1:0-38653 GCF_042716665.1 Nocardia sp. NPDC058658
CGAGTTAGCCGCCGTTGCGTCCGAGGCGAAGCCTCCAGCAACGGCGGCTAACTCGCGGCCCCCCAGGGGCCGCGCTCGAGCGCGCCAGCGCTCCAAAAACACAGCGTCAAACCTCTGGGACAACTCAAACCCCGAAGCTCTGCCACACATCCCGCCCAGCGACTACCAAAACCCCGGAGCCAAGCCCGCACAATTCAGCTGGGCGACAACGGAATCCCACCACCGAGCCGACGAGCCACCGACCCGTATCGCGCGTCCAGTCGCAACCAGGTGCGGGTCGCGCGAACGCGAACCAGTTCCGACGGCTGGATCCGGCGCGACTCCGTCTTCTCCCCCGCGTGCGGGATGAAATCCATTGCGGTGAGCGCGAAGACAACGCGCATCGGCACCTGGACCTCGAGATCGCCGGGCCCCGTGACGGTGAGAACCGACTGATCGAGCAGCGACGCGGGCGGCCCCTTGGGACCGCTGTGTTCACGGGCCACATCCGCGCCGCGTTCGGCCAACTCGACCAGGGTCCGTGCCGGAATGTCGTCGACATGCGCGAAGCCGTCGGTGGGCGGCAGTGCGCCACGCCACGCGGAATCCATCGAGTAGCCCAGGTCGATCGGATGACCCGTGCTCAGCCCGGCGAGGACCATGTCCGCGCCGACGGTCACATCGTCGACACCGAGTTCGGCGGTGATCGTGCGCACCGCGAGAGTCTCGAAACCCGTTGCTACCCAAGCAGATACGAGACTGGACCCCCGCCGCCGCAGCCGGACGACAGTAGCGGGATCGAGGCGGATGGCACGACTGAGGAAGGTGGCCAGGTTCTCGCGTTCGGCCGGGTCGGGCGTGTGCAGCACCCGCTGTTCCGAGCTCACGCCCGCCACAGTGCCAGGTAGTCGCGCTCGGATTCGCTGAGCCTGCGCAGGCGCTGGGTATCGATGTCGAACGCGGCGAGCTGGGTGGTCGCGATGACCGCCGGCGGCGAATCGGGGGCCGCGCCGTTGGCACGCACCTCATAGCCGATCGTGAAATCGACCGCGCGCAACTGCTTCACCCACATGGCGATATCGAGCGGGGTGTCTTCGTGGCGCAACTGCCCGCGGTACTTCACGTGCAGGTCGACCAGCACACAGCCCTGTCGACCCATCGACGCCGTCGGCTTGTCGTCGTCGAACAGCCACGGAATCCGCGCCTCTTCCAGCAGCGTCACCATGCGGGCGTGGTTGACGTGCTGGAACACGTCCATATCCGACCAGCGGATCTCGACCTTCGCGTGAAAACGCTGCGGCAACACCAGCTCCGGTGCGGACGTGGCGGTGTTGCCGTTGGGCGAACTCGTCACCGTGGTACCTCCGATTGGGCGCCCACCCCGCTCACCATGCTCCGCACCTGTCGTGCGGCAACCGACAGTGTGGCGAGGTCGTGGGTCCCGGACTCGAACAATTCCGACAGTGCCGCGCGCGCACGGCCCAGCCGGGACTGGTTCTTCGACTCCCAGTATGCAATTTTCTCGTCGGCCGTTTCCTCCGGGTCACCCGCGGACAGCACATCCAGGGTGAGCGAGCGCAGCGAACCGTACATGTCGTCGCGCAGCGCGAGCCGGGCCAGCGCGTGCCAGCGGTCGCCACGTTCGAGGTGACTCACCGCCTCGAGCAGCCAGTCGATCTTGAGATGCTCGTTGAGCGCGTAGTACAGCGCACCCACCTCTGTGCCTTCACGCTCGGTGATATCGGCGATGTCGACGATGTCGAGCAGCGGGAACAGCCCGAGCAACCCGAACACCTCGGTGGCCAGGTCGGTCGGCGCGCCGCGGGCGATCAACTCGGCCGCGCCCTGGGTGAGCGAGGTGACATGGTGCCCGCGCAACCAGCCCGGCACCTGCGGCGCCAGTTCCTGCACGCGACGGTGGTACCGGTTGATCTCGGCGCCGACCGCGACCGGCTGCGGACGGTTGGTCAGCAACCAGCGCGAGGCTCGGTCCAGCGTCCGCTTCGATTCCAGTTCCAGCAGGTCACAGACCCCGGACGGGGCGTCAGCGCTGCGGATGCGCGACCACACGTCGTGGAGCTGGAAGATCTCGGTGGCCGCGGCGAACGCGCGCACTGTGTCGGAGGTGGTGGCCCCGACCTCTTCGGCGAGCCGATGGGCGTAGGTGATGCCGCCGTAGTCGACGACCTCGTTGACGATCATCGTGGTGACGATCTCGCGGCGCAGCCGGTGCTTCTTGATCGCCGCACCGAACTGCTCGCGCAGCGGTGTCGGGAAGTACAGCGGCAGCTTGGTCGCGAAATAGGTGCTGTCGGGCAAGTCGGTGTCGAGCAGGTCGGCCTTGAGCCCGAGCTTCACGTGCGCGAGCAGGTTGGCCAGTTCGGGCGAGGCGAGGCCTGCGCCCGCTTCCGCGAGGCCGGCCAGCTCGGCGGGCGACGGCAACGCTTCGAGTTCGCGGTCGAGGCCGCGGCGCTGTTCGAGATCGGCGATGACGCGGCCGTGCACGGTGAGCATATGGGGTGCGTCGGTGCGGGCGATGCCGATCAACACGTTCTGATCGACGTTGTCCTGCAACACCATTCGCGCGACCTCGTCGGTCATCGAGGCCAGCAGCGGATTGCGGTCGGCGGGGGCGAGACCGCCCGCGCTGACCACACCGTCGAGCAGGACCTTGATGTTGACCTCGTGGTCGGAGCAGTCGACGCCGGCGGAATTGTCGAGCGCGTCGGTGTTCATCTTGCCGCCGTTGCGGCAGAACTCGATCCGGCCGAGCGCGGTGGCACCCAGGTTGCCGCCTTCGCCGATCACCTTGACCCGCAACTGATTTCCGTCGACCCGCACCGCGTCGTTGGACTTGTCGCCCACCTCGGCGTTGGATTCGGTGCTGGCCTTCACATAGGTGCCGATGCCGCCGTTCCACAGCAACTGCACCGGCGCGAGCAGGATCGCGCGCACCAGTTCCGGCGGCGAGAGCGCCTGTACCGAGTCGGGCAGGCCGAGTGCGGTTCTGGCCTGCGGTGAGATCGGCACCGACTTCACGGTGCGCTCGAACACCCCGCCGCCCTCACTGATCAGGCTGCGGTCGTAGTCGGCCCAGGAGGAGCGCGGCAGCGCGAACAGGCGCTCGCGTTCGGCGAACGAACTCGCGGCGTCGGGGTTCGGATCGAGGAAGATGTGGCGGTGGTCGAAGGCGGCGACCAGCCGGATGTGCGGGGACAGCAGCATGCCGTTGCCGAACACGTCGCCGCTCATGTCGCCGACGCCGACCACGGTGAATTCCTGGCTCTGGGTGTCGATGTCCATCTCGCGGAAGTGGCGTTTGACCGCTTCCCACGCGCCCTTGGCGGTGATGCCCATCGCCTTGTGGTCGTAGCCCGCCGAGCCGCCGGAGGCGAACGCGTCGCCCAGCCAGAAGCCGTAGCGCAGCGCCACATCGTTGGCGATATCGGAGAAGCTGGCGGTGCCCTTGTCGGCGGCGACCACCAGATAGGTGTCGTCGCCGTCGCGGCGCACCACCCGATCGGGCGGCAGCACCGCGCCGGTGGCCAGATCGACATTGTCGGTGAGGTCGAGCAGCCCGGAGATGAAGGTGCGGTAGCAGGCGATGCCCTCGGCGATGCTCGCCTGCCGGTCGACGGCTGCGTCACCGATCGGCGCGGGCGGGCGCTTCACCACGAAACCGCCCTTGGCACCGACCGGCACGATCACCGCGTTCTTCACCGCCTGCGCCTTGACCAGGCCGAGGATCTCGGTGCGGAAGTCCTCGAGCCGGTCCGACCAGCGCAGACCACCACGCGCCACCGAGCCGAACCGCAGGTGCACACCCTCCACCCGCGGCGAGTACACGAAGATCTCGAATTGCGGTCGCGGCTTGGGCAATTCGGCGATCTCGCGCGGCTGCACCTTCAGCGCCAGGTAGTCGCGCGGACGACCCTCGGCGTCGAGGACGTAGTTGTTGGTGCGCAGCGTGGCCTTGATCAGCCCGAGGATGGCGCGCAGGATGCGGTCGGCATCCATGCTGACCACCTCGTCGATCCCGGCCCGCACCCGCGCCTCCAGTTCGACGGCGGCCTCGACGGACACGGTGGCCGGATCGAAGCGGGCGGCGAACAGGTCGACGAAGTCGCGCGCGACCTCGGGATGGGCCAGCAGCACGCGAGCGATATTGACCTGGGAGTACGGGAATCCGGCCTGCTGCAGGTATTTCGCGTACGCGCGCAGGATCGCGACCGACCGCCACGGCAGGCCTGCGCGCAGCACGAGTTCGTTGAGACCGTCGGCTTCGGCCCGGTCGTACCAGACCGCTTCGAAGGCTTCGGTGAACCGGGTGCGCAGGGCATCGATCTGGCCGGGCTCGTCGAGCAGTGCCGCGTCGAGGTCGCCACCGAGGGCGTTGCGCAGCAGTTCGGGACGGGCCTGCAGGCCGAAATCGTAGATCCAGCGCTCGGTGCCGCCCTCGTGCTCGAGCTGGTAGGGCCGTTCGTCGACCACCTCGACGCCCAGGCTCTGCAGAACAGGGAGCACCTGACTCAGCGAAACCCCCGAGCCGGCGATATAGAGGCTGAACCGCCACGAACCCGGCGCCGCTTCGGGTCGGCGGTACAGGTACTGGCCGATGCCACCCTCGGTGAGTCGCTCGAGCCGCACGATGTCGGCCAGCGCGCGGGCGGGCGTGAAGTCTTCCTTGTAGCTTTCCGGCAGTGCGTCCGAATACCGGGCGACCACCGCGGGATCGAGCACTGTGGAGGAGGCGACGGCATCGCCGATCCGGTCGTCCCAGGAGTGGCTGGCCGCGTTGAGCAGGGCCTGCAGTCGCAGCCGGTTGTCCTCGGAGGTGTCCGGAGCGTTGTTGCCGCTGGTCTCGGTCGGCAGCATCACCGTGAAATACACGCTGGCGAGCTCGCTTTCGCTCACCCGCGCCGAATAGTCGATGTCGACACCGCCGAGCTCGGCGACCAGGATCTCCTGCATCTCCAGGCGGACCGCGGTGGTGTAGCGATCGCGCGGCAGGTACACCATGCAGGCCACGAACCGGCCGTAGCCGTCGCAACGCAGGAAAAGCCGGACCTGCCTGCGCAATCCGACGCCGAGCACCGCGACGGCCGTGCGGCGCATGGTCTCGGTGTCGGCGGAGAACAGTTCGGTGCGCGGGAACGACTCGATCACCTCGAGCATCGCCTGCCCGGAGAACGAATCCTTGTCGAACCCGGCACCCTCGATCGCGGTGCGCACCCGGCGATTGATCACCGGGATGTCGAGCACGTTCTCGTGTACCGCGCTGACGGTGAACACCCCGATGAACAGGTGCACGCCCACCACCGCACCGGCCGCGTCGACGTCGGCGACGCCGACGAAGTACGGGTACACCGAGCGGTGCACGGTCGCGCGCACCAAGCCCTGGGTGAGCAGCAGCAGCGGGCGGTCCTCGCCGTTGATGGGCACCAGGAAGTCGGTCCCGATATCGGGGCGAAGCACGCCGAGGCTGGCACCGGGCACCGCCGTGGACACGGTGTGGCCGTTCTCGATCTCGCGGCGGTAGTGGGCGTATCCGAGCAGGGTGAAGTTGCCGTCGGCCAGCCAGCGCAGCAGCTGGGCGCAATCGGACACCTCGACGCCGGGGAACGGTGTCGAACCCGCGGCGGCGGACCGGTCGAGCTCATCGGCGAGCGAGCTCTGCACCGCGGCCATGGCCTCGGTGTCGTCGATCACCTGGCGGACATCGTCGATCACCTCGGGCATGGTGCGTTCGATGTGGTCGAGCTGGGCCCGGCTGGTCGAAGGGTGCAGTTGCAGGTGCATCCACGATTCGGTGAGCCCGGTCGCGCCGTGGCCGTCCACCTCGTGCGCCGCGGCGCCGGTGAGGTGGCCGTGCTCGTCGCGGGTGACCTCGAAGATCGGGTGGATTACCTCGGAGACACTCACCTGCATCCGGCCCAGCGCCGCGGTGATCGACTCCACCAGCAGCGGCATGTCGTCGGTGACCACCTGCACCGCCGCGCCCATCCCGGTGCCGTCGTCGGGGTGGTGCACCCGCACCGTGGCCTTACCGGGCAGGCGAACGGCGGCCAATTCCATGTGGTGCCGGAAGATCTGGGTGATTCCGGGGATCGGGAAGTCCACGTCGCCGGCGTCGACGTGTCGGAAATACGCCTCCTCGAGAGTCGCGAGATCGCCGCGCAAGCTCTGCGGCATTCCCGCGGCCCACGCCGCGCTGGAGATTTCCGACGAGACCGTCATCGTTTAGCCCACTCCCATGGATTGTGGTTCGCTTCGATTTCGCAACGCAGGTGACGCATTTTCGAGACTAGCTGCGGGTACTCGAACATGTTCAGCGAATTCAGGCTTGCCGCACGGGTAACTTGCGAACGTTCGATGAACGCGAGGGGGCCGATCGGCACAACGCCGACGGCCCGGCAGATCGACCGTTCTCAGATCGTTCCACCGGGCCGTCACGCGAGGGCCGCGCGTATCAGTCGCGCGTCAGCTTGCGGTGCGTAACACGGTGCGGGCGTGCGGCATCGGCGCCGAGACGCTCGATCTTGTTCGCCTCGTATGCCTCGAAGTTGCCTTCGAACCAGTACCACTTGGCGTCGTTGTCGTCGTCGCCCTCCCACGCCAGGATGTGGGTGCAGGTGCGATCGAGGAACCACCGGTCGTGGGAGATCACGACGGCGCAGCCGGGGAACTGATCGAGCGCGTTCTCGAGCGAACTGAGGGTTTCGACGTCGAGGTCGTTGGTCGGTTCGTCGAGCAGGATCAGGTTGCCGCCCTCTTTGAGGGTCAGCGCCAGATTCAGGCGGTTGCGCTCACCACCGGAGAGCACCCCGGCCGGCTTCTGCTGATCCGGACCCTTGAAGCCGAACGCGCTGACGTAGGCGCGTGAGGGCATCTCCTGGTTGCCGACCTGGATGAAGTCGAGGCCTTCGGAGACGACCTGCCAGACGTTCTTCTTCGGGTCGATGCCGCCGCGGTTCTGGTCGACGTAGCTCAGCTTGACCGTCTCGCCGACCTTCACCTCACCGCTGTCGGCAGATTCGAGACCGACGATGGTCTTGAACAGCGTCGTCTTACCGACACCGTTGGGCCCGATGACGCCGACGATGCCGTTGCGCGGCAGCGTGAACGACAGGTCCTTGATGAGCTGACGATCGCCGAAGCCCTTGTCGAGGTTCGACACGTTGACCACGATGTCGCCGAGGCGCGGACCCGCGGGGATCTGGATCTCCTCGAAGTCCAACTTGCGGTGCTGCTCGGCCTCGGCCGCCATCTCCTCGTAACGACCCAGGCGAGCCTTGTTCTTGGCCTGACGGGCCTTGGCGCCGGAGCGCACCCAGGCCAGTTCGTCCTTGAGCCGCTTCTGCAGCTTCTGGTCCTTCTTGCCCTGCACCTCGAGACGCTGGGCCTTCTTCTCCAGGTAGGTGGAGTAGTTGCCCTCGTAGGGGTAGGCACGGCCACGGTCGAGTTCGAGGATCCACTCGGCGACATTGTCGAGGAAGTACCGGTCGTGGGTGACGGCCAGCACGGCGCCCGGGTAGTCGGCGAGGTGCTTCTCCAGCCACAGCACGCTCTCGGCGTCGAGGTGGTTGGTCGGTTCGTCGAGCAGCAGCAGGTCGGGCTTGCTCAGCAGCAGCTTGCACAGCGCGACACGGCGACGCTCACCACCGGAGAGGTTGGTGACCGGCGCGTCCGGCGGCGGGCAGCGCAGCGCGTCCATGGCCTGCTCGAGCTGGGAGTCGACATCCCAGGCGTCGGCGTGGTCGAGGAACTCCTGGAGCTGGCCCATCTCGTCCATGAGCTCGTCGGAGTACTCGGTGGCCATCAGTTCGGCGATCTCGTTGAACCGATCCAGCTTGACCTTGACCTCACCGAGGCCCTCCTCCACGTTGCCGCGGACGGTCTTCTCCTCGTTGAGGTCGGGTTCCTGCATGAGGATGCCGACCGTGGCACCCGCGCCGAGGAACGCCTCACCGTTGTTGGGCCGGTCCAGTCCCGCCATGATCTTCAGCACGCTGGACTTACCCGCGCCGTTGGGACCAACGACACCGATCTTGGCGCCGGGAAGGAAGTTCAAGTACACGTCGTCGAGGATGACTTTGTCGCCGTGTGCTTTGCGAACCTTGATCATCTGATAAATGAACTCAGCCATACGCGCAAGCCTATCGGTGGGAGAAACGGGAACAGGACGGGGAAGGGGCCGGTGCCGCGGAAACGACCCTCATGCGTCGACCTGCTCGGCACCGGTGGTGCTCGACACCACGTCCGGCGGTCGCGCGGGGACAGCATCCGCCACGGTCGTAGAGGCTACGGCAACGGGTTCGGTCGACGCATACCCGGTGGCAGCGTCGTCGGCCCCCGGTAGCGCAGCGTCGCGGAGGTCGGAAATATTCCGCACCGCCGCATGCGGCAGCGATCGCATGCCCTCCGACCGGCGCACGACACTCGCGTGGCAGCGTGCCAGATCGGGCCCGATCGCGACCGCGCGCATCTCCAGGTCGCGCCGCTCGGTGCCGTCCTTGCCGCGGTACTCGTGCGTGCGCAGTTGCCCGTAGGCGATCACCGGATCGCCACGGTGCAACGACCGTTCCACCCCGGTCACCAGCCTGCGCCAGCACGCAACCGTGAGATACAGCGTCCCGTTGTCGGTCCAGTCCCCCGTTTTTGGGTCGAATCGGCGGGCATTGCTCGCCATCCGGAAGGTCAGCATCTGCTCGCCGTTGCTGAGATCGCGCCGTACCGGCTGCGTGATGACAGTGCCGACTACCGTCGTGTGTGCCTCGTACATCGAATTCCGCCCCGCTCGAATCCACCGTTGTTGCTCTGACCACCCAAGGATGACGTGCGAAACAGGCGCGTGGGAGGCGCTGAGTGAATCTGTGGATAACTCGACGGATTGTGGATATCTGCCGTGTCAGAGCACCGGAAGTTCAGTGTTCGCCCCGCACAGGACCACGATCGGCCGCACACCCGGCGCCGGCGTGTACACCCCGCTCTGCACGGCCGCCAGCGCGGCGGCACCCTCGAGTTCGACCACCACACGGAACTCACGCCACAGATATTCGCGGGCGGCGGCCACCGCGTCGTCGGCCACCGCGAGCGCGGGCATCCGGTGCCGCTGGGCGATGTCGAAGGCGATATCGCCGACCCGCGTCGCGCACAGCAACTCACCGGCCCGCGACGGCACGTCCACATCGACCGGTTCGCCTTTCGCGAGCGCGGCCGAGAGCACCGGGATGTGCTCGGATTCGATGCCGATGATCTCCCGGCGTCTGCCCAGCGCCGCGCCGAGGCCCGCGATCAGCCCACCGCCGCCGACCGCAGCCAGCACCGGCGGCCTGCCGCGCACCTGTTCTTCCAGCTCGAGCCCGATCACCCCGGCACCCGCCACCACGGCAGGCATGTCATAGGCGTGCAGGTGAGCGGCGCCGCGCTCGGCGGCCAGGGTGACGGCCCGACGTTGCGCCTCGTCGTAGGACGTGCCGTGCCACAGCACCTCGGCACCGTGCGCCCACATCGCGGCCACCTTGGTGTGCGGCGCGGATTCCGGCACCACGATCGTGCACTCCTTGCCGAGCTGCGCCGCGGCCAACGCAACCGCGATCCCGGCATTGCCCGCCGAGGCGGCCACCACATGGTCGGCGCCGCTGTCGGCGCTGAGCAGGGCATTGAGCGCGCCACGCACGGTGAAGGTGCCGCCGTGCTGCAGGAATTCCATTTTCAGCGAGACCGGCACCGGCCCGTCCGGACCGTCCACACTCGTGTGGAACACCGGCGTCTTGCGCACCCGACCGGCCAGGCGTCGCCGCGCCGCCCGCACATCGGTGCGCAGCACCCGCTCCGGTTCGGCTCGCTCGGTCGATTCGCTCGACGGCCCACCGAATCCGCTCACCGGCGGACCTCGCCGTCGCGCCGGGCCAGCTCCGCGTACATCGCGTTGACGGCGGTCAGATCGGCGTCGTTGTCGCGGTCGGCGGCGCGGTCGGTGCGCTTGGCCAGCTTGGTGTCACTGCGTGACCATTGGATGAGCAGGGCGAGCATCACCACCACCAGCGGCACCTCGCCGCTGGCCCAGGCGAAACTGCCGCCGTTGCGCTGGTCGGCGAGCAGGTCGATGTTCCAGCCGAGGTCGAGGGTGCGATAGAACCAGTCGCCGAGCACGGTCGTCATGCTCATCAGCGCGATGCCGAAGAACGCGTGGAACGGCAGCGTGCCGAACACCATCGCGAGCTTGGTCAGCGGCGCCACCTCGCGCGGTTTGGGATCGATGCCGATCACCACCCAGTAGAACAGGTAGCCGCTGAGCAGGAAGTGCGCGTTCATCATCAGGTGAGCGGCGTGCGAGTCGACATAGGCGTCGAAGATGCCGCCCAGGTACAGCGCGTAGAAACCGGCCACGAAGATCAGCGATGCCACCACGGGCTGGGTGAGGAACCGCGAGACCGGGTTGTGCACGGCCGCCAGAATCCACTCGCGCGGGCCGGGCACTCCCCCGCGTCCGGCGGGCGGGAGCGCGCGCAAGGCCAGGGTCACCGCGCCACCGAGCGCGAGCAGGATCGGTGCCAGCATCGACAACGCCATGTGCGCGCCCATGTGCACACTGAACATGGCCGGTGAATAGCGTCCGACCCCCGACGACGTGGCGAGCAACAGCACCAGACAGCCGCTGCACCAGGCGATGGTGCGCCCGACCGGCCAGGCGTCGCCGCGTTTGCGCAGCCTACGGACGCCGAGCAGGTACAGCGCGGCCAACACGATCGCCAGGGTTCCGAAGATCAGGTCGAACCGCCAGTCGAACAGCAGACGGCTCACGGTGGGCGGGCCAGAGAGGGTATAGCCCAGCTCCACTTCGACCGGTGTCGGCACCGCGGTCGGCGGCGGTGGCGGGGTGCGCCCGAGGCCGACGGCCAGGCCTATGGTCGCCGCGAAGATCACCATCTCCACCCCGGCGAACCGGATCAGCGCACCACGCTCGCGCGGATCGGCGGCCAGCGCGGGCAACGAGGCCCTGCGCTGCAGGTAGCCGATGGCGCCGAGCACCAGCAGCGCGGCCGCTTTCGCGAGCACGAGCCTGCCGTAGGTGGTGGTGAACAGGTCCGAGACGGGCACCCGCACCCAAGCATTGACGACGCCGCTGAGGCCGATCACCACGATCGAGATGGTCGCGGCCACCGAGAACCGCCGCGCGGCGATATCGGTGTTCGCGCCACCGCGCATCGCGTGCGCCAGCACCGCCACCAGCCCGCCCACCCAGACCGCGGCCGACACCATGTGCAGGATCAGCGAATTCGTCGCCACATCGTGGGACCCGCCGGAGGACGAATGCCCGGTCAGCGCCAGCGGCATCATCGTCACCAACGCGCCCGCAAGCAGCACCGGCGTCCAACCCCAGCGCAACGCCCACCGGCACCCGATCGCCACGATCAGCGCGAACAGCACCGTCGTGCGCCAGGCACCCGCGACCTCGACCTGCGTGATCACCGGCCACAACACTTCGGGTCGCCAGATCGCACTCACCGGCTGACCGGTCGTGTCCGACACCGTCAACGGCACCAGCAACGCCGCACTCGCGGCCCACACCAACGCCGCGTCCGAGGCCCGCCGCACCGCCCGATACCCACCCGCTTCGAGTAGTCCACCATCACGCGGAGGCAGCAGGAACGCCGCGAACAACAGCGAGCCGACGGTCACCGCCGCAGCCAGATCGGCCACCGCGCGCAGCGCAGGCAACCCATATGTTGTCAACGCCCCCGGATCGGGTATACCGAGCAAACTGAGCGCATGCGCGGCCGACAACCCGACCACCATGGCCGCGACCACCGCGGCGATACACCCGGCAACAACACTGAGCACACCGAACGACGCCGCGGGACCCGACTCCGCCGGAGGTCCGCCGTCGACGGCGGGTCCAGCGGAGGGGTCCTGCGATAACGACATGACAACGAGGGTAGTTCGACGTGCCCGACCACGCCCCGATGGGGCGCCCCCACCCGAGCCTCCGTTCACCCATCCGACCGGTCGCTATACTTTTCGAGCTGGACAGTGCGGCCGACATCGGCCACAGTGAAAGCGATTGCCTCCGTAGCTCAGTTGGATAGAGCAAGAGCCTTCTAATCTCTAGGTCGCAGGTTCGATTCCTGCCGGGGGCACGCCACAGAACTGCGAATCCGCTGACCAGCGGATTCGCAGTTCTGGCATTACGGTATCCGCGCTGATCTCGCTGTAGGGCAGATCGCCAGCGACTGATCACACTGGATGGGCTTGGATCCCGGTGTCGGAAACGTCGGATTCGATCAGGTGCCAATGCCCAAACAGCGAAGTCGTCGCCGGGTGATCGCCGACACATGATTAGCCACGCCTCAACATCGATCGTGGATCCAGAGTCGCAAGCCGTCTCCAGCACCTCGCCGGGCCTGTCACCATCGAGATCCATCTGGACCATTCGGGCTCCAGCCTTCGAGGAACGGTTTGAGATCCTCTGGCTGGGGGTCCGGGACGACGGGCACAATTCTCGACAAGTTTCTGATGGGATCCAGGCCGTCGACCCGCAGTTCAGCCTCATCGAGCTGTCGCATGATGTTGTCGCGAAGCTCGCCCTCATACCGTTCGGCATGCTCTCTGGCCGCTGCCAGGAACTCGCGGTGCTGATTCACGAGCTGCCACTCACGCGCACGATCCTTGAAGTGCCCCCACCTAGCGTTCTCGGCGTACCGCTCAGCCGCGACCGACATGGCACTCTCCCAGCGCACTAGCCGCTCGGCCTTCTCCCGCTCGCGCGTACGCTGACGCCAGTCAGCGCGCAGAGCGTAGATCTCCAGCGCTCGGAATACCTCCGGGAGCTTATCTTCGACTTTGATTGACTTTGCGTCGCGGTAGTGGTCACCGTTGTACCCACATCCTGGCCCACGAACGACAACCTCGAGCTTGCCCGTGCTGACAAACTCCCACCCCCGAGTCGCGATCCATCCAGGCACCGACTTGCGTTCATTCCACGGCAACGGCGGCACCTTCGCCGTACCCCGCACAGATATTTCCTTGATCTGAACTCCGTAGGCACCGTCGGGTGCCCGCAATACCAACTGTCCCGTGACCGTCTCGCCCGATTGTCTGGCTTGCCAGCCCTTTGCCGAGTCTGGTGCCTTTGCGTCGATTCCGCGTTCAGCCGCCTCGATCGCTAGGGCCTGCAGAATCCTCGCCGCACGAGGAACGTGCTCGCTACTGACATACTGCCAATCCTTGTCGTCGAGGAAGGCCCGTACCGCGGGATGAAACTTGGCGACGCGCTCGGGAACCGGGACGGCGCGGGGTTCAACCAAATCGTCGAAGTGCTCGGTCAGCACAATCGCGTGCTCATCAGATCCGAAACCCCCGATCCGAATCACTTCCAGCTTCTTTCCCCTCGGCCGGGCAGACGACTTCAGACTGCGGTCGACGAGAAGGCGATGAGCGTCCGCGGCCTCGCGCCCCGGCTCGAGTACGAGTCGGCCTTCTGCGGCCAGGACCCGTGCGATCAGCTGATCCACTTCGGAATCATCCGGAACTACATCCGCTGACTGCCACTGCCGACCGGCTTCGGTGATGGCCGCAGCCCAGGTCGATCCTTTCCCGCTGATGGTGATCAGTCCTCGCCGTTCCAGCGCCCGCGCGACGACCCGATGCTGATGATCAGCAAAGACACCGTCGGGGCAGCCTCCACGGACCCATTCGAGAACGTCGATCTGCTTCTGGTTCAACTGCACCGGGACCTTGCTCATGTGACCTTCCTCGCTCCTACTGCCAACTCCTGCGTGACATTCCAGCCGAGCCCCCGGCTGTCCATTTCTGTGACTATCCCTACACAGCTCGCCAACCAGCTACCCCCAATGCCGACCGCGATTCTTGATACAGACGACGTCCCGCTCGGGCGGTGGGACCGCCTCGCCGACGCGGCAACCTACTCGAACTCGGCACTGCCACGTATGTCGACAAGACCGACTCCTGCGGGAACCTCGATGACAGAGGCTCCAGCCCAGCGGACCCACAGGGCGACATTCCCGGCGTCGGCTTCGGCGGCGAGCTTCTTCAACGACCATGCCTTATTTGTGCGGTCGATTTCGATCGCTACCGCAGGTGTCCATCGTCCTCGCGTGCAGAGCAGGTCCAGCCGCCCTCGGTAGGGCCCAACCACTGTCGGCCTCGATATTCGAGCAGGGGCTTCCGTCGTTATCCTCCAACCTTGGATACGAGCCCAGCGGACTACCTGCTCGGTAACGAGCCTCGTCGCTGCCGGTGCCGCTAGCCCCGACAACCGAATCGGCCACAGGTGCTGTCTCAGTGACGCCACCCAGCGGTCCGTCTCATCCCTCCCCGTCACACGCAACACCCTACGAACGGCCACCGACAAGCTTTAGTCTGCCGCCAGGGACGCATCGACTAGCGCCGACCACGGTTGCGTCCAATAGCGTGGTGTACGGCCCGACCATCGGACCAGGTCCGAGCGTGTCGTAGCCGGAAATAGGGAGGTCACCGCGTGACCCTTGAAGAGACCGCCAAAGTCACTTGAAGGAGAAACCACGCGATGACCTCTGTCCAGCGTATCGACCCGAACAAGCCCTTCGATGCCCAACTCGCCGCGGCCAGCCCTGATCTGCTGCGAGAAATGCTGTCCAGCTTCGTGCACACGATCATGAACGCCGAGGCCGACACCCTGTGTGGTGCCGACTACGGCCAACGCAGCGACGACCGTGTCAACTCCCGAAACGGATACCGACACCGCGACTTCGACACCCGCGTCGGGACCATGGACGTCGCGATCCCCAAACTGCGGTCGGGAACCTACTTCCCCGACTGGCTTTTGGAACGGCGCAAACGCGCCGAACGAGCGTTGACCAGCGTCGTGGCGACCTGCTACCTACTCGGTGTCTCGACCCGTCGGATGGAGAAACTCGTCGAATCCCTCGGTGTCACACAGCTTTCCAAGTCCCAGGTCTCGATCATGGCCGCTGACCTGGATGCCCAGGTCGAAGCGTTTCGGACCCGCCCCCTGGACCAAGGCCCTTACGCGTTCGTGGCCGCGGACGCGTTGGTGTTGAAAGTCCGCGAGAACGGGCGAGTGGTCAACGTCCACGCCCTGGTCGCTACCGGCGTCAACGCCGATGGGTTCCGCGAGATCCTGGGCTTGCAAGTCACTTCCGGCGAAGACGGGGCCGGCTGGTTGGCGTTCTTCCGTGACCTGGTCGCGCGGGGTTTGTCGGGGGTCGAGCTGGTGACCTCCGACGCGCACGCGGGTCTCATTGCTGCGATCGGGGCGACGTTGCCGGGGGCGTCGTGGCAGCGATGCCGCACCCACTACACCGTGAACTTGATGTCGGTGACCCCGAAATCGTCGTGGCCGTGGGTTCGGACTTTGTTGCATTCGGTGTTCGACCAAGCCGATCCGGAATCGGTTGCCGCCCAATATGATCGGATGCTGGACGCGTTGGCGGAGAAGCTGCCCCGAGTCGCGGCGCACCTGGACGCGGCTCGCGCGGATCTGTTGGCGTTCACCGCGTTCCCGAAACGGATCTGGCGCCAGATCTGGTCGAACAACCCCCAAGAACGGTTGAACAAGGAGATCCGTCGCCGCACCGACGTGGTCGGGATCTTCCCCGACCGCACCGCGATCATCCGTTTGGTCGGGGCGGTGTTGGCCGAGCAACACGACGAGTGGATCGAAGGACGCCGCTACCTGGGCCTGGATGTTTTGGCCCGTTCCCGCGGGCTGGGTGAGCTGCCTGACGAGCAGGAAGGAGACTCGGTTGAAGCTTTGACCGCCTGACCAACTGCGGTCACGCGGGGATCATCCCGTTACACCACGCATTTGGACTTGACCCCGACCACGCGCCTCGGATCCGCGCGGGTGATCCAGGTTTCGAAACAGCACACATCGACGTTCGCATCTACGCAAGAGGCGAAGGTTGACGGGTCGAGCGAATGTTCTTGCCCCCGTGGCCATCCGCACCATGGACCCGCTGCGAACCACTCGGCGTGACGGTCTATCTCAGCCATGGGACTCCCCTCGAATCGTACGAGTTGACCAAGAAGGATCACCGGTGGCAGAAGGACGTGGAGCGAATCCGCAAGCACGTGAAAGCCCAGGCCGATCAATGGAAAGCCGAGGAGTCCGCCGACCCCGAGCTCAAGCAGGCCCGGCAGGACAATGTCGTACGGGTTCTGAAGATGATGGCGTCTTGGCCTAAGACGCCCGACCACGAGCTCATGCGCTGGCGTATCCGACTGTACTGCGGTCATATACACGAAACCAGCCGGCACAGCACCATCGAAAGCCCGGTCCTACACGGCAGCTCGTCAACCGAGTGCTCTGAATGTGGCCGCAATCCCGCAGCGATCGTGGCATACGAGCCGGTCGGCCTCAAAAGCGGACAGCCGGTACCGCAGGTAGGTCCACTCGCCACGCCGCCGAAACCAACCCGAAAGCAGCTGGAGAGCCAGCTTGCCGAGCTGAAGGCCGAGGTAGCCGCACTGAAAGCAGCGCGGCGCTAACAGCCGTCAGGGCACTTCTGAACCTCGCTTACGCAGGGCCGGAAGGTTGGTCATCCTGGTGCCCGACCGAGGACGATTCGCTCGCCATCGAAATTGTTGCTCGGCCAGTGTCCGCACCAACCACGTCACCTGAATCATCCCCTGTTACTGGGACTATGCCGCAGGGCTTCCCCCCAAGCGGCCGCAAGTACCACACCCGGAGGCGAACCACCTGCGGCCACTTGCTGAGGGGATATCGGTGCAAAAATTTACAGGCCATATTCAGTTGTGATTGCGCGGTCCACTGACGACGGTAGGCGAACGGCGCACCTTCTCAAATCACCGGGAACACCTCCGAATTGGACCGCGAAACCAGACCTCACGTGGGTTTTCATGCGCCAGAATGTGCCGGATGGCCATCGACGATCGAAACGTGTCAGTGGTGCCTGGTACGAAGGCAACGGTACGGAGCGGTTCGATCTCGAGGATGGAACTTGATGAGTACGAACAGATCCCGCGCGACGGTGGCAACCGCGGCGCTGCGAGCGGCAGTAGCCTGGTCACGGCGGCAGGAGGAACCACGCGCATGGCGTGAGGTCGCGCGCATGACCGGCGTGATCATGTATGTCCGCGGTCCGGGTGTCGGCCCGTCCACGCCAACCGACCTGGTGGCGGCGCTGTTCCGACCTCTAGAAAAACTCCTGCCGGAGCCGACGGAGCCGTCGGAGCTGGACACGGTGGTGCTGTTGACAGGTGGCGGCGACCTGAGTGATGCGGCCATCGAGATCGCGTGCGACTACAATCAAGCCCTCTTCGGTCCAGACGCTGATCCTGCCGTCGAGTGGTTACCCCGATGGGCGTGGCAGCGTAGCGAGCAGGTCGAACGGCAGTTGTTCATGAGTCTGGTCCGGGACGGCGACCAGGCCGCCTATACCGCCTCGCGTCGGTTCGTTGTGGAGCAGCCCGCTGGGGACATGCGCGTGTTGATCGACAAGCGGACGTCGGCCGCAAGGTATGCCGGTGCGCGGCAGGTTGCCGAATATGTCGAGATTCCGAAAGACCGTCAGTTCCGGTTCGGCTCGGGCGCAGAGGAATCGTGTTGGTGGCGGTGTCCGGTGTGCCAGTGGCCGATGCGAGTACAGCCTCCAGAGGTCCGATGCAGCTATGCCCCGCATGGGTCACGGTTTCGACTGTTGAGCGGCAGCGGCGGCGTGGGACCCGAGTTGGTCAGGACCTCGACGAGCCGGACTGCGGTCCCGGACGCACTGCCTGTCACCGGGGCTCGGTGCGTGGAGCCTGCGGTGTGGCGATTCATCACCGTGCCAGGGATTCCAGAAGTCGAACTCGAGCGCCTCGAAGTTCGGTTTCCGGGGACCGAGGTGGAACTTTGGCCGGTCAAGGACACCTTCGATGCTCTGGTCACAGCCCCTGATGGGCGGCGATGGACGGTGGATGTGAAGGACCATGTAGATCCGCGTCGAATCATCGACGACCCGCCCGCCGCTCAGCACATCGTCGTGCCGAACTACCGCAAGGGCCAAGTCAACCAGATCAGGCGACAACTGCCGGAGAAATCGGTGTGGACGATGAACGGCTTCGTCCGACAGGTCGGCGACCATATTCGAGGCGGTGAGCAGCAGTGAGCACACCACGCGATCAGCGGCGTCGGGGACGTCACTCCGACGAGCCGGACTACGCGGTAGCAATCCCGGTGGTGCGAGGGGCGCTCGCACTGGCCGCGTTGTTCTTCTGCCGGACGACCGATGACGGTCGCAGATATGTGCGGATCAAGGACGCGTTGTTCTTTCTGTCCGGCCAAATGGACAAGTGGTCGCACTGGCCGACCCTCCCGATCGAGGACAAGGCCCTGGTCGCGCGGTTGCTGCGGTGGCGACCGGTCGAGATGGCCAACCGCACCGCGTTCACCGATCTGGTGGAGGAATTGATCCCCGACCACATCGCCGACTTCCGAGTGATCGACGAGGAAACCGTCCTGGTCGAGATCGGCGGTGCGGCCCGGCAGGTAGCGGAGGAATGTGCTCAACAGTTGCGCCTGGAACGCGAAATGCTCAGCCGCCGAGCGCAAACCGTCGCCAACAACGGCGAATACATCACCTGGATCCGTGGGCTCTCACCAACGTCAGGCGTCGTCGAGGCGAGCTACACCTTGGCGATGTCGCCAAGTGTCGAGCCGGAGACACCGATCGCGCTGGAACCTCCCGCGTCGGCAGACGAGGTAGCAATCCCGGTTGATGATCTTTTTCGGTTCGCCACCGTCCTCGACACGGCTCTTGGACAGCGACACCGCGTCGAGTCGATGGAGCGGATCTTCACCAAGATCCAATCTGATCCGGGCAACCGGGTCGACGGCCATTGGGTACTGCCCGCCGGAGCGACGCGCCTGTTCAACGCACCAACTGGAGTGGGTAAGAATGTCCTCGCCGAACTTGTTGCCTGCTGGTGCGCACAGCACGAAATGGTCACCACGGTTCTGGTTCCCAAGAACGCGGTTGTCGTGCAGATTGCGCACGCGATCGAGGTGAGCCTGAAGATCCTCGAAATCTCCGGTGAGGTGGCACCGTTGATGTCGCCGTTGTCGATCGCGAGGGAGGCCGAAGCCGCAGTTACCGGAACACAGCGCGGTGATCTCGGTGAATGGGCTTACACGCGGATGCACTACGGCTGCGCGTTGCCCGCGGCGGCCCACACCGAGCGTGCGGTGGACGCATGGGACCCTGGCTCGGAGCCCTGCGTGAAGCTGCGCAAGATCCGCGACGACGGCACAGCCAGCGCTGGTCAGTACCAATGCCCATGGAAGCCGTCGTGCGGGAAGTTCCGCCTAGCTCGCCAAGCGTGCCGGGCGGCCGTGATCGTAACCAGCCACATCAACTTCTTCGCCGGTCGCCTGCACGTGCCGGTCGTGATCGACGGTCGGATCGAGGAGAACCCTGCCGTCGAGAACGTACTTCTGCACCGCAGCCATGTAGTCCTCATCGATGAAATCGACGCTTTCCAAGCCAGCCTCATCGGCCACAGCGCCCACGGCTTGCAACTGGCCAAACGGCGTGGAGCTCCGTTATCTCCATTGCGGCAGTTCGACAGCGAGTTCAACGACGGAGCGCTGGGGCGTATCGGCACCCGCGTCGAGGGCCGAATCCACGCAACACTCGCCCAGGCACGGTTTCTCGCCGAGAACTACAACAGGCACTTGGCAGCAGGCCATTTCCGCCGATCAGGCAACGGGATTTCCGGCGGGCATCCGATGTTCGGGCGGTGGTTGTTGCCGCGCCGATGGGACTCGTGGTTGGCCGCGACCCTGTTCAACCTGCCAGAGGAGACGCCGCCGGGCAGGCATCACTACGACACCTTGGAGGCGATGTTTCCACTGTCGAGCAGCGGATCCGCGCTGCCCGAGTGGCTCGAACCGATCGCCCGCATGCTCGAACAGATAACCAGCCCATCTCAAGGCGACGATCTGTTCGATGACGGCTGGCAGATGATCTTCGACCTGTTGGGCGGAAATCCCTATGAGGACAGCCGGCTCGACGACCAGAACACGCGCGCGATGGCCACCGACCGGCTCATCCGCCGCGCCCATCTGGAACCGTTGCGGAAGTTGCTGTTCACTTTCGTCTACACCGCCCCACAACTACACGCCTCCGGCGTTCGAGCGGCTGGCGAAATCGCCAGTGCGCTCGGCCAATACGCCACCTGGCGCGCGGTTCCGTACGGGCCGATGGGACGGGTTCTGTTCGCGTTCACCGAAATACACGACGAGGACCGGCCTTTGGACACCGCGCTGCGAGTCAGCGGCTTCGGCGGTGACCCACACACCTACGTGGCAACGCTCGGCGAACTCACCGCGCTGGCCTACACCGGACAGCCACGTATCGTCGTGGGTCTTTCAGCGACCGGGTACTTTCCCGGTGCCCCGCATCATCATGTGCTGGCGAAGCCAACCTGGTGGGTGCCCGATGATGCCACCGGGGGCATCGCCATCCACGCTGCGCCCATCTCCGACGAGGAGAAAGAGTTCCTCCGCGTATCCGGAACATACGGTGCCAAGCGCAGCGAAATATTGTTGCAGCTCGGCAAACGCCTGTGGTCCAAACGCCTCGACCCTGCCCTTGCCGCGCTCACCAGCGATCCCACCACCGCGCACCGCGCTCGACTGCTATTGGCCACGACCGCTTACCAGGGTGCTCGTGACCTGGCCCGCGGCATCTCGGCAGCAGGAGTGCCTGCCGAGCAGATCGTTCTCGCCGTTCCGCCCGCCAGCGCCCCGGACGGAACCCGAATGACCGCACAGTGGATCGAGTTGCCCGCAGATAGGCTCGAGGACTTCGGCCGAACCGTCGGCACGATGCCCGGCTCGGTACTGATAGCGCCGCTGGCCAGGGCCGAGCGCGGTCTCAACATTGTCGACGAAACCGGCCGGTCATTGATCGGCTCGGTGTGGTTGGTGGTCCGCCCGATCCCGATCCTCGACGAGCCCGCCGAGTTGCTGGCCCACGTCCACAGCCGCGCACACGCCGAGGCCACTCCGACCGAAGACCCTGCCGCAGTCCTGGATCTGATGCGAGTGACCGCGGCCAAACATTTCGACGAGTTGTTCGCCAGCTTGCCCTACTTCAGGTCACTACCATCCGAAACCCAGCTCGCGATCGCCAAAGAGACCCTTAACGGGCTGATCCAACTCGCCGGCCGCGCCAGACGTGGCGGCGATGTCGGCGAAATTCACCTCGTCGACTACGCCTTCCACGACACCAGCGGAAAATCTGACCTTCCGAGCCTGATCCGCCGCATCCGCACCGAATGGGACCGGAACGGACAACTCCAGATGATGCAGTCCCTCTACGGGCAGACGCTGGAGGCAATCTTCGACTTTGCCGACCAACGAGGGGACCCAGAGTGACCAAACAACCGGCCGACCTCGATTCCGGCCTCCACACCCTTTGCTATCGCATCGACCCCGGCACGCTGGGCGAACTAGTGGTCTACCCCTTGACCGCCGAATTCCTCGCCGCCTGGGACGGATTCACTCAACGGGTCAAATCGTTGAGGGGACGCGCCGACCACGAGCGATTCACACCGAGCTACTCCGCCCTGGCTACAGCGTTGACCGCCGCGTCAAACCAGGTCGTTCGCCTGTTCGCGCGCTTTTTCCTGTCGTCGGAGGACACCTCGAACGGAGTCGTGGCGCTCATGGTCAGCGCCACCGTTATCGACCCCTGGACGCTGACCACCGCCGTGCGCAAATTCGAGCAGCTGTCTGTAGGCGATGCAGGTGCCGACACGTTGGCCCCGCTGATGAGCGGTATCCAGCCACAGTATCGGCGGCTGAGCGAGTTCATCACCACCAACCCGCACACCGGTGTCGTGCAGGCACCGGGCTGGATCTTCGACGCCGCACGATGGACTCTCGCCGCTCGCATCGCGGCAGAACCGATGTTGATCGACGGCTACCTCCCCGTCACCTTCCGACTCGATACGGAAGGTCACCTCGTCGCGTACGACGACGCGCTGACCCGCGCCTCCAAGAACAGCGTCGGTCACGCCACCGTCCACGTATCAACCAAGATCATCACCGTCCCCGGAGCAACCGGCCTATACCTGCGCTTGGACGCTCACGTCGCCCGACACCCGTATACGTGGAGCTTCGTCAAGAACGTGTGGCTCGACCGCGGCGATCCCGCCTTGCCGATCGTCAAGCTCCCGATCTTGTCGCCCTATCCGGCAAAAGGGCGCGACCATCCGGTATTCAAGGGATATACCGCCGAAGTCGTCGAGTCCTGCGGTCTGGATCCCATCACTCTGCCCACCGAGTTCGGTGCCATGGTCGGCACCGTCCGGCCCATCGGCAAGCCTCGTAAGCACTCGATCGGCAAGGGCCCCGGCGTGCGGTTCCTCTTCCAGCTCGGCCAGCACGTCACCCGCCAACTCGCTACACCGCCGCTGCGCTACGCAAAGACCCCGATCACCGTCGCAGCCCACATCACCGGACCCATCCCACCCGACCAGCTCGACGACGCGATCGCTGCGAGCGGAGTCGACCGTTTGCTGCTCGTGGGCCTGTACTCCACACCAGGCGTGCGCCGCCGCATGATCGACGTCTTGGCCGGCTACTCACCATCACCAGACCATCCCCTAGCCGGAATCGACGACGACACTCCAGTTGCGCTGACTCCACGGCTGAGTGTGGTCCTCCACAAAGCCGAGGCCCTCTTGGCGCATACTCCAGGTACACGAAGCGTGCAGGCGATCCCCTGGCTCGAAGCTCCTGACGGCACCGGTGTAATCGCATTTGCCGAAACAGAATGGAACCCTGAGCACCCGCCCGAACACGACGCCAAATACCCAGTCCGCCGCGCGCTGGCAAACGTCGGCGTCGTCGTTCAGTTCCTGAACTCGAACTGGATACTGCCCAAACCGCGCAAAACCAAAGTCAAGGGCGTCGTCCGCATCATCCAGGCAAAGGACGAACCTGCGATTGCCGCCGGCCGAGACTTGCTCCGACAAGCCGGACTCATCGACAACCGACTGGCTCGCGCCACCACCAAAGCGACCATGAAGGGGCGGCTTGATCGCGATGCCACACTCGTCGGCATCCATATCCGCCAGCACACCCCCCGCCGGGGCAGCGGAGCTCGAACACGGCTTGTGATATGTCTTGTCGCTATTCATGCCAGCCCCGACCTCACCAAACCCTGGCACGTGGAAACCTTCAGCGATCAACACCAGCGGTGGGTGCCCTACCGCATCGGCAACCTCGCCTACCACACCGGAGACCTAGGCACCGACAAACTCACTCGCGAGTACAAGCACAACCCAAAGATCCGGGACCTTGTCGAAGAATCGCTCACCGCCGCAAAATTCGACCGCGACAAGCCACTGGTGATCTTCGTCGACGCCCAAGGTTGCAAAGGAATCTGGCCCGGACTCAACGACAGCTCCTTCGGCACCGGGCTGTTGCCGGGCGCGACCCTCGCCCACCCTGACCTCGCCGTAGTCCGGTGCGCCAACGGGGACAGGGTCGCCCAGCCGACCCACCGCGGCCACGGCGGCACCAGCGCCGACCCCCACCAGCCGGATCTGCCACGCGCGTCGCTGTACGAGCACGACGAAGACGGAACATCCAGCTGGCTACTCGCCCAACCCACCCGCACATATCGAGCCGGAGCGATGTCGGCTCGCGCTGGCGGTGCCTACACCCGATGGACCGTCCCAGACGACAAGCAGGCCCTCACGGGAAAGGACTGGCACGGTCTGACCGCCATCGAGATCGCTGTCGCCGCAGCCGGATCCTGGCCCGAACGCCACCTTGCGGCACTCACTGCACGCCTGTGCCAACAAGCCGCGTCGTGGGACGACCGAACCCAAAGTCCGACACCGCTCCACCTCGCTCAGCGGCCAGACCTCGACCACCCTCAACGAGCAGAGTTGCCCGAGGAAGCAGACGAACCCTAGGGTCTCGAGCTGTAAACATGGCTTAGCTTGACAGCGGAACAGGCGACCGCTAACCGACTGGACCGAACCTCGGCCTTCCGCTTCCATGCTCGATGCGCTCGGCTCGGGCAATACATGACACGTCCAGCGAGTCAAGGCGCGCGACCCGCCCGGACGTCATGTAAGAATTCGGGGTGCCTGTGTCTCCGAACCCCGAATCGACCGGCAATCCAGACGGGCGCTCCCCCGCGTCCAGCCGACTTCCCGGGCGTGGCGACCTCAGGGACATGCTTCTAGAGGCCTTGGACGGGCTCTACACCTTTGATTCGTTCCATATAGATGCAAATACGCACGAACGGACCGTAAGCGCGCACTTGGCGCGCCATCTGATTTCGGTTGTGCACGGTCGTAATTACACGGTCGATGTCGATTCTGACCACAACCGCATGGGACCCCGCTCGGCGGTCAGCGGACCTGTCGACTCCGCACCCGAAAGTGATGGCGCCAATCAGATCACCAAGCGGGTGACGGATGACGATGGTGTCGAACGCGACGTGTTTCCCGATGTGATCGTCCACAGACGCACGTCCACCACGTGCAATCTGCTGGCGATCGAGGTCTGCAAGGCGGACAGTAGCACCGCCAAACAGAAGAGGGATCTGACGAAACTACGACATTACGGAAGGCAATTGGGCTATCAGAAAACAGTTCTTGTTGTTCTCGAGCGCCCGCCCCTCTGGCAATGGCTCGAGCCGGGGGCCTCTGACGCGAGGAACGAACTCGCCTTGGAACCGGTACCGCTGGATACGTCCGCTCCGCAAAGGGGCTCGAGGTAGGTCCGACCGCACGAACCCACACACAGCGCACGGCACCCACGTAAACCTGTGTGCCGCTACGTGCGCCGGCTGCCCAGACGCCGAGCAAGATTGTTCGTCTCCGTGCTCGGCTTGGCACCGATGGCCGCCAGACGTCTCTGAAGGAGCACGAGCGTGCGGTCGATCATATTGTGCTCATTCAGTTTTGCGTACAGGCGCAGCGCCTCGCGGTAGAGCTGCTCGTTCTGGGGATCGATATCGATGGCGGCTTCGAGAAGATCGAGTGCTGTGCGCGGGTCCTCACCGTGGGCCGCGCGCGCCAGCGCACCGTAGGCGTTGACGGTGTCACGGCGAGCAGTCTCACGGATCGGCGCGATCCAGTCGGTGGCTATGTCGACACAGAGAAGTCCGCTGCGCGCCGAATCGACGATGTGGCGGTAGGCGGTCTCGCGCTCCGCATCGCCGACTGCGAGGCGGCGGGCTCGCACGGCTGCGGCGAAGTCCCAGTAGTCCACGGTGGCGACTGCCGGATCGAGTCGATAGCGGAGTTTGTCGTCAGCCAAGACTTCGGTAACCGCACCTGCTGTCGCCGTTTCGACGGCGCTGCGCAGTCTGCTCAGGGTGATCGCGATCGCGTTGGCAGCACGGCTGGGCGGACTCTCACCCCAGAGGGCATCGATTAGCGCGTCGCGTGACAGACCACGGGGGTGCATAGCCAGCAACGCCAATACTTCGCGGCTGCGCGGCTGGAGGCCTGCCGCGATCTCGACGCGGTCGTTGTCCGCGACCGGGCTGGAGGAGTTCGGGTTCGTCCACCACACGTGAAAGGGCCCGAACACCGCGATTGTCAGGGGCAAGTGCGACATTCGCGCATCGACCTCCGCTGCGGCCTTCCGCGCCGACGGAGTTGCCATATCGTTCGCAGAACTTGGCGTACTCAGTGCGGCAAACCTGCCACACTCCGGCTCAAGGTCCTGAGGACGAACATCCGAATCGGAATCGGCAAGATGTGGCTGAAGCGTTGGTGGTCCGGGATCGGTGATCTGGTAGACGGTGGGCGTCTGGGGCGTTCGCCGCACGCCGAAGCATCGTCCCCACCTTCGCCCAAGCCGACGTCGAGTATCGGCGTCCGCAGTTGCTAGCGGCGGCGTCTCCCGGATCAGCTGCGTACGCAGCTCCTTCGCCATGCTGCGCGCCGCCGTCGTCAACGTATTACATCCCGGCCATGGCTGGTCGGCATCCACGAGCGCACGGGCATGGCGCCAGCGCACCGGCAGCGTGCCGAAGATCGGAACGCCGAGCCGATCGGCGAAATCGGCTTTGCGGTCAGCGCCGATGAGAACGACCGCGCAACGACGGCTGTTGTCGGTGATCGCTCGAATCCGGTTCCCGGCCTGCGTTGGGTCGGCACGGTCGGCGCGCACAACCACGATCACCATGTCGGCACCAGTCAGGATCGGGCGCGCAGGCGAACTGTCGTCGGCGGTGCCACAGTCGACGATCATTGTCACCCCCTCGACGTGCGGGGCCTTGGTCGCTCTCGGTGTGGCGATCGGGGCCTGGAGTGCCGAGCGGACTTTCGTTGGGTCGGTCGGTGCGGCCAATACCGTCACCCCGGTCGAGAGAACTTGGACGTGCTCGAGCAGCCGGGCGATCGTCGGTCCGCCAGCCGGATGCGGTTCAGTCGTGAAGCTGGCGAGGCCGATGCCGGGATCGGCGTGGCCGAGTTCGGCGAGACATCCTCCAGCTGGGTCAGCTTCGACAACGATCGCCCGGTCCCGCTCGTGCCATGCAGCGGCGAGCGCGACCGCGGTGGTGGTCACGCCGGTTCGCGGTCCAAGGCCAGTTACTGCGATAAGCATCGTGCACCACCACTTCCTTTGGTCGTTCCAGCTGGTTAGGTCGTTGAATTCGTATGGCTCAGCCTGCTGCGATCGCGGTGATTGCGGCGCGGCCGTTGATGTTCGTTGTCGAGATACGTTGTTGCCAAGTCGATTCCGGTGCGGTAGGTGACGTCTCGGTCGCTTCTACCGAGTACAGCCCCGGGATGAGAAGTCGGATTCGTGCGCAGTACAGCGTTCCGGCTGCCACAGAATCGATGCCCGCCTGAATCGTCGCCGCGTCCGGAACAGCGGCACCCGGGGCGACGAATCTTCGTGCGCGTTCTCCGTCACGGGCGTGGTAGTACGACGCCTCGAACGCGGCGATGACTTCGGCGCCTGAGCTCGGCTGACGACTAGGGCCCAGAAGTGCCGCGTCGGGATCGATTGCCGGGGACTCGCACCCTGGACCGGTGCCGGTGACCATCGACTCGGGCTCAGGGACCAGCGGTGGATGCACTGGAGCCACGGAGTCGACCGGGACGGTACCGGTCACCGGGTTGTCGCTGTGCACCATGCCGATCGCACCGCCGAACCCGATCATGGCGACCGCGACCGTTGCCCATACCGACCGCTGGCGCAACCTCGGACGGCGGGCCGGTGACGTGACCCACTGAGCGCGATCGCCCCGAGGGAGGGTGTCGACCTTTGTCGGGAGCCAGTTCGCTAGTTCGAGATCGCCCGGCGAACTTCTTCGACCGAGTCGAAGTTCGCTCTCCGGTTCCGTCGAGCCTTGCCGCTCGTCGTCCACGATGATTCACCCCTCCCGGTCAGTGGCCCGATGCGGCCCAGTCCGACAACACCGAATCCACAACCGCGCTGGCTTCCACAACCGCGACCTCGGCGATCTCCTCCGCCGCAATTGCCACCGACTCGAGGACGGCCCCGACCTCAGGCAGCATCGGCGCGACGACCGGCTCGAAAGCCTCGACGTACGGACCCGAGTCGACGTCGTAGCCGGTCACCTCGGCGACCACCGGATCGTCGAAGACCGCTGTCGTCGTGGCTTCGATGTCGTCCCATGTGGGTTCGTAGTCGACGACTTCCGCCGTCGCCCACTCCGATTCGACAGGGAAAGGCTCGGCAACCTCGGTCACGAGCGGCGCAGGATTTTCCACATACGTCGGCTCGATGACCGGTTCGGGCGCCCACGTCGGCTCGACGATCGGTTCGGGTACCCACCTCGGCTCCGATTGCGTCACCACCGGCGTCGTGTACATCGGTTCCTGCGGGGTGTAGACCGGTTCCGTCCAATTCGGTTCGAGCACAACCTTTACCGGTGCTGGTTGAGGCACGTACTGCGGTGTCGGCTCGATCGTCGGCTGCGGTGGACTCCAGACTGGCTGGTCCGCAACGGGCTCCGGGGTGACGGTGTCCGCGACGACCGGCGTGGGCGGATCGACCGGCGGGCCTACTGGTTCGGCTCGGGGTGGAGTCGGCGCCTCGGGCGCGGTGACACCGATCTGGCCCGGTACCGGTTCGGCGATCACCCCGGCCTGCCCATCTGGTCCGGCATGTGCCGCCGGGAGCGCGAACAGCATTCCCGCCAACGAGGCAACTGACGCCATCAGGACCGGCCGACCGACGCTGCTGCCCAAGCCTGGCAGCCATCGATGGTGTCGCACGTGGCCGCGCTGTCGCGTCGAGGGGATGACGCCACCGATAGCGTTGCCGCCCAGTGCAGTCCAGAGCGCACCAGGCTGCAACGCCGAGACATGGACGGTGTGAACCGTCAGCCCTCGAGCGTGGAGGTAGTCCGAAATCACGACCGCTCGCCCTACTACCGGCTGAGCGACCCGCGTCGGTGCGACCGCGACGATCACCGCCGAATCCGCTCCCACCGGGGGAATATCAGGGATCCCGAGGTCGAGCCTGGTCGCCGACTCACCGAACAACACCGCGTCGCCGCGCAGCCACACCACCCACAAACTGACCGCGCTATGCCCCGTGCCCGCCTGACGTTCGGCCGCGACCAATGCCGCCGAGATCACGTCGAACGAGTGCCTGCGTGAAGTCATCGCCTTCTCCGTTCTGCTCGGTCGCGATCAGCGCCCTCCAGTCAGGCTCGGTCGCGAGTTGACCACTCAAGCCTAAGTAGATATGAGTTAGATTTCAAGCAGAAATGAGGTATTTTAGGTATGAAGGTGCAACAGCCTCTGGACAGACGGGCATGCGACGTCGATCCCGGTCAGTTTCTAAGTAGAATTCAGGTGGTGGGTATGCACGACGAATTCTTCGCTCGCGTGGTACATGACCGACGTACCACGCTCGGACTGACAATGCTCGAGGTCCGTGAACGAGGCGGACCCGCGGTCCCGACCCAGGTGGAAGCCGAACGCGGCGCCTTGCGGACGAACGTCAAGCCCAGCACGTTCGCCAAGTTCGATGCCGGACTCGGCTGGATGCCTGGCTCCGCCGTCGCGGCCTACCGCGAGGGCCACCAACCCGCGACCATCGCACAACAGCCACCCTCACGGACACTCGAGCCGGGCGCCAACGCTGTCGCGATCGAGCTCGAGCAGATCCTCGGCTTGCTCGACGCCCAACGCGAGCTCCACATCAGCCTGACCTCGACATTGGACCGAGCGATCCCCGAGGCCGTCGGCCGGCTGGATCAAGCCGTCTCCGCGATCGTGGGCCCCTTCGTCACCGACATCCTCGAACGCAATCGCGACCAGCACACTCACCCGTTGATCGAGATCGCGTTCGCCGAGGCCTTGGCCGCACCGGTCAGCACCGATGCACCCGAGTCCACTGAACGGCTGTACCGCCGATGGCTCATCGGACGGGCCGACACCCTCGACGAGGCCACCCGGCAGCAGTTCGAACGCCGGTACGAAGACCGGATCCGGACTCCTTGAGCCATTCAGCAGCGCCGGATCCGATTCGATTTCGGCCCACGCGAACGCCTTCGTGGTGTGCGATGCTGGAATGCCTGAGTGAGCACGGTCCGACAAGCCTGGCGCAGAATCAGCCGCGACAACGGTAGGACTGACATTGGTTCGACACGATGCTGAACATGAGGCCGCTGCCCCGTACACGCGGGCATTCCTGACGATCTACGACGCCTGGGTGATCCGGCTGAGCAACCGATTCGCTTGGCAATGCGACGCCAACGTCATGCTCGACCTCTACAACCAGCACCTCGGCCACCGCCACCTCGAAGTCGGCCCCGGCAGCGGCTGGTACCTCGCCAACACCACCGCCACACCTGGTCCGGCGCACATCACGCTGATGGACCTGAACCCGACTCCCCTGTCATACACCGCGCGCCGCATAGAGGCGGCCGATCGGGTGGTGGAGTCGGTCTGCGGAAGTGTCCTGGATCCGGTGCCAGCCGAAGCCGGGACCGGGTATGACTCGGTCGGGATCAACTTCGTCTTGCACTGTGTGCCCGGCGACTTCACCAAGAAGGGCGTGGCATTTCGCCACCTCGCCCACGTCCTCGCTGACGACGGCGTGCTGTTCGGATCCACGATCCTCGGCCGGGGTCAGACACCCCGAACTCTCTTCGGCCGCGCCCTCACCGCGGTCTACAGCCGAGTGGGTGCGTTCAACAACCGCGATGACGACCGCGGTGAACTCGAGACCGCGCTGAACGAGCACTTCGGCGAGTACAGCGTGACCAATACTGGCGACGTCTCATTGTTCACGGCTCGACGACCTCGGCGCTGACCCATCCGATTTCGACGTTCTCGGGGTAGCCGAGCCCAGAACCATTCGCTCAGACCACAAGCGTCGGAATCTCGGGATAGACCACGCGCAGGTCGCAGGTGGCAATTCGTGCCAGCTCTACGATTCGGTCGACGCGATCGGCTGCGACGAAACCGAGCCCGTAGCCGTCCGACTCAACGTCGAGGATGATCAGCGCGGTGCCGAGTTCGCGGCACCGCGCAGCAAGCAACCACAAGAAGCTCTCGATCTCCTCGGGCTCCCATTCGTCCTCGTCGAACTGATCCAGCCACTCCCAGTTCAGTGTCGGAGGGCAGCTGGGGATCTCGACCAACGAGTCGCGGATCTCGGACGGCTCGGAACGCCAGTCGCAGTAGATCATGCCCGCCTCGGAAAGGTCGGCATCAACGTCATACATGGCATCGAGCAACGCCCCTGCCGTCTCCCAGGAGTGCGCAAACTGAAGGCCCGCCACCGCCTCGGCCAGCCGATGCCTGATCGGCTCCGAACCGGGCGCGACGAGTTCGACGATATCGGCCAGGGCCTGCGCTGTCCGCTGTGCGTTGTTCATGATGGAGAAGCTAACTGGTCGCACTGACAACTGGTGTTTGGAACCGAACCACGGACCTATCGCCGATGATCAACTGATGGCACCGACCGACCTTTCAGCGATCGAGCTTCCGGACAAGTGCAGGGAATGGGTGGCTGTGGCGGATCCTCAGCAGCTGATAGACCGGCATGCGATCACGGTGAACCTGGGCTGGTGGAACGACTCGTTGCGATCACGGGGCCTCCCGGGCGGCCCGGTGATCGGTACGAACAAGTCGGGTACCGAAGTGGACGTCGGCCGAGCCAAGATCACTCGCCGTGATGTCTTTCGGCTCGCAGACTCCGTCGAGAACTCACCAGAAGACTGGCTTCGACTCCTATGGCACACGCTGGCGTGGGGGGCCGGCGGACACGTTCGCCTCATCCATAAACGCATGGACGCGGTCGCTCTTGACTGGTCGCGCACAGCGGCGCAACTTGGAGTGGCAGCCGCCCTATCTCGGACCGATCCAGGCCAAGCGTTCGACGTCCTGTACCCCGGCAACGCCAGTCTCGTCCCGTACCTCGGTCCGTCATTCTTCACGAAGTTTCTCTACTTCGTCGGCGCAGGTGCAGTGGAACATCCTTGCCTAATACTCGACGACCGTGTGGCCGGGTCCCTCAACCGCGCAGGGTGGGAATCGTTGAGTACCCGCGGGCCGTGGCCATCGGACACCTACGCCCGGTATTGCGGCCTGCTCACCCGCTGGGCAACGACAGTCGGCTCGTCAGGCGTTCGGCCGGATTTGATCGAGCGGTGGCTGTTCGACGAGGGCGGGGCTGGCAGATAGCAGCCTGTATCAGCGATCGACGTTGTCGGTGGTGGCGATTCGGCGCGCAATCGGCCACGCTGCGGCCAGTTCTAGCAGCTGCTGTAGATCCGTACCCGGATCGCGTGCGCCGAGGTAGCCATTGCTCGGTGTTGGAACGGCATTCGCCATCACGGGTAGGCGCCCGGCCGACTTCGCCTCAACGGCCTCGGCGATCCGCACCGCGTACGGCAGCACCGCCGCTCCCGGACCGTCGATCGAGGTATCGGTTGTCGGCACGTACTTCCTGAGCTGGAGCAGGCTGTCGTGGATCTCGATGATCATCCGATGCAGCCGAGTCGATGGCTCGACATGACCGAGTCCGTCGACGGGGAGCACGATCTCGGGCGTGCTGGCGGTGAGATCTGCCCACAGCGGGTGCAGACGACGGCAATAGCGGCCGGTCCGATCCCACCCGACTCGCGCCGCGACCGTGCTGACAAGTGGAATTGCAACCACCGCGGAGGCAACCACGTTGGCGATGAAGAAGATCCAGGCCTTCCTGATCATCTCGGGGTCGTGAGCCGGATGGTCACCGATGACTGCTGTCGCGGTGATGATCGGGGTGGTGATGGCATCGAGTCCGAGGCAGATGCTCAAGCCCAGGACGCCGAAACAGACCACGCGTTCCCGCCACTGGGTCGAGGGGTCGGCGTTGCGGAGTTCGCGAAAGCTGATTCGTGCGATGGCGAAGGCGATTACCGCGAGTGGGACGTAGAACGCGGTCCACGCGATTACGGCGGGCCAGCCCATTGCTTGGTCGATCAACTGGTCGGCGCGGCGGGCGGGTGTTCCGGCTATCAGAATCACGACCGTCGCTGCGACGGCGACGAGGGTGTAGCGGCGCTGGCGTTTCCACGCACCGGTGGCTCCGGCGCCGTCCCAGAGCTTCGCGATTCCATAGATGTAGGCGACGCAGAGCAGGATCGAGCCGAATGACAGCTGGCGGCACACGTGCACCACCTGGTCGTGATCGGCGAACCAGACCAGTGTCCCCACAAGGTCTTCGAACCAGGCTTCGCGGAGCAGGATTCCCGAGATCGCGGCCAGCAGAGCACGATTGATGAGCTGGTCGACGACCTTGTGATTCAGAAGCAGACACCGGCCCACGGCGATCAGCAGTACGGCGATCAGGACGGGCCAGGCGATGAGCCCCGGTATCGGTGAGGTCATCACGGCCTCCCAAGGAAGAACGTGGATCGGAACTGCGACCGGCGGGGCAGACTCGCTTCAACCATGACCATCCCGGCGAATGTCTCGGCGTCCCGCTCACGGCTGGTCTCGTAGTCACGGCGGCGCAAGACGTTTCGAATCGCTGCGGGGTCCAAGGCCGGCATCAATGCCTGTAAGGGCAGATCGTCGTGGGTTTCGCCGCGAGCACCGGTGTCGTGATCGAGGAGCATGTGCCCGATCTCGTGGGCCAGGATGTGGTCTGCGTGCCACGGAGTTTCTGCGCCGACCATGATGATGTCGTCGTCCTCGCGGGCCAGCCACAATCCGCTGCCGGTGCCGCACCCCGTTCCTGACAGGGCGCCGGGGTCGATCGGGCACACAATGATCGGTCGACCGCGATGCTGCGCCACACGGTGCACGTATTCGTGTGGGTCCCATGGCCACGGGATCGGTACCCGCCGGACCGCTTCTTGGATGTGCGTCGAGTTGTTGTCCACGATGGTCTCCCGCCCCGTTTGTCAGAACACGCGAATACGACATCTCCCTTGAATCACGAACGTCCCCCATCCGTACCGAACAGTCTATTCCCAGAGGTCACGAACTTGCAGGGGTATCACTGAGCAGGGCTAACTGTTCGGTCAACGAATCCACATCTACTTCATCTCCACGCAGTTCCAGGCGCCGCACGCCCGCGTCACGAGTAGCGGCCAGCAGTCGCAGCTGGCGGTCGATCGCCGAGATCTGCTCGGCGGTGCCCGTCAGGTACGGCGCCGGAACTCCGAAGTGCTCGGCGAGCGCAGCAAGGACCGAGATCTCGGGATCTGGGCCGGCAGCGGCTCTGAGGTCCGAGAGCACGGCAGCGGGCACGAGACCCCCGCAGATCACGCTGATGCTCGCCGCTACATCCGCAGTGAGCTGTTCGGGTTCAGCGCGGGGATGAAATGTGCTGAACAACCGATTCACTCGCACTACCAGGGGAATCTCCTCTTCGGACATCGTCGCCTCCTCGCTGGAATCTGTTTTCGAATCGGTGGCGCAGCGCTTCGCTGAGCTGTACCTCTGTCGGGTTGTGGAGCCATCGCCGATACAGGCGCTCCTCGTCCGCGGGATCGTTGGCGTCGACCGGGCTCGCCATCGCGGCCGCGAGCACCATGGAGAGCCCGGGGTGACCGCGGTTGTGCTCGAGCATGTTGGTGACCCAGCCGCCGACGACCACGCTCATGACCTGCTTAAGCTGCTCGCACAGACCCTGTAGTTGCGCTTGCTCGGCGCCGACGAGTCGCCCTTCCAGGTCGGTGAGGCCGCGTTGAATTCCGAGCATCACCAGGATCTGGTCGACAGGCACAGCCACCGGGGACTCGCTGATCTGGAGCGGATTCCCTGCGGCTCGGACCTGTCGGGCAGGCGTGGGTTCCTTGTCCCAGAAGACTCGGGCAGCCGTGCCGGGCGTCCAGTCGAAGGCGGTGTCGTACTTGGCCATCGTCGATGGTTTCGGACTGCGGAGTAGGCCCGCTTCGGCGCGGACCTGCGTGGGCACCGCTGGTCCACCAGCAGCCCGCAACTGCTCCTGGGTTCGGCCCGATCGCCGCCGCTGCTGGTTCACCACCTGACCGAAGTGGTCGGGGTACCCGGTTTCGTGCATGCCTCGAACTTTAGTGGAAATGAAGTGCTATCGAAGTCTCAAGATTGTCGCGATTTCCGAGGCTCCAACTGGCGACCGTTATTCCCTTGAGACGTCTCACCCAGAAAGGCGTCCGGCCCAATCGCGTCGTTGCATTGTCACGGACCCGCTCCTTATCAGCAGCATCCCGGTCGCCGGTGCAACCACAATGCCTTTCTTGCTCGATATCCGCGAACCGCAACCAAAAGAGCTCGCATGTTGCCTCCACTTCGGACCGACCGGGGAAGGTCACGGGCTCAAGTCTCACCTTACGAGGCGCAATCCGCCGGAGGATCACTCGATCACGAGGCTGCGATGCCATGCGCGAAACCGGATATTGAACCCGCCAACAATTGCCCATAAAATTGGGCCATTTGGCCACTAGAATAGTGGCGGCAGCATTTTGATGCTGGCGAATTTGGTCACCTGCCATCAGCAGGAGCGCCCCAGGTGAACAGCATGCAGAAATTTACTGACGCCCCCACTCAGCCACTGCCGCAGAATCCCAGACCAGTCTTATCGTCCAGCCGATTTCGGATCTGCGGAGCAGATTGCATTGGCGTTTGTCGAGCCGAGGATTCGGCAGGCCAGCTACCGCGCCATCCGGAGGTCCACACGGGGGTCCAGGCGGAGATCCAGCCAAGCTGGACCGTCTGACGGCCATCATCTCCGCTGGCCAGAAGCCACTTACGCCTGGGATAGATGCCCAGGCTTCCACCGCCACCGAGGCGTGGAGACATGGGGCGGCGGGCGATCCAGGGCGTTCCCGCCCCATACAACCCTCACCGCCTCGCCGCTCAGTTATCACTCCATACATTTCTCACTATCCCATGATTCCACCTTGCCCCTTTCCCTATTAGTTTGGTGACTTTCCACAGGCCGGCCCCAGCGAATTAAATCAGCATCAAGTAGCCCGCTCAATAATTGCATTACCGCTTGCCTTGCGCGAATAGTGCGCTGACCTCGGTAAATTCGTTGAATTTGTGGCGGAAATGGGTTGTCTCGAGACAATGAGTCGAGCTAGCGTCGACGTACCCCGAGGGGAATTCACGAAATCCGAACCGGAATGGCGATGTCGCCACCCGTATGCCACGATCCGGCAGTAGCGGCGAAATCCGGGACGACACCCGCGACAGGAGCAGACAATGACCACACCCACCGCACCCGTGACCGGCACCCGAATGGGTAATGGCGAATTGCGCCGAATGGTGGCCCGCGTGTTGGCCGACAGCCCGGACATGCAGTATTCGCCCCGCGATATCGCCAAAATGACCGGCCGCTCATCCGGCGCGATCGGTAACGCGCTGAAAACACTCACCACCGCCGGGAACGCCGAACAGACCTCCACCAAACCGCTGCGCTACCGCGCCAACGCGGCCACCGCCGCTGTGGCCGCGTCCACGGCACCCGCCGCACCCCCGGCCGCTACGGCAACCCCACGGCCCGCGAAACGGGCACGCAAAGCCACACCTGCGCCCGCCGCATCCACCGCCCCCGGTACACCGGTGACACGACCGAACGGGCAGCTCTACCACCCGCGCACTCTGGCCGGGCGCGCCGATGTCGAGGTGCTGGCGACCATGCGCGCCAGCGAGGTACCGGTGCTGCTGTACGGCCCGCCCGGAACCGGGAAGACCTCGCTGATCGAGGCGGCGTTCGGTGACCTGCTGACAGTGCAGGGCGACGGCGACACCACGGTCGCCGATTTCGTCGGCGAATACACCCAGAACCCCGACGGCACCTTCGCGTTCGTCCACGGACCGCTCCCCCGGGCGATGCGCGAGGGCCGGGTGCTGTTCGTCGACGATGCCACCCTGATCCCGCCGACGGTGCTCTCGTGCGTGTACCCCGCGATGGACGGGCGCCGCGAGATCGTGATCAAAGCCCACGCGGGGGAAGTGGTCAAAGCCGAGCCCGGGTTCTACATCTGCGCCGGACACAACCCCGGCGTGCACGGGGCGATCCTGTCCGACGCGCTGGCGAGCCGATTCGCGTTCCAGGTGCAGGTGTCCAGTGACTACGAGCTCGCGGTCCAGTTGGGTGTCGACACGAAGGCGGTGAAGGTCGCCCGCAACCTCGCCACCCGTCACAGCAAGGGCGAAATCGGGTGGGCCCCGCAACTGCGCGAACTGCTGGCGTTCCAGAAGATCGCCACCGCCACCGACCCCGCGACAGCGGCCGCGAACCTCATCGGCACCGCACCCGAGGACGATCGGCCCATCGTCGCCGAGGTCGTCAAAACAGTGTTCGGCACCGCCCTCACGCCGCTGACCCTCGGCGCGCGCGTCCGCTAACCCCACCCCCGCACCCAGTGAGGACCCTGTCATGGCTACCCATGTGATCACCGACCCCGACGACACCACTGCCCCGACATCGCCCCCGGCCGCGACCGGGTGGGAAACGCTGTCCGCCGCCTTCACCGAGGAGGCACCCCCGATCGCCGACCGCGACGACCTCATCGTCACGATCGCCCCCGGCGCGGCACACGGACACCCGGCGGTGTTCATGACCCATTCCGCCGCAATCGAAATCGACGGCGACCGGTTGCGGATCGACCCCGCCACCGCCCGCCCCGAACGCGACAGCGACCGCACCCGCTACGCGGCGGTATGGGGCGCGTTCGTCCACGAATGCGCACACGCCGCCCATTCCCGCTGGACAGCGCCACGAATCGCGAACCCGGCCGTGGTGCAGGCGGCGATGCTGCTGGAAGAGTCCCGGATCGAGGGCAATCACATCCGCCGCCGCCCCGATGACCGGCATTGGTTGCGGGCCTCGGCGATCGAGATAGTCATCGGCGACACCGGCGGACCCGATGAGGCAGCCCACATCCCGGCCACCGCGTTCGCCGCTGCCAATAACGCCGCCCTGATATTGGGGCGGGTGGACGCGGGCATCCTCGAGCCCGACGAGGGCGCGCCCGTAGCCGCCGCATGCGAAACCATCCTCGGCGCCGACACCCTCGCCGAACTGCGCGCGATCTGGCAGCAAGCCCACACCGTCACCGACGGCGACACCACGACCATGCTCGAGCTCGGCCAGCGCTGGCTCGACCTGATCGGACCCGACCCCCACGCCGACCCCGAACCGACCTCGATCCTGTCGGGCGCGATCGGCGAAACCGTCGCCCGGATCGTGGCCGAACTCGCCGGGCACCCCATCGCCGCCGACCCCGCCGAGGAGGCCGAGAGCCGCGCCCGCGCCGAAGCCACACGGGTCCGGGAAACGGAAACAGTCGCGCGCGGCGTGTTCGGGAAAGATACGAGCTCGAGCTACACGCGCCCGCCGACCGATGAGGAGCGCACCGCCGCGCGGGTGCTGGCGCGGGCGCTGTCCACGGCCAGCGGACGCGAACGCGCCACCGTGACAACCACCTCCGCGCTACCGCCGGGCCGGTTGCGGATGCGGGGTGTGCTGGCGCGCGAAGCCCAACGCGCCGCCGGTGCCATGCCGACCGCCGAACCGTTCACCCGCACCACCCGCAAAACGATTCCGGTGCCACCGCTGCGGGTCGGGATCGCATGCGATATATCCGGGTCGATGTCCGCCTACGCCGAGCCCGTCGCCTCCGCCGCATGGATCATCGCCAACGCCGCCAACCTGGCCACCCTGCCCGCTGAATCCGCCACCGTCACCTTCGGGCGGCATGTTCGGTCGATCACCCGGCCCGGGGTCACCCCCACGAAGGTGACGGGGTTCAAATCGCGGGACAACTGGGAAGCGCTCGATCGCGCCATCGATGCCCTCGACGGCGCGCTCGGGTTGTCCCGGCGGGAAAACACGCGCCTGCTCGTCATCATTTCCGACGGCATGTTCGTGGGGAAGGGTATGCGGAGCGCAGGACAACAGCGCATCGACCGGCTACGCGCGGCAGGGTGCGCGGTGTTGTGGCTGGTCACCGACCTGAAATACGACACCCCGCTCGAGGGTGTCACCGTGCACGACGTCAGCGACCCCGCCACCACGGTCCGCGCGATCGCCTGCGCAGCCACCACGGCCGTACGCGCTGCCTAACCCATCACCGGCCGATCGCATCGGCCACAACATCGGCTCCCACCCCATGTCACCGGGTGGGAGCCGTTGCTGCGGCCGATGCGGATACACCGCTGACTACGGGCCCGCGCGGACAGCGACACC
>NZ_JBHXRR010000017.1:38752-137640 GCF_042716665.1 Nocardia sp. NPDC058658
CGCCGCACACCCGCCGCCGCACACCCGCCGCCGCACACCCGCCGCCGCACACCCGCCGCCGCACACCCGCCGCCGCACACCCGCCGCCGCACACCCGCCGCCGCACACCCAAAACGACGGCCAACGTTGCCGTTGGCCGTCGTTTCGGGGTTCGTTCCTGAGAGATGGACGATCGTAATTCGGTTGTGTTACTGCTCTTTTCGACCTCGCATCGCGCGCCAAACCTTACGCGGCCGCAAACCTCCCACGGCGGTCCATCTACCGACTACTCGCGATCTGATCAGCGAGCCAATCACCAACCACGTCCAGAGCACCGTCGGTGTAGCCGTTCACGTGGACACCCGAGGTCGCGAATTGCGCAGCCTCGGCGGCCTGGCTGGCGAGGTCGACCAGAGCTGTCGTAGTAGTCGCATCGGTGCTAGCGGTGAACTCTTCTGCGAGGGTGGCGATCTCGCTGCTGTTGCCGGTCAACGCCGATGCGGCGGTGGCTGCGAGGTCAGCAGCGACCGGAATCAGCCCGGTGAGTTCTGTGGCCGCACCGATCAGGTCGACAACGGCGAGCTTCTCGAAGGCCCGCCACGCGACCTCCTGGGCTGCTCCGATGTCGGTTGCGATCCGGCTGATGTCGAGGTCAGCAAGAATATCCACGATCTGGGCAGCGATCCCGGTCCATCCCGAGGCATCGAACGCTGACGCCATCGACAGTGCGTCGGCGACGAGGTGGAAATCGACCTTGTCAGCGAGACTCACCAGCGGGTTGAACAGCGTATTGAGCTCTCCGGTAACCCGATGCACTCCAGCGACGTCCCCGACCGCCAGCAGCGCGGGTAACTGGGCGATGTCATAGCCGATCTGTGGAATGTTCGCGGCGAAGCTGGCCAGGCCACCGAGCACGATCACGACCTGCTGTGTCACCGACGAAGCATCCAACCCACCGCTCGGCTCATCCTCGGTGTTCGTCGAGTTCGGGTTGTCGGTATCCAGGGTCGATCCGCCCGTGAACGCGCGCCCGACCGCGGACAACGCAGGGGAAGCTTCCGGCGAGGTCGAGCAATAGATATCACCGGTTGCGCAGCTCGTGACTACGCGGCCTTCCAACTCCGCGAAACTGTCGCGGGTCCCCGCGATCCCCTGGCCGGAAACTGCCTGCCCCAGTTGCGGAGTGCTCGAATCCCGATTGGGATCGGACAGCAATCCGACACCGAGTACTCGCGAGGCAGGAATCGGACCTTTCCCGCGGCCGATCTGCGCCGCCATGTCGCCGGCGACATCGGCGCCTTGCGAGTACCCAGCCATCACCACCTGAGTCGAGTCGCACAGACCAGCCAGCATCGACGACAGAGCTTGCACTCCACCAGATTCCGATGCCGAATACGGCAACGGCGCGGCGGAGTACGGAAGACTCCGGACGTCGATATCCTCGCCGAACCGCGCACGCAGCTCCGCACCGATCGGCGCGAGGAGTCCAACGAGATGGCCGGGGTCCGCATTCGCGGTGGTCTCGGTCGTGCCCGGCACCAATACCGCCGTCCACCGCGCACACCCAGACTCCGTTACCGGGTCGGCACCCGCCGTCGCTGTACTCCCGGCGGTTGTCAACGCTGCGATACATGCGACGGCGCCGACACTGCGCCGCATGGTCGTTCGAGTCTTGGCGTTTGGTGCGGGCGGGGATGAATCGATCAGCGTTGTGTGTGTTCGGGTGGTGAACATCGGCCCTCCGGAACGTTCGGTGGATTCCTGGCGGGGATACGCGCCAGCACCACAGGACTCCGACCATCACGGCCCGATTCGACAGCCAGTAGGCACAAGCTCGAGGGCATCCCGGCCGACCACGCCGGTCTCCGCGTCACCGACGGCGAGCCGCAACGCCATGCGGTACCGTGCCTGTTGGGCTTGGGAGGCCCATTCGATAGGGGGCGAGATGCTGAACGTGGATCCCGACGAGTTGCGAAGCCTGGCTTCGTCGATGGAATCGGTCGCCGGACTGCTGGACGCACTCGAGGTCCGGACCGCTGCGAACGCCGTCGGTGCCGCGCTGCCCGGAGCGGACCTCGCCGATGTCTGCGCCAGTTCCGGAGAGGTCACCGAGACCGCGTTCCGGCGTATGGGCGCCCGGTGCCGCCGAATCTCCCAGATCGCCAAAGGCAGCGCGGACACCTTCGAGATCACCGATGTCGAGTTCAGCAAACGGATCACCGAACTGGGAGAGGCGTAGATGCCGACCCGCGCCGAGGTCAACCAATGGAATCCGACCCTGCTCGCCGACGCCGGGCAGCGCATTCTTGCCCAGAATCAGGAGTTCACCTCCGGCATCGACCGGTTGCGCGCCGACATCCAGACCGCGGGGTCGCATTGGGACGGCGACGCGTACTGGGCTGCCTACAACCGAATCGGCGAGGACCACGACGCGGGAACCAAACTCGCCCAGGAAGTCACCGCTCTCGCCGAGGCGACGATCGCTGGTGCCAGCACGATCACCAGTTATCGGGGTGTCGTCCTGGCTCGGGTCGGTGATGCCGAAGGCGCTGGTTTCACGGTTGGCGACGACTGGACCGTCACCGCCAGCGACACTGGCGAAGAGAGCGATCGCAGTGCCCACCAGAGCCTCATCGCCCAAGCCCGCAATGAGCTGATGGCCGCAGTCGCGCAGGTCAACCGATCGATCTCCGAGGCTCGGGATGCGGTCCGCGACCGCGGATCCGCCCTCGGTGATGACCCAGCGGCACTCGGCGCGAAGCCGAATATCAGCCGAGATGGGCTCTCGGTGATCATCGAGACCACCGATGAGAACGACGTCATCACCGTCGAACACGACCCGAAAACGGGTGTCGCGACCGTGACGGTCAACGGCGAGAAGCAAACCTTCACCGGCACGGACGCCGAGAACCTCGTCATCAAATCGCGCGGCGGAGATGACCTGATCACCGTCGCCAACGGCACCCAGGTCGGCGTAAAAGTCGAAGGTGGCGACGGGAAGGACACCATCTTCGGCGGCAAAGGTCGCGACTACCTCGAGGGCGGCGCAGGCCAAGACACCATCCACGGCGGTGAGGGCAACGACGTCATCTACGGCGGCGCCGACGACGACAGCCTATTCGGCGGCGAGGGTGAGGATTACGTCGAAGGTGGGTCCGGAAACGACAGGATCGCAGGCCACGCCGGCAACGACATCCTCTCCGGTGGACTCGGCGACGACTTCATCGAAGGCAACGAGGGCAGCGACAAAATCTACGCGGGTGACGGAACCGACAACGTCTCCGGCAGCGGAGTCAACACCGCCGCGAACGGGAACGGCAACGACACGATCTACGCGCAAGAGGGCGTGGACACCATCAGCCGCCACGGCGACCAACCCACCGTCGTCAACGTGGAACTGGCACAGATCCCGGAAAAGATCGTCGTCACCGGGTCACCGGAATTCCAAGAACGCGTCCGCAGCGACCTCGAGTTCATGCGGTCATCGCCGACTGGTCAGCAGATGCTGACCAGTTTCGCCAACACCGACCACACCGTGACCATCGTCGAGGCCGCTAACGAACGCAGCAATGCCATGCCTGGGGATTGGAAACCGGCGAGCTACAACCCAGCCACCGGAACACCCGGCGCCGGGACGAGCGTAACGGTCGCCTACGACCCTCGAACCACTGATCTGGGCTTCGGCTACGAGAAGTATGCATGGGGTGCCGAACTGCCACCGTCCCTTGTTCTCACCCACGAGTTGGCCCACGCCACCGACTTCACCCATGGAACGTTCCGAGGCGGCACCTACCAGGGCGACGACAAGATCGACGGCAACTCCGCCGGTGTCCGTGAGGGGGAACGCGTCGCTGTCGGGCTACCGATCGACCACGACAACAACCCGTCCACGCCCGAACAAGTCGTACCCGAACATCCCACCGCGCTGACAGAGAACGCAATGCGCACCGAGCTCGGATTGCCCCTGCGCGAACACTACGAATCCCAGTGAGCACAATGATCCGGCACCTGTCGACTCGTACAACGATGCTCGCAACGCTCGTCGTCAGCTTGTGTGTGGGTTGTGGTGGCGCAACAGAATCGACGAGCCGACCGGTCACCACGACAGTGCCGAATCCGGCCCCGGCCATGTGCGAGGAACGCGTAGTCGTCACCAAGGACGACAGCATCCAAATGGACACCGAGTTCGTCGCCAAAGCTGACCGGCTGATCATCCGCTTCCAGCTCACCAACCACCGCGACGCCGACATCTACTTCGCGAATCGCGCGAACTCGACGACCGGACCGGCCAACCTCGTCCCACGAAGCGACGGCATCGTCGAAATCAGCCGCCGCAAATACACCACACCCGAATGTCCGGTACTGAATGCAGCCCCTCCACCGCTTCCACCCACGCTCCGTGTCCAGCCAGGTCAGACGGTCGCGGATGAATTCGACGTGCCCCTTCCGCTCGTTGGCAACCATCCCATCTTCGGCCACGCCGACTACTACTTGACGCCGATGCCTGCGCGTCCCTACCGAGCCGTGTTCTGCGTCGGCGTCGTACCGCCTATAGTCGATCAACCACACCAGCAGAAGCACTCGAACCTCTATGAGGCAACCGATTTCGACTTCAGCATGCAAGTGAATATCTGCGGCCAGGTGCACACCGTATGAATGCCGATTCAGCGTGGCGTGGCGCGGCCGACCTGCTCGCACGGGCTGCGAAACCTCGAACTCTCGCTATACCGAGCTGGCAATGCCCCGATCGATCGACCCGATGAACTGCACGATTCGTTCTCCTGATGGCGGCAGGTACGGCCGATACTCCGCGACCGCGAGCACGTAGGTCCACGCCAGCAGCCGGTTCGGAACCAGCAGAGGGTGGCTGGCCAGGTCGTCGAGCCTCTCGGCAATCGTGCGCGGCCCGTCCTGAATCGCCACCCACAGGGCCGCTTCTGCGTTGACGTCGCCGACGGCACCGAGCGGGTCGATCGTGTACCAGAGGTCAGGGCCTTGCAAAATGTTCTTGGCCTGCAGGTCCGCGTGGAGAACTCGAGGCTGTTCGGTGGTACTCAGGAGCTTGTCGATCACCACCTGGGCGTCCGCGAGGTGCCGGTAACCGTCGATGCGTCCGATCGCGTCCGTGAACCGGGGATCGTCGAAACGTTCTCTGGCCCAGCCCATTCGCATCTCGATTACGTCGGCGAGGTCTTTCAACGCGGGTGGTTCCGGCAAGTCCGGCGCGTTGAGACGGCTGAGAAGTGTCGTGAAGCTGTCGGACTCGGCGGGGTCGTCGCCGGGCCACGCCACGGTGCCGGGAACGATGCGGGTCATCAGGAAGACGCCCGTGTTCGTGTCCTGACGCAACACCGAGGGTGCGGCGTTGCCTGCCGCCCAGCGGTTGATCATCTGCATCTCGGTGTTGCCCGCCTCGAGGTCGACGGGGATCTTCAGCACCGCGGCTCGGCCAGTTTCGGTCTCTGTGCAGTACGCGCAGCACGACATCGCACCGTTGTCGGCGATGCTGTCCATCTCCAAACCCCAGCGCTGGGCGTATCGGGCGAGTTGGTCAGGGAGAGTCCCGAGCCAGGCACGGCCGTCGTCCTCGCCGCGGAGGAAGATGATGGCCGCTTCCAGCCGTTCGGGGATTGTCGGGATGTTCATCGAGACAGCACCTCCTGGATTCGGTTGGTGACACGATCGATGTCGTTCTCGTCGTTGTAGATGTGGGTCGCGAGTCGCAGCAGGCATTCTCCGTCCGCGCCATTGCCGACCCATGCCCGGATCTCGGCGGCCTGGAGCGCGTCCTTGACCCGGGGTGCTGTCACGCCGTCGAGTATGAACGAGCGAAGGCGCGGCGGCCTGAATTTCGTTGCCGCCGTGGGCCGGGCACCGATGTCGGCCAGTGCTCGGTCGGCGGTGTCGGCCAGTTTCTCGCAGTCGTGGAGTAGTCCGGTGCTCTGCCATTCGAGCCACTGTTCGATCGCTGTTCCCGTGCACAGACGAGGCACTGGATCGAAGGTCCCCGGCCACGAGAATCGCTCGGCAAGGTCGACGGAGTCCCACGTCAGAGAAACTTCCGCCGGCCGGATCTCGAGCTCTGGCTCAACCCACAGGAAGCCGACAGGACGCAACGTTGGAAACCACTTGTGGAGGGTTCCGAACACCACGGACGCACCCCAAATTTCGGGAGACAGGGGAATATGTCCAGGCCCATGCGCAGCGTCGACGATCATTCGCCCACCGCGCTGCTCGACCCACTCTCCTAGCGCGGCCAGTGGCATCCGGATCGCGGTCGACGATGTGACGGCGCTGACCTGCAAGTAGTCGACCTGGCCGGGTACCTGTTCATCGAGAGCGGCGAGCAGAGCGGTACTCGACTCGAGCGGAACGGGCACTGCGACCGACACCAAACGGGCCCCAGCTTTGGAGCACGCGATTTCCCAGGCACGGCGGATCGACGAGTACTCGATATCGAGCACAACAACGGTGCTGTCCCGGTTGAGCGGAACCGACGCGATTGTCGACGCGGCGGCCGACGTGGCATTGGTGCACAGCGTCATGCGAGCACCGTCCACACCGAGCGCTCGGGCTGCCGAAATCGTCTGCTCGGCCAGACGGCCGGTCAGCTCGTATCCCAGATGCGCTGTCGGGTCGGATTCGATCTGCTGACGGAGCCTGTCACCTTCAGCGATGACTCTCCGTGAACTCAGCCCATAGGACGCGTGATTGAACTGGGTGAGGTCAGCGCGCAGCGCGAAGTCCACGACCGCCCCGGGCTTCATGCCAGCCCCGCCCGCAGGTGTGCCAGGTTGGGCACGTCGAACCGGAAGATCGCATCCGCTGCCTGCGCGTCTTCGACAGACACTCCCAGTTGCGCGACCGCGAAAGTGACTGGATCCCACCCTGGCGGTCGGGTGCCGAGCCGTTCGACCAGCTCGCGCAGCAGCTCACGTGAATCCGCGAGCAGGAAGTCCTCGTTCGCCGCGCGGAGTACCTCGTCGAGGAATTCTGCCGCCGCGAACGGACCTCGCAGAGCCTCGATTTCAAAGAGCTGGCACGCGAGTGTGGTCGATACCCGTCCAGCCGCAGCGGATTGGCTGATATCGGTGAAAACCGCGAAGGCGTTGGCGGCGTTGGGGAATTCACCGCGCATCCCGAGTACCCGGCTGAGATCGCGGATGTGTGGCGGATTCTCGCTGGCCACCCCCGAGGCTTGCGACATCTCCCGCAGCTGCGTGAGCAGCTCAGCGGAACGTTCGACCTCCATGCACGCCATCGTCTTCTTGCTCAGCCAATGCACTGCCTCGTATTCGGCGTACGGGTGTCCGGCGGCGCGGGCGACGTCGATCGCCTTCTGTAACCACTGCTCAGCCTCCATCGGCTGACCCGCAGCCAGGTGTGCGAGCCCCCGGTGGCCGAAAGCTCGTGACTGCACTTCGGGTTCGGCGGACATCGCCGCGACCTGGTCGCACAGTTCGACGCACCGGGCGAAGTCCTGGACCGGCCCGCACAGCGCGACCTCCGCATAGAGGTTCAGCGTCTCCGCCAGCACTCCCCCGGGTTCGCCGAAGTCGATCGCCAACTGGTCGAGCACGTCGACTGCCTGCTCCCACCGGCAGGTCATGCGCAGGTTCCGCGCCCACAACAGTCGAAGGTGTGCCACCTCGGCGGGCGCAACCGCGTCCGATTCGGGCAGGTCGAGTCCCGCTACGCACGCGTCGACACCGGCAGCGTGATCTCCTCCAGCGGAAAGACATTCGGCCAGCAGCGCGAACGCGGCGAAATGTGGAGTGTTCTCCACCGCGATCCGAGCGAGGTCCCGCGCTTTCGAGACCGCACCGAGTGCGAACTGGCGCCGGGCCGCCCGCAATGCGAGCGCTCCGGCCTTCGCCCCGTTGGAGGCTTCGACGGCGACCGCTGCCGCTCGCACGAACAGCTCATCGTCCCAGTCCCGCTCTGCTTCGATGATCTGGAGCAGTTTGGTGTGGTGACGCCGCCACCGGGGCGCGTTGGCCGCGCCGCGTTCCCGTAGCACCTGCGCGAACAGCGGGTGATGAATGCGGTAGCGGTCGTATTCGTTTCGCTGTTCGGCGGGGCGAACGAGGTCGTGTTCGTCGAAGAGGACGTGGAGTCGCTCGTAGACGTCGTCGATGTCGATCCGGGTGAGTTGAGCCAGGTAGTCGACTTCGAAGATGTAGCCGATCAACGCAGCGGTTTCGAGCAGCCGCTGGTCCTCGGAGGTCAAGTAGGACAGTCGATCTTCTATGACGGAGGTGATCTGCCTGGGCGGGTGGTGCGAGCGGTGTCGGTCGACTCGGGCCAGCGACTCGGCGAACAAGGGGTTGCCATCGCTGAGCCGGACGATGCGTGACACGGCATTCGGTGACGCGGTCCGGCCGACGACCGTGCGGCGTACCAACTCCTCGGTGTCCTGCGGTGACAGGCGCGGCAGATCGATGACCGGTGTCTGCGGGCGATACCGGCACAGTTTGAAGACTGTGCGCTGCAAGGGATGGGTTTGGTCGGCGGACTTCAGCTGATCAGACCGGTAGGCGAGGACCAGGACGAGCGGGCCTTGCACCCGTAGCGCGATGGCTGTCAGCAGGTCGATGGTGGCGGTGTCGGCCCAGTGCAGGTCGTCGAGCACCATCACCAGCGGGGTGTCGGTGACGATGTCCTCGATGAGCCGCAGCAGCTGGTCGAGCCGGCTGTCCATCTCTGTCCGATCGCCGCCGCTGGCCGCGTAGGACTGCCCGGTGCGGACGCCCGCAGCCAGCACCTGCCCGACAACGGGCACCGACTCGATCCAATCAGGAGCGTTCTGCTTGAACGACTGCGTGATTCGCTGCCACCGGGAAGGTGAGCCCGACCTTTGCGCTGAGGCAGCCAACGACCGGAGACATTCCCGGACGGCCTGGAACGAGTCCGAGGCCAGCGAGTTCAGCATCGCTTGCCCATAGCCGGTGAGCAGGTGGGAAGAACTGTGCCGTTCGGCGGCTTCGTGGGCGAATCTGGTCAGCAGGCTGGTCTTGCCGACCCCGGCCTCACCGCGGAGAACGACTACCTGCGCCTCGCGGCTCTCGACCGAACGGTCGACGACCGCCAATAGCATCGCTAGCTCGTCAACCCGGTCTACCAGCGGCGCTGGAGCACCTGTCCCCGGCACAACATCCCCTCCCGACGGTCCTCCCACAATCACACGTGGTTCCAGTCGCAAATCATAGAGGCTGGCCGAGTGTGACGTCAGGATATGTTGTGGCGCTGATGGATTCGTGCGTCCCAACACGGAAGCAGGCGGCGAAGCGCGCGTCAACCAGTCATCGCGAACACGGATTTCTCGCGATAACAGACGTTGCGACGAGATCAACCGTCACTTGCCGTGGACACATTACTGGTTGTTGGTCACCGTAAGCTCATGCCCCATCACGCACCGACCTCTATATCCTGGTCATCGATCCTGCTGCGATCGGAAGCGGCGATCTCAACGTCGGCGCTGGACGCCTCGACCGCATTGCCCCGCATCGCAGACTCTGATGTAGCCGCCAACTTGACGTTGGCAGCGGCCGCTGCCTGAATGACCGAACCTTCGATTTGCGATCCACCATCCGCCAGTAACGTCACGGATGAACGTCCGCGAGATCGCTTCCGCTCGACATACCATGCTAGTGCGCAGGCGGCTGCCGTGATGAGAGTCAGGAGCGCGGACCCCGCCACAATCTGAGGCCAGTCGCTGAAGCCAGTCAGCTTGTTGACGACGACGCTAGCAGCGATCGTCAGGAAATTTAGAGCCGCAGCCGCTGACGCGGCGTTACGAACATTCATTGGTTCTTCCGAGCGCTCGATGTGGCAAGATCCGTTGCAGTACAGGCTATTCCATGACGGGTGGTTCGACAATGGTTTGGGTGGGACGGTTCACCGACCGCGGCGAGATCATCGCCGCATTCGATCGATTCGCGCAGTCAGACGAGCAGCTATTGATGCTTTGGGGCCTCGCCGGGATGGGGAAATCTCGTATCGTCGCAGAGCTCGCAGCCAGAACGCCTGCTGGCCAAAGCCGCGTAATCGACCTGACCTCCGTGATCGCTGCCAACTATGGTCAACTACCTCAAGGCCCGGCAGGCGAACTCCTTGCCCGCATCGCAGACGCACTGTCATCGTGGACTGATTCTAAACGACTCAAGCGATATTTTAGCATCGAGGCAAGAAAAGCGATACAAATACTGAGGGCAGGCGATGTACGCGTTGTAATACAGGCCAAGAATAACAGCTCCATCACCGGAAACGTAATACAGATTGCCAATGGACCTGACGCAGAAGCATTTGCTGCCCATCGGCGGCGATTGGTTGCCGCACTAACAGAACTAGCTCGCCATATACAACATCCCGGCATCATCCTTATCGACACGAGTGAGTTACTCGCCCTGCTTGATGATATAGCACATGAACAGGGGCCGGGCCAACCACCTTTAGGTCACTGGTTCACGCATAGCGTTCTACCAGAGTTGGCACGATCCAATCCGCGCATAAAGGTTGTCACCGCCGGACGCGACTGTCCGACAGAGCCTGCCGGAGTCATCGCCAGCATTCATGAGCTGGCAGACTGGTCGCTTGAGCACACAACCACATTCCTACAATCGTGCGGAATTGACAATGAGGTGCTAATAGCAGAAGCTCACCGGTTGTGCCGTGGAGTTCCACTGTGGCTAGCCCTAATTGCGGAATTCAATCAAGAACTACAGTTGCGCAATGTTTCGCTTACGGTCGAGCAACTAAGGCTCGAAGCATCCGGACGGCCTGCTGAAACATGGCTAACAGAAACACTTCTAGAGCGGCTTTCCCCCACACAGAAGAGGGTTCTGAAGGCGGCTGCGATTCCGCGCCTCGTCACAGAAGAAATCATAGGCGAACTAATTTACGAAACGACCATCTCCGAGGCTTGGTTTAGTCGATTTACCCGCCACTCGTTTGTGAAATCAACTGGCGGAACATTTGAGATTCATGCTTTGGTTCGCGAGTCCGTTCTCACACAGCTCGAACGTGGAGAACCGCGTCTGTTTTCACAGTTACAACGCGTCGCCGCCGACTATTTCCGCGATGTCGGCCAAACACTTGAAGAAGCGTATCACCGATTCGCGATCGGCGACCTATCGCTCGGAGAATGGTGGTCAGCTACTACTGAGGCGGCAATTATACGCCAGGATCTTGGCAACGCAGTCCTACACCTCGACGCCGTTATGGGGCAAGAGGATAGGCTTCGCAAACTCGGAGCGGAGCAACTACTCGCCCGTGGCTACTACCTCACTGGGCGCCTCAACTACTTCCGCAACAAGATGGATGATGCTCTCACTGCACTCGCTGATGCCAACGCGCGTTTCTCTAACATTGGCGACAAAAAGGGAGTCGCTGATACTCTCACAATAATTTCCCGTGTCGAACATCAAACCGGTTCAGTCGAACGCGCACGGAAGCATGTAGAAGATTCACTTCTGCTTTATAGATCAATTCAACATACCGCTGGGATAGGCGAGGCGCTTCGCGATCTATGCTGGATAGATATCAGACTCGGGTCATATGAGCGAGCAACAGAACTTGCCCTTGAGTGCGCAAATATTTCAGAATCCATAAACAACAATTATGCGCACGCGGAGTCGTTGCGCGCATTGAGCTGGATTAAGCGGCAGCAAAATGACCTACCGGCCGCAGAGTCCACGATCAATAAAAGCTTGCAACTCTACGACCTCGACAGGAACAGGCGAGGCCGAGCAAATGCACTTATTGCACATATAGAAATAATGATAGATATGAACGATTTCTACAGAGCTTCAGCGGCAGTCACTGAACTTCTCAATATCTCACAATCAATAGAATATCTCGCAGGAACGTCCGTTGGAAATTGCCTACTGGCATATACGACACTTGGGGCAGGTAAGCCGTACCTAGCCATCGAACAAGCTACAGCGGCGTTTATGGCCAACAGCGCCACAAAGCTACCTTTTTGGCAAGCCCGATCACTCATAGTCCGCAGCAAGGCCTTTATCGAGATCGAACAGCACCATGACGCAATGACAGATGCGTTACAAGCTATGGACATTTACACCAACATGCCGGATGAGGCAGGCATCAGTCGGGTCGCGACCCTTATTGCGGAGATCGAACGACGCACGCCTTAACAATGCGCGAGGAGCGCTCGGACACTATCGGCCAGAATCACCACTCGCCTAGATCCGATAGGTAACGTAAGACCCGGTTCAGGGCCCGGTGAACGTTGACAGCGAGGTGCCAACGTTCGCCGACATTCGCTCGAACTCTAATGATCGGCAGCGAATTCTTCCAACACCGATCAAACCTATCTGGAGAAGCCCGACAGTTCGAGGTTAGACGGGCGATGCTGGATCACTAACGCCTATTGCGTCGCCCGTGGCGATAGTTGTTCGGTCTGCCTGGATGCGTTCGAGTAGGCGTCGCCCACCGGCCGTGCAGTGGTAGTGGACGTGGACGTGGTAGTCGATTTCCCATTCTCGACAAATGGTAATGCCGTGATTGCATTTGCCTGGCTCGAGGATGAGCGCTCGGCCTGGGTCGTCGTCGCTGTCGCGTAGTTGCAGGCTGACGTAGTCGTTCCCGCTGAAACTGACGCCGGGTTTGATGGCACCGGTGTCGTCGTGGCCCTTCGTGTTCCGCATGACATGCATCGGGTTGTTTCCCTTCTCGAATCAATAGCGGCAATCGCGTAGTACAGCGCGGGGCTGGACTACGCGATTGCAAGGGCTTCGTGCCTGTCAGGGCTGCGCGGCGGGCTCGGTCGGCGGCTCCGTCGAGTGGTCCCCCTGTTCGGCCAGTGCGAACTTCTTGGGTGCCTCGCAGGTCATGGTCGCGACGCCGGTATCGGTGAGTTTGACTAGTGCGTTGTGGACCGCGCCGCTCGATCGTCCGAGGGCTTTGCCGATTTGGTGTGGGCTGAACGATTCGCCGGGGTGGTCGCGCAGGTGGTCTTCGACCATTCCCCGCAGTCCGCCTGATGGCAGGTGGGCGGGCTTGTCCCCGGCGACGGGTTCGGGCGTAGGTTCCTCGGCCGGTTCGGTGTCAGGAGCCGGTGCCTCCTCGGGCTCGGGAGTTGGGTCGGGCTCTGCCGGTTCGTCGGAGACTGTCGGTTCCTGTTGTGCTGTAGCAACTTTCGATTCGACGGGCTCCGGCGCGGAGTTAGGCTGCGCGATGGTGGTTTCTGGGGTGATGCTCCAGCGGACGGCGGCGCGGAGGTTGTCGTCATCGTCGTGGCGGGTGACGCTGCCTTCGGCGCCCCAGCGAGCGAGGATCTTGCGGGCGGTGGAGGCACCGATTCCGGCGGTTGAGGCCAGTTCGGCGGCAGTGGTCGGTGTGTCGGTGGCGTTCAGGGTGGCCCAGAGGTTGTCTTCGGTTGTGCTGCGCGCGTTTTCGATGATGGTGGACATGACGGCTCCTCAACGGAAAAGGGGTGGGATGGTTGTCATGTCCCGGCCGGGACGGTCGCCGTTCGGAATTGGTTTCCGGTCGGGTTCCACATCTATGGACGCTCGATACACCGGCCAATGTCAAGCGGCCAGTAGGAAACTATCCCGGCGATGAATCCCGATACGCCTGCGAACAGGGAAAACACTGTGCGGGAGAAGAATTCGAATGCGTGTTGGCTTGCCATTCTTCTCCTGGTGGCTTCGGTGGTGGTGTTCATGTCCTAGTTGGATCGGGTGCGTCGTCGGACCAGGGGAATGGTTCGGTGAACAGGCAGTCCTTCTGCCATTTCGGGGTGCAGTTCGGGCAGACGCTGTCGTGGTGGTTGCATTCTCGGGTTCGGGCGAGGGGGATCTCGATCTGTTCGATGCGGTGGACGATTCGACCGCTTCCGGTCGGTCTATAGGAGAAGTCCACGAGCGCACTCACCGTTCGATGTGGTTTCATTCTCCTTGCTCCTTCCCGGCGGCGAGTTCATGGCATCTCCACGAATCCGTCTGCAACATCAAAGTTTCGGGTCATTCGCAGTTTCCGATCTGGGCGGAACTGGTCGGCTCGCTCCGAAGAAGTCATCGCCGGAGTACCGGTAGTCCTCGATCTGGACGGGCACGTTGAACGTGGGTGCGTTGATCATTTTTCCGGCCCCCAGATACAGGCCGACGTGATGGAGATCAGCGTCGGTGCCGTAGAACACCAGGTCTCCGGGCTGTAGTTGGGTCTCGGACACGGGCGTTCCAGCGAAGTACTGGTCGTGGGCCAGGCGGGGCAGCGTGACACCGGCTGTCGCCCAGGCGGATTTGGTGAGCCCGGAGCAGTCCCAGCCGCCGCTGGCCTCGGGGCCGTTGCCGCCCCACACGTACGGTTGTCCGAGTTGGGCGCAGGCGAAGGCGATCACGGTCGCCGCGGCGGGGTTGGTTGTTTGGAATTCGGTGCAGGTGCCGGTGCCGGTTTGGGCGGGGGTGCTGTAGCGGGCTGCTTGGTCCAGGACGTCGCGGACGTACCAGTCGGCGTGGTTGTAGGCGTAAATCGCGGCGTACATGTCATTGGGCGCGCCGGAGTCGCACAGGTAGTGGGCGGCGGCGTAGATAGCGTCGCTGGGGTTGTAGCGCGAGGGCGGATCCGCGCCGCCGGCCGGGAGTGGGTGTCGGGCGACGACGGAGTCGAAGGTCGGTGCGAGGAATTGCATCGGGCCGCCGGCCCCGGCGAAGTTCTCGCCGGTGCTGACGCCGGGTAGTGGTGAGCGGCCGTGGTCGGTTTCGATCTTGCCGATCGCGGCGAGCACGGACCAGTCCAGACCTGGGCATGCTGCGGGGGCTGCTCGGTAGAGCGCGAGCATGTTCTCCGGAATGTCTTGTACTGCTTCGGTGCTCGGTGCGGTTCCTGTTCCCGGAGCGGGTGCGGTGATCGTCGCGCTGCGGTCGAAGGTGATGGCGGTGGCGACGACCGTGGCGATGATGACGGTGCAGAAGACGAAGGCCGCTGCGCTGGCGCCGAGGGCTTTGGTCAGCATCACTGTTCACCAGCCTCGGCCGGTGGAACTGGTGTTGGCGCGGCCAGAATGGTCTGCCTCGCGAGCGGCGCATCGCCGGGCTCGGCGTCTGCGGTCGGCACCGTTGGTGGCGTGAGGCGGGGCCAGCGGCGCGTGAGCTGGTGCAGGTGCACTCGACCGGTTCCGGGTTCGGAGTCCAGCGGAAGCCACACTCGACCAGCTGGGCCGGGTTGATGTGGTTCGGGGTTGTCGAAGTCGGCCGCGGCGGTGGCGATCGGTACTGCGGCGGGGTTGTCGAGCGAGCGCCAGATTTCATGTAAGGCCCTGCGTGCGTTGGTTTCTCGGCGAATTGTGGGTAGCCAGATCAGGAGCGGGGTGGTGATGGCGGTGGATTCGGCGAGTTCGGAGTAGCCGTGGAGTTTGCGGGTGAGTTGGCCGAGGTTTTCGGTGCCGAGGTCGTATTCGAGGAAGAACTCGATCGTGGTGTCGCCGACGCTCCACCGGCCGTAGGCGTCGGGGCGGACGAGGTCGCCCCAGAGGCGTTGGCAGCGGGTTTGGGACCACCATTGGCCCAGGGTCTGGTCGCGGCGTTGGCGGGCTGTGGTGGCGAGGGCGGTGAACCAGTCGGCGACGCCGACGGTGTGGGCGAGATGGATACCGAGGGATATTCCGATCGCGCGGTCGGCGCGCCATCGGAGTTCTTTGAGGTCGAGGCCTTCCTCGGCGGCGAGGACTTGGGCGCCGACCGTGGCGAGGACGTAGTGGGTGGGGTGGGTGCCTGAGGTGCGGTAGGGGGTGAAGCGGCTGATCACTCCGTATCGGAACAGTGTGAGCAGGCGCCGTCGGGCTACCCGACGTGAGGTGAACCCGAGGGCGGCGATTTGGTGGCTGGTGAGGACCTGGTGCTCGTAGAGCATCCGGAGCAGCCACCGGTCACGGGCGGTCAGTCGTACTGCCAGCGCGGCAGGGCCGATCGATTCCGGTGTGTTGCTCCTGGCGGCACGGTAGTCCTTCTGCCGCAATGGTTTGCCGGTCATCGGGGATACCGCCTTTCGGAGCGAGCACAGAATTCGGGCAGTGGTGCGGAAGCTGTTGGGGCTGAGCTGGACCCGGGCTTTGGCTATCGGCGTGGGTCGTGTCCGGGTGGTCTCGGAGCGATTTCTAGGACGGGTTTGGGCGCAGGTTCGATGTCGTCGTCCGGTGTCGGAGCGGGGGTGTTGCGGCGGGCGGCAGCTCGGATGGTGCGGGCACGTCCTGGTGCCGGCGGCGGCAGTGCTTCGGTGGTGAAGGTGAACGGTGGTGCCTGTTGTCCGGACACGAGCACGCGGGCAGCGGCATGGAAGACGTCGAGATGGGTCAGGTCGTGTTCGGACAGCCACGGGCTGGTGTGGCGGGCGAGGTCGCGGGCGTCTTCGGGGGACGCGGTGAAGATGATCTTCGAGCGGGCGTTCGCTGAGATGCCGTCTCGGAGTTCGCGGGGTAGTTGGCCGAGGTTTTGGTGAGCCAAGACGAGTGAGAGGCGCAGGCCGCGGGCTTCGGCGAGCATGTCCTCGACCGGGGTCGACAGGTTCAGGAAGTTGTGTGCTTCGTCGAGGACAAGGCTCGCGTCGGCACGCTGGGCCGCGGTGGTGCTGGCGCGGGCGGTGATGGTCTGCCAGGTGCGGGCGACCAGCAGCGATCCCATCAGCCGGGTTGTTTCCTCGCCGAGAGAGCCTTTCGGGATGCGGACCAAACAGATTCCGCCGTGGTCGAGGACTTCGGCGAGGTCGACGGTGGATCGGCCGGCGGCGACGGCGGCTTTGACGAAGGGGCGCAGCAGCAGCGGTCTCAGTTTGTTGAGCAGGGGCGCGACGACCTCGCCGCGGCCGGCGTCGGATAGCGCTTCAAAGGAGTCCCAGAACCCTCGGAGAACGGGATCGGTGACGCCGCCGGTGATGCGGGCTCGGTAGGGCGCTTCGGTGAGGATTCGGGCGAGGTGGGTGAGGGTGGTGACGCCGGGTTCGGCGCAGAGGGTGAGCAGGCTCGCTCGCAGGATGTCGTCGGTGCGGGGGCCCCAGTGGCGGGCGTAGATGCGGCGAAAGATGGTGACCAGGTTGTCCACCGCCAGGTCGATTCGGGCGAGGTCGGTATCGAGGGGGTTCACACACGGTGGTGGGGTGCGGGCGTCGGCGTCGAAGAGGACGACCTTGTCAGTGCAGTGGGCGGGCAGGCGGTCCAGGACGTCGGCGACGAGGTCACCTTTGGGGTCGATGACGACGACTCCTCGCCCGGCTTCGGCGTCGTCGAGGATCAGTTGTGCGAGCAAGGTGGATTTGCCGGTGCCGGTGGCGCCGAGGACGTGCAGGTGATGGCGGGCGTCGGCGACGCGCAACGCGACCGGGCGTCGGTTGCCCGAGTCTGCGAGGCCGAGGGGTTTGGTGTGTTCACCGGAGGTCGGGACCGTCACCGTGGGTGCCAGGGCACGCGCTCCGGCCCGGTCGATTCCGGGGAGATCCGGGTCGTACGGGAGGTGGGCGATAGTCGCCAGTTCGGGGATCGAGAGCAGGTCTCCGCGTCGGAACCTGCGTTCAGCCAACGCTTTCGACAGGCGCAGGCGACGGCGGCGCTTGTAGTAGTTGAGGTCGGTGACCGCGCCGAATACCGCGGCCAGACCGTGGGCTCGTCCTCGCGCGATGGCGCGAGCCTGGCGGGCTTGATCGGGGTCGGGGTCGGCAGGGAGGGTGATGGTGGCGGCGTAGCGAATGACGGTGTCCCAGTGCCCACCTCGTGCTTTGTTGGCGCTGGCGCGGGTGGCTGCGGTGTACTCCAACGATGTCTGACGATCGCGAGGCCGTCCGGTGTCGCGCCGGGGGCCGGTACGTGCGGACCGACCGAGCCGCCGGGGCGTGAAGACATCGAGCAGGTCGGTCACCGCTCCGAGGACGAGCCCGTGTCCTCCACTGTGGTTTTCGGTGCGACGGACGCGGCGGCCGGTGGCTTGGCGGGCGAGGATCTGGACGCAGGCGGCTTGTCCGGTTTCGAGGCCGTCGGCGGCGAGGATGAGGTCGCGGACGGGGTCGCCGCCGAGGGGTTCGGTGCGGATCGGCAGGGTTTCGCGGCGGCCCAGCCGTAGCTCTCCCCCGGCCAGGATTCGCCGGGTGCTGGTTTCCAGTTCGGGTAGTGGTGGTCGGGCGGGGGTGGTGTCGGTGCGTGCACCGGGCCAGGCCGAGGCAACCGCGCGTTCGATGAGTCCCGGCGGAACAGAGGAGGGCACCCAGATCTGGATCGAGACACCAGTCTCAGGGGTGATGGCGTATTCGAATCCGAGGTGGGGTTGCCCGAACAGGGTGCGTTTCCAGGCCGGGCGCAGCAGACCGATCAGGTGTGCCCACAACGCCAGTGCACCTTTGGCATCGACCACCGGCGGGGAAAGCACTCTCACCAGTCGGGCACCGGCGGCCATCCGCCGGCGACGCGCACGCCCGAGCACCCGCACCGCGGCGAGCACCGCCGCGACAACCGCTCCCACGATCAATGCGGCGGGCCGCGATGTCCCGATCCCGGTGACGAGGTCGGACACAACGCTGCCGAGCTGTGCGGGGTCGGTGAGGAGGCGACCGACTGGACTGTCAGCCGGGTCCGAGGTGGCCAGTGAGGTGATCATCAGGCCGCGTCCCGCAAGTCGATGTACACGTCCTCACCGTCGGGACCATCGTCAGCGGGTTCAGCTGGCGAAACCTTGTGGGCATCGGCATCGTCAATTACGTTGTTGGACAAGGCGACGTAGTCGTTCTCATCGACACCCGCGTCGGTGGCGGCGATCTCGTTGGGATCACTGGTGATCAGAGCGTTCTCGACTGCGGAAGCCAAGGTGGCAAAGGCGGCCCGATGGGTGCCTGTCGACAGGAGGCCGACGCCGCGTCCGGCGGTGAGCAGCATGGTGCGTTCGCCGTCGGAGAGTTTGAACGCGCCCGCGACCTCGTCGATGGCTTGGGATGCTTGGCGCAGCAGGATCTGGGTGGCCGAGTTCGCGACGATCGCTTTGCCGATATCGGTGGACAGGACATCAGCGCAGTCCTGAGTGGCCACGGTCAGTCCTGCCCAGCTCTTCCTGAACGACTTCGCGGCCTTGAGGAGGAACTCCGCGCCGATTGGTTGACGCATCAGCAACCACGCCTCGTCGACGGTCACTTGCCGGGGGCGGCGAGTTGCGGGGTTCGCGACCCGGCGAGCGGTGACATCCAGGGCTAGGAGCGTGCCGATGGTTTTGAGCTCCTCGGGCAGTTCCCGCAGCGAGAGCACCACCAGCCCGCCATCCGGGACCGTGGTGGTGGGCCCATCGATCAGACCGGCGAACGCACCCGTCCCGGTGTAAGGAGCCAGGGCAGCGGCGATGTCGGCACCGACCGGGCTGTCGAGGGCGAGGAGTTGTTCGCGCAGGATGCTCATCGTCGGTGCCGGGTTGCCCCAGGTGGCGGGGTCGTCGGTGATGCCGACACTGGAGTACGCGGCGGTCAGCGCGGTGTCGAGCAGCGCGCGCTGTGTCGGGGTTTGCTGGCCGAGGATCACGGCGATGACGGTGTGGGCGAACAGTTTCCGGCGGGTGAAGGCGTCGGCGGGTGCGGCGCGGTGCCCGTCGGGGTGGATGTGGATTTCCAGGTCGAACGGGTTGAGGCGGACACCTTTCGCGCCGAGGTGAACGTAGGTGCCCCCGACCGCGTCGGACAGGCGGCGGTATTCGTCTTCGGGATCGATGACGATGTTCTCGATACCCCGATGCAGCGAGCGCAGGAGTTCGGCTTTGAGTAGATAGGACTTGCCGGAACCGGAGACGCCGAGCACGATCGCGTTGTGGTTGTGCACTTCTGGGGCGAAGCGGTCCCAGAACATCAGCCCACCGGCGGCGTCACGGCCGAGCAGGACTCCGGCCGGGCGGTTCGCGACGGGGTCGATGGCGGGCAGTTGTGGGGAGTTGAACGGGAACGCCGCGGCGAGGGCGTCGGTGTCGAAGGTGCGGCGCACCCGCACCGGGTCCATGCCTAACGGGAGGGTCGCGGTCCAGCCTTGGGTGGCGCGGTAGGTGAGCGGGCAGGTGTCGATCAGCAGGCTCGCGGCCAGCGCTCGCACGGCGGCGGCTTCGTCGGCGAGCTCGGCTTCGGAATCGGCGTGGACGGTCACGTAGACGCCGGTGCGGAACAGGCGGCCTTGGCCGCGTGCGATGCGGGAGGACAGATCGGTGGCGTCCTCGACGGCGACCTCGACCTGTTGATCAGCCAGGCGGCCGTGGCCGAAGTCGGTGTTGCGGGACGATTCCAGGCGCGCGAGCTGTTTGCGCAGGCGGGTGGCGGCGGTGACGGCGTCGACCGGTTCGATGTGCACGGCGACGTCGAGGCGGCCCGGGTGCGACAGCAACGGTGCCAGCCATGCTGGTCCGACCTCGCGGGGGAATCCGGTAATCGCCAGTGTCGCTACCCATCCCGCGCCGACCTCGAGATGCCTGGCTCCGATTGTCAACGACTCCGGCGCGAATCCAGCCGTGCCTCGTCCACCGGTCGTCCGCACTCGGCGACTGAACGCCCAGTTCTTGAAGGTTTCGGCTTCACCGATGTGAACAACGTCGTCACGGTGGTGGTCGTCAGTGTCGGCGGTGTCAGGGACGAGGCTGCCGGGGTGGGTGGCGCTGGTCAGGATCGAGGTGGCCTGGTCATGGTCGAGGGCGGTGACGGTGATGCCGAGCGGAGCAAGCAGATCGGTTGCCTCGCTGATTCGGCGCTGCAATCGTGACTCGGCCGCGCGACGGGCGGCATCGGAGAGTTGGCGGCGGGCGCGGCGACGGCCGCCGAGCAGCCAGCTCGCGATCGCGGTCGATGACGGCCCGGTCAAGCTCGCCCCGGCTCCGGTGGGTAGGTCGAGGGTTTCGCGCCACACGAGCAGTACTTGGCGGCGCAGCAGCAGTTCGTCTCGCGCCATTCCTGCCAGGTGATCGGCGTGATCGGTTGCGGCGGTGGCGAGTTCGGGTGACATCGCTTCGGCGGCGGTGCGTAGACCGTTGATGTGCCCGGTCAGATCGAGGCGGGTCGAGCGGAGCAGGATCTGTACCGGTTGGGACAGTGAGTGCAGCCAGCGGCCGAGTTGGGCGACGAGGCTGTCTTGTTCTTCGGGGGTGTGCAGGGCGAGGTTGACCGTGCCGGCTGCGGCGATCATCGCCAACCCCTCCGCGCCGAGGTCGATCACCCCGATCCCGTCACCGCCGGGTGTCACGGTCTCCGGCAGCGTCACCGCGTCCGAAGAGAGAGGGCGCGGGTCGGGGTGTTTGCCGGTGGCGCTAGCGGTGAGCCAGCGTGGAACTTTGCCGATCCCTTCCGGTGCCGACACCAGGTGCCGGGGTCGGGTTCGGTGTCGGATCGCGGCGAGGAGCAGTTTGTCACCGGACAGGCCGTGGCGTGTGGTCAACGCGGTCACAGCGACGGCGGTCCCGAGCGGAATAGCGAAGGCAATGAATACCGGCGCCGGGATCACACTTCGAGTGGCGGTCCACGCCAGATACATCATCGCGACCAGGGCAGCGAGGATCGCGAGTTGGCGAGCGGTGAACGGACCGACAAGGCGGTCAGGGCGATCGACATCGGCAGGAATGCGAGTGGTCATCGTGTGCCTCCAGACGGCGGCGGGGTGCGCCGGTTGCGACGCTTGATGGGCAGGTCAGGCAATGGAAGGTGCAGTTGTCGACCAGGCGGACGCGGCGACGGTGGTGGTGTCGGTGTGCTTCCTCGTGGACTCGGCGGTGAAGGCATCGGCCCGGGCGGAGTCGCGGGTCCGGCTGGTCGCGGCGGCTCAGGTGTCGGCGGTCGCGCGCGGCGGACCGGGATCGGCAAGGGGTACTGGCCGTCGCGCAGCGGCTGGATGCCCGCGTACGGATCCGGGTCCGGAGTGCGGAAATCGAACGCCAACTGGCGCCCCTGCCGACGCGGCGACGGTGTCGGTGCAGTTGTGAAGCGCGCTCGGGTCGCCGAAGTCGGTGACGGTGTCGGTGCGGATGTGACGCGCGCTCGGGTTGTCGAGGGTGGCGGTGTGGTCGAGACCGGCGGTGGTGTCCTTCTCGGCCCTTTCGCGGCCTTGATCGGCAGCCGGTATTGGCCGTCGCGACCGAGGCGAGGTTGGGGACCGAGGTCCACGCCGTGCCATTGCGGTAGCGGGAGCATCATCTGCTCGCCGCGCGGTGTGGCCGCTGGCACCGCCCAGGCTGGTGTGATGCGTTGCGGTGGTGGCGGTTTCGGCGTGGCGCGACGGACGCCTTCGAGGGGCAGCATCAGCTGTCCGTCGCTGGTGGAACGCGTTCGGCTGTAGGGGTCCGGTGTCGGGCGCGGGGCTCGGACCTGTTGGCGGGGAGTGGATCCGCCGGCGGCGTTGCGCGCGGTGCTCGCCGCCGGTGCCTTCTTCGCGCCCTTGATCAGGCCGAAGGTCTTGTAGGAGATGTAGCCGCGCAGCAGCGTATTGGGCAGCGAGCGTCCGTTGCTGATCTTCATGGCCGAGAGCAGCCAGAACGGGACCTTGATCAGCACACCCATCAACGCCAAGGCGATGATCAGGTTGACGTACCCCTCCTTATTGGGGCCGAAGAACTCCCAGCCGCCGGGGCTCAGGAACACACGCAGCGCGGTGACGAGCACCAGGGACTGGACGACTTGGATCGCCAGGCACGCGGCGAACGCTCGCCACCACCACCGCGCGATCCCGTCGAGCCCTGGCAGCGCGTGACACATCAACGCCAACGGGGCAGCAACGACAAGCACGATCGTGACCATCACCCGCACCACATAGGTGATCGCCAGAATGATCATCACGTGGATCAGCGCGAGCAGCAGCAAGATGACGAAGATGCTGGATGCCTGTCCGCCAGCGGGAATGGTCGCGAGTTCCTTCAATGCCGCTGCCGCGGAATCCGTATCGACACCGTCACCGGCCAGGGCCATGGCGAGTCCGTTGGCAAACGAGATGGCCTGGGTCGCGATCAGCATGCTCATCGCTCCCGCGATCAGCCCGACAACCAGGCGAGGCAGTAGCTCTTGCAGCGACCATCGGGTTTGCAAGGTCTCACGCAGCATCAACAAGATCCCGGCGACCATCACCAGCAGCCCGTAGATGGCGAGCACCAGCTGCCAGGACGAATTCCACAACTCCCCCACCCGAGGCAAATCGCTCGGCTCCGGTGTCGCCAGAAACGTCTCACCGAGAAGTTCCAGCAGCGGGTTGAGCGCGGAATCGACCACGCGGCGGAAGAAGCCGTCTACCGCGTTCGCGACGCAGCCCTCGATATCGGTGACACCGCACTCCGAGTCACCGTCCCCGGTCTGGTCCGCGGGGTCATCCGAAGGGGCGCTGCTCGGCGCCGGGGTGACCGTCGGTGTCGACGTCCCCGGTGCCGTAGTTGCGGGTGTTGGCGTCGGCTGGGCCGGTGTGGTGACCACCGGCGGTGTGGGTGGGGTGGGGGTGGCGGGATCGGCGAGGCCGATCGCGGTGCCGCACCACAGCATCGCCACCATCGCGACGATCGCCACCACGGCCGACACCGGGCCGGGCGGTGGTCGGTATGGCGACCGCGCTTGTCGCGCGGTGAGGTGGGGCGCGGTCATGGGTCAGCCCCCGACGATCGACTTGAGGACCTCGACTACGACCGGGGCGAGCACGGCCAGGCCGTAACCGATCGCGGCGCCTTTCAACGCGAGCTTGGCCTTCTCGATCTCGCTCGGATCGCCGGCACCGACCAGGTACCGCACGCCACCGATGGTCAAGCACACCGTCGCGAGCGCGGCAAGGATCCCGACCAACCAGTTCCGCAGGTTGTTGAGCACCTCTTCGAACGATCCCGCCACCGCCAGCACCGAATCCGGTTGCGCCGCAGCCGAACCAGCAACCCACACCAGCGCGAAAACCGTGGCCACGATCAACAGCAGCAATCGCGGCAACCGTCGGTGCCCGGATCGGTCCCGACCCGAGGTCACCGGGTTCGGCTGGTTGGGGAGGTTTCGGACCGGGAATGTGTTTATGCGCATCGTCGCTCCTGGAAGGTCGGTGGTGCGGGAGCATCGGATGCGCGCCCGCATTCAGGGACTCCGCGATTGCGGATCAGGTTCGACACCGTCCCGACAGACCGAGCACCGCTGGGATCGGAGACCACACGCAGTGCGTGAGGTCCGTCGGCGCTGATGTCGGAGTCGCTCGACTCGGCCGCACGAGCCCGCAGCCAGGCGACGAGCTTGCGTTCGGCGCGGTAGCGGATCTGATGCAGCCGCGCATAGGAATCCGCGCGGGCCGCGGCGACCCCGGTGAGCGAGCACCGCTGAAGCCGGGTGGCTGCGATCAGCTCCGCCGCGAACACGGTGATCACACCCTCAGCGACGGCCTCGGCCATCACCAGCTCTGGATGTCCCGGTGTACTGGACAGCGCAGGGCGAGCCGGGGTCGATTCCCCTATGTCTTCGTGTGGGGTCGGTGCGTCGCGTTCCTTCTCGATCCAGCTCAACCCGCCGCGATAGGCCGCCCACCGCAACCTGTGCAGCACGTGGCGGCGTCCCAAATCGATGCGCGCCAACTCGCCGAGAAACCCCGCCAAGACCGCAGCGTCGATGTCACGGTGGTCCCCACGCCACGGACGCGAAAGGCGAGCAGCGACGTTGATCAACATCGGCAACGCGGTGCCCGCACAGACGATCGTCATGTCCCCACCGCACGTGCGGGACTCGTTCACCAACGCCACCCACACCGCATCGACGGCAACCATCGGCAACGCCGGATCCAGCAGGAACTCCCGCAACCCGCGCCAGGATCCCGGCGGTTCCGGTAACCCGGCCATCGCAGCCGCGGGCAGGCAAACCGGCTGTTCGCCGAGCCGGTCGAACTCCGACCGCACCACCTGCAACACCGATTCCGACCGCGAACCCTTGCCGGGCCGTGACGACTCTCCGTGTGTATTCATGTGATCGACTCCTGGGATCAAGGGAAACGAATTCCGGTCGATCCAGGACACAAAATCGGAGACACCAAAACGCCACCGAGAAGCCACCAAGCGACTTCCGCGACGACACCAGATACCGAATGCCGTCTTTCGATCAGCACCGAAGCCCCACTCGACACCAGAGACGCGAAACCGGCTTCTACCTGCGTCTGTGTATCTTTGGTGGCGCTGTGGTGTCCGTCCGGTTGCGTGATCCACCGATCGAGAATCACCGCCACCGAATCCGTTCGAAGAAACTTTGATTCGCCCGGCCGCATCGGCTCCGGTCAGGTGCGTGGGCTCACGGACACAGGGCTATATCTCGCGGGAATTCCGAGGGCGGCAAAGGGGGTCGGCTGTCGAAAAGAAAAGTCTGCGGCGGAGTGCTGGTTGCCGACTTCTCGCTCGACAGACAGGACTCCCCGCCATGCCGCGATCCCAGTCCGACCCCACCCCACCGCACAGCACAACCGGTTCGGGCGCCCGTCTGAATCGGGCCGAGATCCCCTCCACCATCTGGGCCACCGGGACTCAGCCGCTCGACGCCAGCGATTCCTGGCCGGAGCCGATCATCAAACGAGCAGTCCGAGAATTCACCCGCCCCGGCGACCGCATCCGGCTCGTTCAACCGGCGACCACACGCCGACAGCTATCCGTGGCGCCCTCGAGTACCGACCGGCCGAATGCCGCTATCGCCAAGCTCGAGCGCAAGCCGGACCATCCAGGCACAGTCGATCTACTCCTTGCCAGCATGCTCCCCCACCACCATGACCCCGCCGGAGCGGCGACTCAGCTCGCGGCACTGGCCGCCGACGAACTCGCCGAAGACGGCGTACTCGTCGTGCTCACCCGCTGCACCCACACCAGCGACGGCACTCTCATCGACCCGACCGGCCCCGTCGTCGCCGCCGGACAGAACGCCGACCTGCTCTACCTCGGGCACATAGTCGCCGTCCCGATCACCGACGACACCATCACGGGCCCGCCCCGATGCGTCCGCAAGCAGTCCACCAGCGCACCTCGGCACCGAAATGTGCACGTCGATGTCCTCGTTTTCCTACAACCCCGTACCACCGCCTGACACTTCGATCCGCCAGCGTGGTCGTCGCCGCGCCCAGTCTGAAAGAGCTGCCGTCTATGAGCACATCCCCCAAGCACGCCAGTCCGTTCGGCTCCAGCGACAACGCCGGTGCACCCGCGGTCTCTGTATGGGCCACCGCCCAATCCGCGCCCGCCCGACAACGCGCCGGGCGCTACCACCCCGACAGCACCGCCCACCCGGCGAAAATGCTGCCCGCCATCGCCGCCCACGCCATCACCCACTACACCCGCCCCGGCGACCTCGTCCTGGACCCGATGTGCGGCATCGGCACCACCATCGTCGAAGCCCTCCACGCCGGCCGCAGAGCCCTCGGCGTCGAATACGAACAACGCTGGGCCACCGTTGCCCGCACCAACATCGACCTCGCCCGCGCGGCCGGAATCGACCACGACGCCGAGGTATTCACCGGCGACGCCCGCAAACTCTCCACCGTTCTCCCCGAAACCTACAAAGGCACCGTCGATCTCGTCATCACCTCACCGCCCTACGGTGACTCCACCCACGGACACGTCACCACAGCCCCCGGCCAAGGCGTCCACAAACGCAACCACCGCTACGGCGCTGTCCTCGACCGCGGCAACCTCGCCAACGTGGGCCTCAACCGCCTACTCTCCGGCTTCACCCGCATCCTCACCGAGTCCGCCACCTACCTACGCCCCGGCGGACACATCGTGATCACAGCCCGCCCCTGGCGACAGCACGCCGAACTGGTCAACCTCCCCGCCTACATCATCACCTGCGGCACCCTGGCCGGACTCGTCCCCGTCGAACGCTGCGTGGCCCTGCTCGGCCGACTCGCCGACGGCGACCTCATCGCCCGCAGCTCCTTCTTCCAACGCGACTTCATCAGAAAACAACGCAACGCGGGTCTGCCGTTCCACCTGATCGCGCACGAAGACGTCATAGTTCTCGAACGTCGACTGGGCCCGGTGGGATCAATGCAGCGCGAACAGCTCGAGCACCCATCCCCATCAAATGTAGTGCTATTCCCCCGCAGCGAAAGCTGGAACGCCGACCATCCGCAAATCATGCCGAAGAAGCGTGCCGCGTGAATTTCGACCAGGCTACCGCAGAGGGGCAACGAGTCGACTATTGAATACCCGAACCGAAGATCAATTACGATTGATAACAAGCGTTTTCCGAACACAACGAACAGGACCTATAAGCATGGCACGCAAGGTTGTTGTCACCCTCATCGACGACTTCGATGGCACCTCGGTCGCCGAAGATACCGTCAGCTTCGAAATCGACGGTGCCGCTTACGAAATCGACCTGTCCGATACCAACGCGACAAAGCTGCGCGAATCGTTCGACCAGTGGGTTCCCTACGCCCGTCGGATCGGTCGGGCCAAGACCGCCGGCCGCCAGTCGTCGGCGACGGGCAAGTCCAGTCGTCGAGACGATCTCGGCGCTATCCGCACGTGGGCGGGCGAAAACGGCCACACCGTGTCGAGCCGCGGCAGGATCTCCGCCGAAGTCATCGCGGCCTACGACGCAGCATCGGCGTAACGCCGTTTAGCGGTGGCCGGGCACCCGGCCACCGCGCCCTGTCGCGGGTCGAGTACGAAACTTCCGGGTGAGCCTGGACATCCAGCACGAACCGCGCACGCACCAGGCGAGTACCGCAAGGCACGGCAGGATCGGCAGCGCCAGCTCCCACATCAACGCCGGGCCACCATCGGAATCGGCACCTCACATCGAGTCAACGTGCCGCCGCCGCTTCCGTAGCGGCGACGAACGCTGATTCCCGATGCGCAGATCCGTTGGAGCTTCGAATCGAGCGGTTCATCGGCGATGTCACGCGTCTCGGTCACGTCGATCACCAACAAGCGAGTTCCCGCTGGACGCGTCAGTCGCACCTCCATCTGCTCGTTGAGCGTGCCGATGCATCCGCTCCAACGCTGCTCGGCCGGGCCCACGACCGCCACCATCAGCTCATCGACCGCATCCACCAACGTCGAAAGCCCTGCCCGAGACAGATGCTCCTCGCAGTAGAAGCGCGCCATTCTCAGCGCCGCACAGAACGGGCTGACCCGGAACTCGCCTAGCACTCCGGCCAGCGGCTCCGAGGGTGCGGACTCGCGCGGGTCGCTGGTCGTTCGCGAGACTTCGGATAGAGGGTCGGTCCAGATCACCTGCGTATTCGGTCTGCCGGAAATATGGTTCAGCAGAGCCGATTCCGAACAACCGAGGTTCGTGAGGTGCTCGATCGACGGGATCAGAACCGTGCCACCACCAGCAGCTTCCACGGCCGCCGTCAGCCGCCACAGTGCCGGTACCGGCGGGGCGTAGTTCAGCATCTGGTCGAACTCGTAGCCTTGGTCGCGGGCGAGGAGACGCACCTGTTCGGCGACGTTCACACCGATCCGTCGGTCCAGGACTTCCACCAGCGACCACAAGATACGGACCGGTGACTCGAACTCGACGAACATTCGGTCGGTGAGATCGCCACTGCCGTACTGCAACGCGACCTCCACGAGCCGAGCCTCGACAGCTTCAATCCTGTTGCGCACCAACGGCCGCCGGTAGTACGTGAACACCGGCGCGCTCATCGTTCAGCTCCGCGGATCGGCTCTATCGTGGCGCGAATCGACGCCCTTCCCCAGTGCGTTGGGGCATGCGGGACATAGCGCGGCAGCGGCGGCATCGGTTCTCCTCGGTGAATCGTCAGATCGGATGGCCCGCCGCCGGGGGGCTTTCGCCATCGATTCGCAGCTCGCTACCCCCGATGTGGAGGGTTGATCGCCTCTTCCTCCATCGCCCCGGCGACGGGACCGGGACAACCATCCCTGCAGCGCCACCGTTGTTTGTCCCGCTGCGGGACAACGCACGTATCCTGTGGATTGGTAGTGCCGTCAACCGGGAGAAGTTCATGGACGCCGACCGCTTCATCGGACAGCAGGTGCGCGTGATCCGGGCGCGCCGGGGCATCTCGCAGCAAGTCCTGGCCGACCGAACCGGGCTCAGCCGTGGCGCGATCGCGAAATACGAGAGCGGGGAACGCCCGATCGACTCGCGCCGAACCCTGCTCGCACTGGCAGCGGCACTCGATGTCACCATCGGCGATCTGACAGGACACGAACAGGATCGACTCGACCCGGCAACAGCCGGATTCCATGTCGCTGTCCCCGAACTCGAGACAGTGCTGTGGGCACGCGGCAACGTCACCGATACCGCACCGCCGCGCTCGCTGGACGAGTTGACCGCGCTCACCGACACCGCGACGCGCCTGCGCAACGACTGCGACTACGCGCGACTGGGCCCGATGCTCGCCCCACTGCTCACCGACGCCTACCGCCGAGTGCGCGACGCCGATCCCGGAAGCGTTGATCGGGCATGGGACGTGTTGAGCGCGGTGACCTATGGGGTCGCGTCCGCGTTGCGGGCCCGCGGCTACTACGCCCTCGCGTGGACCGCCGCCCAGGAATCGCAGCGGGCCGCCACACAGACCGGCGGAGTCGCCCCGGTAGCGGCCGCCGCGTTCAGCCAGGGCCAGATCATGTTGTCACGCCCCGGCGCACTCCCCGCGGCACTGTCGACCACCATCGACACCGCCGAACAGCTATCCGCCGAGGTCCGCACCGTGGGCGAGATCGAAACCTACGGCATGCTCCACCTCCAAGGCTCGATCGTCGCGGCCACACTGGGCGCCGACCCCGAGCCCTACCTGCTCGAAGCCGCCGAGCAAGCGGACCGGCTCCCCGATGCCCGACCCAGCACCTCGGTGACGCGTAACGAGTCCTTCGGCCCGGCGAACGTGACGCTGTGGCGGATGTCGGCGGCGATGGAGCAACGCGATCCGGGCAAGGTACTGGCCCTCGCGTCGACGGTGTCAGCTGCTGACCTGCCCAATGACGGCCGCCGCGCCCAGTACTTCGTCGAGACCGGGCGCGCGTACGCGATGCAACGCAACTACCGCGACTCGCTCTACGCCCTCCTCCGTGCCGAACATGTTGCGCCTCAACATGTCCGAACAATGGCTCCGGTTCGGGAGCTGGTCGGACACATGATGAGAACCGCTCGGCGCAATCTGACGACCGGCGACCTCGGGCGCCTGGCACAACGAGTCGGAGTCGTGCCGACCTGACCGATCAGCGGTAGGTGGGTTGGATCCCGCCGGACCACATCATCGTCGAGTTGGTTCGGACTGATTCGCTGGACCTTTGTCTATTCCATCGAGCTGGGCGCGGAGGTCATGAAGGCACAGCGTCGGGTGCGTCGGCGGTAGTCGCTACGCCGCGTGCAGCAGCGATGACCGGCACGGCGGCGCGAAGACACGCGAGCACGACCAACGCGTAGGGTGCCACGACCGCGACGGCTTCCGGGATCGACAGCATCGGAATCAGGCGGGGTTGGTCATCGAGCGGGCTCAGAGCGTCATCGAAGACGCCGACACCCATCGCCGCGGACGCGAGCACCAGCAGAACCAGCGCAAGGACGGTCAGGACAGCACCGCTGCGGCGAGGGAGCACGACGATGCCGATAAGCGTCAGACCGATGCCGGGGAGAAACCAGGCCGTGCCGAGCAACAGCGTGAACACCAGATACCAAGCGACGTCGGCGCCCGTGCCGGTTATCGCGTCGACGAGGTAGGCCACCGCGATGGTGAGCACCGGGAACACGATCGGCGACGCCGCCGCCGTGGCCGCCCAGATTCTGGCATTTCGCATGACCGAGGATCACACACCTTCGCTACAGCTCGCCGTTCGCCCAACGGCGATGCTGTTCGGCCTGTTGCCGCTCCGCTGAGCGATGCGCCTCACGCTGCTGACGCTGGGCGCGCTCACGCAACCCGGCCAGGAACGCGTCATCCGCAGCGGGGTCTTGCGCCACATAACGGCCGGGGCGGTCGTACTCAGCGAAACGGGTAGTCGCAACGCGCCGCCGGGGGCCGCTCTCCGGACTACCCGCGATCATCCACACGAGGCCACCAAACAGCGGAAGCCCGAAGACGATGATCACCCACGCCGCTTTCGGCAGACGACGAACGGCCGTACGGGGAGCCATCGCCACATCTACCAGGCAATACACCCACAAAACCACGCCGACCAAAGCCAACAGTTCATACGGCATCGCGATCGTCCACTCCCACTCAACCCGACCCGATTCAAACAACCCACCATTGAACACGGCGGACAATGGGATGGCAAACCACCACAGCGGACAGGCATACCGCGCGAGGTCCGCTGCACGCCTGCGCACCGGCGAATCCTGACGCGATGGCTGGTAACGTGGCGGTCTGACGGACTCGGATCTGGGGGTGTGATGGAAGTCGACTATGGGCAGGCGCAGATCAAAGCGATGAGCGACGCCGTTGCCGCGGGAACATTGAAGTTCGACCCGGCTGCGGTGGCTGACGTTGTGAAGGTACTCGATGGAGTGATCGACGAGCTGGACCGACAACGTCTCAAAATGGATCGCGGCGCGAAGAACACGGGTCTTGCCGGATTCCCCTCCGCTCAACAGCTCGCCGTCGGATTCTCTGGCAAAGCCGACCAGATGGTGGACACCATCGATCAGTACATCGTGGGAACCATCCGACTTCAGGAAACCTTCCTGCGGGCGGCCGGAAAATACGCAGAGGCCGACCAGATGAACGCGCGAGCGATCGCAGCCGCCTCTGCCGCTGTCCCCGGCCGCACGACATGAACAGGGCGGCCATCACGATGGCGGCACTGAGCGCTTTCGTTACCGCGTGCGGCCTCAGCGGATGCACCAGCGAGGATCCCGCACAAGAACCGGCGTCGACCACCAAGATCCCCGGCCCGATCGCGGTATCGGTTGCAGCTCCGCCCGTCCGTGAGAATCCGGGCCGAGCCCCTATTACCTACGACCCGTGCAGGTCCTTGGATGACGATGCAATCGTGCGCGCCGGGTTCACGCCCCGTACCAGAGAACGAGCTGACTTCGTTGCCGATACATACTCAGTGGTGGGGTGCGCGTTCGAGGATCTCGAGACCGGTCGCCGCACAAGGGGACTCACTGTCGATATATCGAACGTCCCACTAAAGGAACAACCCTATTTCGGGACAGCACTCGAACATTTCACAATCAATAACAGAGAAGCGATCATATTCCAGCTACCCAAAGCATCAACATCCGACTCATGCTTTCTCGCAATGTCGACTACCAATGGATCAGCAAGCGTTCAAATCTCGGAATCGCTCGGATTTTCATCCGGTGACCCATGCGGACAAATCAAGAAGGTCGCCGCTGTGTACGAGGCGGAGCTGCCGGACTAGTAGATCACTTCGGCAGAGTTGACTCTACTACGCGAGCAGCATTCTCGATCTGCTCACACGGATCCCAGCTTCGCGCAGGTGTAGCGCCCAACCTTACAGCGATTGTTCCGTCGGGACCCGTCATCGTAATGCCGCAGGAGTCACCATCCTCCGGAATGGAGATTCCCTCACGGCCATCTATCGTCACCTTCGGAGCGTTCGGAAAAACAAAACTCAGCTGCTCTAACGTGAGGGTGTTCGTAATAACCACTAGCCACCCAACCTCGCCGTGGGAGTTCGGGTCATCCATCTTTCGCGTGAAGCGACACCCGGTTTTCGTTTCTTCTCGGTCTAGGTATGTCTCACGTCGACGTGTCGTGGGGTCGAACCCCAATTCGCTCACCGTGTTGTCATTGACTTTGAAGCATGGGTCCCATTGAATTGGAACCGGACCATTAGCCTTGCTGACCTGAACTGATATCGGCCGGGCCGGTCCATCGTCAGACGTACAACCGACGGTCATCGAACCCAATGCTGTCACCAGCGCGACGCCACCCACGTTCGCCGCGATACGCCAGCTCACTTGACCGCAGCCCTTCCATTGGCGACCTCGATATTGTAGTCACTTAATTGGTTGTCAAGAACTCTGCCATTGTATTCCTCCAAGATCTTGGTCAGATCATTCCGGACGGTGGCCCGATCCATGTTCATCTCTTCTGTAAGCTGCCCATAGCTGAGCAACTTTCCATCGGAGTCGAAATACCTATCGAAATCTTGATGATGGGAAATCGGGCCTCTGAGGTCCTGCAAACTCTGCGCCAGATAATGCGCCGACGCCGGACTCTGAGAGCTCGGCATCCATGATCCATTGGGCACCGCGGGGTCCGGCGCCATATAAACCCCCAGCGTCGCATTCTTGACATAAGTGTTCGATACATCAATTGCCGGCGCGAGTGTGTTAGATGCAATGTCGGATGCCACGGGTCCTACAACAGGAAGATATTTGATCCCGCCGGTCAGCGCGCCCTTCAGTGCATCGTAGGCGGCGCCCTTGTCAGCGAAACTGTGCGCAGCTGCCGAAGCTTCGTCTTTGGTCCGATCAGCAGCCTCCGCGGTAAGTCCTGCATCAACGAGACCGAGCGTCGTTCCATATCCCGCCGCCAGGCGGTTGTCCCCGCCGTGAGGCCCGTCCAATGCCGATGAGAGCCAAGCTGACTGAAGCTGCTCGGCGGAGGCAAGCGCGTTGGCATTGAAGTAGCCCGCGACATCCTTGTCGGTATCCATCACAGTGAAGATCGACTTCGCCTTTTCGAAATTTGTGTCCTCGTCCGTCCACTCGAATCCGCTGGTTAGAAGCGGGCTGTTCGGCCCGTCCGGAACTCCCGCTAGTTGCGGACTGTACGGACTCAATCCCTCGGCCATTCCTTGCAGCATCGCGGGATTCCGTTCACCCAGTGACGCGGTCTTCTCGCCGTCGAGATTGAGTAGTTCAGCCTTGTTGTCGGCGACGTAGTTGGCCAGGATATTCGCGGATTCGCCGGCTCGTGTCGCTACGTCCGGATTCGGCGAGGTGGCGTCATCGTTAATCCAACCGAACATCCCCGCTGCCGCCGCGCCGTCATCACCCCAGTCACGCGTGATCATCGGGGCGACCACTTCTTTGAACTTGTCGCCGTCATTGAACGTCTGACCAGGCTCGCCGCTGCCGAACAGTTCGGGACTTCCGTTTCCGGTGATCAGCGCGTAGTTGGAGTCGTTGTTGCGGGTACCGACCTCGAGCAGATTCTGGGCGGCGTTGTCCGCCCTGGCATCGCTCATCCCGACATCGTTGGGGTTCATGACGCGGCGGTACTCGCCGTTGTCGGACAGCCACGTCTGGTGCGCCGCTTGACGTGACAGCTCGACGCCGAGCCGGTCACCGGGCTGGTATCCCTCGCCTGAGCTGCTGAGGAAGTCGCTGAAGGCGTTGAGGTCGGTCTGATACTCCTTGTAGGAGCCGGTGATATTGCGGCTGTCCCAGGCGTTGTTGCGGTAGTCTTCGGGCAGGCGGCTGGTGTTGGAATCGGGGGCATCGGTTCCCAGCGCGGGCCGGGTTCCGATGATCTCCTTTAGTTCGGGGTTGAGCTTGTTCCAGCCACCGCGATCGTCTTTGCCGGTGCGATAGTCGCGGCCGACGACGTTCTCGTTCGACACCGTCAACAGCCCGTTGGCCAGCGACGAACGCAGCTGTTGCGATCCCGGTGTGGTGTCGGTTCGGAGCTGTTCGGAGACACCGATCAGGCCGTCGCGTCCAGCGCTGCCGTATAGCTCGGTCATGTAGCTCATCGCTGACGCGGGCACGGTGACTTCCTCGCCGCGTTGCATGGCGGCGAGTTGAGTGGGCGTTAGTCCGGCCGCCAACAAGTTCTTGGAGATCCGGTCGATCTCCTCGGGTGAGAGCTTTCCGTCGGCGATGGTTTGACCGTCGAGTTTTCCCTGTTCGGCTGTCAGGCCCGTGGTTTGCTCAGTGCCCGCGACGTCGAGCCCGTTGCCCAGAATGTCACCACGCGAACGGATTTCGCCCGCGTTGGTGGTGATGGCAGTGGCGAATTCCTCGACCGCGGTGGCGAAGCTGAAGTAGGCGGTGTTGATCTGGCCTTGTCGATTGTCGGTCTCGGCCTGGATCTGGCGCACGATGTCCTCGGTGAGGTCACGGACGGCGGTGTAGTCGGCGAGTACGCGCCATTGCGCGCCGACGGAGAACGTGATCGCCTTCCCGTCGATGCTGAACGGCAGGGTTTCGGCATCGGCGACACGTCCGAGCAGGATCTCTCGTTCCCGGGTGACGCGGTCGGTGCCGGTGCGGACAGCGGTGATCAGCTCGGTGGTCTCGGCCGCGAGACGACGGCCCTGATTGTTTTCCTCGTCCATCCGCCCATAGGCGGCGTCCGCGGCCTTGCCCGCCCATGAACCGTGCAGGTCCTGGAAGTGGGTTACGGTGCGCCCGAGCTGATGCTCGTAGCCCTGATTGGCGGTCTCGAGGTTGGTGGCCCATTCCGACAGTCGCCCCAGCTGCCATTGCTGGACTTGCGGCAAGGTGATCTGCAGCATCACTTCGCTCCTGGAACCTGGAAGCGCATGGTGTCGAGGGCCTTCTGGAAGTCCTCGTCGGTGGCCTGGATGTTGTTGGCGCACTGGCTCGTCGCGGACGAGATCTGCTGGATTCGTTGCGCGACGCGCAGCCACGCTCCCTCGGTGTACTCGCCTGCTTGCGCACACGCGGCCGGGATCGGGCAGCCAGGCAGCGCCGCGGCCAGCGTATCGGCGACGGTGCGAACGTCGAGCGCGTCGATCTGGGTCGCGACGTCGTTCAACGTGCCCACGAGTTGACGCATCTGGACGATATCGGCTGAGAGCAAGGTGGTCCCCCCTTGTTGCGGCTGCTGATCGACAGCGACGATACCGAGCCGCCATCGCTCCCGCCATATCCCCGTGCCGGGCCTCGGGCACGCCAGTACGGCCGATCAACCCGGTGTAGCCTACTGGCAAGGCGTATGGGGTGCGTGGGCCGGGACACCCGACAACCTGCGGTTTGTACGAAACGGGGGAAGTGATGGCCACCAACGATGCCACTCGGCTGATCGAGGAAATGCTGACGGTGCCGGGTGCCGGCGCTCAGGCGGCCGCGACGGGGAAGCAGCAGCGAGCCGAGGCGTCGCAGCAGCAGCGTGGTCGCCACGACGAACAACTCGACGGGGGTGTCGATCCGGCGTATGTGACCTCGCCGGAGGCTCCGCCGGAGACCATGACCCATCAACAAATCTGGGATGACATCCAGCGCCTGGACCAGCAGGCGATCTGGAACACCTGCGTCGTCTGGTCGCAGGTGTCCACGTCGATCACCTCCGCGTTCCAGTTGGCCCGGATCGGCCTGAACCGGGCGGTAGAGGGTCGGTGGGAAGGGCAAGCGGCGGAGGCGGGTGTCGCGGCGGTGTCGGCGTTCGCTACCGGAGGCGAGCACATGGGCAACGTCGCGAAGTCGGTGGCGATGCGGCTCGACACGATGTTCTACGCCGCCCAGGCACTGGCCGGAGCGGTGCCACCGCCGCCAGTGGAAACCGTCGCCGATCCCGACAACGCCTCCGAATCGGTGCTGCCCGGGCTGGTCAGTGGCGAGAAGGCACGCGGCGACGACGAGAACGCGACCCGGTTGCGGGCACTGGCGGTCGCGGCGGTCAACACGACCTACCTACCGACGTTCCCGCCTTCGGGGGCCGATGTTCCCTCGTTCGTCGCGCCGCCGCAGGTCGGCGAAGGCGTCGACACCGGCGGGAACGGTACGAGTGCGGGCGCACCCGGTAGTGCGCAGAACCCGGGAACCCCAAGCGCCGCTGATCCCGGAACCGACGCGCCTACTGACGATCCGTCCGGTGAGGCAGGACCTGAATCATCGGGAGCCCCAGCTGAGGGTGACGCGGGCACTTCGGAGCAAGCCGGTTCGACCGACTCCGGAACTGATTCCGACGCGGCGACGACGGCCGCGGGCGCGGCACCGACGACGGCGACTCCGTCGGCGGGAACTCCACCCAATGTCAACGGCCAGTCCCCGGTCGGCAGTGCACCGGGTTCGGGTGCTGGAACGCCGGGTTCGGGCGCTGGCGCGCCAGGTTCGGGTGGTGGAGCGGGCGGTGCACCTGGGGTCGGTGCGGGAGTGCCGGTCCGTGGTAGCGCACCAGGTGTCGGCGCGGCGTCGAACGCTTCGACCGCTGGGTCCTCGACAGGGCGTTCTGGCCATGGGCCGATGGGGCCGATGGGGCCCGGTGCGGGCGCCCGCAAGGGTCAGGGCGACGACGACACCCATCAGAGCCCCGAATATTTGCGCCGGGTACAGGAGGAACTCGTCGGCCACCAAGCGGCGATCGCGCCGGTCATCGGTGATCACACGACCGAAATCTCCGAGCCCGCATCCGAACCCCGGCCCGAGCCACTTCCCGCCCCGGCGGCCGATCCGGCGATGCCGCGTTCGCTGTTCAGCGCCGACGACCGGCCCGCCGCTGCCTCCACAGCTGCGCCGACAACCGTCCCCGTTACCACCGCTGCCGAACCAACCAGGACGGTTGCCGCCACTCCTATGCCCGCAGTAGCACCGAGTGGACCGACGTCTGAGCCGACCGGTGCCGTTCCCGATTCTGCCCAGGCGCAAGCTCCAGCCGCCCAGCCCCAGTACGGCCCGATCACCGGAAGCGGTCCTTGGGACATGACCACCCCGACTACCGAACCTGACGAGCCTCGCGAGGACCAAACACCCGCCACGGACTCCGGCGTCCGACCCTGAACACGAGAATGACCGCGAATACGCAGTGGCGATTCACCCCCGACGAGTTCGCGTGGGTGTGGTCGCAGACCAAGCGCGAATACCCTTACCCGCTGAGCATTCTCGAATCCGCACCCGATCTGGACACCTACGTTCGACAGCGCCACGCGATCTCCTCGCGTTATCCCCACCAAGCCGACATCGACCTCACGCGCGCTCTGGGGGTCCTCGCCGACCCCGAAGTTCGGATCGTGTGCACCGGCCAGTCCCGAGGGCGCCGAATCCGTTGCCTCGCGGCCGCGGTGGGCGACCACGCGGTGATCGCCCACCAACTCGCCGGCGAGACAAAGGACTTCGGTTCCGACGTCGAGATCCTGGCGACCCGACGAGGCAATCTCGGTCGCGCGGTTGTCACCACGATGCCCGCGACACCGGCCGGGGTTATTCCTCGGCTCGTGGGCTACACCCCGCGTGTGCGCGGCGAGGCGGAGACGTCGTATTTCATCAACGCCGATGGCAATGAAGTAGCTGAGAACCGTATCCTCGCTCTCTTGCGAGCTCCCCGAAGCGCTGACGGACACCTGTACATAGAGAACGATGTCCGCGTGGCAGCCGAGAATCCGCCTCAGTGCCTGAACTGGATCGACATCCAACACGGCCACCGCGCCGCAGGCCGATATCTGATCGACGTCAACCACCACGACGCAACCGTCATCCCGGCCACAGAATCCCAGATCGCCAAGGAACTCACTCGCCGCACGAACCGCTGAGCCCTTCTCATCCTCCCGAAAATGAGGTCCCGAATCGGCGCCAACGTCGCCGAACAGATGCGACGCCTTACCAGCGAACAGGGCTACGAGTTCGACCAGATGCTGAGCTACGCACCGCCGGTACCCGCACTCGGGCGGCCGACTGCGCGGAGTGACCGGCGGTCAGTCCAGGCGGAACAGAGTTTCACCCAAGTGAGTCGACGATCTTCATGGTCTCGACCGCCACCGTCGTCACCCGCTTGATCAGGTCGACGATGTATGTCGGGTCATCGTGTTCGTCGCACCAGTCGTTGGGGTCGTTGACGATTCCGGATGCCTTGTCTGTGTCGACCTGGTAGCGGTAGATAATCCATGCCAGCGCCGAGCGGGAGCCGAGCATGTAGCGTTCGGCGTCCTCGGGGATCCCAGAGATGGTGATCTTCGGGTTGTAAACGATCGTGGTGCGATCGTCGACGCTTCTTCCCGTCTCGGGGTCCTTCTTCTTGCCCCACTTCATTTTCGACGCCCGCCATGTCTCCCGATCATCGTCGAGAGCGCCCGGCTTGAGCTGCACGTCGAGATCGTAGGGCTCCACGGACTCGTAGCCCACGTGCAGGTCCGACAGCCCACGGCCCGCAGTAGCGAGTTGTTCGAAACGCTCCCGAGTCTCAGGGGTCGGGATATGTGGGAGCATCTTCTTCAGATCCGCCGCGTACGCCTCGCGATAGGCAGGGTCGTACAACAGCCCATACACGTAGTAGAAGATGTCGTCCTTCGTGACCTGGTCCCCGACCGCGCAGCGATAAAGCGCCAGGATGCCGTCAGTGATGTTGTCGATCTGCCGGTAGCCGTACTCGTCGACGTCGACGGTCGCGGCTGACGCGAAATCGAGCTCACCGTCAGACGACTCGGTCCTCACATACGTCCAGCGGGGGAAAAACTGGCCGCTTCCCGATCCCCAGAATGACAGGTCGGGTATCGAGTTGGTCATCAAGGCCGAAAACGGCTTGTCAGACCCCGTGCCGACCACGTAGAAACCGATGTTCCTGTGGTGAGGGGTCGGGAACATCGACGCGAGCTGATAGCGACGCTCGTTAAGCGCAGCATTGTAGTAGACGTACTGCTTCGAGAACGGCCGGTAGAGCCCAACTGTGAGGGATGCGGGCTCGTATTCGAAGCGCTTGCTGGCTGCGAAACTCGCCCTGAGACCCCCACTCCAACTGATTTTGGTCGGGTCGGTGTCGATGAACTGTTCTGCGACACCCTTGCGGTCCGCGACTGCGTGCGCCGAGCAATGAGCATCCAATAGCTCGGCCTGCGCGTTATAGAAATCGAGCATGCGTTTGACGTTCGCCTCGACGGCTGCCTCGGAGAAATTGTAAACCCAGGTGTCGCGGTTCGACTTCAATCCTGACGAGTGCAGCGAGAACACAACGGTCTGTCCGGGTTCCGGCTGCTTCTCACCGATGACCGGCCATACCTCGAACTCGTCATTACGCTGGTTGGTCCAGTCTCCGTGAGCGTTGGGGACGATGGTCTTCCAGTTAGTGCTGGTGAGTGCGCTGTCGGCGACAACGCGGAGTTTTTCTTCGCGGGTCAGGTAGTCGCCGATGTCGCGGTAGAAGATCTCACACGCACCGCTGTGGTTGGGGTTCTTGACACCAATCAGAATCGCGACGGTGTTGCGGCTGCCAGAGCCAAAGATCTTGCCACCTTCCTTGCGGGAGAGTTCGCCAGCGGCGCGCTGGTTTCCGCGCAAGTTGTAGACGTAGAGCTGTGCATATTCGTCGGCGAGCGACAGGCGGACGCCATCTGCGGTGTTGCCGTCGATCCACCCACCGTTGGAGACGAACGCGACAACGCCGGCATCCCCAACACGGTCGGTGGCCCACCGCAACGCGCGCAGGTACGAGTCGTAGAGGCTGTTCTTGTTCGTCGCCGTGGAGCGTTTGGCGTAAGTGGCAGCGATCCGCCCGTCCAAGGTCGGGTAGCCGCGATTCGCGTTCAGGTCGTTCGCGGAGGTCTGCCCCTTCGAGTAGGGCGGATTTCCGACCACGACGTTGATTGGGACGGTGTTTTGCCGGATGATACGGTCGTTGTTCTGCGGGAATATGACTGCATCGAGACTGTCGCCCTCCTCGCTGATCTGGAAAGTGTCGGCGAGGACGATCCCCTCGAACGGCACATACTCCGCCGCAGCCTCTTTCCCGGCGATTGCATGGTAAGTGGACTCAATGTTCACCGCTGCGATGTAGTAAGCGAGGAGCATGATCTCGTTGGCGTGCAACTCGTTGGTGTACTTGCGGGCCAGATCCTCAGTTCGGATGAGACCGGATTGCAGCAGGCGGGTCATGAAGGTGCCGGTGCCGGTAAACGGGTCCAGGACGTGGACGCCCTCATCGGTGAGACCGCGTCCGAACGCGTTCCGGGATGCCTGATCGGCGGCACGAAGAATGAAGTCGACGACCTCGACCGGGGTATAGACGATCCCGAGAGCTTTGGACTGGCGCTTGAAGCCGATGCGGAAGAACTTCTCATACAGGTCCGCGATGACTCTCTGCTTGCCGTCGGCGGTGGTGACCTCCGCAGCGCGGATACGCACCGAATCGTAGAAACCCTCAAGTTTGGCGGTTTCGGCTTCGAGGCCGGAGTCGCCGAGGCGCTCGACCATCGTCTGCATCACCCGCGAGACAGGGTTGTGGGAAGCGAAGTCGTGTTCGGCGAACAGCGCGTCGAACACCGGCTTGGTGATCAGATGCTGCGAGAGCATGCTAATCGCGTCATCGACAGTGACGGAGTCGTTGAGATTGTCTTTGAGTCCCTGGTGGAACTGCTCGAACGCGGTCGCTACGGCCGGGTCCGCGCTGGCGAGGAGGGCGCGGATGCGGGTGATCTGCGCGGCGGCGATGTCGGCGACGTCGTTGGCCCAGTCCTCCCAGTATGCCCGGGTGCCGACCTTGTCGACGATCTTCGCGACGATCGCTTCCTGCCACTCCGACAGAGAGAACAGCGCCATCTGGGTCGCCATCTGTCCGCCGGAATCAGGTGCTGTGTCGGCACTGGTGGAATCCGAGGACTCGACTGTTCCTGTGCCACTGACGGATTCGCCTTGAGCGGCCACGGGGCCGATGTGATCGCCCATCAGCATGCTTGAGCCCTTGCCCACCTTCTGATCGGTGGTGGTGGTGTTGAGGGCGATCGAGTTGACCATCGCGTTGAATCGGTCATCGTGCGCGCGCAACGCGTTGAGGACCTGCCAAACCACCTTGAACCGTCGGTTGTCCGACAACGCTTGTGACGGCGCGACCCCTGCGGGGACCGCGACCGGCAAAATGATGTAGCCGTAGTCCTTGCCGTCGGCCTTCCGCATCACCCGGCCGACCGACTGCACCACATCGACCACGGAGTTGCGGGGGTTGAGGAACATTACCGCATCCAATGCCGGCACGTCCACGCCTTCGGACAGACAGCGGGCATTCGTCAGAATCCGGCACTCACCCTCCGGTACCGGCGCCTTCAACCACGCCAACTCAGCATTGCGTTGTAGGGCGTTGAACGTGCCGTCGACATGCCGGACCGAGCACGCCAGATCGAGGTTCGTCGTCGACACCGCATGCCCGTCGCCCTCACTATCGGTGAGAAGATCCCGATAGGCGTCCACGACCGCAGGGAACACGTCCGCGACCTGTTTGGACGCGGCGATATCCTTTGCGAACACCACTGCCCGGCGCATCGGCGGTTCACCGGCCGCGAAGCCGGTTCCGTCGGGAGTGCGGCCAGCACGCTTGGCGAGCCCGTTCCAGCAGCCGACGATCTTGGACGCATCGTCGAGGCGCAGCTCGCTGAACTCCCCCGCCAATTGCTGCTGTAGCGGAGACGCGACCAAGTCTTCATCGACGGTCAGCACGATCACCTTGTAGTCGGTCAGCAGACCCCGCTCGACGGCATCCCCGAATGAAAGCCGATGGAACTCCGGCCCGTAGCGGGTCTCGTCGTCCATCGAGGACAGTTCGGCGGAATGTTCCTCTGCCTTTTCCTTCACCGTCTCGTCGAAGATCCGCGGCGTCGCGGTCATGTACAACCGGCGGGTGGCTTTGAGGTAGTCAGGGTCGTGGACGCGGACGAAGTTCGACTCGTCCGTACCGAACAGGGTCACACCGGTGGTCCGGTGGGCTTCGTCGCAGATCACCATGTCGAACGGATCAACGCCCTGTGTCTGCGCGGCGGCGACCACCGGAAGGGACTGATAGGTGGTGAATACCACCGTCAGACCCTTCGCACGCTTGCGGTGCGCCATCTCCGCCACAAGCCTCGCCGGATCGGTGGTTACGGGGATCGCGACGTCGTGCACAGCGACGTCCTCTGCGGAGCGCGAAACCTTGGTGTCGGAGCACACCGCGAACGCCCGCAGTCCAAGCTGGGTTTGCGCGGTCCATTCCCGCAACGTCTGCGACAACAGCGAGATCGACGGCACCGCGAACAAAATCCTTGCGGCGCCGCCATTTTCGGCTGCGACCCGTTCAGCGATCTTCAACGCGGTGAACGTCTTGCCGGTGCCACACGCCATGATCAGCTTGCCGCGGTCGTTGCCGGCCTCGAACCCTGCGAACACGGCGTCGATCGCATCCTGCTGGTGGGGACGTGGCTCGTGCCGCTTTGCCTCCGACAGGTCGACGTGTAGCACACCAGCCGGCCAGGCGATGTCCCAGTCGATCGGGGACTCGGCGATATCGGCCAACCCGATCCGTTGGACGGGGATCGACTGCCCGTCGAGCGCGTCCTCGGCGTTCTTTCCCCACCGGTCGGTCGTGGAGATGATCACCCGGTTAGCGAACGGCTTCTTGCCTGAGGCGGTGAAGAAGGAGTCGATATCACCTTTGGCGAGGGTGTGGGTGGGTTCGTAGAACTTGCACTGGATCGCCGTAATCGAGCCGGTGTCCCGTTCACGGGCGACCAGGTCGATGCCGGTGTCAGGTTTTCCGTCGCGGCCCGGCCAGTCGATCCACTGCCAGACCTGGTCGTACTGCTGGGCAAGCATCGGATCGAGCTGGAAATAACGGACCATCAGCTCCTCGAATTTGGTCCCACGCTCCGAGTTGCTGGGTGCCTGCCGAAACGCCTCGATGACCTCGTGAACGGAACCCATAACCGACCTCGACCCTTTCACAGAAACAGCAATGCTCGCCAGGCCATCTTGCCCGGTCGCCACGATGTCAGCCACACAGGCGAGGCGAACCGTGTCGCCGCCAAGCCACGAGCATTCCCTATCTGCCAGACTCAAGCTGGCCCAACACCGTCCACTTCGGCGTCAGAACCGCCGCACCGGCTAGACCGATCGAAGGCGGCCTACCGGTGCCGTATCGTTTGCCGGGAACGTCGCCGATTGCAGCCGTCGCACCTGAATGGCTCGGCCCATACCCGCAACCTGCAGCTTCCCCTCGCGCGAAAGCTCGACCTTCGGCCGGTACGCGTCGTGGCCAACCCGACCAGGAACGCCACAGCCAATCCGATCCAGAACCACCGACTGATGCGCAACTCCGCAGAGAAACCCTCGCAAGGGCGAAGCCGAACCTCGTCTGACCGCCGCCTCCCCCAGGACGATGGGGAGCTCGTGAGCCGACGCCGACAGGTCTGGAGGACAACGTCGATTGCTGGCATCGCCATCAGCGACGCGCATCCGACGGAAGGATGCGCGACGAACGGCTCACGATCGCCGACACCACCAAGCAAACCAAAACCGAAACTGAAATACCGACCGGTTTCAAAATTTCGACGAAGACGAGTTGGCTTCCACCCCAGCGTATTTCACCTGAAGCGTTGGAGTATTCTCGACCCGCCCACCCCCATGGCGCTGATACTCGCACGGCGTGGTGGCGGACGAGCAAACGGATAGCGGCTTTCGCCGAAGTATCGTCCCGGCGAAACCTCGCCAAACGCCCGCACGACGGGTGTTCAGCATTGACGCAGCGGAAGACGGGTCGGGTACCGATGAAGATCACGATGTTGCGACTGTGCAACTTCCAGTCCTTCGGGCCAACACCGACAGAGATCGACCTCCACGACCTCACACACGTGCTCGGACCGAATGGGTCGGGTAAGACCGCGGTCTTAGAGGCGATGTCACGGCTGTTCAGCCCGCTGGCTGGTCAGCGTGAAATTCGCGTCAGGGACTTCCACGTGCCCGTCGGCCGCTCCGGGACAGAGGTGCAATCCGAGGAACCGACACTGTGGCTGGAGGTGGACGTCGAGTTCCCAGAAGCGGCAGTTGACGGGCAGCACGCGTCGATCCCACCAAACTTCTCGCACATGGCGATCGACACTGCTGACGGGGTCCCCCGTACGCGGATTCGCCTGACGGCAGCGCTCGCACCGGATGGCGTCATCGACGAAAAGATCGAATACGTACTGGATGCCGACGAGGCGGGCGAGCCCACCCATCGATCCGAGATGTCCAGATACGACCGTCGCCATATCGAAGTGCACTACTTGCCCGCCCGTAGGGACCCCACCGATCACGTCTCCTACACCGCCACTTCCGTTATCGCACGCACCCTTCGCGCCGCCGACTGGGCGTCCGAACGCACAACCCTGGGCCGGCTCACTGCTGAGATCACCAACGCGCTAGTCGCGAATCCGACCGTCGCGAGCATCGGGAAGCGACTTGCCGACCAGTGGCAGGGACTCCACCATGGCGACTACTTCAAGGATCCGTCGATCGCGTTCGGGCGCGGCGATCTAGAGGGTGTGCTTCGTCAGCTCACCGTGAACTTCTCACCGACTCACGGCGAACCCCCTCTCCCGTTCGAGCGGTTGAGCGACGGCCAGAAGTCGCTGCTCTACATCTCACTGGTGCTTGCCTGGCAGGCCCTTTCACGGCGAGTTCTGGCAGGCGAAGAGACATCTCTCGATGCAGACAAGCTGCGACCCCCTATCCACACCGTCATCGCACTGGAGGAGCCCGAGAACAGTCTCGCGCCGCAGTATCTCGGCCGGATCGTCCGCCAACTGCGAAACGCCAGCGCAAACGGAGATGTTCAAACACTCATCGCGACACATGCACCGGCACTGTTGCATCGCGTCGATCCTCGTACCATCTGCTTCCTACGCCTGAACGGCTCCCGAGAAACAACAGTCCACCGCATAACCTTGCCCGAGAACGACGAAGATGCCGCGAAGTATCTGCGCGAGGCCGTAAAGGCCTACCCAGAACTGTATTTCTCCCGGTTTGTTGTGCTGGGCGAGGGTGCCAGTGAGCAGGTTGTCCTGCCTCGGCTCCTGGCCGCCGCAGGTATCGCCGAGGACGACGCATCCGTATCCGTCGTCCCGCTGGGCGGACGCCATGTCAATCACTTCTGGCGCCTCCTCGAGGATCTACAGATCCCGTATGCAACGCTGCTCGACCTCGACTCAGGCCGTTTCCACGGGGGTTGGGGCCGAGTTCGCAATGCCCTGAAACAGCTAAATATCGTGAAGCCAGAGACCTTCTCAAAGATAGCAATAGAAGCCCTTCCTAAATGGGATGAACACTGCGACTTCCCGGACCATGAAGCCACCACTAAGGAAAACGACTACGTCAGAACACTCGAGCAACATGCGGTGTTTTTCTCATCGCCGGTGGACCTCGATCTGACGATGATGGCGGCATACCCCGATGCATATAAAGTTGATCCCACTGAACCTGACCACGACACAATTGTCGCCGTACTCGGCAAGAGCCATGTGAACCACGAACTACTCTCCACGGACACGCTCACCCTCTTTGACGATTACCACGACAAATTCGATCTCGGCAGCAAGCCCGCTGCACACCTGGCCGCACTAGCCGACATGAGCGACAACCAACTGATAGATGGTGCGCCCGGCGTACTCAGCCGACTTGTCGAGCATGTCCGCACGAGCCTTGAGGCGCTGCCGGAATGATCCGCCGCGATCAATGGATCCCGGTCGATGGGCTCACTCTCGAGCCGAACGCTATGTCTGCCGCGACGATCTCGAAGGAGAACGTGGTCGTCTCAGCCGGACCAGGTGCGGGCAAGACTGAGCTTTTGGCCCAACGGGCAGACTTCCTGCTGCGTACAGGTGAGTGTCCATACCCTCGCAGAATTCTTGCCGTGTCCTTCAAAGTCGACGCCGCTCGCAATCTGCGCGAGCGAGTCCGTCTTCGCTCCGGGCCGCAGCTCGCCGCACGGTTCGACAGCCTCACGTTTCACGCTTTCGCGAAACGGATCATCGACAACTTCCGACCTGCCCTCACCGGATACAACGCGCTCAGCCCGGGCTACAGGATCGACCCCGACACCCGCATCGCCGGCGAACAGGTCACCTTCGCAGATCTCGTGCCACTCGCCCTAGAGATCATCGAGACCAACGCGTACGCGCGCGGAGGCATCCGCCAAACCTATAGCCATGTCTTCCTCGACGAATTCCAGGACTGCACCGACCAACAGTACCAATTGGTCAAAGCAGCGTTTGACCCAAAAACAGCGATCCTGACGGCGGTCGGGGACACCAAACAACGAATCATGACTTGGGCGGGCGCACTAGACGGAGTCATGCAAACCTTCGCCGATGACTTCTCCGCCCAACCACTCCCCTTGTATCAGAACTTTCGCTCTGCACCCCGCCTTCGCCGGATGCAGAACAGAATGATTTCACGCATGGACCCCGGCGCAGTTAGCCCTGTAAAGGAGCCGACTGACGACGATGGTGTCATCGACGTCCTAAAATTCGACTCCGAACGCGACGAGGCGAAGGCAATCGCAAACATTATCGAACAGTGGCTCAAAGAGGGAGTACCGCCGCATGAAATTTCAATCCTGGTGCGCCAGCAGCCACATCTTGTGGCCGCAGCATTATGTAGCGAGCTCACCCTCCGCGGGATCCCCTTTCGGAACGAGCAACAGAGCCAGGACCTCTCCGCGGAGCCGGTAGCCGCCCTCATTTTCAACTTTATACGGATAGTCGCAACCAATCGGCAGCCCCACGCTTATGCCGAACTTATGCGAGTCGTCCATCAGTCGAGCAACTCCGAGAACGAGTCGGCACGCTTCGATAGCCGACTAAAGGGAATACTCCACTCGGCTCGAGCGACCGTGCATTCGAGCACGTTCGAGGCTGAGAACCCCGCCGCATGGGGGACTCTCATTGGAGAATTCCTGAGCCTGGTATCGCGACCCGTCCTGACCGCATTGTCGCCCAGCTACGAGCAAGGTACCCGTCTTGATGACGTCATCGAGCAGGCACACAAAGCCTTCTATCGTGAACTTTTCGTCGACGGCGATGCCAATCAAGCACTCCGACGGCTATCCGAAGTAGACGCAATTAGGATTCTAACCATCCACAAGTGCAAAGGCCTGGAGTTCGACAAGGTTGTCGTCCTCGGCGTAGAGACGCAGCTCTTCTGGGCCGACCCCATCACTGCGATCTCCGAGTTTTTCGTCGCCATCTCGCGCGCCAAGTACCATTTGGTGCTGACATACGCGAAACGACGCGTTCGACCGGACGGCGCTACGACACGATGGCATTCTCAGCGGACCCCGCACAGGGAGTTCTTGGAATTCGCCCACGAGGACGCATTAACAGCGAGCGGCTAGCCAGAGCATATGCCCAGTCACCGCCATATAGCTTCAGGATGATCAACAACTGCCTGAGCAGCACCGATCGGCGGTGGGATTGGGCGCGATCCGCATCGGTTCTGTGGGGCCGAGAGTTCGCGCCTCCCACCTCATCTTTCGCGCTCACAAAGAGGAGTGCACTGAGAATTCTTGTGGGTGCGATGATCTGCTGATGCCATCCGTTCGTTCCAAGCTGCCCTATAAAGTCACCAAGCTCGCAACTGACATGTTCGCGCGAGATACCGGTTTCAGCGGGCCCGAGCTCCATCGGATCTTCGCCGACTACACCGACGTGCTCGGCTCGTACACGATGTCGGGTGGTGGCCCATCGCGCTGGCAGCTGTTCGAAACGGGACTCAACAGTCTCTCCAGCGATGACCAGCGTCGGTTCCTCCTCGACCTGTGCACCTACGACGGTCCGAGCAAGTATCCGATGCCCTCCGAGGAGGACATCGCGAAGTTGCGGAGCCTGTTGCTGCAAGGCAGCGCACCAGGCTCGACGGCCGCGTCGGACAGACTTGAGCAGCTTGAAGATTGGGACGGTGTGCAGCGTTCGTGGACAGCGGCCTTGGACAAGGTCGTCAGTGATCCGGAAGGCGCGATCACGGCGGCTCGAACCACGTTGGAGAGCGTCTGCAAGCACATCTGCGACGAGCGAGGGGTCGCGTACGAGGACGGCGGTGATCTCGCGAAACTGTACAAGGCGGCAGCGGCGGCAATGGAGATCGCACCGGACCAGCACACCGAGAAGATCATCAAACAGATCCTGAGCGGAGTGGCTACCGTCGTGAGCGGACTCGCGGCGATGCGCAACAGCTTGAGCGACTCACACGGGCGAGGTAAAACTTCGGTTCGCCCAGCACCGCGACATGCGAAGCTGGCGGTCAACGCAGGATTCGCCGTCGCTGGCTTTCTGATCGACACCCATGTCGAAAAGCCGGCCCGGCCAACATAGGGTCGCGCCTGGGGGTGTTCGGAAAACGACACCGTTTGCCGACCTCGGTTCATGGACACCAACGATGGGAAGCCACCTGACGTTCGCGAATCGCGGCATCGGCGTCAACAGAACGATTCTCAACACCTGTTCAGGATGGTTCGGGCGCTCCTGCAGCTCGACCTTGGATGTCGGAATGCGGCGGCGATCCAGGAGTAGGCCAGTACCACGAAGGTGGCGTGGATGAATCGCATGAAGATTGTTCGGAGGACCAGTGACTCAACGCAGGAACCGGCAGATAGCTCGTGGACCAGGAGTTTTTCCGGCGGATCTGATTGCGGACTCCGCAGTCGATGACGTATCCCGGGCACATGCCACCCAACTACCGAACCGATCCCGGCCAGACGCGCCAGGCAACGGCAGGGATATCCGGCCGCTCAGCGTCACTGCGGACATCACCATCGTCGATGGCCCCGTCGGAGCCCAGCTCGCCCAAGTCCAAGCGCGCGCGATCCGGGAGGTCTTGACATGGTGGATCAACCACAACAGCCCTGGGGCCGATCGGCAGCAACCGGAAGCGGCGTAGCAATCAACGGCTCCGAGACTCGGTCGCCACAACAGATTCTGGCCGAGCTATCCGCACCACTGATCGCACCAGGGTCGGGGCTGATTCGTGCCGCGTTCATCGGTCGCACCTCGACTGACGACATGCAGGACCCGACGCTGTCTCTGCCACGCCAGCTCGGCAGCTGCACCAAAGTGTTGGCGGGGTTGCCCCAGAACGTCATCATCACCGCTCACTTCTACGACGTGGAGTCCGGCCGCAGCGACCTCGACAAGCGCGGACGCGGCACCGCTCACGAACAGTTCGCGATCCCGATCCACCGCGACGGCGGCATCGCCGACATGCTCACCGAGGCCGCCGCACCAGAGCGGCGCTTCGACATCGTCATCTGTGAATCCATCGACCGGATCTGGCGTCGCACAGTCTTTTCCACCCGCATCGAACACAAACTCCAAAGCCTCGGTGTCGCGCTACTCGCCGCCGACGAGCCGATCGATCTGGCCCGCGGCGCCAGCCCACGCGCAACGAATGTTCTGACCCGCCGCGTCAAGCAGGGCATCGCTGAGTGGTACGTCCTCGAGATGCTGGAGAAGTCCCGGGGCGGATTCGAACAACACACCGAAGCCGGATTCAACATCGGCCAAGCGCCGTACGGCTATGCGGCCGAGAAGGTTCCCCACCCCGTCCCGGCCCGGCGCGCGGAGGGCAGAAGTAAGACCCGACTTGCCATCGACCCGGTCCGGGCGCCCGTCATCCAGACGATCTACTCATGGCGCATCAACGAGAAGCTCGGCTATCGGGCGATCGCCGAGCGGTTGAACTTCGATCTCGATCGGCACCCTGCGCCGATCGCACCCGACCCGTCCAAGGCCTCAGGCAAGTGGGGACCCACGACCGTTCGCGACATACTTCACAATCCGAAGTACACCGGCTACCAAGTCTGGAACCGGCGTGCCTCGAAGAACAAGTGCAAACCGAACCCGCCGAGCGAATGGGTCTGGTCCACCAAACCGACCCACCCCGCCATCATCGACTTGGACACGTTCACTGCGGCCCTGCACGTCGCCAGGGAACGCGTACGGTCCCGCAGCGACGCCAGGCCCGCCAGCGCCAACCCACACCGCCAAACGGCCCACACCTACCGCATGCGGTCCTACGTGCGGTGCGAACTCTGCGGCGGCAAACGCATGCACGGAAAGACCCGCAAGAGCTACACCTACTACAACTGCCAGCCCCGCGGTCAGCTCCGGCCGGACAACCACCCACCATCGATCCTGCTCCCCGAGCCCGAACTCCTTGCCGCCACAACTGAGTTCTTCAACACGCATGTCTTCGGACCACATCGCCGCGAACTGTTCGCCGCCGCGATCACTGTCGATGACAACGACCGCGCCCGAACCCACCTTGACAAAATCCAAGGCCTCCGACGCACGATCGCTGACACCGAGAGCCGACTCGGCCGACTCCTCCTCACACTCGAGGAGCGCGACGATCCCACCGGTGCCATCTTCGACCAGATCCAGAAACGCCTGATCACCCTCACCACTGAACGCGACACCAAGCAAGCTGAACTCCACAAGCTGGAAGCCACGGCCCCACCACCGCCGAACGACGGAGTCGAACTTCTCGACCAGCTTCCGCACACCGTCATCGACGTGGCCGAGATGCCGGAAGACGTACTGCGTCAGCTATGCGACGCCTTCGCACTCCGGATCATCTACAACAAACTCCATCACCATGCCCAGTTCAGCATCGACATCGCCCGGCCGACCCTCCCCCAGCTCGAACGATGCACCGCGGCCGCCGAGATGCACCACCGTCGCAGTTCTGCGGCGATTCCTGCCGGGGGCGCACAGAACAGCCCGCTACCTGCGGCGATACCTCGCCGACAATAGCGGGCGTCACGGCTCGACACAGTCGAGCCACCGCTCACGGGCGTTGTCTTGCGCGGCGCATCGCTTCGAGCCGGTCGAGCAGTGCCTCGAGCGAGTCTTCGAATTCATCGGCCGCACGGTTGGCTGCCAGGTGGCTCTGCAGGCGAAACACGTGGGGGTAGTCCGCCAACTCCGATGATTCGTGCTGTCCGGGTTCGGCGGTGGTGACCGGGCTCAGCTCGACCCCCTTTGTCGCTACCTCGAGGAGGAGGTGGCCGAGCAGGAACGTAGCGAAAGACCGGTAGACCTGGACTGCCTGATGGTCGTCGAAGCCGTAGTGAAGCATGGTTTCGAGGAAGGATTCCATCCAATTCAGACTGCGCAAAGGCGGGCAGAGCCAAGGCGCCTGCGGTGGACTGGAGGCCATCAACGGGAAGACCTCGGGGTGCTCGATCGCGACGCGGCGCACGCCGTGCGCTAGACGCTGCAGGTACCCCTGCCAACTGCCGCCCTCCTCGTCGGGCTCCATCAGGTTCTGATCGTAGAGCTGGTCGACGAGGTGATCGACCACACCGGCCAGCAGGTCGTCACGACCGGAAACGTATCGGTACAGGGCCATCGCTTCGACGCCCAACCACGAACCCAGACGGCGCATCGTCAGATGCCCCAGGCCTTCCTCATCGATCAGCGCAATCGCCGATTCCAGGATCAGGACCCGGTCCAGCCGTGGGGGGCGGCGCGCATCCCCGTCCCGCGAACCGTTGTCGCGCAGCTCGGCGCCCGAGTCGATCGTGTCCTCGCTCAGGGCAGAACTCCTGTCAAAATCTTCGGGTCCCGGCCTTCCAGCACACCGCCATAATCCCAGGATACCGGGGATGTTCCGACTGGTTTCGATACACCCCGCCAAGCAAGAGTGGATACGGAAGTTTACAAGATAAACGGACATATGTTTATCTTGTAAACGGCGACCGTGGAGCTGTCGCACTCCGAGTCCGCTCGCGTCACCCGGGGAAACGTTGGGCCTGTCGAAGGGACAGTGGCGTGTGGGAACCACAGCGGAGTAGCGGCAGGAGTCACGGGCCCGTCGGCTCAGCGCTAGTGGCCGTGACGTCACGGGCCGTTCGGTTCGAAAATGAGGAGTGACCTGATGGAAAAGTCTGCGATGCTGCGGATGGACAGTACTGCGCGAACGACGCCCGGCTACTCCGACCGGCAATGGGCGGTGCGTGAGGCGGTGCTGAAATGGGCACACAACGAGGACGTTCTCGACAACCCGGTGCCGGTCCTCGGCGCCTTCGTCGTCGGGGCGTCAGTTGGTTGGCCGGGAGAATCGCTCACCGAGGACGAAGTAGTTCGTGCGTCACTGTGGTTGACGAGGATGGAGCTGTTCAACTCCGTCGATCTCGACCCGGCCTTCGGTCACCGCGCAACCATCTACCGCCCTCGGATCACCGCCGAAGGAATCCGAGTCGCTCGCGGTCCCGGTGGTGTTCGTGGCGTTTCCTGGCCGGGCATCACGATTCGCCCGCCCGATCAGCCGATACCGCCGCCGCGATCTCACGCCTCCCCCGCAACACACCGGGTAGACGACAACTGCCGATGGCCCTTGCCCGCCACCACGGCACCCATCACGACGAGCAGCACTGCCGTGACACCGTCGTGTCGGCCTGAAGCCACACCACGCAGCGGGGTGGACGAACCCGGGAAGCGATGATCCGATTCATCCGTCATCGGACGCGAGGCCTCGGGTGATCCGATCGAAGACCGCGGTCGCCCGAGCATCGAGGAGCTCGGCGTCGATGCCGAGGTCGCGAGCGAAGGTCTCGCGGAAGACGCAGTAGCCGAGGTTGTTGATCGTGCAGGGCGCCGACGACGTCATCGCGCCGCCGGAGGGTTCGCAGCGGCTGCAAGCGCGGATCGGCGCCCGCACCGAACGGGTGGTGATCGAGCGCGCAGGCCACTGTCTGGTCACCGAGCAGCCCGACGCTGTCGCCGAGGCGACGGTCGATTTTCTGCGTCGGCACCGGTGACGCGCCGAGACCACGGCGGCGGCGTATGAACCAGCCGACCGTGCTGCGCCGATCAGATGTGGCGGCCCGCCGTGAAGGCACTCGCTGCCCGCATCCCACAGCAGGCCCGGTAATCTTCTGCCCATGTGGATCATCCTTGCCGTCTCCGTGGTCAGCTCCGTCGCCATCGCGATCCTGTTCGCGACAGGCTTCCCCACCGACTGAGCGGCCACCGGTAGCACCCGCGCAGCAGTACCGATCCGTGCCGTTTTCGTCCTGATTCAGCGCGGTCGGCCTACAGTTGACTGATTGTGCGGGGCGATGTGGTGGGGGATGGTGGGCTTGCCTTCGCAGCGCGGCGTCGCCGCAAGCCAGGGACTTTCCGGGTGTATTGGACGTTGGCGCGGGCGGGGTTCAAGCGGCAGGCGCAATACAAACTGGCGATGTTCGCCGGGCTTTTCACCAACTGTGTGTTCGGGTTCGTCCGTGCGGCGGTGATGGTCGCGGCGGTGCGTTCGGCCAGTGATTTCGGCGGCTACGACGAGGGCACCATCGGGGCGTACGTGTGGTTGTCGCAGGCCCTGCTCGGCGCCACCCAGTTCATGGGACCGCAGATCGACCTGGTCGACCGGATCAAATCCGGTGACGTCGCCATCGACTTCCTGCGCCCGATCGACGTCCAACTCGGCTACCTGGCCACCGATTTGGGCCGCGCGGCCTGCACAATCCTGCCGCGCGGGGTGCCGAGCATCGTCATCGGCGCCACCACCTTCGGCCTGTCGATGCCGGACACCCCGCTGGCCTATCTGCTCGGTCTGATCAGTGTGCTGCTGGCCGTGGCGTTGTCGTTTCTGTGCCTGTTCGCGGTGGCGCTGATCGGGTTCTGGGTGGTCGAGATCCGTGGGATCCGGGTGCTGTACCAGATCGTCGGCACGTTCCTGGCCGGGCTTTTCGTGCCGGTGCACATGTTCCCCGACTGGCTGCGTGTCGTGGCGATGTCTACGCCGTTTCCGTCCATCCTGCAGGCCCCGATCGATACGCTGTCAGGGCGGGCTGCCGGCTCGGATGCCTTGATCATCGTGGCGGTACAGGGCTTCTGGGTGCTGGTGATCGGACTGCTCGGCAGGGTGTTGTTGCGAGCGGGACAACGCAGGCTGGAGGTACAGGGTGGCTGAACCGGATTCCGCGCGCATCGTTGCCGGGACCTGGTTCACCCCCTATCTCGCAGTATTGCGTTCGCGTGTGAAAGCACAGCAGGTGTACCGGCTTTCGTTCGCCACCGAGGTGTTCAGCGCGTTCCTGATCGGGCTGGTGGAGTTCGGCGAGGTGTGGGTCATCTTCCACAATGTCGGCGTACTCGGTGGTCTCGATGTGGAGGCCGCGCTGCTGCTGTTCGGGCTGTCCAACACCTCGTTCGCGCTGGCCCAGGTCGCGGTCGGGCACCTGGATTCGCTGCCGTCGATGATTCGAATGGGCACCCTCGACGCCTATCACCTTCGCCCACAACCACTTCTGCTGCAGCTGGTAACCAGCGACATCTCGTTACGCAGGCTGGCCCGCGCCGCCGTGGCGGTGATCGTGCTCGGAATCGGACTGTGGCGCAACGATATCGACTGGGGCATCGCGCCAGTTACCTTGATCGTGATCACCTTGATAAGTGGATTTGCACTGTTCTGTGGCCTTTTCGTATGTGCGGCAGGACTACAGTTCTTCTTGATCGATGGTGCCGAGCTCACCAACAGCTTCACCTACGGCGGTTCGTTCGCCGCGATGCAGCCTGCCTCGGTGTTCCCGACACCGCTGAAACTGTTGTTCGGGTTCGCGATTCCCGTCGCGTTCACGGCATATGTGCCGACGATCGCCCTGCTCGGATTGCCGGGGCCACCACTGTTGCCCGCGTGGTCGGCGTGGCTCACCCCACTCGCCGCGGCGTGGGTGTGGCTACTCGCCTCGGCGGCATGGCGTATCGGTACGAGGCACTATCAGGGAGGAGGGGGATAGATGATGGACTCCCACGAGAACGCCGAACCGATCATCGACATCGATGACCTCACCCGGGAATTCACCGTCTACCGCAAGAACGGCCACCGCTGGCGCCGCCACCGCGACACCATCACCGCCGTCGATCGGATGAGCTTCCGGATCGAACGCGGTTCGGCGGTCGGCTATATCGGCGCCAACGGCGCGGGCAAGTCCACGACCATCAAGATACTCACCGGCATCCTCGTCCCGACCACCGGCTCCGTGCGTACCTGCGGCCTCGAGCCGGTACGCCAGCGCAAGGAGCTCGCCTCGCGCATCGGCGTGGTGTTCGGGCAGCGTTCGCAGCTGTGGTGGGATCTGCCACTGCACGAGTCGTTTTCGATCCTGGCCGCGATCCATCGCCTCGACCCCGATGTCGCCGACAAGCGCACCCACGAACTGGTGGAACAGCTCGAGATGTCGGACACCCTCGACACCCCGGTCCGCCAGCTCTCGCTCGGCCAGCGCATGCGCGCGGAAGTGGCTGCCGCGCTGCTGCATTCGCCGGAACTGGTGATCCTCGACGAGCCGACGATCGGCCTGGACGTGCTGTCCAAGCAGCGATTACGCGAGTTCCTGCGCGCCGAACGCATCGAGCGCGGCACCACCCTGCTGCTCACCACCCACGACATGGGCGATATCGAACGCCTCTGCGATCGGGTGCTCGTGGTCGACTACGGGCGGCTGGTGTACGACGGTTCGCTGACCGGGCTCGGCGCCACCGTCGGCGCGCGCCGGGTACTGGTGGTCGACCTGGCCGCTCCCACACCGGATCTCGACGATCTGCCCTGCGGGGCCCAGTTACTGTCCAGCGAAGCGGGCGGCATGCGCCAGCGCCTTGCCTTCGACGCGGAGAAGACCACCGCCGCGGCTTTACTGGCCGCGGTGTCGGACCGGGCGCAGGTGCGCGACCTGTCGATCGAGGAACCCGATATCGAGGATGTGGTCCGCCGGATCTACGAGTCGACCCGCTGATTCAGCTGTGCCCGTCCGGGTTTCCCGCGTACATGCTCACCTCGCCGCCCGCCCCGAGGAAGGCGTTGACCAGCATGATCCGTTGCGCGCGCAACTGTTCGTCGTCGGGGGCGCCGGTGGTGATCGAAATCTGTGGGATGGCAGCCCAATTCACGACGTAACGCTCGGGTGGGCCGTCGTCGCCGGACAGGCGCGCGAGCCGGAACACCGACACCGCACGACGTTCCATGAGGCCGCGCACGACATCGGCGATGCGCTCCGGGTCTTCCAGTGCGAACAGGAATCCGAAGGTCAGCTCTGGCGAGGAAACATAGGCCGGCACAAGTATCGAGGTTAATGCACAGGGCACCGAAATGGTTGCCGGAAATATGCCGTGGCGGTTACCTGGTAGTACTCACGGGGAGACGCTGCCGTAATGGTGGATAACAATTGCCGCCGACCGCGGAGTTTGTACTCCGTACTATTGCGCGTCGCCGCCGAATCGCGCTTTCCTGAAAGGGTCCCGATTTTTCCCCGGGCCGTCTTCCACCGCAGCGTCGCGGACTTTCGTCGACGTCCGGGCGGGGCTACGCCGGTGCCGGGGAGTGGCACCCTCACATATCCTTCTCGGCGTCGGCGTATCCAGCCACCTTCGCGTCATCAGGGGCAGCCATGCCGATCGATCATCGCCTGGACGCCGCACAGCTACCGACACCGTCGGCACTGCTGCGGGCCTTCCTGCACACCCACCACCCCGATCCGACGCGACACCAGGTTCTCGACGCCGCGAGCGGACTCGCCAGCTGCCACGATCGCAGGCGCAGAATCCTCGAACAGGCCCGCGACCCCGCCGCGTCGAGCAGCGGCGTCGCGGCGTGCGGGCGACTCGTCGACGCCATCGACGACGACCGCGGCGCGCTGATCGCCCGCATCGACGACTGGGTCGCCACCCACGTCGAACACCGCGACGGCGCCTCGCTGCACACCGAGACCCTCGGCGCGGTGATCGACCGGATGGCCGCGAAATGGATTGCCGCGCAACAGGCATTGGCCGCACAAACGACGACGACACCACGGCAGCGGGAGGCTCGCACCCATCTGCAGTGGTGTCGTCTTGCCGAATTGACCGACGGCTACCGGGATCTGATCACCGATGTCACCGAACACCGCAGGCGGTTGCCGGTGTGGTGAGGATCAGACCTGCTCGCCCGTAACCGGGGTTTTGTCGCCGGTAGCCGGAGCTTTGTCGCCCGCGGCCGGTTCGGCGAACAACGTCGGCGCGTCGAGATCTTCGGATACCGGAGTGTCGAGGTCGACGGTCTCGGCGAAAGCCGCGTCCTTCTCCGCATCTCGACGAGCAGCCGCAGCGGCTTCTCTCATCTCGATCGCATCGGTGACGAATTCGCCGATCTCGCGAGCAACCTCGGCGACGGTCCCGGTGATCAGCGAGACGATTTTACCGACCCGCTGCGCACCGGATGCCGTCAATTCCTGGACCAGATCCTTGTTGCTTTCGAATTTCCCGACCATTTACCCGCTCACAGTGGAGGATTCCGGCTGATTTCGCATAACGATAACACCGGGCTCGGACGGCCTGTTCACGAAACGATCCGGCACCGAGAGCTGGAAGATCTTGGCCCAGACCGAGCCGATCTGCTTGGAGAAACGACCGGTGTTATAGGGCAGGCCGTACTTCTCGGCCAGCGCCTTCACCTCGGGCGCGATCTCCGGGTACCGGTTCGCCGGGATGTCCGGGAACAGGTGGTGTTCGATCTGGTGCGACAGGTTGCCCGACATGATGTGGAACAGTCGCGAACCCTTGATGTTGGCCGAGCCCAGCATCTGGCGCACGTACCACTCGCCGCGGGTCTCGACCTCGGTCTCCTCCTTGGAGAAGGTCTGCACGCCCGAGGGGAAGTGACCGCAGAAGATGATCGAGTAGGTCCACACGTTGCGCACCAGGTTGGCCGCCACGTTGCCCGCCAGGGTGGACACGAACAGCGGACCGGTCAGCGCCGGGAACATCACGTAGTCCTTGAGGACCTGCTTGCCGGCCTTCTTACCCTGCCCCTTGAGCAGCGGCTTGATGTCGGACCACTTGCGCTTGCCCTTGATGATGTTGTCGGCCTCGAGGTCGTGCAGCATCACGCCCCACTCGAACAGCATCATCAGCAGGAACGCGTACACCGGGTTACCCAGGTAGTACGGGTTCCACTTCTGCGCGGGATCGATGCGCAGGACGCCGTAACCGATGTCGCGGTCCATGTCGACGATATTGGTGTGGGTGTGGTGCATGTAGTTGTGCGAGTGCTTCCACTGGTCCGCCGGGCAGACGGTGTCCCAGTCGAATTCGCGGGAGTTGATGCCGCGCTCACGCATCCAGTCGTACTGGCCGTGCATGACGTTGTGGCCGATCTCCATGTTGTCGAGGATCTTCGACACACCCAGCGCGGCGACACCGGCCAGCCAGAACGGCGGCAGGAAGCCCAGGTACATCAGCCCGCGGCCGGCGATTTCGAAGCCACGCTGGGTCTTGATGATGTTGTAGATGTAGTCGCGGTCGCGTTCGCCGAGGTCCTCGACGACGCGGGCGCGGATCGCGTCCAGTGCGGCGCCGAGCTCTTCGACCTGATCCGGGGTCAGGATGACCGGGCCGTCTTTGCCTTCGGTGAGGATCGTCATGGCTATATCTCCCCTTGTTGGTTCTTGTGTGTCGTTCAGAGTGCGATGTCGACGTCGCCGACAGCTGTGTTGATGCAGACCTGGATCTGCTTGTCGGGCTCGGCGTCGAGTTCGCCGGTACGGATGTTGCGGGTGCAGCCGGAGACCTTGGTCGCCGTGCAGGAGAAGCAGATCCCCATGCGGCAGCCGTATTCCGGGGTCAGCCCGGATGCCTCGGCCTGCTCGAGCAGCGTTGCTCCGGTGTTCTCGGCGGCGACGTCGCTGCCGGAGAAGGTGACCGTGCCGGTGGCCTCGGACGGGTCGGTCGGGACCGTGGTGAGCGTGAATTCCTCACTGAACACCCGATCTTGGAGACCTTCGGCTTCGAAGATCGTCTTGACCGCCCGCATCAGCGGCGGCGGCCCGCACACGAAGGTCTGCGCGTCGGCGAACCACGGTGCGACCCGCTCGAGTTCGTCGTAGTCGAAGAACCCACTGCCGGTGGAGGCTTCACCGTCGATCACGGTGCCCGGTTCGACCGGGTAGCGGTATTCGATTCGGAAGTTGGCGCGGCGCTGCGCGATCGAGGACAGTTCCGCACGGTGCGGCACCATTTCGGGCTGCCGCGCGTAGTGCAGGAAGGTGACGTCTCCTGTGTACCCCTCAGCGTCGAGAGTACGCAGCATCGACAGCACCGGCGTGATGCCGGAGCCGCCGCTGACCAACAGGATCTTGTCGGGCCGCTGCTCGGGCAGGTGGAATACGCCCGAGGCAGGCGCCAGGTCGACGACCATGCCCGGCTTGGCGTTGGCGTGCAGGTAGTTCGACACCAGCCCGCCCGGATGCGCCTTGACGGTGATCTGCAGGTAGCGCTCGCCGGTGCTCTCCGGGTCGATCGGCGAGTAGCAGCGGGTGTGGCGCACGCCGTTGATCGAGACACCGATCTGCACGTACTGACCGGCGGCGTGGCCGCGCCACTGCCGCGAGGCGCGCAGGGTCAGTGTCACCGAGCCCGGCACCGCGTGCGAAACATGAGTGACCTCGGCCCGCAGCTCCCGGGCGGTGAGCCCGGGACGGACGAGCTCGAGGTACCGGTCCAGCGGATGCGGCGTGGTCAACGTCTGCACCAGATCGATCAGTCCCACCATGTCCTGTTGCCCCTTACGAGAAGTCCTTCGACGCGCCCTTCATATTTCAGTGCACGTCTGTACACTCACCAGTGTGCCCGATGACCCCGGGCCACTGTCAACCGGCAATAATGTGAGGCGGACAACATAATGACGAAGGCCGCTATGGTGAACGGACGTATACTCACCGACGTGACCGATCAGGCGGGAACCCGCAACGAACGCAAAGCGCATACCCGTGCGGCCCTGCTCGAAGGCACCCTGACCTTGGCATCGGAGCGCGGATTCTCGGCATTGAGCCTGCGTGAGATCGCGCGCTCGGCCGGCATCGTGCCGACCGCCTTCTACCGTCACTTCGCCTCGCTCGACGACCTCGGCGCGACGATCGTCGACGAGGGCGTCACCGCGCTGCGACTGGCATTGCGCGAGGTCAGACGCAAGCCGGACGCTCATCTGGCCGATACGGTCCGCTTCGTGTTCGAGCAGGTCCGCGCCAAGCGCGCCCTGTTCGGTTTCCTCATTCGCGAGCGTCACGGTGGGCCTGCTCCGCTGCGTCAGGCCATCGCGATGGAAATGCAGCTCATCGTGCGCGAGATCGTCGCCGATCTGTCGCGCCTGCGTGCACTGGATTCATGGAGCACCACCGAGCTGGAGATCGCCGCGGATCTCCTCGTCACCACCGTCACCGACGGTATCGCCGCGTTCGTAGCGTCCACCCCCCGTGAGGAATCGGCGATTCAGGAACGCACTGTCATGCAGATGCGCCTGATCGCGTTGGGCATCGCGGGCTGGGTACCCAAAAACGCGGAGTGAACTCAGAGTACGGGCGTACACACAACTATTCGGCGCTGCTTCGGTGACACATCACAGGACGGGCTTTTCTGCGGGTGCGGGCGCACGGACCGGGAGAAGTACCAGCAGGCCGAGAGCCAGCACGACGAGCAGGCCGGCGATTCCGGCTCGATCGCTGTGGAAAACCAGCACGAACAGGCCGAACAGCGCGGGCGCCAGGAACGACACGGCACGGCCGGTCGTGGTGTACAGCCCGAACAGCTGACCCTCCCGTCCCGGCGGTGCCAGGCGGGCCAGATACGAACGGGCCGAGGCCTGCGCGGGACCGACGAACACGGTGAGCGCGAGGCCGAAGATCCAGAACATCGTCGGGCCCGACACCAGCATCAGCGCCAGCCCGCACACCAGCATCCCGACCAGCGACGCCACGATCACCCGCTTGGGCCCGATCCGGTCGTCGAACCGGCCCGCCACGATCGCGGCCGCCCCGGCGACGACGTTCGCGGCGATGCCGAACAGCAGCACGTCGGCGTCGGCGAATCCGTACACCGTCACCGCGAGCACCCCGCCGAAGGTGAACACCCCAGCCAGCCCGTCCCGGAACACCGCACTGGCCAGCAGGAAGTACACCGTGTGCCGGTCCTGTCCCCACAGTTCGCGGACATCGCGCACGAGCACCCGGTAGGAACCGAGGAAGCCGACCTTGGCCGCGCCGGGGTCGGCGCCGGTGCGCGGCATCTCGGGCACCGCGAACAGCACCGGCAGCGCGAACACCGTGAACCACACCGCCGCGAGCACGATGACCAGCCGCACATTGAGGCCCTGATCGGTGGGCATCCCGAGCAGTCCTCGGGTGTCGCCGTCACCGGCGAGGAAGCCAACGTAGCAGATCAGCAGCAGCGCGATGCCACCGAAATAGCCCATCGCCCAACCGAATCCGGATACCCGACCGACCGTGGCCGGGGTCGAGACCTGGCGCATCATCGCGTTGTAGGGCACGCCGGCGAGTTCGAAGGTGGCCGAGGCGAACGCGAGCAGGGCCAGGCCGAGCCACAGGTCGTGGTAGTCGTCGTGGACGAAGAACATCAGCGACATCGCGCCCGCCGTCAGCGCCGTCAGGGTCGCCAAGGCCCGTTTACGGGAGCCGACCGCGTCGAAGTACTGCCCGCAGACCGGCGCCGTCAGCGCGACCACCAGCCCCGCCCCCGCCAGCGCCCAGCCCAGCCACGCGCTCGCCGGTGTCGGACCGGGCAGATCGTCGCCCACCTTGTCGGTGAGATACACCGAGAACACGAAGGTCAGCGTCACGGCCTGGAAGGCCGAGGACCCCCAGTCCCACAATCCCCACGCCAGTACCTGCCCACGCCCGGCCGCCTCGCCGACGGTCTCCGACGCGTTCACCTCGGTCATGAGCCGAACAGTAACGCCGAACCGGCGACTGCGCCGCGCATACCGCGCACGCCGTGTCCCGACGCGCGGTCCGCGACATTCGGCCCGTCAATCCATATGAACCTGGTTGCATAGTACCGAGTGTTGCGGATACTCTCGTCCCATGGCACTGGAGCACGCGCTACTGGTCTCGCTCACCGAGCGGGCCGGCTCGGGATATGAGCTCGCGCGCCGATTCGACAAGTCGATCGGCTACTTCTGGAGTGCCACCCACCAGCAGATCTACCGGGTTCTCAAGCGTATGGAGGAGTCCGGCTGGGTCACCGTCGAATCGGTGAATCAGCAGGGCAAACCCGACAAGAAGGTGTACTCGGTGGCCCCCGCCGGCCAGGCCGAGATCGCCCGTTGGCTCGCCGAACCCACCGACGCCGCCCCCGCCCGCGACGAACTCGGCGTGAAGATCCGCGCCGCCGCCTACGGCGACATCGATGCCATCTGCGCGGAAGTGGAGCGCCATCGCGCCCAGCACGCGCAGCGACTCGACGAGTACCGCCTCAGCGAAAAGAAATTCTTCCCGGTGCCGGACCAGCTCTCCGGCACCGCTCTGCACCAGTATCTGGTCCTGCGCGCGGGTCTCCGCGCGGAGGCCGGCTACCTCGAATGGTGCGACGAAGTACTGCAGGCCCTGCGACCGCGAAAAGGTGAACCTCGCCCATGACCTACCCACAGCTGTTCTCTCCCCTCGACCTCGGCCACACCACCCTGCGCAACCGGGTGGTCATGGGTTCCATGCACACGGGCCTGGAAGACCGCGCCTGGGACACCAACAAGCTGGCGGCCTACTTCGCCGAACGTGCGCGCGGCGGTGTCGGCCTGATCATCACCGGCGGTTACGCCCCCAACCGCACCGGCTGGCTGGCCCCGCTCGGCGGCAAGCTCACCAACAAAACCGAGGCCTACCGGCATCGCACCATCACCAAGGCGGTGCACGCCGAGGGCGGCAAGATCGCCATCCAGATCCTGCACGCCGGGCGTTATTCCTATATGCCGACCAGTGTTTCGGCGTCGGCGATCAAGTCGGCGATCAACCCGTTCAAGCCGCGCGCGCTGTCGTCGAAGGGTGTCGAACGCACCATCGACGATTACGCCCGCTGCGCCGAACTGGCCAAGTTCGCCGGCTACGACGGCTGCGAGATCATGGGCGGTGAAGGGTATTTCATCAACCAGTTCCTCGCCCCGCGCGTGAACAAGCGCACCGACAAGTGGGGTGGCACGCCGGAGAACCGGCGCCGGATGCCGGTCGAGATCGCGCGCCGCATCCGTGAAGCGGTCGGCCCCGATTTCATCATCGTGTTCCGGCTGTCGATGGCCGAGCTGGTCGAGAAGGGGCAGACCTTCGACGAGATCGTCGCCCTGGCACAGGAATTGGAGGCCGTCGGCGTCGACATCCTCAATACCGATATCGGCTGGCACGAGGCGCGGGTGCCCACCATCGTCACCTCGGTGCCGCGCGCGGCGTTCGTGGAGTTCACCGCCAAGATCGCCCGCAAGGTGAACATCCCGGTCTGCGCGTCGAACCGGATCAATATGCCCGAGATCGCCGAGGAGATCCTCACCCGCGGTGACGCGGCGCTGATCTCGATGGCCCGCCCGCTGCTGGCCGACCCCGAGTGGGCCAACAAGGCCCAGAGCGACCGCGCCGACGAGATCAACACCTGCATCGCCTGCAACCAGGCCTGCCTCGACCACGCCTTCGGCAACAAGAAGGTGTCGTGCCTGGTCAACCCGCGTGCGGGCAGCGAGACCACGCTGAACCTGCTGCCGACTCGCCGCGCCAAGCGGATCGCCGTCGTCGGTGCCGGTCCCGCCGGACTGTCGGCCGCGGTGAGCCTGGCCGAGCGTGGCCATCACGTCGACCTGTTCGAAGCCGACGACAAGATCGGCGGCCAGTTCGACATCGCCCGCCGCATCCCCGGCAAAGAGGAATTCGACGAGTCGATCCGCTACTTCCGCCGCAAGATCGACCTCACCGGCGTCACCCTGCATCTCGAAAAGCGGGTCAGCGCCGAGGAATTGATCGAAGGCAAGTACGACTCGGTGATCCTGGCGACCGGCGTGCGCCCGCGCATCCCCAACATCCCCGGCATCGACCACCCGATGGTGCTGTCCTACGCCGAACTGGTGAAGGAAGCCAAGCCGGTCGGCAAGAAGGTCGCGGTGATCGGCGCGGGCGGCATCGGCTACGACGTGAGCGAATACCTCACTGTCGAAGGACATCCCACGCTCAAGCTCGACGAGTGGAAAGAGGAGTGGGGCGTCGATTCCGAGAACGAGCAGGTCCCCGGCCAGCTCACCAAGCCCAAGCCCTCCCCCGCCGCCCGCGATGTCGTTCTGCTGCAACGTAAGTCGACCCCCTTCGGCAAGGACCTCGGCAAGACCACCGGCTGGGTCCACCGCGCGGCCCTCAAAGCCAAAGGCGTCGAACAGGTCGGCGGCGTGAACTACGACCGGATCGACGACGCGGGCCTGCACATCAGCTTCGGCGAGAACCACGACAACCCCCGCGTGATCGAGGTCGACAACGTGATCATCTGCGCAGGCCAGGAATCCGTCCGCGAACTCGAAGAACCCCTACGTACCGCAGGCGTCGACCTACACCTCATCGGCGGCGCCGACCTGGCCGCCGAACTCGACGCCAAGCGCGCGATCGACCAGGGCACCCGCCTGGCCGCTGTGTTGTAGGAGCTGTGTTTGTTGGAGCGCTGGCGCGCTCGAGCGCGGCCCCCTGGGGGCCGCGAGTTAGCCACCGTTGCTGGAGGCTTCGCCTCGGACGCAACGGCGGCTAACTCGCGGCCGGGCCGCTACCGCCGCTGCGCGGCGGGACCCTCCTCGAGGTCGGGTCGTGGTGGCTGGGAATGCGGTCATGGCGGATCAGGGGTGTAGTCGGGTGAGTGTCGCTGGGAATGCAGCCGGCGCGGGTCTCGGCGGTGCCGGGCGCGGTCAGCGCAGGGAGGCGTCGCGAATCACATCGCGGAGTTCGCGGCCCTCTGCTGTCTCGTACCAGCGCAGATGACCGAGAAGCCAGTCGCGGTAGGCGATTTCGGCGTTGCGTGGGTCCTTGGCGATGGTGAGGAAGTAGTCGATCTCGGAGAGTTCGTAGCCGATGTGGGCCAGTGGGAGCAGGTTCGGGAGCAGGCTCTGTTCGGTGGCCGACAAGGGCCGGGCGGATCGATATCCCTGGATCAGGGCGGTGATCTGGTCGGCGCGGACGTCAGCAGGTCCGCCATCGCGCAGCGAGATCCAGTCGACGGCGGTGCGCTCGATGGCGGTGGCGAGGTCGAAGACAGCCGTTGTCCGGTCCGCCAGCCCGAAGTCGATCACCGAGCTCACCTCGTGGTCGTCCCACAGCAGGTTGGTCCCATGCCAGTCCCCATGCGTCCACAGTGGCGCGACGTCGGCGAGACCGACGTGCAGATCGGGAACCTCAGCACGCCAATTCCTTTCACTCAGGAAACGAGCAACCGCCGGTCGGCGCGCGATATGCCATTCGAACGCCCCCAACACACCACCGTGCAGACTCGCCACCAACGGCCGAGCCGGGCGCGCCGGTGCGTCGAAACCCTGTGCGGCCGAATGCAATCGACCCAACATCACCCCCGCCGCCACGGCATCGTCGGTATCCCGATAGGGCGTCCACGAGAAGTCCGCGCGATACCGGTCCTCCCCCACCCCCGCCCGATGCACCTCGTAGACGAACCGATCACCCACGGTCGCGAGTACTTCAGGCACCGGAATCCCGTGGCCCCGCAGGTGCGCCATGAAGCGGTGCTCCTCGGCCAACGCCACACCATCGCGCAATCGCACCGGCATCCGCTTCACGACGAGCCGCTCACCGTCGTCCGTCCGCACACCCACCGTCGACGACAGCGGCCGCGCACCCCGCCATTCGACAGCGGCGCACGACCCACCCCACGTCGCGGCGACCGCGCGAGCGATCTCGTCCTCGGTCAGGGCGGGCCAGGTCGGCGCGGCCAGCGGGTCATCGCCCATCCCGAACACTTGGTCGTCAGGCATGGCGGCCGCCCATCCTCATCGCCGCCGGTTGACGACCACCACGAGCCCGGTCGCGGCAGCGGCTGCGAGGAACGAGAACAGTGACGCAGAGGTCCACCAGGTCGGGTGGATGCCGATGGCGTCTTGCGCCTTGATCCAGCGGCTGGCCCACCATTCGACCGAGCCGGGGTTGCACAGCTGGTACACCACGAACCCGATCGCCCAGGGCAGCAACATTATCGGACGAGCCGGTGAGTCATCGGACAGGTTCCACCCGCGACGTCCCTGCCCGAAGAAGAAGTCGACGACCAGCACCGCCGTGAGCGGGACGAAGATCGACCCGATGAGCAGCAGGAAGTTGGCGTAGTTGCTGAAGTCGGTCACGAACAGCGCGGCGACGGTGGCGATCGCCCCGACCACCCCGGCCAGGATGCGCCGGTCGACGCGCGGCAGCAGGTTCTGCAGTGACATCGCCGTGGAGTACACATTCGCGAACGACTGGTCCGTCTCCCGCAACACCAGCACCGCGAAGAACACCCAGCCCGCGGTGATCCCGAGGAACGAGTCGAACAACCGGTTCGGGTCGCCGTCCACGTGCAGCAGCGCCACGATCCCCAACAGGTAGCACCAGATCTGCGCCACGGAATACCCGACGAACATCGCCGAACTCCCGACCTTCACCGACTTCGAATGCCGCATGTAATCCGCGGCGAGCGGCACGAACGACACCGCGACCGCCAGCGCGGTATCCACGGCGGGAAAGAACCCCGACCAGGAGGTTTCGCCGAGATCGGGCAGCGGCTGACGCACTAGCTGCACCGTGAAATACAGCATCGCGATACCCACCGCGACCGTCACGTACTTGCGCAGAATCCCCACCACATGCATGGGCCAGATCGCCATCACCGTGCTCAGCACCCCGGCTGCGATCACCACCACGGCGTGCGGCACCCGCCCGTCGGTGAGCGCCGCGATCCCCGCCGCGATCACCGTCAGCTCGTACACACCCCACCCGATGCACTGCACCACATTCGCGATGGTCGGCAGCCCGGAGAGCTTGGTGCCGAACAGCCCACGAAAGTTCGCCATCGCGGGTGCACCCGTCCTGGCCCCGACCGCACCGGCGGCGGCCACCATCGAGGTGCCGATGAGCGTGCCGACCACGGTCGCCAGGACCGCCCCGACCAGCGGCAACCGGTCGTACCCGGTCGGTTGCAACACATAGATGGCCCCGGTGAACCCGATCAGGCTCACGCCGAGATTGGTCCAGAAGGCGGCCTGATCGGCGAATCCGAAGGTGCGCGGCGGCTCGGTACTGAGCAGCAACGGCGCTTCTTGCCCGGTGCGCGGCGGCGGTGAGTCAGTTGTCATAACGCCTCACATGCTATTGCCGCGCGCCCGGTTTCCCTCGATCCACCAACGAACCGCCGTCGAACATCACCCTGCGGTCGGAACTCCCTCGATTCACGCGCGAACCGCCGTCGAACATCGCCCGGCGGCCGGACTCTCTCGATCCGCCGAAGATGCGGGTACGCGTCGACGTGGAAGCCGTCGGAGCCGCCGCCCACCGACGCGGACACCGCGCGATCCCCTAAGCTCCCCCTCGTGAGCTTGCCCTCCCCCACTGCAGACAATCGTGCCGTCGTCACCGGCGCGTCCTCCGGCATCGGCACCGCGCTGGCCGCCGAACTGGCCGGTCGCGGCTATTCGCTGATCCTGGTCGCGCGCCGCGGTGAGATCCTCACCGAGCTGGCCCAGCGCCTGACCCTGGCCCACGGCATCACCGCCGAGGTCCGCGCGGTCGACCTGGCCGACCGCACCCAGCGCGCGAGCCTGTGCGACGAACTCGCGGTCCGCGATATCGCCGTGCTCTGCAACAACGCGGGCGTGGCGACCTTCGGCCCGGTCGCCGAACTCGACTTCGCCTACGAGCGCACGCAGATGGAACTCAACGCCACCGCCGTGCACGACCTGTGCCTGGCCGTGCTGCCCGGCATGCTCGAGCGCAAGGCGGGCGGCATCCTGATCAGCGGCTCGGCCGCGGGCAATATGCCGATCCCGAACAACGCCACCTACGCGGCGTCGAAGGCGTTCGCGAACACGTTCTCGGAGTCGCTGCGCGGCGAGCTCAAGGGCAGCGGCGTGAACGTCACCCTGCTGGCGCCGGGCCCCGTGCGCACGGAAACGCCTGCGCCGGAAGACCAGTCGATCGTGGACAAGATGGTCCCCGACTTCCTGTGGGTCTCCTCCGAGTACACCGCCAAGGTGTCCATCGACGCGCTGGCCCGCAACAAGATGCGCATCGTTCCGGGCCTGATCAGCAAGGGCATGAGCGTCGCGGGCAACTACGGCCCGCGTGCGTTCACCGCCCCGGTCGCGGGCGCGTTCTACAAGAAGCTCGGGGGCTGACCACGCTGAGCGGACATTCTTCGACGATTCGGTACGAATTTCGACCGATCGCGCGAGTAATGTCCGCTCAGCGTGCCCTCACCGCCGCCGCGTCCCGAAAATACTGCGGCTGATCTCCCGACCGGCCGCACTCGCCGCCGACCGCAGAAAACTCTTCACCGCCGGGTTCTTCATGATCCGTTCGGCGGCGGAGTCGTCCTCCTGCTGCGAACGCCCCGGCGCGGGCGCGGATTCGGGTGCCGGTTCGGCCGACGCCACGCTGGCCAGCAGCATCTCGTAGGCCGACTCCCGGTCGACGCTCTGCCCGTACTTCCCCTGCAGCGCGCTCGACAGCGCCGCCGCCTTGATCCTGTCGTCGCCGACGGTGTCCATCAGCGAACGCGGCGGCGCGATCTTCGTCCACGCCACCGGCGTCGGCGCACCGGTCTCCGACAGCACGGTGACGATCGCCTCACCGGTGCCGAGCGAGGTGAGCGCCTCCTCCAGGTCGTACACCGCCGACTTCGGATACGTGCGCACCGTCTTCGACAGCGCCTTCTGATCGTCGGGAGTGAACGCGCGCAAAGCGTGCTGCACCCGCGCACCGAGCTGTGACAGCACCGGATTCGGGATATCGGTGGGCAGCTGTGTGCAGAAGAACACACCGACACCCTTGGACCGGATCAGCTTCACCGTCTGCTCGACCTGCTGTAGAAACGCCTTCGACGCCTCGGCGAACAGCAGATGCGCCTCGTCGAAGATGAACACGAGCTTGGGCTTGTCGACGTCGCCCACCTCGGGCAGCGTCTGGAACAGGTCGGCCAGCACCCACATCAGGAACGTCGAGAACAGTGCGGGCCGCGCCGCCTGCTGGCCGAGTTCGAACAGCGTGATCACGCCCAGCCCGCCGGCGGTGCGCAGCAGATCGGCCGGGTCGAGTTCGGGCTCGCCGAAGAACGTGTCCCCGCCCTCGGCTTCCAGATTCACCAGCGACCGCAGGATCACCCCCGCCGTCTGCGTTGACACCCCGCCGATGCCCTTGAGATCTTCCTTACCTTCCGGGCTGGTCAGGTGGGTGATCACCGCGCGCAGATCCTTCAGATCAAGCAGGGCGAGGCCACGCTGATCGGCCCAGTGGAAGATCAGGCCGAGCGTCGATTCCTGGGTGTCGTTGAGACCGAGCACCTTGCTGAGCAGGATCGGACCGAAGGAGGTGATCGTCGCCCGGATCGGTACCCCGATGCCGCCGGTGCCGAGGGAGACGAACTCGGTGGGAAACGCACTCGGCGCCCAGTCGGTCGCACCGGTCTCCGCCGCGCGCGCCCTGATCTTCTCGTTGTCGGCACCCGGCGCGCTCAGACCGGACAGGTCGCCCTTGACGTCGGCCATCACCACGGGAACGCCTGCGCGGGAAAGATGTTCGGCGATGCCCTGCAGGGTCTTGGTCTTGCCGGTACCGGTCGCCCCCGCTACCAGTCCGTGCCGGTTCATCATCCGCAGCGGAATCCGCACGCGCGCACCGGGATCAGCCACGCCATCGACCATCACCGTGCCGAGTTCGAGAGCGGGTCCGTCGAAGGCGTAGCCCGCGGCGATCTCCGTGGTCGCACCGGTCGCCGCCGAAGTCGAGGCGGGCTGCGTGCCGGTCGAGGCGGATTCACCACTCGCCGAGGCCGGTCTGTTGCCGTCTGCCACCGATTCACCAGCTGCGGCGGCCGTTTCACTGCTCGGCTGCGCCGATGCACCGCCCACGCCGGCCGATTCCTTACTCGCGGCCGCAGCCTCCTGCTCGGCAGCTTCGGCGGCGGCCATTGCCTCGGCGGCGACCCGGGCCGCATCCTCGGCCGCCTTGCGTGCCGCTGCCGCCTTCTCCTGTGGGGTGGTCATTCGCGCGTCCTCCGTCTGCTCACTGGCACGTACGCAAGAAATGCTCGAAAACGTCCTGCGGACAATTCCAGGCAAACTGTATCCGGGCACGTCACCTGGGCGGCGAACATCGGAAGATGTCGTCGGCAAACCCGGCCCGCCTCGCCCGCGCGACACACCTGTCGTCCGGGCGCGCCGACACACCGTTAGGGTGACTCCCGTGTCAGACAACCAACTTCTGGTCTGGATGGATTGCGAGATGACGGGGCTCCGTCTCGACAGCGACAAGCTGATCGAGATCGCCGCGCTCGTAACCGACAGCGACCTCAACATTCTCGGTGACGGTGTCGACATCGTCATCCACGCCGACGACGCCGCGCTGGCCTGCATGCCGCCGGTCGTCGCCACCATGCACGCGAAATCCGGTCTGACCGAAGAGGTTCGGCGTTCCACGGTCACCATCGAGCAGGCCCAGCAGCAGGTGCTCGACTACATCCGCGAGTACGCGCCCACCGCGCGCACGGTGCCGCTGTGCGGAAACTCCATCGGCACCGATCGCGGTTTCATCGCCCGTGACATGCCCGAACTCGACGCGCACCTGCACTACCGGATGGTCGACGTGAGCTCGATCAAGGAACTGTGCCGCCGCTGGTACCCGCGCATCTACTTCGGTCAGCCGGAGAAGGGCCTCGCCCACCGCGCGCTGGCCGACATCAAGGAATCCATCCGCGAACTCGAGTACTACCGGCGCACCGCGTTCGTGCCGCTGCCCGGTCCGTCGACCACCGAGATCGCGACCGCCGCCCAGGAGGCCACCGAGGCCGTGGATGTGTCCGGTTCGAGCCCTCTACCAGCCGATTAGGGCTTGGCGCCCTTATCACGCTAGTATCGACGGCGCCGGTGAAACACCGGCAATGGTGACCGTAGTTCAGTTGGTAGAGCACCAGGTTGTGATCCTGGATGTCGCGGGTTCGAGTCCCGTCGGTCACCCCGAAGAGAAGGCCCGGTCCACCAGGACCGGGCCTTCTTTGCATTCTGGACCCGTACACCGTGCGCTACACCGACGGGCCCCACGCGAAGCCGCGACTACGGACCGACCTCGGCTGTCCGGCTTGCCCGATGCCTTCGGACGGCCGACCGGTTCGCACATGCCGGGCTGCAGAAGCGCTGCCTGCCATTGCGGGAGATATCGGCGTACACCTGCGAGCAACCGTCCGCCGCGCAGCCGCCGAGGCGGTCCATGCCCAGCCCGGTCAGATGCAAGGCCGTCCCCACCGTGATCATCGCGGCGATCTGGCGGTCCGCCGGCACATCAGGCGGCCGGAAGTGCAGATGCCAGCCGTCGCCCACATGGTCGGTCAGGCGCGGTGGTGACGCGTACTCGGCCAACAGCACATTGAGCAGTGCTGCCCGTTCGGGGCGGTCCGCGCACTCCACGACCCCGCGCCAGCGCCCCAGAAAGGCCGTCACCGACACGAGACCGCCCTCGGATACCGGCGCGCTCAGCACCAGGCCCGCGTCCGCACAGCGTCGCGCCAACTCCCCGACACTCGCACACGGCCTGTTGAGCAGATCGACACCGAGCAGTACCGGCTCTCGCCCGTAATGGTTGTAATGCACAATGCCATTACATCAGACTCGAGGCATGAGCAGCCACCCCGAACACACCTGGCAGATCGAATCGCGCCACCGGACCAGCGAGGGCTTCGTCGCCTATCAACGCTGCGGCTGCGGTGCGCGCAGAGTGGTCGTCGACCACCTGAGCGTCGCCTCGGAGATCCACCGCGACGAACCAGGCCTCGCCGCCACCGGCTGACCCGGCATCACCATGACCAACATCACGTTTGACCGCTACACTTTGGACCGTTGCCCAGATGTGGGGCAGATCTCGCCATCGCGTCAGCGCTCGACCGGAAAGACCCCTTGATGAAGCGTTCCACCGTCACCGCGGTCCTCGCCGCCGCCCTCGTGCTCGGCCCCGTCGCGGGTACCGCCGCGGCCGCGCCCGGCCTACCCCTCACCGAGTTCACCGGGGAGGGCCCGCTCGGCGACCTGCCGACCGGGGCATCCGGCTCGGCACAACTCGGCGCCACCGGGGGGAGCGAGACCACCGGCTCCTACGGCAACGGCTCGTTCGGCATGCCGACCCTCGAACGGCTGCTGCTCGGCGAAAGCATCGTGTGTGGCGCCTTCGGCAGTGCGCTCGCCCTCGCCGGCGAGGCGATGATGAACTGCCGAAAGCTGCCGACCGGCCTCTGATCGCGACGCACAGACGACGAAGGGGCACCGGGAAGACCCGGTGTCCCTTCGTTTTTCGTGCGTGATGCGACTACGAAGCGTCGGCGTTGCCCGCCTTCCATTCCGCCCACGGAATGTTCCAGTCACCCAGTCCGTCGACACCGGACAGGGTGCCGCCGATCGTGTTCTTGATGATCGTGATGTCACCGCGCTTGGCGTTCTCGTACACCCAGCGCGCGTTCGCCGGACTCAGATTCAGGCAGCCGTGGCTGGCGTTGGAGTAGCCCTGCTGCCCCACCGACCACGGCGCCGAGTGGAAGAAGATGCCGCTGTAGGAGATTCGCGTCGCGTAGTCCACCGGGGTGCGGTACCCGTCGGACGAGTTCACCGCCACACCGTAGGTCGAGGAATCCATGATGATCTTCTCGTGCCGGTCGCTCACGATGTAGATGCCGTTGTCGGTGGGCGTGCTGTCCTTACCCATCGAGGTCGGCATCGTCATGATCACCTGACCGTTCTTCTCCACCGTCACCTGGTGGGTGTTGTCGTCGGCGGTGAAGATCACCGCGTCGCCGATCGTGAAGAACGAGTGGATGTTGTCCTGGCCGTACAGACCCTTACCCAGGTCCTTGCCGTAGACATTCACATCGATGGTCACCTTGGTGCCCGGCGTCCAGTAATGCTCAGGGCGCCACCGCACTTCGCGATTGTTCACCCAATAGAAGGCACCCTCGACCGCAGGCTCGGTGGTGATCTTGATGGCATCCTGCGCGGCCTTGCGGTCGGGGATGTTCTCGTCGAACTGGATCGCCACCGGCTGACCGATGCCCACCACTTCACCCTCACCGGGCAGCAGGTACGGCTTGGTCTGACTCTTCGGCGAGCTGGTGGTGAAGCTCAGCGTCGAGGAGTTGGCCCCACCGAGCCCGATGGCCGAGGCCGTGAGCTTGTAGGTCTTGCCGTAACCGAGCACCTCGGCGGTCGACCACGAACGCCCGTCCGCGGCCAGCTGGCCCGCCACCGCGGTGCCCTGCTGATTCGTCAGCGTGACGTCGGTGAACTTGCCGTCCTCGACCTGGAACGCCAACGGCATCGCGGGCGAGACGCCGACCTGCCCGTCCTTGACGGTCGAAACCAGCTTCGGCTTGATCAGCTCGGCAAGAGGATTGCGATCGATCGCCACCTCCACGCCCGCACCTTCCGCAGCCGAGCACGCCGACGCCCCCATGGCGAACACCGCCAACAGCACCACCGGAACGATCGTCCGTAGCGACCGAGGTCGCCCCCGCTTCTTACCCATGTCAACCCCGTTTCCGTACCGACGCGATCACAGTGCGCCGCAGATCCCACCAACCGAATCGCGAGTGCCATCCGTGTAGGCGGGGGGCGTTACGAACTCGACGTCTCGCCCATTCTGCCAGCTGACCCGGCCGACACCAACGGGCAAGCCCCCGCGACACGACCAAGTCACAATCGTTAGATACGCCAGCGGCCCGTCCGCGTTAACAACCACCAGAGTTCCGCATTGTTGCTGGTCAGCGCCCGATTTCACTTTCCGGTACGAGGCCTGCTAATGTTTGTTCCGCACCGGAGACGGGGCAAAGAACAAAACATGCGCCATTAGCTCAATTGGCAGAGCAGCTGACTCTTAATCAGCGGGTTCGGGGTTCAAGTCCCTGATGGCGCACAACAGAAGGCCCCTGACCAGGTTCAACGGTCAGGGGCTTCCTTCGTTCACCCACCCGGACGGCCATCACCAAGAGTTCGCACCCACCTCCCCAACAGTGGCTCGGTTCCGGGTCACCGCGCCTCCCGCCGTCATCGGTGTGTGATGCGACACTATTCGGCGGGCTGGTGCGAGTCCTGTTCCCGGTTGCCGGGCGAGCCCTGGGACTGGCCCTGTTCAGCCTCGTTCTCGGCCTCGGCATGCAACGCGCGACCGACCCCTCGATCCCCACCGACGTCGTCGCCGTCATCGTCTCGATGCTGATCGCCGGATCAGCAGACGCCACCGGCTGAGCGCGCAGCCGCATCCCCGCAGTTACCACAGCCGCCGGGATGCGGCCCTCCTGCTCGGTGGAGCGTGCCGGGCGACGATCACGATCTCGTTATCGAACTGCCATGGCCGAGCGGGCGCTCGAGCGCTCAGACCACGATTCGAACTCCCCCGAGCTGCGAAAACCCCCGCGAAACCCCATTCGGTCAAACTTTTTTTGTGACGGCGAGCACGCAGTTCGGAGTTCTAAACCTCCTGCATACATAACGATTCTGCAACTGTCCGGCAAGTGAACAAGATCGACAGCGTTTGCCGTTCAAGTTTCGTTCACCTTGCGTTAACCCGTCGTGACCATTCTGTCATCAGGTCACAAACGGACCTGCGGTTTGGTTAGCCCGGAAGTATCCAACCTCCGATAGCACCGAACAGCGCGTGGTCTCCCCGCAGCCAGCTGTGGAGCACCGTGCGACGCCAGCGACGAGCAGCCATCGAGCGTTCGTCCCCCGACAGTGTCGCACCTTCCCATACACAGACAGAAACAACGCATCGCCTGACCGGCGTGGCACTCCCGTGCGCGCTGCGCGATCCATCGCGCCCTCTACCAGGGCCTGCGTCGCCAGACAGAGATGAAGGAACAGAAAAGCAATGCTCACTAAAGACAAGCTCAGCACCGTTATCGGCCGTCGCTCGCGCCGTGAGGCGTTCACCGTGGCGGTCGCCGCGGTCGGTCTGGTCGCCGTAGCCGCGTCCTCCGCCGTCTCGTTCGCCGACGACAGCGTTCCCGAGCGTGCAGCCATGGTCGTCGAGCAGGCGGAGAACATCCCCGCCGTCGGCGCCGCACCGGCCATCCAGGCCATCCCCGCACCGGCCCCCGCGCCGGAAGCTCTCCCCGCACCGGCCCCCGAGGTCGCGCCCGCCCCGATGCCCGCACCCGCGCCCAAGGTCTACAGCAACGACCTGCACGGCTGGATCACCGAAGCGCTCGACATCATGGCCGCCAAGGGCATCCCCGGCAGCTACGAGGGCATCCACCGCAACATCATGCGTGAGTCGACCGGTAACCCCCAGGCGATCAACCTCTGGGACATCAATGCCGTCAACGGCATCCCGTCCAAGGGCCTGCTCCAGGTGATCGACCCCACGTTCGCGGCCTTCCACGTCGAGGGCACCCCCTTCGATGTGTGGAACCCGGTCTCCAACATCGTCGCGGCCTGCAACTACGCGGCCAACCGCTACGGCTCCATGGATAACGTGAACTCCGCCTACTAGGCCACTCGGTCGGGGTCTGACCCTCACTCCACAGCGTCAACAGCGCGTACTGAGCCAACCGAACCATCTGACGGGCGAACGCCCGCGCCCCGGTTATCGTGTCGACCGGAGCGCGGGCGTTCGTCGTAGAATCGCCGACGTGCCAGACAGCGCCGATCAGGCACCCGATCATGCGCATTCCGACGCGGCCACCGCCAGCCGCGTCGCCAAGGCCCGCCGCATGGCCGCCTACGCCTGGTCCCGCGACATCCGCAGCACCGAACTGCTCGCCCTGCCCGCGGCCACCCTGCGCAAGCTGGCCCGCGCCGCCGACACCAACCCACCCAGCACCGGCGAGACCTGGCAGGTCGTCGCCGACCTCCTCGACCAGAAGGACGCCTGGGCGGCCCGCAACCCCGACCACGCCGCCGCGGTGCGTACGCACGCGGACGAGAAGCTGCTGTGGGTGAAGCCCCCGGTGGCGCCATGGGCGGACGGCTCCTGAAACCGTGGCGTGAGCCGACCAGCTACCGCCGCCGTGGTCGGGCTCGGTCACCTCGAGCCGGAGGCGGACGTCGCGCGCGACGTCACGCGATGAGCAGGCCGAGGGCCAACGTGACCATCACGACCGCGATCAGCGAGTCGAGCACGCGCCAGGCACCCGGACGCGCGAACAGCGGGCCGAGACGCCGTGCGCCGTAGCCGAGGGCGATGAACCAGATGATGCTGCCGAGCATCGCGCCCGCGGCGAGGAACCAGCGGTCGGGCGAGGCGTAGGTGCCCGCGAACGAGCCGAGCAGGACCACCGTGTCCAAGAAGGTGTGCGGGTTGAGCCAGGTCATCGCCAGGCACGTCAGCACGGTCGCACCGACGGTGACCGTCGCGCCCGCCCCGTCGGCGACCAGCGTCGACGAGCGCAGGGCCCTGCGTGCCGCGATGGCCGCGTAGACCAGCAAGAACGCCGCGCCCGCCCACCGGGCGACGGTCACGATCCCCGGAAACGTCTCGACCACGGCCCCGAACCCCGCGACCCCCGCACCGATCAGCACAATGTCGGACACCGCACACACCGCGACCACGGGCAATACATGCTGCCCACGCACCCCTTGACGCAGCACGAACGCGTTCTGCGCGCCGATCGCCACAATGAGCGAGAGCCCGAAGCCCAATCCCGAGAGCGCGGCCAATGCCGCCGATGATGCAGTCACGTCTGTCGACGCTAAGAGCGCGCCGTTATTCAGTCCAGCTAATGTTTCTTCACAACCATTAGAGTTACTTACGTGGATCTACAGCTGGACCAGTTGCGCGCGCTCAACGCCGTCCTCACCGAAGGCACCTTCGACGCCGCCGCCCGCCGCTTCAACCTCACCCCGTCGGCAATCAGCCAGCGGATCAAAGCACTGGAGGAATCAGCGGGGCGCGTCCTGGTCCAGCGCTCGAAACCCGTGCGCCCCACCGGATCCGGGCTCGCCGTGCTGCGACTGGCCAGACAGGTGGAACTGCTCGCCGACGACACCGCCCGCGAACTCGGCGACGCCGACCACCCGATACGCATCCCGATCGCCGTCAACGCCGACTCCCTCGAATCCTGGGTGATGCCCGCGCTCGCCCAGGTCCCCGCCGGCATCACCTTCGACCTGCACCGCGAAGACGAGGAACACACCACCCGCCTACTTCGCGACGGCACGGTGACGGCCGCGATCACCGCGACCGCGACCCCCGTCCAGGGCTGCACCGTGACCCCCCTCGGCGCCATGCGCTACCGCCCTACGGCCACCCCGGAATTCGTCCGCACCTGGTTCCCGGACGGCCCGACCGCCGCCGCGTACACCCACGCCCCCGTCGTGCACTTCGATCGCAAGGACGATCTACAACTGCGCCACCTGCGCCGCCACACCCAACGAGCCAACCCGCCCGGCCATTACGTACCGTCGTCGAGCGCCTTCGTCGAAGCGGTCCGGCTGGGCCTCGGCTGGGGCATGCTGCCCGACCTGCAAATCGAAAAGGACCGCACCGCAGCGACTTTGATCAACATCGATGGCGACTCCCACATCGATGTCCCGCTCTACTGGCAGCAGTGGAAACTCCACTCCCCCGCCCTCACCGCCGTCGCAACCGCGATCGCCGCCGCCGCGGCATCAGCCCTCACGACCTCGAGCTAGCGACTCACACCTTCTTCACCACACTCGACTTCAGTTGCATCGGGCCGATCCCGTCGACCTTGCAGTCGATGTCGTGGTCACCCACGCCTTGGACGAGGCGGATATTGCGAACCTTGGTGCCCGCCTTGATCCCGGTGGGACTGCCCTTCACCTCGAGCGACTTCACCACCGTCACCGCGTCACCGTCGGCGAGCACATTGCCGACCGCGTCCCGGATCTCCGGCGTCTGCTCGAGGTCCGGAACGGCACTCAGGCCCCACATGTTGGCGCAGTCGGGGCAGACCCACGACCCGTTCATCTCATAGGTGTACTCGTAGTCGCACGCTGGGCAGTTCGGCGCATCGCTCATGGCAGGTCCTTGTGAATGATTAAGCAGCGGAAAGGAATTCGATCAGCACACGATTGACCTCGTCGGGCCGCTCGAGATACCCGTAGTGCCCACACCGCTCGATCTCGGTATAGGTAGCGGTCGGAATCGCCTCGGCGACCTCCCGGCAGAACTGCGGCGGCACCATCTGATCATCGGCGAAACCGACAACCAAGCTGGGCACCATGATCGCGCGATAGGCCTGCCTGCGGTCCTGCGAACGATCCATCCCCAGCTGCGCGCGAGTTCCCGGTGTGGCCTTGCCCCCGGCGAATTCGAAGATGTCGAGCCATTCCTGCGCTTTGGCCGGGTCGGCCAAGGTGTGCGGTGAGAGATTGAGCATCGCCTTGATCGCGCCCGAATACTCCGGCGGCAGCTGAATCCCCTTGTCGTACAACGCTTGCTCGCCCTTGCTGAGCGCGCTGGTCACCGGATGCGGTCGAGCCGTGGCCGCGAACATGACCGCCTTACGCACCAGATCCGGGCACGCGAGCGCGAGCTCGGCAACAACCCGCGACCCCATCGAGGTACCGACCACATGCGCGGGCGCCCCGAGATGCTCGATCAGCGCGGCGGTATCCCCCACCAGCTGCGCCATGGTGATCCCGGCAGCCGACTCCGACGACGGCGCGATCCCCCGATTGTCGACGGTAGCGACGGTGAACCCCGCCTTGACGAGGGCGGGAACCTGATAGGTGCGCCAAACACGACCCGGACTCCCACTACCCATCACGAGCAGGACAAGCGGTCCAGAACCCGTGACGTCATAGCTGAGCTGGATGCCGTTGAGCGAGGCGATAGACATAGCTCAACCTACCGCCAAGGCCAAGCCCGTCCGATCACGACCATCGTCTTACATAGCTCAACCTACCGCCAAGGCAAGCCCGTCCGATCACAACCGTCGTCAACTCGACGCACCATTTCGACGCTCGCTGGCATCTATCACCTTCGCCGCCAGCGAACGGACCGCCGCGCTTTCCTCATCGGTCATCCGGTCGACGAACAACTCCCGCACCAGTTCGACATGCTCGGGCGCGGCCTCGCGCAACACCTTGCGCCCGGCCTCGGTCAGTGACACCACGATGCCGCGCGCGTCGTCCTCGGCGGGCGTCCGATCGACGAGCCCGCGCGCCGCCATCCGAGCCAATTGCTTGGACAGCCTGGATTTGTCCCAGCACACCTGGGCCGCCAACTCCTTGGCTCGCAGCCGTCCATCGGTTGCCGCCGAGAGCGGTACCAGCAGCTCGTAGTCGGGCATCGACAGTCCGTGTTCGCCAAGACCGGCGGCCAGGACGGCATCGAGCCGCTGCCGCATCTGGATGTAGGACTGCCAGGTCTGCTGCTCTTCTTCGGACAACCATCGGGGCACGGAATGATTCTAGGCCGAAGTTGGTTGACATGGACACCAAGACCTCAGGAGGCACCCATGCCAGCTATCACCGTCGACGACATCATGGTGCTGCCCCGGCTGCCCCGTTCCGATGTCACCCAGACCCAGCGACCGGTCCGCCAGATCGTCACCGCCGCGCGTCAGCAGGAGGGCGCCGGATTCGAGGTGACCCGGCCCTTCCCCAGCGTCGACCTGCGCTCGGCCGACCCGTTCATCCTGCTCGACCAGATGGGCCCGGCGGCCTACGAACCACACGAGGCCAAGGGCGCACCGTGGCATCCGCACCGTGGCTTCGAGACCGTGACCTACATGCTCGACGGCACCATGGTCCACCACGATTCCCAAGGTGGCGGTGGCACGATCGGCGAGGGCGACACACAGTGGATGACCGCGGGCTCGGGCATGCTGCACGACGAACTCCCCGAGGAGAAACTGGTGATCTCCGGCGGCACCTTCCACGGCATCCAGCTGTGGGTGAACCTGCCGCGGGCGAACAAGTTCGCCACCCCGCGCTACCAGGACCTGCGCGCGAGCGAACTGACCCTGGTCAGCTCCCACGACGGCGGCGCGCTCGTGCGCGTCATCGCCGGTGAGATCGCCGGATTCGCCGGCCCCGGCTCCACCTACACCCCGATCGCCTACGCCCACGCCTCACTCGTGCCCGGCGCCCAGCTGGCAACACCGTGGCCGACGGACTTCACCGCGATGGCCTATGTGCTGTCGGGCAGTGGCACGGTCGGTGTCGATCGCAGGCCGATCGGCGCCGGCCAACTGGCGGTTTTCGGCAAGGGCGACGCGATCACCCTGGCCGCCGACCGCACCCAGCACAGCAGCACCGGCGATCTCGAGGTACTGCTGCTGGGCGGAACGCCGTTGCGCGAACCGGTGATTCAGTATGGGCCGTTCGTGATGAACACCCGCCAGGAAATCATCGAGGCGATGGAGGACTTCAACGCGGGTCGCATGGGCGTTGTCCCGGCCGAACATCGCACCGGGCATCGACTGGGCGAATAACCGACCGGAATTCTCGGGTCGCGTGCGGTTGACAATCGGTCGCCCCGTCATAAAGGTGGACGGGGCCTACCGGCCACGTCGTGGCCGTGACCACACTCGAACCGCAGCAGACATAGAGGAATTCATGAACGTTCGTCGGCTCACCGTCAGCCTCGCCGCCGTAGGGCTCGCCCTGATCGCCGCTCCCGTTGCCAGCGCCAACCCGTTCGCGGGTTCGGCCGGCACCGGGTCGTCCAGCTTCGACTCCATTCTCGGCGCAACCGGCTCGGCCAACCTGGTCCAGTCCGGTTCGGCCGGTGGCGCGTTCCGCAGCTGTGACGACGCGATGGCCGCGGGTCGCGCGCCGCTGTTCCGTGGCGAGGCCGGCTACTCACCGCACCTCGACCCCGACGGCGACGGCCTCGCCTGCCCCACGCAGTAATTTTGGAGGCTGGCGCCTCGAGGTTTTCGGCCCCTTGTGCCTCGAATCCGAGGGGCGATACTGCGCCTTCGGCGTTACGTCTCGCCCCTCGGATCCGAGGCGGCCGAAAACCGTGGTGGTTGCGCCAGTAGACAAGAACACCCGATGTGGCATGTGCCGCATCGGGTGTTCTTGTTGTCCGTCCTACTGGTTCAGCGGCGGAAGATCTTGATCAGGACCAGGCCCGCCACGAGGGCGCCCGCTCCGATCAGCGTGTATTTGACCTTCGGCTCGTTCAACTTGGCGACCACCATGTTCTTGGTGTCGTCGGCGATCCGTTGTGGATCCGCGCGCACCGCCAGTTCGTCGAGCGTGGTCGCCAACCGGGTACGCGCGATCTCGATCTCGCGTTCGATCCGGTCGGTGTCGTCCTTGGCCACCGTCACCTCCAGGTAAATGTCTGCTGCTCGTCACCGAGTCTATCCATGCGTCTTGTCGGACCGGTCGGTTACCGTGCGGTGGTGACCGACAACCAACGCCTGTCTCCCGGAGACACCGCCCCCGAGTTCACGCTGCCCGACGCCGACGGCAACGACGTGTCGCTGTCGGATTACCGCGGCCGCAAGGTGATCGTCTATTTCTACCCTGCCGCCAGCACCCCCGGCTGCACCAAGCAGGCCTGCGATTTCCGCGACAATCTGGCCGAGCTGGGTGGCGCGGGCCTCGAGGTGCTCGGCATCTCCCCCGACAAGCCCGCCAAGCTGGCGAAATTCCGTGACAACGAGGGCCTGACCTTCCCACTGCTGTCCGACCCCGAGCGCGAGGTGCTCAAAGAATGGGGCGCGTTCGGCGAGAAGATGATGTACGGCAAGACCGTGACCGGCGTGATCCGCTCCACGTTCGTGGTCGACGAGAAGGGCAAGATCGAGGTGGCCCAGTACAACGTGCGTGCCACCGGTCATGTCGCGAAGTTGCGCCGCGACCTGTCGGTCTAGTCGCCGAAGCCGGCGATGAAGACCTCGTAACCGTCGAGCAACCGGGCCAGGCCGAATTCGAAATCGGCCTGCTCCCAATCGATGTCGGCGTCGTCGTCATCGAATGCGGCGGAGGCGAGGGCGGCCGACACCGAGGGGAAGCGCTGTGGGTCGAGCACCCTGGTCATCACCGAGGCGAAGTCGCCGCCCTCCTCTTCCTGCAGGTCCCGCAGGAAGCGCCGTTTACCGACCACGAACATCGACAGATTCATCACCAGCTGGAGCTTGACCGGCTCCGGTACGTCCGCCCCGGCGAGCATGCCGAGGGCGGTCTCCAGCCACGCCATATTGTTCGGGCCCATCGGCGGCCTGCTCATCGGAATGTCGAGCCACCAGGGATGACGCCCCAGCCGCGCGAACTCCGCGCGCGCCCACTGCTCGAGCCCGGACCGCCATGACGCCGGATCCGCGACAGCGGGTGGCGGGCCGACGACGCGGTCCATCAGCAGGTCGATCAGCGTGTTCTTGCTGTCGACGTACCGGTACAGCGACATCGCGGTGAATCCGAGCTGCTTGGCGACCCGGTTCATCGACAGCGCCGCGTACCCCTCGGCATCGGCTACCGCGATAGCGGCGTCGAGGATCTGGTCGAGGGTGAGCGCCCGTTTGGGCCCGCGCCCGCCGGGCTGCTCGAGCCCCCACATCAGCTCGACCGCTCTCGGGAGCGCTGTGTCGCCGGACGTCGTCATCTGCCTCCTCTGCTCGCCTCGACTCTAGCCCGGCCACTCTTGCGCCCAAGAACTGTTTAGCCTATAAACGATATATACAACATAAACAGTTTCTCGATCGGAGAGAACTCATGCCATCCGAACGACCACCCGCGCTCTCGATCCGCCGGCTGCGCAAGACTTTCGGCTCCCATGTCGTGCTGGACGACCTCGACATCGACATCGCCGCAGGCACGGTCTTCGCCCTGCTCGGACCCAACGGAGCGGGCAAGACCACCCTGATCCGCATCCTCGCCACCCTGATCAGCCCCGACCGCGGCGAGGTCGACGTCTTCGAACACAACCTGGCCGCCGACCCCGAAACCATCCGAAGGCTGATCGGCGTCACCGGCCAGTACGCCGCCGTCGACGGGGTGCTCACCGGCACCGAGAACCTGCGCCTCACCGGCCGATTGCTGCACCTCGGCAAAGACGAAACCCGAAGGCGCGGCGCCGAACTGCTCGAACGTTTCGACCTGGTCGAGGCCGCCGACAAACCCGTCGCCTCCTATTCGGGCGGCATGCGTCGCCGACTCGACCTCGCGATGAGCCTGATGGGCAAACCACGCATGGTCTTCCTCGACGAGCCGACCACCGGCCTCGATCCGCGCAGCCGACGCGACCTGTGGTCTGCCATCAGGGAATTGGCCGCCGAGGGGACGACCATCGTGCTCACCACCCAGTACCTGGAGGAGGCCGATCAGCTAGCCGACCGCATCGCCGTGCTCGACCACGGCCGTATCGTCGCCGACGGCACCCCGGACGAACTCAAACGCCTGGTCCCGGGCGGCCACATCCGATTCCGCTTCGCCGACCGCGCCCTGCTCACCGCCGCCACGGACGCACTCGACCCCCGCGCGGGCGGACAGGCCGATGCCGACCAGCTGACCCTGCAGGTGCCGTGCGACGGCAGCGCCGCGGAGATCAAACAGCTCCTCGACCGGTTCGCCGACCTCGGCATCGCGATCGAACAGCTGAGCGTGCACACCCCTGATCTCGACGATGTCTTCTTCGCACTCACCGAACGAACCGAGGTCGCGGCATGAATGCCACTCGCACAGTCCAGGATTCGGCCACCATGCTGGATCGCAATATCCGCCACACCCTGCGCAGTCCCGACACGATGATCATGACCGTCGCCCTGCCGGTGATCATCCTGCTGATGTTCGTCTACGTGTTCGGCGGCGCGATGGACGTCGGCCCCGGCGACTACATCGACTACGTGGTGCCCGGAATCGTCCTGCTGTGCGCGGGTTTCGGTGCGGCGACCACCGCGGTGGCGCTGTCGACGGATCTGGCCGAGGGCATCATCGACCGATTCCGCACCATGGCCATCGCCCGCTCGGCGGTGCTCACCGGGCATGTCGCCGAGAGCGTGCTCCGCAATCTGATCACCTCCACGATCGTGCTCGGAGTGGCGGTGCTGCTCGGTTTCCGGCCGACCGCCGATCCGCTGCACTGGCTCGGCGTATTCGGGGTGCTGGCGATGTTCGTGTTCGCGCTGTCGTGGTTGTCGGCGGCGCTGGGTCTGCTGGCGCGAAACCCGGAGGCGGCCAACGGTTTCACGTTCGTGTTCATGTTCCTGCCGTACGTGAGTTCGGCGTTCGTCCCGACCTCGTCGATGCCGACGTGGCTGCACTGGTTCGCCGAGAACCAGCCGGTGACGCCGGTGATCGAGACGGTGCGCGGGTTGTTGATGGGCACGCCGATCGGTAACAGCGGGTTGCTGGCGGTGCTGTGGTGCGCGGGGATCGCGCTGGTCGGTTACCTCGCGGCCGGGGTGCTGTTCCGGCGGCGCACCAGCGTCTGAACGCGACGAAGGGGCAGCGCACGTGCGGCGCTGCCCCTTCGAGTTGTCAGTCGGCCGACGCGGTGGTCGGGCCTTCCGGCGTGACAGCCTGGGCAGGCTGCATCCCGAGTGGAATGCCGGTGCCCGGCAGGGTCGGTGCCGCCGCGGGGATCTGCGGAACGACAGGCACCGCGGGTTCGAGCGGCAGCGGATCTTCTTGCGGCGCATCCCCGTACAGCTGCGTCGGGTAGTCGAGGGGGAACTCGCCCGGGTTCACCAACTGCGGATTCGGCGACATCGTCTCGTACTGCGAGGTGGTCGACTCCTCGGCCGGGCTCACCTGCAACCCGCTGTTGGAACCGACGCCGCCGTTCGACCCGGTCTCGACCGAGGCGGCTTCGTGCGTCCGGGGGGCTTGCGGAATGACCGGCGCCGTCGCGGCACCGGGCTCCGACGACACCGCGGTGTTGTCGACCACCGTCGGCCCGCCGTTCATCACCGCGTACGAACCGCCCGCGACGAGCCCGCCTGCCAGCACGCTCGCCGCCGCGGCCACCATCGCGGTCCCGCGCTTGGACCGCGAACCGGCCGAGATCGGCACCACGACCGTGTCACCGAGCGCGACCAGCGCGGCACCGGCGGCGGGCGCGAACGGCGCCAATCGACACGGCAGTACCGGCACCCCGAATCCGGCGGCCGCGTCGCGCACCGCGGGCGCGTCCGACGACGAACCGATCAGCACCACCGCGCTGGGCTTCACCGATGCCGCCTCGAACTGGTCCCACGCCGACGACACACCGGCACGCAAGGCGTCGGGCGTCGGCGCGCCGGTCTGCGAGTAGGCGGCGAGGACGCGGTGGCGACCCGGGTCGATCAACGTCATCGCCTGGTAGCCGGGCACCGCCTCGTAGACCAGCAGGTTGTCGAACTCGTCGAGCCAGGTCATCGCGCCCGCGACGAACAGATGCGCCGACTTCGCCGAAACCAGTGAGGCCGTACCCCATTCGGTCTCCGCCAACCGGGTCACGATCGCGCGCCGCTCGTTCGCGTCGCGGTAACTGACTGCCACCCCGGCAATCTCGTGCTCGTCGTCGAGTTCGGTCGCGATCGCGTCGAGCGCGGTGTGCACCGCCGCCGCCACGTCGGCTTTCCCGTCCCCACCCGCACGAACGGTGCGCCGCAGCAACATCCGGTCCGTCAGAGTGACGCCGGTGTCGGCGAACGCGACCGCGTGTACGGCTCCCCGCTCGGTGCTGACGCCGAGCGTTACCACAGATCCTGCTGCCACAAGCCTTGCCCTTCCCCTGAGCGAAACGGTGCGGGACGGGACCGCACGGGTCCGTCTCTTCGCGGTAGGTCTGGTGCGGCGTGAGCGTTCAGCCGCGAACAAGCATGCGGATACGCGTACCTCCGCATTCGCTCCGGCCATGCGCTGGCTGAGGAACGCTGACGCGTCGGTGTTCAATAGACGCACACTTATCTGATGATTCGTCACCGGTCAGGGTGTGGATGGGTCGGGAATGAGAGCAGTTGTTGACACGCTGTCGGTAGAGGCGTGTCGCGGACGTGCGGATACCGCTAGCCTGGATGGGTGGAAGTACACGCGCAGGCCCGGTCACCGCAGAGCCGTCCGGACCCTGCGCTGGAATTGCAGGACGACCCGCAGGAGTTGATGCCGCGCAAGCGGCCGACCCAGGAACGCAGCAAGCGCAAGTTCGACGCGCTGCTGGCGTCCTCGCGCGAACTGCTCACCGAGGTGGGTTTCGAATCGTTCACCTGTGAAGAGGTCGCCCAGCGCGCCGAGGTGCCGATCGGCACGCTGTACCAGTTCTTCGCCAACAAGTACGTGATCGTCTGCGAACTCAATCGCCAGGACCTGGTCGCGGTGTCGCGCGAGCTGGCCGACTTCCACGGTGAAGTGCCTTCACTGGACTGGTTGCGGCACATGAACCAGTTCGTCGACCACATGGCGAACCTGTGGACCACCGACCCGTCCCGGCGCGAGGTGTGGTTGGCGATGCAGTCGACCCCGTCGACGCGGGCCACGGGCGCGCTGCACGAGAAGGAATTCGCGGCGGTCGTCTCGCAGATGCTGCGGCCGCTGACCCCGCGCACGCCACCCGCCCGGCGCACGATGATGGCCGAAGTGCTGGTGCACGTGGTGTATTCGATGCTGAATTTCTCGGTGCAGGAAGATCAGTCCAACAAAGACGCCGTCGCCGAACTCAAGCGTTTGATGGTCGCATATCTGCTTGTGGCAGAAAAGGAATCACGGCAGCAGTCCCGCCTCCCCGAGGATTCAGCCGACAGCTGAGTGCGCTCGAGGTCTCAATCGGGCCTGCGGTGGGTAACTCGCCGAGTTCTGGATGTCCCCGGCGAGTTACCCATGTTCTCGCGAAATCAGTTGTCGCGCTGACTGGTGCTGATACGTCCCTCGATGAGGTCGGCCAGTTCACCCGGGTCTTCCAGCACCACCATCGCCGCGGCGGTGTCACCGTCGTGGGTCAACGACAGGTGCACCCGCACGCGGGGCAGGAATTCCGCGGCGAGGCCGTGCAGTTTGATGCTCGGCCTGCCCCACGCGTCGTTGACGACTTCGATCAGTGGATACGGGTTGTCGCCGATCTGGGGACTGCGCGCGAAGCGAGACGTTGCCCAGGCTTTGAGCACCGCCTCCTTCGCGGCCCAGCGTGCGGCGAAGCTGCGGGCCGGGTCGGTCTGTTTGCTCTGGCAGTAGCGACGTTCACCAGCGGTGAATGTCTCCCTGAGCATGGTCGACCCGGGCCGTTGCAGCTGTTCGGCGAACTCGGAGATGGTCACCAGGTCCAAGCCGATACCGAGAATCGTCACGAAGCGGCAGCCTACGACGCTTCGGTCGGCTGCGCGGCGATTTGCCCCGTGCCACAACCGAAGCCATCCGCGCGGTAGCGCCCGTCGCTGTCCAGGCGTGCCTGCGGCGAGAGCAGCATGTCGGCTTCCAGCTGACGAATCTGCTTGGCCGGCGTGCCTTCCGCGCCCAGTCGACGATCGGCGGGCTTCTCGTAGAGCGCCGACCCACCGCACATGGCCTCGGCGAACCGCTGCCTGCCCGCGAGCGCACGCTGCTGCGCCCGCTCCTGGTACTCGGCCCGCGCACCCGGTTCGATCGCGGCCAGGAACGCCTGCGGATGCACCACCGCGAGCAGACCGGACACGTGACCGAAGCCGAGCGAGGTCACCAGACCCGCCTTCAGCGCGAACTTCTCGCCGAAGCGCAGCGGCTCGCGCGCCCACACCAGGTGCGGGTAGGCGGCCATCTTCTCGTCGACGCAGTCCAGGCTCCGGTTCGGCGGCACGACACCGTTTTCCAGCACCTGGCACAGCCCGATGAGCTGGAACGCTGCCGCGCCGCCCTTCGCATGGCCGGTGAGGCTCTTCTGTGAGACCACGAACAGCGGTGCGCCCTCGGTGCGACCCAGCGCGCCCGCGAGCCGCTCGTGCAGCTCCGACTCGTTGGGATCGTTGGCGGCAGTGGAGGTGTCGTGCTTGGAGATCACCGCGATGTCGTCGGGGGTCACGCCGAGCTTGCGCAGTTCGGCCGCCAGTCGCGAGCCGCTGCCGCCACGCCCCGCACCCAGCGCGCCGAGACCCGGTGCGGGGATGGAGGTGTGGACGCCGTCGGCGAAGGACTGGGCGAAGGCGACGACGCCGAGCACCGGCAGCCCCATCTCCACGGCCACGTCACCGCGGGCCAGCAGTACGGTGCCGCCACCTTGGGATTCGACGAACCCGCCGCGACGGCGATCGTTGGCGCGGGAGAAGTAGCGGTCGCTGATGCCCTTGGCGCGCATGCTCGCCGAGTCGGCGGTGGCCGACATGTCACCGAAGCCGACGATGCCCTCGATACCCAGGTCGTCGAAGCCGCCGGCGACCACGACTTCAGCCTTGCCGAGCCGGATCTTGTCGACGCCTTCCTCGACCGAGACCGCAGCCGTGGCGCACGCCGCGACCGGGTGCACCATCGCGCCGTAACTGCCGACGTAGGACTGCACCACGTGCGCGAGAGCGACGTTGGGCAGTGCCTCCTGGAGGATGTCGTTCGGACGCGGTTCGCCGAGCAGGTTGTCGACGTAGAGCGAGCGCATCGAGGACATGCCACCCATGCCGGTGCCCTGGGTATTGGCCACCAGGCTCGGGTGCACCCAGCTCATCAGCTCGTCGGGGCTGAAACCGGCGCCGACGAACGCGTCCACGGTGCAGACGATGTTCCACAGCGCGACGCGGTCGATCGAGGCGGCCATATCGGCCGAGACGCCCCAGATGGTGGGGTCCCAGCCGGTCGGGATCTGACCGCCGACCACGCGGGACAGTTTCGCCTTGCGCGGCACGCGAATCTCGGTGCCCGCCTGACGGGTAACGGTCCAGTCGCCCGAACCCTCGACGGGGCTGATCACCGTGTGCTCGGGATCGGCGGTGGCGAAGGCCCGCGCCTCGGCCTCGCTGGCGACGGTGAACGACAGGTCCTGATCGAGGAACACCGAGGTCAGCAGCGGGGCGGCGTTGTCGAGCATGGCGCCGTCGTCTTCGTAGCGGCGTACACCGCAGCGTTCGACGACGGTGTCGTGGTAGCGCTCGGCCACTTCGGCTTCCGGCACGAAGTCACCGGATTCGGTGTCGTACCAGCCCGGCTTGGGTTCGTTCTCCCAGCGGATCAGACCGGTGGTCCAGGCCAGTTCGAGCACGCCCGCAGCCGAGAGCTTGTCTTCGACCTCCATCTCGAAGCGGGTGCGCGAGGAACCGTACGGGCCCAGCTCACCGGCGCCGACGATGACGACCATCTCGCTCAGGTCCGCGGTGACCGGGGCCCAATCCGGCACGGGCAGTGCCGAACTCAGGGTCGGCGGTGCGGGAAGCGCGGAAATGGTCGCCCTGTCCGCGACTTCTTCCGTCTTCTCCGCGACGGCCTCCTGCGCCTGCTTGGCGAGTGCGGGGAGGTCGAGCTTGGCGCGCGCCAGACCGCCGGTGAGGTCGATCTGCTGCGGGCCGGTGAGTGTCACCTGACGGGCCCGCGAGGTGCACCACTTGAGCAGTTCGTCGGCCATCTCGGCGGTCGACCAGGTCTGCACGCCCGCCTTCTCGACGGCCTCGACCATGGGGTCGTTGTGGCCCATCAGCCCGGTGCCGCGCACCCAACCGATCAGCGCGTGCACGAGGGTCACCCGTGCGGCCCAGGACTTCTCGGCCTTCCACTTCAAGACCACCGCGTCGAGTGCGGCCTTGGATTCGCCGTAGGCGCCGTCGCCGCCGAAGAGGCCGCGGTTGGGCGAACCCGGCAGCACCACATGCAGTTTCGCGTCCACATCGTGGTCTGCACCGAGGGCCGACAGGCCGCCGATCAGCCGTTCCACCGACCACAGCAGCACGCGCATTTCCATTTCCGCGCGGGCGCCCGCGTCGGCGAGGTCACCGGCGACGCGCGGTGCCGCGAACGGCAGCAGCATCGTCGGGGTCATGGCGTCCTTGACCTTGATCTTGGCGCCGCCCGCATTGTCGACCTGCTCGGTGCCGACCCAGTCGATCAGCGCGTCGAGGTCCTGGTAGGAGGCCATATTGGCCGGGACCACCCACAGCGCCGCGCCGTGGCGGGCGTTGTCGCGGTACAGCGATCGGTAGAACCTCAGGCGCTCGTCGTTGAGACCCGAGGTGGTGACCACCACGGTCGCGCCGCCGGAGAGGAGCTTGCCGGTGACCGCTGCCGCGATGGAACCCTTACTGGCGCCGGTGATCACGGCGAGATCGTCGGACCACAGGCCCGGCTCGGTGGTGTCGAGCGCGACCTTCGCGATCTGCGCGTACACCCCGGCCAGCACCGAACGGGCCTCGTGCATGGCCCGCTGCCGCCACCAGTTCGCCTGGGCGGCAACAGCTTCCCCGGCGCCGGTGAAGCCGTCGATCGGCTGCGCGGCGGTGGTGGCGTCGTCACCGAGCCACATCTTCGCGAGGTCCTCGCGGGCGGTGGCCCAGCGGTCGTCGATGAGGACGGCCTTGCGGGCGTCGAACGCGGGAGCGACCAAACGCGGCCAGTCCGAACCCAATTCGGCCGAGACGAGGTCGGCGAGGGTGTCGGGAGTCGCCTCGGGTGCGCTGATCTTCTCGCTGAGGCCGAGCTGTTCGAGCACGACCCGGGCCGCGGTGGCGAGCACGCCGTCGCGTCCGGTGATCTGCTCGGTGAACTCACCCAGTGCGGCCGCGTCGACGGTGCCGCCTGCCGCGCCGCCCGCGGAGGGCAGCGAAACGGCGACACCGCGACGGGCCGCCACGGCCTGCACCGCGGCGTCGATGGCGGCGTCGACCGACGCCGCGTCGCTGAGTGCGCCACCGGCGAGACCGCCGAGGTCGCCGCCCCGCACGCTGGCACCTTCACGGGTGCCGAGCGAGACCTCGGCGGTGACGTGGCTGGCCCAGCCGTCGCCGAGTTCCCAGACCTTCTTGACCCGGTCGGCGATGGCGGCGGGCCGCTTGCCGGAGGGGCCGAAGACCTTGCGCAGGTGGTCGCCGATGGCGTCGGTGAGCACGGTGCCGAAGGGCTTGTAGGTGCGGGCCAGGCGTTCGACGGTGGCCGCGAGTGCGCCCATGTCGGCGTCGGCGGCGCCGTCGATGGCACCGAGGGACAGTTCCGCGCCGAGGTCGACGAGGAGCTGGTTGCGCCGTGAGGAGACACCGTCGCAGAGGCCTTCGATGGTGTCGACGGGGCCGATCTGGTCCAGGCGCAGCTTGGTCCACAGCGCGATGAGCACGCGGGTGGCGTCGGCGGCGCTGAAGGAGATGTCGTCGGGGCGCGGGCCACCGGTGGCGACCGGGGCGGCAGCGGCGACGGGGGCCGCAGCCTGGGTTGTTGCCTCGACCGGCGTCTCGTCGATGTCCTCGACCGGGGCCGGATCGATGTCTGTCGAGTAGACGACCGCGGCGTCCCGTTCGACGTTGACGACCTCGACGGTCGCCCCACCGAACGCGGGCAGCTTCAACGTCTGCGTGGCCAGGTTCGCTACGGTCGGGGTGGCACCGAGACCGACCTCGACGAATCGTTCGACGCCGAGACCACCGTGCGCGGCGTCGGTGAACAGCAGGTCCTGGGTTTCGATCCAGCGCACCGGGCTGGCGAACTGCCAGGCGAGAAGCTCGATCAGCACCACACGGCACAGTTCGGCATCACGCTTGGCCCAGCTGTCGAAGTCGGCCAGCACGGCGGCCAGGGGCTCGGACGGCACGAGTTCGGCGATCTCGGTGAGGAATTCGCGATCCAGCGAGAACGGACGCGGCACGAGGTTCGGAATGTAGCGTCCGACAAGGACTTCCGGGTGCACCTCGGCGGGCAGCAACTGACCGAGCTTGTGCCGGAACTCCGGCACACCGTCGCGCAGCACCGAGGAGTGGAACGGCACGTCGATGCCGGGCACCAGGATGAAGGCCCGCTTGCCGCCGAATTCGGCACGGCGGCGATCGATTTCGGTTTCCAGGGCTTCGAGCCCGGCGACCGTGCCCGCGATGGCGTACTGGGAGCCGCGCAGGTTCAGGTTCACGACCTCGAGGAATTCGCCGGTTTCGGCGCCGATGCCGTTGACGAAGTCGATCACCTCGGCGTCGGGCAGCCCGATCTGCGACGGGCGAATAGCAGCCATCCGGTAGTCACTGCGTCCCTGCGCATCACGCGGCACGAGCTCGTGCATGGCCGAACCACGCTGGAACACCACCTCGAGCACGGCTTCCAGTGGCAGCACACCGGCAACGGCGGCGAGGGCGTTGTACTCACCGACCGAGTGCCCGGCCAGCATCGCACCTTCGACGAACGCACCCGCTTCCCGCAGCTCGGCGACCTGGGCGACACCGAGGGTCGCCATCGCGACCTGGGTGAACTGGGTCAGGTGCAGCACGCCGTCCGGGTGACGGTGTTCGACACCGCGCGCCTTGAGGTAGGTGGGGTTGTCGCGCACCACCGCCAGGATCGAGAAACCGAGGGCGTCGCGGGTGTGCGCGTCGGCACGCTCCCACACTCGCTTGGCCGCCTTCGAGCGGGTCAGCGCGTCCAGGCCCATCCCCTTGCGCTGGATGCCCTGACCCGGGAAGGCGTACACGGTCTTCGGGGCGGCGGTGCGCCCGGTCGCGGTCATGACCAGGTCACCGTCGACGCGGCAGGAGACCTCGACGATCTCCGCGCCCGCGTCCACCGCGATCCGTTCCACCCGCACGTCCACGGTCGCGCCGGGGCGCACCATGCCGAGGAACCTGGTGGTCCATGCCGTGAGAGTGCGTGCGGGAACGGAGCTTTCGGGATCCAGTGCTACCACCGCGTGCTGGGCTGCGGCCGAGAGCCACATGCCGTGCACGATCGGGCTGCCGAGGCCGGCCAGTTTGGCGGCGGCGTCGGAGGTGTGGATCGGGTTGTGATCGCCGGAGACTGCGGCGAAGGCGTGCATGGCGCGGGGGGCGGCCATCTGCACATCGCGGCGACGGCGGCGCGGGGTGTCGGTGGCGTTGTCCGACACCGCACCTGCTGCGCGCGGCGGGTCGGTGAGCTCGCCCGCACCGTTGCGGCCGCGGATGGCGAAACGTTCGACGAGGCGGGCGAGCGGGGTGGCGTCGAGTCCCTGATCGAGGATCAGGCCGATGTTCACCACGACCTCGACCACGCGACCCATATCGGTGTCGACCACCGCGCCACCCTCGGCGCGGACGACGAGAATGCTTGTCTCGGCAGGCAGTTCGCTCAGCAGCTCGATCTGATGATCGAGGTGGACCAGGTCCAGCATGCCCTCGATCACGGAGCCACCGACCGGCGTGCGGGCCGCGCCGAGCACCGCGAACACCGCGGGCCAGCACGCACCGACGAGCACGTCGGGAGCGGTGCGGCCGAGGGTGCTGAGGGTGTCGGGCAGACCCGAACCGGTGACACCGGCGTGGTCGGCGATGAGATCCGGCATCCAGGCCAGGTTGAGGTGCGCCACACCGGCTTTCACCTCGGGCAGCGCCTTGCCCGCGGCCACGCCGAGCAGAGCCGACATCGCGATCTCGGCATCGGCGTCGGTGATCACCGGCGCGCCACCGGAATACACGCTCGCGGGCACGGTGATCCGAATCCGCACGGAGTCACGGGCCAGCGGCACCGTCAGCTCCACGTAGCTGAATTCGCTTTCGGGACCGGTGGTTTCGGTCAGGATGGCGCCGGTGCCGTGATGCACCGCGCTCCCCTGCTCGACGGTCCACTCCGAGACATCACCGAGGCGGTGCACCGGGTTGACGGTGGTGCGGCCCGCCCACTGCACGTCGGGGGCGGCGAGCACTGTGTCGATCGGGCCTGCGACGACGCCTGCGGTGCGGCGCGCGTCGACCGGTTCGGGGACCACACCGGCCCTGACCAGGCTGTACGCGGTGTCCTGCTCGAAGCGGTCGAGCAGTTCGCCTACCGGCTCGTCCACGCGAGTAATCCCCGCGACGGCGACGGTGCCGGGAATGACGCACACCTGATCGGCCGAGTAGCGCGGATCATGGGCCTGCCACAGCGAATCCGACCGCCACCAGCGGCGCACGTCGGCGTCGACGACGGGGACGAAGTTCACCGGCTTGCCCGGGGTCTTGCACAGGGAGAAGAAGAACGGCACGTCGGCCGGATGCAGCACGGTGTCGGCGACCGACGGGTACTGCTTCTTCAGCGCGCACAGCGCCTGCACCGGGTGTTCGAAGGCCTCGTCGTCGGCGAACAGGGTGTCGATCTCGCCGCTGTCGGCCGGGTTGAGCCGGGATTCGGTGCGCCGCATCATCTCCGCGAAACGGTCACGCCAGCTGATGTCGAGCCAGTCCGAGCGGGTGGCGTCGCGGATCGCGTCACCGATATCGCTGCCGCAATCGAACGAGATCGGGACGTCGCTCGAAACAGCCAGGGACACATAGCGTTCCAGCCACTGCTGGTAGGTCATCGTGGCGACGTCACCGAAATAGGGCTTGGCGGTGGCGTCGAGCGCGGCGATGATCTCCGCGCGACGGCTCGCCACGGCCTCGGCGTCGCCTGCGACCTCGTCGAGCAGGCGGCCGGTGCGCGAGGCGGCGTTGTCGATCTCGTGGATGTCGGCGCCCAATTGGCTGCGCCCAGAAGCCATTCCGCCGCTGGCGGTGCCTGCACCGACCCAGTCAGGGGTGCCGGGGGTGTCGACGAGCAGCTGCTTGACCTCGGGGGCGGTGGTCGCCTCGAGGGTGGCCATCGCCGCGGTGCCGATCAGTACGCCGTCGAGGGGCATGATCGGGTAGCCGTAGCCGGTGGACCAGGTGCCGGTGAGGTAGTCGGTGGCGCGCTCGGGGGTGCCGATGCCGCCACCGACGCAGATCACCACGTTGGCGTGGGCGCGCAGCTGGGCGTAGGTGGCCAGCAGCAGGTCGTCGAGGTCTTCCCACGAATGGTGACCGCCGGCCTTGCCGCCTTCGATGTGCATGATCACCGGGTAGTCCGGCACGGCATCGGCGATGCGCAGCACGGCCTTGATCTGGGCGACGGTGCCCGGCTTGAACGCGACGTGGCTGATGCCCGCCTCGGTCAGCTCACCGATCAGCGCGACGGCCTCGTCGAGTTCGGGGATACCCGCGGTGACGATCACGCCGTCGATCGGCGCACCCGCCGCCCGCGCCTTCTGCACCAGCCGCTTGCCGCCGAGCTGCAGCTTCCACAGGTAGGGGTCGAGGAACAGCGAGTTGAACTGCACCGCGCGACCCGGCTGCAGCAGTGCGCGCAGCTCGGTGACCCGGTCGGCGAAGATTTGCTCGGTCACCTGACCGCCACCGGCCAGCTCGGCCCAGTGCCCCGCATTGGCCGCGGCCGCAACGATTTTCGCGTCGACGGTGGTCGGGGTCATGCCTGCCAGGAGGATCGGCGAGCGGCCGGTGAGCTTGGTGAACGCGGTCTCGACGACGATACGGCCGTCGGGCAGACGCACCGGCTTGGGCGCGAACGCCGACCACGGCGTCGACAGCTCGGGCGCGGCGCCCGGGGTGAGCAGGCTGCGCTGGCCCGCGCGGGTGGCGGCGGCGATCACGCCGACACCGGTGCCCTTGAGCGAGCCGCCGGTCACCCGCGACAGCAGGTCGCCGGGGCCGAGATCGAGGATCCACTGCGCGCCCGCGTCGACCACGGCGTCCACGGTGGCGACCCAGTCGATCGGGTCGACCAGCACCTGCTGGGTCAGCGCGGCGGCGAGGTCGGCGTCGAGCTCACATTGGCGAGCCCAGCCCGCGACCAGTTCGACGGTCTCGGCCAGCGCCGGGTGATGGAAGGCCACGTCGACGGAGATGTCCTCGAACACGGGCGCGAACACGGCACCGCCACGAGCCTTGCTCTCCCGCTCCCGGGTCTGCTCGTCGTGCAGTTGCGCGCAACGCGTGCGCACCCGATCGATCTGCGCGGGCGCACCCGAGAGCACGACGCGCCTGCGGCCGTTGCGAATCGACACCACCGCCGCAATCGCCGGATCCACGCCTTCGGCGACCTCGGTGACAATCGCCCGCAGCTGCACGGGATCGACATTCGACACCGCGACCATCGGCGAGCGCTCGCCCACCGGCATCAACCCACGCCTGCGCGCGACGAGCCCGGCCGCCGCACCGACGAGCTGGGCGATGGCCAGCAGCTCCGCGTCGCGCGTGCCGCCCGCCTCGACCGCCGCCGCCGCGAACAGTCCCTGCGAATGTCCGATGATCGCGACCGGCGCGTGCTCGGCCGGGTCGAGACCCTGCAGCCCGAGCGCCCTGATCGCCGCGAGCTGAGCCAGCAGCACGCCGGGCATCGACACCGCCACCGAGCGCAGCACCGAGTCCGCGGGCGCCGACGACGGCTCCTCCGGCTCGTCGAGCTCGCTCTCGAGCACCCAGCCCATTGGATCGAAACCGCCGGGCCGCACCACCAGCAACTGGGTCGCCACCGGCTCGATCAGCACGGAGGCCTCGTTCACCAGCGAGGTCAGCTCGGGCTCCAGCGCGCTGTCACGCCCGATCTCCTCGAGCTCGCGCAGCCACTGCGCGCCCTGTCCGCCGAACGCCAACGCGTATCCCACGCCATTGCGCAGCTGCTCCAGCAGCGCCACGCGGGCACCCTTCGCCTGGCTGCGACCATTCGCCTTCGCGGTCGCTCCCCTGCCGATTTCGGTGCTCTCGTTGATCGTCAAGACGCTCGACTTCCTTCTCCTGGCGTGTCGCCCACCGACGGCACGCGCACGTATCCGGCAGCCCCTCGGGCCTGTTGAGAGCCACAATCGCACAAAATCATGAGGAAAGCCTCACGTTTCCGACCACATCGCCCCCTACTCCCCAGTATTTCTGCACGCCCGTACCAAAACCTTCTGAAACATGACTCCACCTCATGTTTGAACGCGCAGGTCCGGACCGTTACCCGAGTTCTCAAACATGAGCACCCCTCACATTGAGGTTTACCGAATCGTTATAATCCCAGGTAGTGTTACCCACGAGTACGCCACGCCGACCCAACGCTTCGCACAGCCCGATTCGCCCGGTAGAGTTTGGACGGTCGTACACATCCAAGCGCGAGTGGCGAAATTGGCAGACGCGCCAGATTTAGGTTCTGGTGTCCACGGACGTGGGGGTTCAAGTCCCCCCTCGCGCACATATTTGTGGCATACGTGCCACATATCCAGGGGCCTTGCGCGCGCGAGCGCACTCCCACAACCGAGGAGCATCCCGCGTACGCCGATGAACTGCTTAGCTGTGCAACTATTCGACGGTGGGCCTGAACTGCGCGAAACCGCTTCCACGGGTCGCAGCTCTGCCGCTTGACACTGAGCAACGGGCGCCTCGTGCTTCAATAACCGAGCCAGCTAGGCGTTGACTCAACGTCGAGCTGGATGCACACTGTGATCGCACGTTGCCACACCGGGCGGCCTAGGCGCAGAAGGTATTTGGATGTTGCACATCAAGTTGACCCCAGCCTTGCCTGCGGACGACCCGACAGATCCACTCGAACGCAACTTCTACGGCTGGGACGAGCACCGGTCGCTCGAAGAGAACTGGCGGTCCAACCGCGGCTACTACGCACTGGGAGCACGGGCCGATCGCGAACAGTATGTGCTCTTCTCGTACAACAAGACTGGGCGAATCGTGATGGCCGCTCAGATCGACGAGATCATCGATGCAGTAGGCCGACCGGGGCGTCGGACCATCGTAGGCAAACTGCTCGACAAGGACCACCCTGTCTGGCAGACCTACGTCGACGAACTCGCGCCCGCGAAATCGCGCAGCGCCCGTAATCCGATCACCTACGACGACGACACAACTCCAGGTTTCGGCAGACCCTGCCGTTGCGGGTGCGGCACGGAGGTGCACGGCGCCGTTTTCGTCTCCGGACACGACCAAATCGCACTTCATCAGCGCGTCGCGACGATCGGCACGATCCCCGAGTTTCTGGACTGGTTCGACGCTGTTGTCGGCGGGAACACGTCGTCCGACCCAATACAGACGACAGTGCTCCGCAACGATGGGCAACTCACTCTGACAGTACGAACAGATGGCGGCGTCGACCTCACCTTCGCCCCAAGCGCCACCACCCATGCGAAAAACGAAGGGGCAGTTGCAATTTCCGAGGGACCGACGCGCGCCGCACGCTAACCGATGTGCGCGCCGATGTGGCGGTTACGCGGTACTGCCGACCGTGACGTCGACTGCGACCAGACCACCGATAACAGCGAAAACCCCTACCCAGCGGGGTAGGGGTTTTCGGGGTCTAGTAACGACAGATCCTGTCTGCCGCTGTACAAGAACCAGCGTAGCACCAATCAGCCGAATCGGAGCCGCACTGCCATGCCACACCGGATCATGCCTCATCTGAGTTCTGCCCGGCTGACGCTCTACCGCGCTGAATGCCAGGGCACAAGCGACCATCGCGTCGGGGCACTATACGCGGTCAAGTCCCCAGTAGTGGTGTAACGCAAATCCTTCGGTTCAATGGGTCAGGCGCTGAGTTCGAGGGCGGGTTCGTTCACCTCGTTTCCG